>JBLIEU010000048.1:0-17841 GCA_047633195.1 Cryomorphaceae bacterium | reverse complement strand
GAGCTTGGGAATTACATTGCCTCCCAAATCATTGAATTCGGAATGCAAGATGGCGCCAATGAATCAGGTGATTATGCCAATCTGTATTATGAACCTTTAAATCCGCCAATAGCAGTCGAAGAACCTGGAAACCCAGATATTATTGACCCGAACAGATGGCAGCAAATTACGCTCACTGAATCCATTGATCAATCGGGTGAAATAGTCGCTAGCACCCCTGATTTTTTAAGTCCTGAATGGGGTGATGTTATACCCTTCGCCATGACCGATGAGGATTTAACCATTCAAAACCGAGATGGATTTGATTACAAGATATATCACGATCCTGGCGCCCCACCACTTATCGATACTACCGAAGCCTCAGGTATTGAATCATTCTATAAATGGAATTTTTTACTTGTTCCAATTTGGCAATCTCATCTAGACATTGATGACGCGACCGTTTGGGATATTTCTCCAGCATCAATAGGAAACATTCTAGCTTACCCAGAGCTCGATGAGGAATATGACGAATTTTATGATCTGATGAACGGTGGAGATGCAAGTACAGGCTACGATACCAATCCGGTGACTGGACTGCCATATACTCCACTGTTAATTAAACGTGCTGACTACGCTCGGGTTTTGGCAGAATTTTGGGCTGATGGACCCAATTCGGTAACGCCTCCAGGACATTGGTTTGACATCTACAATCATGTGAGCGACCATGAATTATTCGAAAGAACATGGATGGGAATCGGGCCTGAGTTGAGTGATCTAGAATATGATGTGCGCGCATATTTTGCGCTTGGTGGTGCCATGCATGATGCGGCCATAGCTTCTTGGAGCATAAAGGGTTACTACGATTACCTCAGACCCGTTTCTGCCGTCAGATTTATGGCCGATAAAGGACAATCTTCTATTGCATCTGATCCGAATTATCACCCTGCAGGAATACCTTTAATTCCCGATTATATTGAATCAGTGGAAATGGCAGACCCTCTTGCTGGCCCCAACGGAGAACACGTGGGAAAGATAAAACTCTTCACATGGCGAGGACCCGATTACATCGATGACCCGGAGGTAGATCAAGCGGGTGTTGGTTGGATTCTAGCCGAGAACTGGTGGCCTTATCAAAGACCCAGTTTCGTCACTCCACCCTTTGCAGGTTATGTATCTGGTCATTCTACATACTCTCGTACTGCTGCTGAACTAATGGAGTTAATGACGGGCTCGGCATTTTTTCCTGGCGGGATGAGTGGCTTTGAAGTCGAACAGAATGATTTTCTCGTTTTTGAAGAAGGACCATCTCAGGGTTTTGAACTCCAATGGGCAACCTACAAAGATGCTTCTGATCAATGCAGCCTTTCGAGAATCTGGGGAGGGATTCACCCTCCAGCGGATGATATACCCGGAAGAAAAATAGGGATAGAACTGGGTCCTGAGACTTTTAATTATGCCAATCAGATCATTCAGGAAGAAAAACCGTACGTGACGCAGTTTACAACGGACAGCGATGAGTTGAATGCTGACTTTATCGGAAGTAATTTGATCATCACGGTGCTTTATGATCAAGATATGGATCAGGACTTTTTGCCTGAACTAAATTTCTTGCGATCCGAAATTGCGAGTGCACTCGCTGAAGTGAATGCCTCGTGGAGCAGTCCAAATCAATATGATTATACCTTTCAGTTGGAAGATGTTCTAATTGAGGGCATACCCGCAACTTGTTCAATTAAAGGGGCAAAAGACCTAAGCGGAGTGGAGCAGAACCCTTTCCTAATAGCCAATCCTTTCCAATTGGACACCAAAAAACCGGAGCTACTGAATGTTCAGTTGACCGACATGCTCATTAACGATCAGGTAATTGATGAGGACCAATTTTCAATTGCACTTACTTTCAACGAGCCATGCAATGAAAATGCTAGCATCAATATTGAGTTCCAGTCTGCAAATGACATGGGCACTACCTTCAACTTAAATACGGCAAATAGCGGTTGGATAGATAGCCAAACCTATATCGCCGCCTATGATCTGACAGATGCAAATACAAGCGCCCAGAATATAGATCTATCCATTTCATTTTGTGAAGATCTGCTGGGAAATGTCATGGATGCAACTGTTCAGGAAAACATCGTTGTTCTCGATACCAAGAACCCAGTCGCCGGTATTATTTCCGTCAATGACGGCCTGCTGACCATTCAAGATTATGGCAACACAAATCTTATGGTTACCATCGAATTTGATGAACCCATGAATCAAGAAGTGGTTCCCGAATTGTTATTTGCAGACCAAGACCTTCTCGAAACAAGCCTTACTTATAATGCGGTAATCAGTGCTTGGATTTCAGAAAACACCTGTGAAATTCATTACCTTTTTGAATCTGCTGAGGCGGAATTTTTAGACGTCAATGTTTCACTGGCGAATTTCCAGGATCTTAACGGAAATGGATTAAACGAACCCGATATTCCAAGCTTATTTTCCATAGATACCAAGAGGCCGAACGTGGAAGTCGTGAATACGCAGAGCCCGATCGTATCAGACCAAAATGTGGATGAAGGCCAATTTTCAATCGATGTAGAATTTTCTGAATTCATGGATGTGAATCAGCCCGCTTTGATCCTTCTGATTGGCGACGACATAGCGGGCTCCTTCGACATCAATTTTATCAATAGCACTTGGATAAATGATACGGTTTTCAGAGCAGTATATGATGTGATTGATCAGAATATTGAAATCGAAAATATCGGAGTCACGGTTGAGTTTGCATTGGATGAGAGTGGGAATTCACAAAATGCCTATGAACAGGCCGAGGTTTTTGATTTGGACACGAAAAACCCAGAACTTGTCTCTTTTTCTTCTTCTGATTACTTTATAGATCAATCGGATATTGGAAGTGAATCATTCAATTTTGTGCTGATATTTGATGAAGAGATGGATCCCAATGCTGCCGTTGATTTATCCTTTTCTCCCCAAGATCCGGTTAGTTCAATCTTAGTGGTAAATCAAGAGGCATCCGAATTGCTGAATCCTTTTACTTACAACATTGTCTTTGACGTAGTAGAATCTACTGAATCCGTTCCCTTCGTGGATGTTGTCGCAAGTAATGGACAAGATCTGGCTGGAAATGCCATGACCTCATTCATTTTTGAAAATATGCTTTCCATTGACATGGGGGCGCTCGGTGTGAGTGACCGATCAGAGGATGGTAATGTGTCGGTTTACCCGACCCTGATTAAATCGGGTGACCCGCTAACTCTGAAGCTCGCCCGCAACGAGGTGAAAGTTCATTTCAAAATCCGTGACATGAATGGCAGAATTCTTCAAGAAATTGACTTTAGAGACCTTTCCAGCGGTCTGCACACGATCAATTTGTCAAGCTTAAGTAGAGGTGTTTACGCATACCAATTGGCCTTAGAGGACAAGTATTATTCAGGTAAATTGATAATCCAATGATGAAACCAGGAGATACTTTCACAGGCATCATAATCTCGGTTCTTCTGTTTTCCTTTCTCATCTTGATGAAAAGTTCAACAAGTGCTCAGATATTCGTGGAGGAAGGACTAGAAAGAGGGGTAGATGCCATAATCGCCACCTCAGGTCTAGGAGGCCCAGGAGTTTCATCGATCGACTTTGACCAGGATGGTGATGACGATCTTACTCTGGGGAACAATGGAACTGTATTTTTTTATCAGAATAATGAAGGGCAATTCCAACTGATTGACCTAGATATAGAAACTCCTCCTGGCGAAATTAGAGGGGTGATGTGGACGGATATAAACAACGATGGAAATCTTGATCTGCTTATTAGCTCATACAATGGTGAAATCAGGTTGTATAAGAATATCGGGGAATTGGAATTTGAAGATATTACAGAGTCTTGCGGGATTTCAAACGATGTCGCGAGTAATTGGGGAATCAGCTTCTCAGACATTAACAGAGATGGTTATGTCGATTTGCAGTTGTGCCGATACCGAGACTGGTTTACCATTCCTGACAATCCTTCCATACAGCCCGAGTTATGGACCCGATTGTATTTGAACAACGGCGACGAAACATTTACTGATTTCACCATAGAGGGTGGATTGGTAATCGACCCAGGCCCTGTTTTTTTAGGAGCATTTTTTGATTTCAACAATGATTTGTGGCCCGATAATCACACCATTGTGGACCGATTTCCAGGCAATCGATTGTTCGTTAATAACGAGGGCAGCTTCACAGATATTACTGAAGAGTACGGGTTTTCTTTTCCCGAAAATGACATTATGTCTAACTCTATCTCTGATTATGATAATGACGGTTATCTCGATATTTTTATGACCAACAATGGAGCTGCAAATACATCAACTCACCTCCTAAAAAATAACCAGGGAGAATCCTTTTCCGATGTCACATCGATTGCAGGCGTGGAGGTTTTTGAATTTGGTTGGGGAGCAATATGGATAGATGCAAACAATGACGGCTGGCAAGACCTCTACTTTGGCACTCGATACGATGATCCCAATTTTTTCTTCTTGAATGATCAGGGAATCTTTACAGATCAGTCAGATGAAATGCAATTGGGTAATGATGTTCCCTCTTACAGCGCAGCAAAAGGAGATTATAACAATGACGGCTATTACGATATGATCGTTCAAAGCAGAGCCCCTGATCGGTCGCTGCTTCTAATGAACCAGGGAGATGATAACAATTACATTAAAATAACTCCTCACGGGACTGTTTCCAACAGCATGGCCATTGGTTCTTGGGTAAAAGTATATGCCAACGGCAGTCAATATGTGCATTATACATTGTGCGGTGAAGGCTACATTGCACAAAACTCACAACACCTCATTTTCGGTTTGGGAGAGGGGACTTCCGTGGTTGACTCCCTTACAATTTGGTATCCATCAGGACACAAAGACATCTATTTTAACCTGCCTGCAGACTCAGCCTACCACTTTTATGAAGGCGAAACTTACCTGATTGATATCATTACTGATGACACGCTTGCATGTGAAGGGGAGCAAGTTCTTTTAGATGCAGGCGATCACCTGAGTTATTTGTGGAATACTGGAGAAACGACTCGTTTTATTGAGGTAGATACTGCCGGAGGCTATTCCGTTACGGCAACCAATGCGTTCGGAATTTCAGCTTCGAGTAATTTGGATATTGAAATTATTCCGAATCCAATCATCTCGGAGACTATCTCTCCAAATGCCTGTCTCAATGATTCTACCGCGATAATTAGTTTGCAAAATCTACTCGATACGGCAGCTGATTCGGTTAGTTGGGACAATGGAATGACGGGAGAAACAATCGACTCACTCTTTTCAGGCGACTATGCGTACACATACACCGATGTGCATGGATGTGTAAGTTCGGGCACCGTTTCGGTTATAGATCCCACGGAGTTATTGGTTTTTTCTAACGGCAATCCTGCGGATGTCAATCAGTCCAATGGATCGATCGATTTGACAATTTTCGGTGGAGGTGCACCTTATGTGATTATTTTCGAAGGAGATACGGTTGGTGCGAACATTACAGATGTGGCGGCAGGAGAATACACACTCTCAGTCACTGATGCGTATGGTTGCATAGTGTTGATTGAAGTCATTGTGGATAGCACTCTTAGCACCACAAGAAGTAGATTGTTGGACAGTATTTCTATTTACCCGAACCTAATTAATTCAGGTGATGAAGTAACTCTGAAACTAGACCATAATGTAGCCAAGCTTACTTTCAGAATTCGGGATATAAATGGAAAAATTCTGCAGGAAAATGAATATAGAGACTTGGCGACTGGTCAGTATACTATCACTTTGTCAAGCTTCAGCGGAGGAGTTTATTTATACGAGTTGGCTTTGGAAGAAAAAGTTTATTCAGGTAAATTGATAATTCAATGATCAAGCCACAATATACCTTGACAGCTCAGGTAATCTTGGGTTTTCTGTTTTCCTTTCTCCTCTTGATACAAAGTTCATCAAGTGCTCAGATATTCGTGGAGGAGGGACTGGAATGGGGATTGAACGCTATAATTTCCACCCAAACTCTGGGTGGTTCAGGGGTCTCATCGATCGATTTTGATCAGGATGGTGATGACGATCTTACCCTAGGAAACAATGGCGGTACCCTTTTTTATCAAAACATTGAAGACCAATTTCAATTGATTGATTTGGGTATTGAAACTCCGCTAGGTGAAGTGCGAAGTGTGATTTGGGTGGATATAAACAATGATGGAAATCTTGATCTTTTGATAAGCGCCCAATTAGGTGGGGTTAGATTGTATAAGAATAAGGGAGAATTGCAATTTAAGGATATCACCGAGACCTGCGGTATTTCCACTGATATCGCGTCTAATTGGGGAGTGAGCTTCTCAGATATCAATAGAGATGGTTATGTTGATTTGCAATTGTGCCGATATGCCACTGCGATTAATATTCCGGATAACCCTTCCATTGAGCCCCACCTGTGGACTCGTTTGTATTTGAACAATGGCGATGAAACATTTACCGATATCACCACAGACAGTGGATTGGTCATAGATCCTTCTCCTGCTTTTCTCGGAGTATTTCTTGATTTCAACAATGACTTATGGCCTGACAATTACACTATAATCGATCGGGCGCCAGGGAATCGCTTATTTGTGAATAACGATGGGGTTTTTAGTGACGTTACTGAAGATCACGGTCTTTCTTATCCTAATAATGACTTCATGTCAAACACCGTTGCGGATTTCAATAACGATGGATATCTCGATATTTTTATGACCAACAGCGGGGCCCTAAGCAGAACGACGCACCTTTTCGAAAACAACCAGGGAGAATCCTTTTCCAATGCAACCATGAGCGCAGGGGTTGGATTTTCAGAGTTCTGCTGGGGAGCCTTATGGATAGATGCGAATAATGACGGTTGGCAGGATCTTTTCTTTGCCACCCAGCTCGATATTCCCAATTACTTTCTTTTAAATGATCAGGGAATCTTTACGCTTGAGTCAGATGAAATGCAATTGGGTAATGATGTTCCCTCTTACAGCGCAGCAAAAGGAGATTATAACAATGACGGCTATTACGATATGATCGTTCAAAGCAG
This sequence comes from Cryomorphaceae bacterium, assembly GCA_047633195.1. GTDB lineage: Bacteria > Bacteroidota > Bacteroidia > Flavobacteriales_D > Cryomorphaceae > JAKVAV01. The sequence continues at coordinate 10,791 of JBLIEU010000048.1, read as the reverse complement.
AGCCCCTGATCGGTCGCTGCTTCTAATGAACCAGGGAGATGATAACAATTACATTAAAATAACTCCTCACGGGACTGTTTCCAACAGCATGGCCATTGGTTCTTGGGTAAAAGTATATGCCAACGGCAGTCAATATGTGCATTATACATTGTGCGGTGAAGGCTACATTGCACAAAACTCACAACACCTCATTTTCGGTTTGGGAGAGGGGACTTCCGTGGTTGACTCCCTTACAATTTGGTATCCATCAGGACACAAAGACATCTATTTTAACCTGCCTGCAGACTCAGCCTACCACTTTTATGAAGGCGAAACTTACCTGATTGATATCATTACTGATGACACGCTTGCATGTGAAGGGGAGCAAGTTCTTTTAGATGCAGGCGATCACCTGAGTTATTTGTGGAATACTGGAGAAACGACTCGTTTTATTGAGGTAGATACTGCCGGAGGCTATTCCGTTACGGCAACCAATGCGTTCGGAATTTCAGCTTCGAGTAATTTGGATATTGAAATTATTCCGAATCCAATCATCTCGGAGACTATCTCTCCAAATGCCTGTCTCAATGATTCTACCGCGATAATTAGTTTGCAAAATCTACTCGATACGGCAGCTGATTCGGTTAGTTGGGACAATGGAATGACGGGAGAAACAATCGACTCACTCTTTTCAGGCGACTATGCGTACACATACACCGATGTGCATGGATGTGTAAGTTCGGGCACCGTTTCGGTTATAGATCCCACGGAGTTATTGGTTTTTTCTAACGGCAATCCTGCGGATGTCAATCAGTCCAATGGATCGATCGATTTGACAATTTTCGGTGGAGGTGCACCTTATGTGATTATTTTCGAAGGAGATACGGTTGGTGCGAACATTACAGATGTGGCGGCAGGAGAATACACACTCTCAGTCACTGATGCGTATGGTTGCATAGTGTTGATTGAAGTCATTGTGGATAGCACTCTTAGCACCACAAGAAGTAGATTGTTGGACAGTATTTCTATTTACCCGAACCTAATTAATTCAGGTGATGAAGTAACTCTGAAACTAGACCATAATGTAGCCAAGCTTACTTTCAGAATTCGGGATATAAATGGAAAAATTCTGCAGGAAAATGAATATAGAGACTTGGCGACTGGTCAGTATACTATCACTTTGTCAAGCTTCAGCGGAGGAGTTTATTTATACGAGTTGGCTTTGGAAGAAAAAGTTTATTCAGGTAAATTGATGGTCCGATGATTAAATCGAGCGCTACTTTTCTTGATTTCATTATTGCGGTTCCTCTACTTTCTTTTCTCATCTTACTGCAAATCCCTGCGAGCGGTCAGGTATTCGTTGATGAAGGAATAGAAAGGGGAGTAGATGCCACAATCACTGCTCAAGGTTTCAGTGCTCCGGGAGTTTCATCGATTGATTTTGATCAGGATGGTGACGATGACCTGAGTATAGGAAGCGATGGAAATGTTCTTTTTTATCAGAACAATGACGGCGAGTTTCAGCTGATAGACTTGGGGATAGAAAGTCCTTTTGGAGAACTCCAATCTGTGATGTGGGCAGACATAAACAATGATGGTAATCTTGATTTATTTCTATCCTCGTATTTCAGTGATTTCAGGTTGTACAAAAATACGGGAGATATGGAATTTGAGGATATCACTGAGACTTGCGGTATTTCCACTGATGTAGCGCCCAATTTGGGAGTCAGCTTCTCAGACATTAACAGAGATGGTTACGTCGATGTGCAGTTGTGTCGATATCAAGTCGAGGCCGACATTCCAGATTCCCCATCTATACAGCCCGAATTGTGGACCCGATTGTATTTAAACAACGGCGATGAAACATTCACTGATTATACCCTGGAGGGCGGATTGGTAATAGATCCTGCTCCCGCTTTTCTCGGTGTTTTTTTTGATTTCAATAATGATTTATGGCCCGACAATTACACCATAATCGATCGGGCTCCAGGCAATCGATTGTTCGTTAATTGCGAGGGCAGCTTTACCGATGTTACTGAGGAGTACGGTGTTTCTTATTCTGAAAATGACATCATGTCAAACACCGTTGCAGATTACAACAACGACGGCTACCTCGATATTTTCATGACCAATGATGCCGTTTCAACTTTTCTCTTGAAAAACTACCAAGGGCAATCCTTTAATAATGTTGCGCCCAGCGCAGGTGTCGATGTAGATGTTTTTGGTTGGGGAGCGATCTGGATAGATGCTGATAATGACGGCTGGCAAGATCTTTTCTTTGGCACACCTTCTTACGAGGCCAATTATTTTTTCTTGAATGACCAAGGCACCTTCACACAGCAGGGATTTGCCATGCAATTGGATGAAGAGGTGCCCTCTTTTAGCGCGTCAAAAGGAGATTTTGACAACGATGGTTTTTACGATATGATCATACAAAGTAAAGCCCCTGACCGATCACCGCTTTTGATGAATCAAGGCAATGAAAATAAATTTATAAAAGTTACGCCGCATGGCACCGTGTCAAATACCATGGCCATCGGTTCTTGGGTTAAAGTATTCGCCAATGAAAATGAATACGTGCACTTCACTTTGTCTGGTGAAGGGTACATTTCACAAAATTCTCAGCACCTCATTTTCGGCTTGGGCGCTGAATCTTCCCAGGTCGACTCTGTGACAATATGGTATCCGTCTGGGCATTCAGATTCTTATTTCAACCTCGCGGTCGATTCATCTTATCACTTTTACGAAGGCGAAACATTCCAATTCAACATTGCTTCCGAAAACACACAAGTCTGTCTAGGAGATCAAGTTCTCCTGGACGCTGGTGAGCATGAAAGTTATTTATGGAATACTGGAGAAACGACCCGTTTTATTGAGGTAGATACCACTGGAAATTATTCCGTTGCTGTCACCAATCAATATGGCATTTCTGCGTCGAATGCCATAGATGTGGACTTCCATCCTTACCCAATCATTGCAGAGGCCATTTCTCCAAATGCCTGCCGCGGTGATTCGACGGCGACAATCAGCCTGGAAAACCTCTTAGACAATGCAGCTGATTCAGTGACATGGCAAAATGGGATGACGGGTGAAATGATCGGCTCACTCTTTGCTGGCGACTACACGTATGTGTTTACAGATGTCAATGGGTGTGCAAGTTCGGGGACTACCTCGGTTATAGACCCCACGGAGCTATTGGTTTTTGCAAACGGTAATCCTGCAGATGTCGGTCAGTCCAATGGATCGGTCGCCGTAACCATCTTCGGTGGAGTTTCCCCTTATTTTATAATTTTTGAAGGAGATACTGTGGGCTCGAGTATTTCTGATTTAGCTGCGGGAGAACATACAATCTCGGTCACCGATGCATATGGCTGCACAGTCACGGTTGATGTAACAGTAGACAGCACCCTGGGCGCGACAAGAAATAAATTGTCGAACACCATTTCAATTTATCCGAATCCGACACGCGGTCGGGTGGAGATAAAATCGGAGTCTAAAATTGCCAGGATATTTATTTACGGTTCTACCAGTATTCTGGAAAGGGAGGTTGCTGTTGAAGATAATTCGATTAATCTTGAAAACCTGGCATCGGGCCTTTACCTGCTCAAAGTAGAGCTAGTCAATACTGATGTGAGCTATTTCAGAATTGTGAAGGAGTAAACTCCATTCTTCTAGAATTGAGTTCGACGGCTCATACACAGCAAAATCCAGTCAACTTCTTGAAGGTTCACTTAGGCAAGTGTCTTCAGCTGAAAATTGAATAAAATCCCCAACAGAAAAAGCAAACTGTCAACACCAGATAAGTGCCGCCATTAAACAGAAGGAAGCCTTTTGACCAGGCAGATCCTTTGGGCAATTTCATGAACCGTGCAGTGTAAACCGTTAGTGGGACTAGAGCTATCAACAAAAGAAACGGGACATAAGCCGAGGCTGAAATCAGAGCACAGCTGTAATGCTGATACGGCGCATTGAAGTAGTAAATATTTATTTCCGTAGCGAGAACAAACAGAAAAGCTACGACGAAAATGTTGAGAACTGAATAGAACAGTTTTAGGCCATTTATGGAGTTGGAACGCTTGCGGAGGAAGTAGCTCATAAAGTGGAATAGACTTACGAGCATTAAAAGTCCTCCCGTAAGGGCTAAACCGATTCTTAGAATGGGAGTATTGAAAGGTGTGGTGTATTCTACGAGTCGTTCAAATTTTGCATTGGCTGGAAACAGCTCGGGAATCGATAGGAAATGATCGCCTTGGGCCAACTCTTCCTCTAGATTGAAACGGATGGATTGCTCAAAATCGTGGTAGAAAAACAGGTTGACACTTCCGTTTTGGGTATCCCAAATAGAAGTGAGCAAGGTGCCGTCGCCATTGCGGTTTCGGCATACGTGCATCGTGTCGGACAATGCGGTGGCGTAGGCAAGCGAAGCACGCGGCTCGTGCAGCTCGATGAAATCCTCGCCATTGCGAAAGCGCTGGAGATTTCGGGCATTGGCATTTTGGGTAATGGAAGGGCAGAAGTTAGAAAGCACATAATTGGGGTCGTTCCCGAGAGTGAGCTCATGTGGCTCCACAATCAGGTAATCGCCCGTGGAGTCGATGTAGATAAAAACGTCGTCAATGAAAATGCTGTGATCGTACTTTTTGATGTAGGCTTTTACTTCAGCTACCGATCGACAGGTTTGTAAAATTCCCGCCAAATAGTCCACTTCGTGGGCAATAGCGATTTTATCCGATAGATCTTTTTCCTCAATGGGATGGTATGCCGTCAATCGACTAAATACCAGACCGACTTCATTCATTCCCGACTGCGGGGCGCAACGTCCATCGGTCACTATTCTCGATCCCGTAAAAGCGGCGCCGTAGAGATGAGTCTCATCACCATTCTTAAACCAAATGCGGCTGGTAGTTCGCCAAGCGTCTTCGTTGCAGCCGACTATCGTTTTGCCATCGGCAGAGAGCTTGTACATGCTGCAGGCTGCGGCAGTAGGACCGAGGAAAATGAAAAACAGACAGACGAGGGAAGCAATACCTGGCTTAGAGATTGACATGGTCATAGTTAACGCACTGCTGAAAAGCGAATTGCTCGCTATGAAGACTTTTCATTTTACGACAGAGGATGGAGGTGTTTACCGCTCAGGTAAGAACGCTATTCCCAACCATTGTCTTGTATTTCCGCTTTGATCTCATCCAAAAGCTCTTCGTAGTAGGGTTCGTCTTGCTCAAAAGCTTCCGCCAATTCATGAGCTTTTTTCAAGTGCATCTTGGCTTTTTCGGGATTCCTTTCCGCGTAATGCACATAAAGCTGAACGTGAAAATCGTAATAGTTCGGGTGGTGCTTTATCCCTTCCTCGTATACGGCTATGGTGTGATCTTCATAATCGCTGTTCCAATACCTGCTCGCAAGGCCGTTGATCTCGTCTATCTCGGCGGGGTAGTATGCACTGCCGACTTTTGAGGCCTCTTCGATTTTTTTCATCTCTTCCTCGACGCTACCCGGAGCTTCTGCCAGCTTGTATTCCAAATCTACCACGGCTATGTCGCTGTATCTTCGGCTAAAAGTGTAGAAGAACTTTGATAGAAAATTGGGATTGGCCACGATGGGAACGGCAGTGTGGGTAGACTCATTTGCCTCGTAGGTATAGATGGACTCAAAAAATGCGGGATGTTTGGCTTTTGTCGCATCGTATACCGCTCGGTGGTATCCGTCCTTATCGCTGCCATAGCCGCCAATGGAAATGGCAATCGCCGATGGAGCGACCGTTGGATTGCTCTCCAAGGCTTCCGCCAATTTCTCAAAACTATCGAGCGGCGAGTGCGCCAGTACCGCACTGTAAAAACCATCGCTCCTGAGGTAGGAGTAGAGCGAAAAAGAAGCTGTGAACGAGTGACCGATGATCATTCGATACGAGCCCGGGTAGTATGGGGCTAGCGCAGCTTCTACCTCTTCGGTAATGAATGTGTGCAAGGGCAAGGCGGGCCCATCAAGACTATCGATACCACACTCCGTATAGCGGTCTGTATGGGGTATCACTACCACGAGGGCAAAAGGGATCTCATGGGTTGTGCTCAGGTATTTTAGGTTGTTCAACACGGGGTTTGTAAACCACTCGTGCTGTCCGTCCATCACGTAAATCACGGGCACCTCCACTTTGTCTGAGAGGTATTTGCTGAGATCATGTTTGTGCACGTAAACGCTTCGTTCTTGATCAAAAGCCTCCGAATGAATGATGAGTGTATCGATGGTTTGAGCAATAAGGAGGCTCGGCAAAAAGAGAAGCGTAAAGAATATTAACTTCATTGGTTTCTGTTTGGTTTGTGAAAAATAGAACTCCATATGATATAATCAAACGGGAAAGGTTTTTCTTTTCCAATTGGCGCTAAGGTCAATGTAATGGAGTAAAGTGACTTATGTCATTTTTTATTTTTCTTTTCGTTCTTAATTTTAGAGTGTACAAACTCTCATAATTATGGAAAGGGTAAAATTCCGTAGTGTTGACCCGCGCGAAAAAGAATTTGCAGCAGAGATTAGAAAGCGGGTTAGGGCTTACTTCAAAGAAAACAAGATCTCATCCTATGCCAATGGTAAGATGTACTTTAAAACAGTGGTTTTATTGTCGCTTTACATAGCCCCCTTTGTGGCTATTCTCCTATTTGACTTAGCTCCGCTAGCTGCCTTGGGCTTCGCAGTGCTGATGGGTATAGGCGAGGCGGGTATCGGGATGTCAGTTATGCACGATGGCGCGCATGGCGCCTACTCGTCAAAGGGATGGGTCAACACACTTGCGGGAGGCACCATGTTTCTGCTGGGTAGCAATACGTTTAACTGGAAGGTGCAACACAATTTTATGCACCACACTTACACCAATATCTACCATTTTGATGCAGATATTTCCACAAAAGCGATCATCCGCCTTTGCGAATATGCACCCCTTAAAAAATACCAGCGCTTTCAGCAATTTTACGCTTTTCCTCTGTACGGAATGATGACATTCTTGCGCCTTTTCGGCGAAATATCCATGCTGGTCAAATACAACCGAATGGGAATAACGATGCACCGCAATGCCAAGCCTGCCCTGGAGCTTTTTAAACTCATTACCACTAAGGTCGTCTATTTGGCGTTGATATTCGGCTTGCCATTGTGGCTTAGCGATTTTACTTTTTGGCAGATACTTCTCGGTTTTTCCACCTTGCACATCGTGGCAGGGATGATCATGAGTACCGTCTTCCAAATGGCGCACGTAGTAGAAGGAGCAGAGCAGCCGCTTCCCGATAAGGACAATGTGATACACAACGATTGGATGGTGCATGAACTTAAAACCACCTCTGATTTCGGAAGGAAAAACGGACTGCTGAGCTGGTATATCGGCGGACTCGATTTTCAGATTGAGCACCACTTGTTTCATAATGTATGTCACGTGCACTATCCCGCCATAGCTCCCATCATAAAAGCGACGGCAGAGGAGTATGGGATTCCGTACAATTTAAAGCCCAATGTATGGGCGGCTTTGGGCTCGCACTTCCGCAGACTCAAAGATTTGGGCGTGGGAAAGAAAGCTACGCCTGTTGGAGTATATTGACTCTGAACAAGATAAATTATCTCTTGGTGTCATCCATTGGCCTCTTTTTTTGACTTCGGCTTTAGCGTTAATTGAGTATTGATTGACTACTTGGATCTAAAAATGCGCGGGCCCGAACCGAAAAGCGGGCGTGGGAAAGCTGTGTATTGCGCATTTGGTAAAAATTCATCAAAGGGGCTTGTCCTTTTGGTTGCCAAACCGACTACTTCGGTAGAATTTTAGAAATGCGTAAGAGCGGGAGGAAGCATTTTTCGGTTCTTGATCTTTTGTTCCTTTTGAAGCAAGGTAAAAGGAAGATGAACTTGAGTCTAATGAGTAATGGGAATATTTGCCAAGATCCAGGTTATCATTACTTGGATTGGCCTAGCTACTCACTCTCATAAAGCCTCAGTCTATTTCTGAGGGTAGTCAGCTCATCGCGGAGCGCCCGCTCTTTTTCCAAAAGATTAAACACCACGTCGATGCCTTCGAGGTTTACGTTCAACTCGAAGTGCAGGCGGATGATCTTTTCCAAATCGCCGATGCGGTCGCGGTGGATGCATTGGTCTTCTTCGATGACCTCGATTTGGATCAGCCCCATTTGGTTCAGTGAATCCACAAAGGACAGTTCAATTTCGTATTGAGAACAAAGGGTGGTAATGGATATGAAATGCGCTTTGGTCGTCATGATTGAATGCTTTGTAATTCCTTAAAAAGTTCTTTCTCTCGGTCGCTGAGACCAGTCGGAGTTTGAAGGTTGTAAGTGACGATAAGGTCTCCGAACTGACCTTCCTTTTTGTAAATGGGAAAGCCTTTGCCTTTCAGTCTCACCTTGGTTCCGTTCTTCGTTTCGGGCTTGACTTTGAGCTTCACTTTGCCGCTCATTGTGTCGGCTTCTGCTTCACCACCCAGAATGGCAGTGTAGAGGTCCAAGTCCACATCCTTGTACAAGTTGTTGCCTTCGCGTTTGAAGGCCGTATCGTTGTTGAGGATGAACTTGATGTACAAATCGCCGTGGGGGCCACCGTTTATGCCGGGACTTCCCTTACCAGTGATTTTGATCACCTGACCGTTTTCCACTCCTGCAGGAATGGTCAGCCGTATTTTCTTGCCGTTGACTGTGAGCACTTGCTTTTGCGAAGTGTAGACATCGGTTAGCTTCAGGTGCAGCTCGGCATTGAAGTCCTGACCTCTATACTTGGTGCTCCTTCTGCCCGATGAAGCCCCGCCACCACCAAACATCGATTCGAAAAAGTCGGAATAGTCACCACCTCCAAAATCGCCACCGTAGCTTTGTCCGCCCGATTGGTACTGCGACTGCCGCTGCCGTTGCTGCTGATCGTATTCTTTTTGGGCTTTCTCGGTTGCCTCGCCGTGCTTCCAGTCCTTGCCGTACTTGTCGTATTTCTTACGGTTTTCGGGATTGCTCAGCACTTCGTTGGCCTCGTTGATTTCCTTGAATTTCCGTTCCGATTCCTTATCGTCGGGATTAATGTCAGGATGGTACTTTCGAGCCAGTTTGCGGTAAGCCGATTTGATTCCCTTCTCCGTTGCCGTTTTGGAAATCCCTAAGATCTTGTAGTAATCAATAAATGCCATGGTTTGGTTCTATTCGGTTGAGTAAACCAAGTGGTCATTGCCCACAGATGGGCAAAAACCATTAAACTAAGTCGCTTAATCCAACGCAGACCGCGTGTTTACTTCTCGTTCATCGGGCAGGTTCTGAATCCGAACAAGGTATAAAGCGGGCAAAAGCTTACCAAGCTGGTCAAAACGAAAACGCCCGCCAATACCAGCAAGACAATTCCAAAAATGCCGCTGATAACGTTGGTGAAGAACAATGTGGCAACTACTGCAGCGATCAGAACTCTGACGATTCGATCAGCCGATCCCATATTTCTTTTCATGACTTCGAGTATTAGGTTGATGGATAAGTTTAAGATGTCAAATACCAACTCTCCACTGCTGCGAAATAGATTGGAATTCCTGTCTTGCAGCGGTTTTAAGTCCTATCAAATTTAGTGATTTTATCGATGGGGTGGGCCGCATTTGGTTCTTCTTTTTGGCGCTGAGAGAAGCTCATGAAAACAACAACTCCCACCTTCATTCCACTAAAAGTTTCGTTGCGAAGAAGACGCGTGGTGGGTTTTGTTGACTCAACGGTTAAATAAAAACCGTTTTCAATGGATTTTATTTTTTGTTGTATGCTGTTTTCGTTTCACCATCATTCCAAGATAAATACAATGCGTGTCACAAGTCCATGGTTATAACCTAGTACATCATCACGGTCAAGTGTTGAATACCTGTAATTAATATTTACCTGAATGGCCGAGATGGGATACCACATGACTCCAAGAGAAAGTGTATTCATTTCGCCACCAGCAATGTTATTATCGTTTAAGCTAAGAGAAGACCATCTACCATAGACTTCCAATTCTCCCCAGCCTCCTGAGTCTACGCCATTGGCAACCTTAACTTTGCTGAACAATCCGCTGCGTTTATTGTACTTGCGCATTTCTCCAGTGATTGAATAAGAAGCAACGATGTTATAGCCACTAAAACTTGGATTGAGCGCAACTAAAGAATTTACTTCTGCCTGAATATATTCACCAATAATAATAAAGGGCCCCTTTCTCCAAGCCATTTCCAGACCAGTATGAAAAGTGGAACTGGCGTCACCAATGAGTTCGGTGTCAACTGAAACAGGCCCGTTGAAAATCTCAGTTTTTGCTTTGTAGCGAATGCCTCCAGCTGCATTAGAATATCTTCCCGATAATCCGAGATGAAGGAGGTTACTTTCATCTTCCGATAAAAATGGAATTCCAGTAATTCGACCTGATAAAACTGTAGGGTTATCAGAAATCGAACGATTTACTTCATACCAGTCGTTGAATACTCCAGCAGACCAGGTCATGCGATCTTTAAGAAAGGAGTTGTTGACAACGACCCCTACATTTCTAGCAGGTAGAAGACCGTCTGCCACTGCGGCACGTTCCTGCTGGGCAGGTTCGTATATCATTGCAGATAACCTTGACAACGAAATAGTTTCTTTGGTTTTACCCAAGCTCAAGGTAGTTGATCCTATGGGAATACTCACCCGGTAATCATAAAGTACAAACTCATTCAGATTACTCTGTTCAAAGCCGCGTTCAAAAGCGCGGGTGCCAAAAGTAAAAAGATAGGTCCAGGGTTTTTTGAAATTGAATGTGCCACCTAAGCCTGCACGAAATCCGCGGATAGAGCCACCTTCAAACTGG
>JBLIEU010000047.1:0-17871 GCA_047633195.1 Cryomorphaceae bacterium | reverse complement strand
CAATCGGCGTTGATTTATGCTTTGGTTATCTATGGTAATGGAAGTAATATATCAGGGTAGTTTTTCAACCTTATCCTTTCAACTTTTTCTTCCCTCCCGAAAACAGCACAAACTGCAACACAATTCCAAAAATGATGATCAAGATCATTTCCATATTTGACATCAGATTGCTGCTATTCAGCGATTCTTGCGCTTGAATCCTCAAGCTATTGCTTTCTTTTACTTGAATTTCAGACAGCTCCTCAAGGTTTTGGTGAATTCGTTCAAAAGTGGTTGTATTTTCCAGGCTGCTCAAAAGCATTTCAGGAAGTTTTAACTTTTGAATGTTATCCTTCATTCTGCCAAACACTTCTCTTTCCCTTTTGGTCAGTGTCGTTTGCTCAAATTCGTTCAGAAGAGTCTCCACTTTTCCGTTTTTGTCAAAAGGGAATGTATCCCTTTCTTGCACTCCAAATTCTGCCTCATAGATCAGATTGGTCAATTGGAATAGATCATACTGAGCCACCACTCGATCTTCGTAGATTTCTGTAATGGTTCCTTGAACTTCTTCAAAATGTTTTTTGTCCAGTCGGTTTGTAATGAATACCAAAAGGATGATCATCACCAAACCTAAAACTGTTCTAATCTTTTCCGATGCCGTTCCCATTCGTCTAATTTTTGGTCAAAATACTAAAGAAAATATCGCAAACGCGATGGATAACTTGTGGAAAACACCACCAAAGATGATGCACGGATCCATCGTCTGACTAGTACATTTGTTCTCACAAATCAGTACCCTTGGATCAACTACTTCAAAGTCTTAAAAAGGGCGATATGGAAATCGCCGCCTTGCCCAATCCCATTCCCGGAAAGGGAGAGGTGCTGGTGCGAACTGCCTTTTCGGCAATCAGCACGGGTACCGAAGGCAAAACGGTGAGCGATGCCCGCAAGGGCTACGTCGCCAAAGCAAAGTCGCGGAAGGAAGAAGTGGCCAAAGTGGTCAAAGCCGCCCAAACATACGGAGTGGCCGAGACTTATAAATTGGTGATGAACAAGCTCGAATCTCTTCAGCCCTTGGGCTATTCCCTTTCGGGAGAAGTCATAACGGTTGGCGAAGGTGTTTCCGAATTTAAGCCCGGCGATAAGGTAGCCTGTGGTGGTGGTGCTGCATCTCACGCCGAACTGGTAGCCGTACCCAAAAACCTTTGCGTAAAGCTCCATCCAAAAACTGAACTTGACCAAGCCGCTTTCACCACCATCGCTGCCATTGCCATGCAAGGTATCCGTCGGGCGGATTTGAAGCTAGGTGAAAATTGCGTCGTCGTCGGCCTTGGACTAATCGGTCAATTGACCATTCGTCTGCTGAAAGCTGCGGGTGTCAAAACCTTCGGGATTGATTTGAAAGATGATCTTGTCGATCTCGCCATTCAATCAGGAGCCGAGGAAGCTTCCCTGCGCAGCGATGAATTGATCGAAGAGCGCATCAAGAAATTTTCAAACGGGAATGGTGTGGACGCCGTGATTATAACGGCTGCGACCTCATCTAGCGATCCTGTAGAATTGGCAGGTCAAATATCCCGTGTACACGGTAGAGTGGTCATCGTAGGTGCCGTGCCAACAGGGTTTAGCCGCAAGCAATATTACCGCAAGGAGCTGGAACTGCTGATGAGCACCTCTTACGGGCCTGGTCGTTATGATGCCAATTATGAAGAGAAGGGACTCGATTACCCGATCGGTCAAGTGCGCTGGACGGAGAACCGAAACATGCAGGCCTTTGCCGATTTGCTCGGTTCAGGCGCACTCGATATCTCTGATTTGATATCGCATAAGTTCGCGTTTGCCGAGGCTAAAAAAGCCTTCGATTTGATCGTGGATGGCGATCAATCGAAAATGGGAGTCTTGCTCGAATACGACAATTCGAAAGAGATCAAAACCAAGAGGAATGTGGCCTCGGAGAAAACACCATTAAAATCTGATTCTGTCTCTTTTATCGGAGCTGGATCGTTTGCGGGAAATTTCCTCCTTCCCAATTTGAAAGGGAAAATCAAGTTTTCGGCGGTAGCGACCAAGAGACCTCATTCGGCAGAGAATGCTAAGAGAAAATTTGAGTTTGATCAGGCTTTCGCTGATGCCGATGCGCTGATTCAGAATGATGCCGCTGTTGGAGTAATCATTGCCACGCGACACGATACGCATGCATCGCTTACGCTGAAAGCCTTGAAGCAAGGGAAGCGCGTTTTTGTAGAAAAACCGCTATGCCTCAAGCCACAAGAACTGGGTGAAATCAAAGAAGTTGCCAAATCAAATGCGCAAGCAGATGTCATGGTGGGCTTCAATCGCCGTTTCGCACCATCGGTCTTAGCATTGAAAAAGAAGCTTTCGCTCGAATTACCTAAGGTGATTCAATACCGCGTTAATGCAGGTTTCCAGCCCGATGATCATTGGGTACACGATACTGAAGTAGGCGGTGGTAGAATATTGGGAGAAGCCTGTCACTTTGTGGATCTATGCTATTTCTTGGCTGGTGCCAAAGCGGTATCCGTCTCGGCGATTCCTATGGCAGCTGAGCCTCAGAACTTCGATTCATTCACAGCAAATTTGGCTTTTGCCGATGGCTCTGTGGCGAGCTTAGTGTACCTGAGCAATGGCAACAAAGCGATGGCAAAGGAGCATATTGAAGTTTCGACTGGAGGTTTCTCAGCGGAAATTGATGATTTTAAAAAGGTGACCTATTTTGGAAAAACCGTCACCAAAACGAAACTCTCCAAACAAGATAAAGGTCATGCAGCCGAAATGGAGTCGGTAGCGGATGCCTTGAAAAACGGAAAGCCCTTTCCCATTTCGATGGAAGAGGTATTCCATTCTACATTAGTCACATTTGCTTTATTAGAGTCAGTTCGTCAGAACGGGATGAAAATAGAGATCGAAGAATTTGAGAGCGAATGGACTTTTCCCAAAGCGAATTAATTCGAGTTAAGCGGGCCTATAATGAGCTCGATTTGTATTGCCGCAAGCGGAAATACAAGGGCTACGACCCTTACGATATTCTGCTTAGTCCATTTCCATTTAGGAAATTGGGAAAGTGGCCATCCATCTTCGCCATTCAGCTTTTTAAACGAAATCCGATTAACCTTCGGAAGCTTTTTGCGGTTCCGAAACAATGGAATCCGAAAGCTTTGGGGATTTTCTTGAAGTCATACAGCTTGATGCCGGCCAGCCCAGAAAACGAGGAAAAATGCAAGTGGCTTTTTGAGAAACTACTCGAATTGCAAACACCGAATTACCCGGGTATGTCTTGGGGATATCCATTTCCTTGGGCTAGTCCCGTGAAGTATCTCCCTGTATGGTCGCCCACTTCTGTGGTGAGTGGATTCATCGCTCAAGGCCTCGATGCCTATTACCGTCGGTATGGCGATAAGCGCGCACTCGAAGCCATCGAAAAGATTTGTCTCTTCTTCTCGGATGCTCTTCACCACACGGTTGAAGATGATTTTTACGCCATCAGCTACAGCACTGTGAAGCCTGATTTCTGCTACAACGCATCTCTCTTGGCGGCGCAAACGTATGCGTTGAGCTTCGCACACAATGGCCAGGCCTCGTTTGCCAATATTGCCAAGCAGGCACTGGAAACGGTCATCTCTCGCCAAAAGAGCGATGGGAGTTGGAACTACAGCGAAAATCTAGAAACAGGAAAGCAGCGAGTTCAGATTGATTTTCATCAAGGGTTCATTTTAGATTCAATCCTGTCCATCGCTTCATCGCTCAATTATTTCCCCGATTCAGTCGAAAAAGCTCTGCAAGTGGGAATCGAGTTTTACCGCGATGAGCAATTTAGTTCCAAAGGAAGAGCCTTGTGGAGGCTTCCCGGCAATTATCCTTCAGATATACACCATCAGGCTCAAGGAATTATTACCGCTACTAAATACTACAGCTATTCGGGTAGCCGCAGGGCGGAGGATTTGGCCAAGTCCGTGCTGTTCTACACCTTGGGAAACTTCCAAGATCGAAAAGGATATTTCTACTACCGCAAGCACAACAATGTAACTGATCGAACCTCTTACATGCGCTGGGGGAATGCATGGATGCACCTCGCGATGAGTGAAATTCTAAATGCGAAGAGCCTCGAAGGAAAACCTGAATACAGACAGAAAATCCCCAATCGTTGAAAAGATTTCTCTTTTATATGGGGCATCCTGCTCACTACCACAACTTCAAGAATTGCATTCGAGTTCTCAAGGAAAGAGGCGATCAGGTTTTGGTAGTAGCCCGGGGCAAGGACGTGTTGTTCGACTTGATCGATACCGAAGATTGGGATGTGGTAAAATGGCCAGCTCGTCAGGCAGGAGGTCAGCTGAGCTTGGCGATAAATATCCTACAGCGCGAAGCAAAGTTGCTAAATGTCGTCCGGAAATTTCGGCCTCATCTGATGGCAGGCACTGATCTTGGAATTACTCATGTCGGTAAATTGCTCGGTATTCCATCGGTAGTAGTTAATGAGGATGACAGTCACGCTATTCCGCTGATGGCTAAGTATGCATTCCCATATGCGACGAATATTTTGGCGCCTAATTGTTGCGATCAATCACCTGCGAATCACAAGAAAATCGGTTACGAAGGTTACCATGAATTGGCTTATTTGCATGCGAATTACTTTTGCCCTGATCGATCGCTGCTTCCATCAGAAATGCGCGAAGCCAAGCGTTATTTCATTCTTCGGTTTGCGAGTCTTCATGCTCATCATGATGATGGGCGCAGCGGCATTGACGATGAATTGGCGAATGACTTGATTAATCTCTTGGAGCCTTTCGGCAAAGTGTTTATCACATCTGAGCGAGAGCTCTCCGAACACTTGGAGCCTTATCGTATTCCCGTTCACCCTGCGGTCATTCATCATGCCATGGCTTTTGCCGATCTATACATTGGCGATTCGCAGACCATGGCTGCTGAGGCCGCTGTGCTTGGAGTTCCTTCGATTCGTTTCAACGATTTTGTGGGAGAATTGAGTTACCTCGAAGAACTGGAGCACACCTATGAATTGACAAAAGGAATCAAAACCACTGAGCCAAAACTCCTTCTTGCTATTGCCAAAGAATGGGCTGAAAACACTGCTTTGAAAACGCTTTTTGCCGAAAGGCGAACCAAGATGACCAACGCCACGATCGATGTCACGAAGAGATGGATAGAAGTCTTTGACAATCTTGTGAAAACGCACCAATAGATGTTTATAACTATTGACCGTCGGGGTTGCATCAACCCCGTGTCAAGGTACTTTCGGTAAAACCAACCGCCGAATACCTATGCAGGAAGTTGAATGCGCACAGAAAGTCATGGAAGGCATAGCGGGAAGTAAACTCTTGAGTTTCGTAGCCCCATTGCTCGAAAATAGAGACGGAATAACCGAAGTCGTTAAGGTGTCTGATCACTTCCAGGTGGAGAAGTATGCGAATAAAAGTCTAGATGGCTTTTTGAACCTTCACCGTGTTAATGACATTCAGGGAATCAATCGCTTTTTTAGATTGGCAAATCAAAAGCTCAAGTCAGGTGGTGGTTTCGTTGGTTGTGTAGAGACCCTGGAACAAAGACGTGAGAGATTATTTCGCAAATTTCCAGCGGTGATAAACGTGGGTTATTACGCTTCTGATTTTATTTTCAAACGCGTTTTCCCAAAGTTCAAATTCACTAAAAAGATCTATTTCCTTTTGACGGGTGGTCGAAACCGTGCTTTATCCAAGTCTGAGATTCTCGGTCGCCTTGTCTACTGCGGATTTCAAATAGAGGAGACTGAAGAAATTGATGGCAAGCTATATTTCAAGGTGAGGAAGGTGTCTGAACCTTTAGCGGAAGCCGAACCAAGTACTGGATTATTGCTTCGCATTAAGCGGATTGGCTTCCACAACCAATTGATTACTGTTTACAAATTTAGAACGATGCACCCGTACGCTCAATACATTCAAGCCTATGTATTTGAGCAAAACGCTTTGCAAAATGGAGGCAAATTTGCCGACGATTTTCGGATTACGAAATGGGGGCGTTGGATGCGGAAATTTTGGATTGATGAAATCCCGATGATTTACAATATCCTACGGGGTGACCTGAAGCTGGTGGGCGTTCGTCCACTAAGCGAGCATTACTTGAGCTTGTATTCCAATGAGCATAAGGTTTTGAGGGTAAAGGGTAAGCCTGGTCTTATTCCTCCATTCTATGCTGACATGCCCAACACGCTTGATGAGATTATGGAGTCGGAATCGCGCTACATCAAAGCTTATTTTCAAGATCCTATTTCTACTGATTTTAACGTTTGCCTAAAGGCTTTTTCCAACATCCTGCTGAAAAAAGCGCGGAGTAATTGATGGCAAGATTTACCTTATCATTTCTTTTCCTTTTCGCAGTTGAGATCGTTTTGGCCCAAGCCGTTTATGAACCTTCTGGTAATACTGTTTATCGCTACCTCGATGAAATGGCAGCTGCAGGACGAATTTCTATTAACACTTTCGCAAAACCCTTCACGCGAAGGCAGATTGCTGATTTTCTCAATGAGGTTGATGGGAAGAGAGATGAGATGACGAATAGACAATCTGAGCAGCTTGATTTTTTTCTGCGCGATTATGCTAAGGAGCTAAGAGTGGGAAAGGATTGGGATCGCCGGCGAGATCTTTTCTTTTACAGTGATTCGGTGTTTCAACTCACCGTCAATCCCATATTGGGAGGCTCGGTAATGGTGAATGAAAACGGCAATAGGATTTGGCGTAGAGTGGGAGGTGAGTTTTTTGCCTCGGCAGGTAATTTTGGTTTTTACGGTTCTCTTCGCGACAACAATGTTTCGGAGGTGCTAGCGGCTCCGGAGTATTTGACGACCAGACAAGGTGAAAACTACAAGTCCATTTCGGCAGAGAACCGCAGCGACTTTAACGAGGCGACAGGTGGCATAACCTATCAATGGAAATGGGGTGATGTGGCCGTCATGAAGGATAGACTGACTTGGGGAAATACTGTACGAAATGCCAATGTCTTTTCGGGAAAAGCGCCTTCTTACGCTATGTTGAATTACCGTCTTTACCCAACAGATTGGCTGGAGTTTCAATACATCCATGGATGGTTGGTTTCAGAAGAACTGGATAGTGCCAGAACCTATCTTACGCCAAATGGCAACCGTAAGATCTACATGAACAAAAACATTGCGGCGAATTATCTGACCATTAAATCGAATTGGGATATTGACTTCACTTTTGGTAATTCGATCGTATACAGCGATAACGGCTTAAACCCCGTTTATTTTATCCCCTTTATGTTCTTCAAGTCTGTCGACCATACCTATTCAGGAACGGGTAGTAATGAGTTGGGACAAAACGCTCAGCTCTTTTTTGATGTAAGCGTTCGTGCTATCAAAAACCTCCATTTGTATGCTTCTCTTTTTGTGGATGAGGTAAGCTTGAGCAACATGTGGGATTCGGATAATCAAACCAATATTACGAGTCTTAAGTTGGGTGGAACATGGTTCAATGCGCTTCCTAACATTCACCTGAGTGGTGAGTATACCCGAACCAATCCGTGGACGTATCGGCACCAAATCGAGTCTACCACTTTCGCTTCTAATCAATACAATATGGGCCACTATCTGGGCGAGAATGCAGATGAAATCTATGGTTGTATTGAATTCATTCCAATGAAAAACCTCCGATTTAAGGCTGGCTTATGGTACGTTCGAAAAGGTGAGCAGCACGTGTATGACATCATCAATGGCAACGCAAATGTGACTGGGCTCGAGTTTATGGAGACCGTTGATTGGAGTCAGACAGGTGCTAGCTTTTCTGCAGAATGGGAAGTCATTAATGGAGCGGTGGTCTTTCTGGAGATGCTTTACTTAGATTCTGATGGAAATGAGGCCTACACTCCTGAATTTATTTCGGGACAGGTGATCTCGGCAGAGGGAGGATTTCGAATTGGGTTTTAAGAATTATTTCTTCTCCACAGGGATTGGAGGTTGCTCAGTAGGAGCATCTTCACCACCATCAAGAAGGTATTGCATTTCGAAGAGCTTGAGCTGTAACTCGAACATCTTCATCTTGATTTCGTTCAGTTGCTCATCTGTTTGATCGGGTGTAATTGGATTGGATTGCCGAGACTTTATCGGTCCAGGTAGGCTTACATCATTCGGCTGAACATTTTCTTTTTTCGATCCGAAAAGACTCCATTTTTTGTCTTTGGGTTCTTTCTTTTTTTTCCTCTTCTTTCTTGGATACTGGTCTTTCGTCCGGTTAAAATTGTAACGCAGTCCTAAGCCAAAATACGAGTACTTGTCGTTGGCAGAAAAATCGCGATCCCAAGAATCGAGTCTGTCAGTTGCCAGATTGTTGAGGGTGTAGCTCAAGGTTATATCCGTCTTATGATTCACACGATAACCAGCGGTAAAGCCAACGGGAATATTAAGCGCAACGGCTGGTGACGTTTTTCCTTCCAGAGCGTAGCGCTGTGTAGGTGGGTTTTCATCCACAACGGTATATCCGACATAATCTCGAATTTCTCCTTGTTGAGTGCCGACTGACCTCCAGGTAGAAATTGCCCGGAAAAAAGTAAATCCAAACCCAATTTCCGCGTTTAAGTAAAATTTGTATTCATCCAGATCAGCACCTTTTCCGAAAAGTTTATTCAAAATATCAAAACTCACTTGGGCATTGATGGTCGAATATTCCGATTCAAAATCAAGAGGCAAGCTTTCTTTCCCAATCAATCTGCCGCCGCCAAGTGTTCCTTTTTCAAATTCGAGTTTAGCCCCAAGGCCAAAGTCAAATTTCTTTTCGGCATAAATTCTCCAGCCAAGCTTGTAGTAAGTCCCGAAATCTTCGACTGGAGCGAAAATATCGTAGTCCGCCAAACTTCCGTGAAAAAGAGCCAAGCCAGCACTTGCGCCCACAGAAAAATCATTGAAAAAAGCCACTAGTTGCACGTCCTCACCCGCTTCATCAATTGAGGATATTGATGTTAAATGCTGACGGTAAGCTTTAACCCATGGGTCTTTGTTTACGGGGCCTCCTGCCTTCAAAAGAAAAGGAAGAAGAATAGCTATGAGAAGGAGAGACTTTTTCACGATATCAAAATTTGCCTTTTTGCTTGAATAATCAAGGTTTATTAATGAAAATTGTCTTAAACCAATTGTTAATAACCATACTCGTTTAATACGGAATAGTTCTATTTTTGACATTAAAATTGTATTTAACTCAGTAATTAAATGAAATCCTTCGGTTTAACTGTGTTTCTTTCAGTCCTTATTGGCCTACTCAATGGGCAGGATTTCATAGAGCGTGATTACTTTGATAATGCAAAGGCAAAGAATGCCGCGATTGCTGCAGCGCGTTATGCAGAAGAGGGTTACTACTACACGAAGTTTACCACATTCATTAATTCGGTTGACAGTTCACGGCTTTTTGCCGATACCGCCTTATTCTTTATGAAGAGGTCTTTGATGCTGAGCGATACTTCTATTTTCCACGCATCAAAAAAAAATCTTCGTGCATTGAATCTCTTGCATGAAGGAAAGTCAATGCTCCTTATTGCTGATTCGGTAATGAGGGAGTTTTATCCGATGGTTGATATTTCTTCGCACAAGTACTTTGGTAGTCAGTCATCTCTGCACTTGAGCAATGCCGTTATGGATCTTTTTAATGCATCTCTTTTGCTGAAATCTGACCCAAGTGAGGACATTCCTAAAGTTCCCGACTACGAGGTACTTCCTTTCAAAGATGAATTGGTGCGGCTGGAAGCTGACGAAGCTTCGTTTCAGCAAGCTGCAAATAACTATGAGTACGAGATAGCACTTTATGAGGATATGTACCAAGAGCTAGAGAGTGAGGCGGCGAGGGCTATTAAAGAAGAGATAGTGAACTCTATCGAAACGTCCATGAAGCAAGTCGAAGCGCAATTAAATCTAGCTGTTTCCGATTTGGAAGATGCCTCATTTCGTATTGAAGAAATCAGAGAGTTGCTGGACAAGAAATACTTAGATGATGTAGCCAATGTCGAGGAGCCTGAGTACATATCGCAGTTTGAAAAAGCCGAAGAAGGTGACGTTGTAATGAATGAGGATATTCCCGATGGATTGGTTTACAAAATTCAACTTGGTTACTATCCTGAAGATGTGGACAAGAACAATTTTAGCGGCCTCTTTCCAGTAAGCGGTGAAACTGTCAAGGATGGACTGGCTAGGTATTATGCGGGCCTATTCTTTAGTTACGAGAAAGCGAGTGAAGGAAATGCCTTCGTCCGCGAAAGCGCTATCCCAAATTCATTTGTAGTACCGTTTTATAACGGGCAAAAAATCAGCATGAGTCGAGCTGTTGCGATTGAGCAGCAAAGGGGGTCAGAGTAGTTAGAGTTGTCTATAAAGCCTGTCGTCTTCCTTCCACTTTTTCTAAAACAGTCCTTGACAAAAGTCAACTCTCCGATTTTTAGAGCTAAGGACACGTTGCTACTGAACTTTCTAGTCCAGACTCTTGACTTTATGGATAGTCTCCAATTAATTACTCAGGCTTTTTCCTAAACATCTTTTGTTGCTCTTCGATAAGCTCATACATAGCCATTTGAGATCTCACGCGGTTGTCGCCTTTTTCTCGCTTCACATAGTCGTTCGGTTGGGCACCTTTTAAGATTCGGGCTTTTACGTTGTCGCTCCATTGGAGTTCCATCATATCTCGAATCTCCTTACGTATCGTTGGGTCATAGATGGCTACACTCACTTCGACACGGTAATCGAGGTTTCGTTCCATCCAGTCAGCTGAACTGATGTAGATGTCTTCCGTACCGCCATTTCCAAAAATAAATACTCTAGTGTGCTCTAAGTATCTGCCAATGATACTGTGTATTTCAATGTTTTCGCTGAGTCCGGGTATCCCAGGCATTAAGGAACAAATACCCCGAACTAAGAGACGGATTTTCACCCCAGCTCGGCTGGCTTGGTAAAGTTTTCTAATCAGCGTTTCATCTACAAGGCTGTTTACTTTGATGAATGCATATGCTTCATTTCCGTTATTTGCGAATTGAATCTCGCGGTTTAGCATTCGGATGTACTTTGTTCGCATTGCTGCTGGAGCCACCAGAAGATGTTTAAACCTAAAATTGAGATAGGGTTTTTCGATAAAGGCGAATACTTTGAGGGCTTCCTCGCAAATCTCTTCGTGAGAAGTGAACAATGCCATGTCAGTGTATATTTTCGCAGTGTTTTCGTTGAAGTTCCCTGTTGCAATGACAGCTTGATGTGATTCTTTGCCTTTCACTACTTGAGTCACCACTGCCAATTTGCAGTGAACCTTCATGTCTGAAATGCCAAAAATGACTTTGACTCCGGCATCTTGAAGCTTTCGACTCCATTCCAAATTCGCTTCCTCGTCAAATCTCGCACGTAATTCTACCATTGCGGTTACTTGCTTGCCATTTTTGGCAGCACTCACCAAGGCGTTGACTACTCTTGAGCGATTGGCAACGCGATACAATGAAATTTTAATCTCTTTAACGTCTGGATGAATGGCCGCTTCCCGAAGGAAATGAACAAAGCCTCTGAAATGCTGGTAGGGATAATGGAGAAGAATGTCATTGTTCTGAACTGCCGATAGAATGCTGCTTTCTTTGGTGAGAAGATAATGATCACTGGCATCCAAATTTTCCCACTCAAGTTCCGATCCACCTACATTCGGGAATTTCATGAAATCCTTAGAGTTGTGGTATCGTCCTCCTGGTATGATATTGTCGTCACTGTCAATATCGAGCTCGTTGCATAGATATTTTAACAAGTCAATTGGCATTTCGCTATCGTAGAGAAAACGAACAGGTTGCCCTTTTTTGCGCTGTTTGAGGCTCTTCTTCATTTTCTCATAAAAGCCCTTAGAAACATCATCATCAAAGTCGAGCTCGGCATCACGAGTCAATTTTATCGTGTATGCTTCTAGTGTTTCGTATTCGAAGATTCCAAAAATCTTATCGAGATTGAATCGAATCACATCATCGAGAAACATGATGTATTTCTTGCCGTTGGCTTCGGGTAGAACTACAAAACGCGGGGTTACCTCAGATGGAACTTCTATAAGCGCGTACTGTTTTGCTTTTCCTGATTTATTCTTTTTCTGGGTGGTCAATTTTACTGCAAGGAAAATAGACTTATCCCTCAAGTAAGGGAAATCATCTAAATTTTTGAGCATAATCGGTACGAGCAATGGAGCTACTTCTGCTCGATAGTATGCATCTACGAACTCAACTTGCACCTCATTGAGTTCATTTTCCTTGACAATTTCAATGTTGTGCGTTTTCAGCTCATCCAGAATGCTGCGGTAAATCACTGCAAAAAGTTCTTTTTGACGGACGACTTCATTTTGAATTTCATCCAAGACCTCAGCTGCGGTCTTATCGCCGATGAGTTCTTTTTTCTTGCTCACGGCCTCAACGCGCTTCATCGTGGCTACCCTTACGCGGAAGAATTCATCCAAATTATTGGAAAAGATACCCAAAAACCTAAGTCGTTCCACCAGTGGTACCGCTTCATCCTGCGCTTCTTGCAAAACGCGATGATTGAAAGAAAGCCAACTCAACTCACGGTTGATCGTGCGATTTTTAAGACTAATAGACATGTAGAAAAGTTATATTAATCCTGAGAAGGCAGCCTGTCAGGGAAATCGGTAATGAGGCCATCAACACCCAATGAAATCAGGTCATCCATCTCTTCACGCTCATTCACCGTCCACGGGATTACTTTCATTCCTTTTTGCTTTGCAAAAGCAATCAGAGAACCATCCACTAAGGCGTAATCAGGACTATAAATGTCGGGAGTAAAACCCAATATTTGGAGATTTTGATCAGGTGTTTCGGTATTTTCTACCAGAAGAACCAGTTTCATTTCTGGGTATTTGGTTTTCGCTACCTGCAATGTTCTCACATCGAAACTTTGGATGACGGCTCTTTCTGCAGCTCCTGCATCATTGATTGCGGCCATTAAGAGATCAACGAATTCTTCTGGCTCAGGATGAAATAGACCATCTCCTTTTGGTTGACTCTTGGTCTCTATATTGTAATAAGGCAGTGCTCTGGAAGTCTTTTTCGCATGCGCTTCCGCGAAAGCGATAACCTCGCTTAGTAGAGGCTTTGTTACTTTTATTTTTTCCTGTTTAGGAAACCGTGGATGGGTTTTCATACCAACATCGTAGGACTTCGTTTCCTGGTAGGTCATTCCATAGATGCTATGGTTTCTTTCATCTTTTAGTGAAATGGAATTGCCGTCTGGGTCGAGGGAAATTTCATGAGAAAACCATGGTTCGTGAGAGAGGATCATCATTTTGTCTTTGGTAACGACCACGTCCATTTCTAAGGTGGTCACTCCTAAATCCAAGGCCTTCTCGAACGCAGGAAGCGTATTCTCCGGAAGTAAGCCACGGCAACCACGGTGACCTTGGAAATCAAGATTTTTGATGGACAGTGTCTCTTTCACCTCAGTAGTTTTTTCAAGATTTGATTCGCTACAAGCGAAGACAAAGGTGCAAAAGAAGAGGTTAGCTAAGAAGCGATTTATCATCCGAATTGGGCTCGTTGGCGACCATCAGTTGGTAGAAGCAGTTTGATTCTCCTGATCAGTTCGTCCATTCTTACGGGCTTTGCGATGTAATCGCTCGCGCCAGCATCCATCGCTTTTTTATAGTCTTGGATGTCACCTTTGCAGGTAAGCATTATGATAGGAATCTCTCTCGTGGCCATATGGTTTTTCAAGATACGGCAAACTTCTAGACCGTCGGGCTCAGGCATCATCCAATCACAGATTACCACATTCGGCTTCATCACGGCAATGTGTTTAACTGCCTTTGAACCATCCGTAAAAGTGTGGACTTCCATACCCTCTTTTTCGAGATTGTACTGAATCAATTCCAAGATGTCACTTACATCGTCAATTGCGACGACTCTAATCTTATTCATGGGGTAATCATTTCACTAGCGAAATTAAGCAATGCAGCTAATTAGGGGTAGTATTCGGGGGTTAAGAAATTGTGTTCACTTCATTATCTCTGTGTTTAGAAGGTGTAAAGTCGATGGTTAAGATTCGGGTTGCTTTTGGTTGCGTTTTTAGTATCCATACATTTGGGGATTCAGGTTTAATTTGGTTCTTAGCTTACTATGGCTATAAGAAGTTTTATATTTGTCAAAATCGGCTAAATGGCGAAAACGAGTATTTCAAAAGAAAGAGAGAGAATGTTGAATAGCGCAATAGCCTATTTGAGGGTGAAGGGTTATCACGAAATCAAAGCCCCTTTTAAAGCTTTTCCTCCGCCACAATCGGTTTTTCGTAAGGCGAGTGAAGCGGGATTCGTTCCTGATATGATTGCCGAGAAAGATTTTGGGACATTTGTCTTTGAGGTAATTGATGATGAATCGCTTGAAAATTGGGATGAACGCCTACCCAAGTGGCAATTATTCGATGAGTACTGCGAGCGAAAAAAGGGTAAACTTTATTTCATCGCCTATAGCGATGAGGCAGATGCCATTGCCGAAAAGCTGAAGGAACAAGAATTTAATGCCGGGATTATTCGGATAAAAAGGTAAGAGCAACCCAGCTTTCTATTTTTTCACATTGATTTTTTATTCACCAAATCAGCAGACTATTATGTCTAAAGATAATATTGACAACAACTCTCAGGATGTAGAACTATCCTTTTACAATTCGGTCAGCTCACCTACGGCGCTCGAAGAAAATGAGCTTGTAGATTTCTTACACACAAGTCTTGATGAATTTGGAGACCCCAAACATCACATAAGATCCGCTATTGAATATTCAAACAGTTCAAGTAGAGGAAAGGGTGGGTTTGCAGTATTGGCCAGATTGAAGAAAAAGCTTGTGGGTGCCGTTGTAGTTAACCAAACGGGCATGTCAGGCTACATTCCTGAAAATATTCTTGTTTACATAGCAGTCGATTCCAATACGCGTGGTATGGGGGTGGGAAAAAAATTGATGAAAAAGGCAATGAGTTTTGCAAAAGGCGATATCGCCCTGCATGTAGAGCCAGATAATCCCGCAAAATTTCTCTACGAGAAACTGGGTTTTGCAAATAAGTATCTGGAAATGAGGTACGAAAAGAAGTAATCTACTGTATGCCATCTGCCGAAACTATAGAAGAAGTCAGGCATTATTTACATCAAAATCCCGAATTGAGCGGAGAAGAAATTCAAACTTCTACGTTTCTTCAAGAATTTATTTCCAAAAATTATCGAGACTACCAGATTCATAAAAGCTCAACTGGCAATGGCTTTATTGCTTCCAAGAAGTATGGTGAAGGACTGCATGTAGCCTTCCGAGCCGAACTCGATGCATTGCCTATTCTTGAAGACAACCAATTCAGGCACAAGTCGCAGAAGGTCGGAACAAGCCATGCCTGCGGGCACGACGGGCATATGACTTCACTTCTCGCGACTCTTCAACTATTGGAAAATCAAGTAACGAAATTGGGGACGGCCTCTTTTCTGTTTCAGCCTGCAGAGGAAACAGGCAATGGGGCTAAGGAGCTTTTGGGTGACATGGTATTTGAACACTTTAAGCCCGATGCCTTAATTGCATTGCACAATATTCCTGGCAAACCATTGGGGTTGATTTTGAGCAGGGCAGGAACATTTGCCTGCGGCAGTGTAGGGCTGAGGCTGAAAGTTCGGGGTAAAACGTCTCACGCGGCTCATCCCGAGGAATCAGTAAACCCACTGCTGCTTTCCAAAACTTTTCTGGATGAGGTGTTGCGACTTTCGGAGAGTAGGGAAGGGTTTTCACTAGCAACACCCATTTCGCTCCATTCTGGGCAAGATACTTTCGGGATTTCCCCACTTGATTCTACACTACTGATTACTTTGCGCGCAGCTGATTCTCAAGACTTGGAAGAGTTGATGGCACACGCGCAGTTGATGGCGGAGCAAATAAATAGCATTGACGGAGCAACGGCAGAGTTGAGTTTCGAGGAGTTTTTTCCCATCACCGCCAATGACCACTATCATTCTGAATTGGAGGAAATCAGTTCGAAACTCAAAAGATCGTTTGAAAATATGGAGGATCCCTTCCGTTGGTCGGAAGATTTTGGTCATTACTCTAAGCGATGTAAAACCCACATGTTTGGTCATGGCGCAGGGATAGAAGTATCTCCGCTGCATGCGGCGACTTATGACTTCCCCGATGAACTGATACAGTCAGGCGCGGAAATTTTTGTTGAATTCTACAATCATATGCTCAGAAAATGAATCCAGAAAGCGCGTCTTCATTTATAGAAATTGACAAGGCTCTGTTGCAGAAGAATCTCGTTTTTATTCGTAGTGAACTTAAAAAAGGGGTGAGGCTTTCTGCCGTTATCAAGGGCAATGCCTACGGTCACGGAATTGAACAGATGGTTCCACTTCTTGAGGAGGAAGGGGTCAAGCACTTCTCGGTTTATGGCATCGAAGAAGCGAATGTATTCCATGCACATGCAAGCGATGCGGCGCAGCTCATGGTGATGGGATTCATTGACCCAGAAAATCTAGAGATACTGCTAAAGCGAGGGGATGAATTTTTTGTTTATGATATTGATCAGCTAAAAGTTGTCATATCTGCGACGAAAGGAACGGGCTTGGTGGCAAAGATTCACATCGAAGTTGAAACGGGTATGAACCGAACGGGAATGGACGAAACCAACCTCTCAGAACTCGTTCAGTTGATAACTGAAAATACCGAAAATCTTTATTTAGCAGGTATTTGCACTCATTTGGCAGGAGCCGAAAGCATTAGCAATTACTATCGAATCAAGAAACAAAGAGCTCGCTTTAAAAACTACCTGTCCTATTTTAAGGAACGAAAAATAAAATTCGAAGTTCGTCATGCTGCCTGTTCTGCTGCTATGTTGAGATATCCTAGTACGCAGTATGATATGGTAAGAACTGGTATCCTGATTTATGGGTTTTGGCCAAACCGTGAAACTTTGATTGACTATATTACCAAAAAAGAGGAATACGAAGATCCATTGACATCGGTATTAACTTGGAAATCAAAAGTTATGACATTAAAAGATGTGGCTGTTGGTGAATATGTGGGTTACGGAACCACCTACTTGACAAATCGGGAAACCAGAATTGCCATCGTCCCTGTTGGATATGCCTATGGGTATTCGAGGATCTTGAGCAACCAAGGAAGAGCATTGGTAAACGGTCAGCGAGTAGGAGTAATTGGCACGGTTAATATGAATATGCTCGCACTTGATGTGACCGAAGTCGATGATATAAAAAAAGGAAGCGAGGTTGTGTTAATTGGAAATCAGGGAAAACACCGGATTTCCGTTGCCTCATTTGGTGAGTTGAGTTCTCAATTGAACTATGAATTGCTCGCCCGTCTTCCTCACAACATACCTCGAATAATAAGATAAGAATGGCTTTTGTAGAATTGGATAGAGTGAAATTGCGAGAAAACTTCGAT
Source organism: Cryomorphaceae bacterium (assembly GCA_047633195.1). Lineage (GTDB taxonomy): Bacteria > Bacteroidota > Bacteroidia > Flavobacteriales_D > Cryomorphaceae > JAKVAV01. The sequence goes on along the minus strand of JBLIEU010000047.1, from coordinate 446 downwards.
TTGCTTAAGAAACATTTCGATGAGCACGAGGTGGAGTGGGGTATTGTGACTAAGTTACTTTGCGGGAATAAACTATTTCTTCAAGAGGTTTTGAATCTGGGAATAAAGCAAATGCACGATTCAAGGATCAGCAATTTGAAGACTGTAAAGATGTTGGATCCCACAGTTCAGACGGTTTACATCAAGCCCCCAGCAAAACGGTCAATAAAGAATCTGGTCACCTATGCTGATGTGAGTTTGAATACAGAGATGGCCACGCTTCGCTTGATAAGCGAAGAAGCTCAGAAGCAAAACAAAACACATAAAGTAGTAATTATGATTGAGCTGGGCGACCTGCGTGAAGGAGTAATGGGCGAGGAGGTCGTTGACTTTTTCCGTCAAGTTTTTGAGCTTCCAAATATTAAGGTGGTTGGTCTTGGCTCTAACTTAAATTGCTTACACGGTGT
>JBLIEU010000046.1:0-18089 GCA_047633195.1 Cryomorphaceae bacterium | reverse complement strand
TTTTTGCAATCGAAAAGAATCCTTTGTACTGTCAACTGGCGGAGGGACTGTCACTTCTATTGGCAATATGGAGTCGATGAAAGCAGCGGGGTTAGTAGTTTGGCTCGATATGCCGCTAGAAATAATCTTCAGCAGACTCGCTCAAAGCGAGGATCGCCCATTGTTGGAAAATGTCCAGCCAGAGGACAGGAGAGGCTTTATAGAGGCCCATTTTGCCGAAAGGCTCCCGAACTACCAGGAGGCTCATATTCGCTTCGAATCAGCTAATGTGAATGCGGAAAAGTTGGCTGAACTAGTTAGAGTTTGTCAGCGGACTTTATAGACAGACTCTAGTTAAAGAGATTCAATCCAAGTAAACGTTGTCGTTTCCTTCTTCGAACTCAACTGCAATGTGGTCCTGAAAAGTAGTACTCAAAGTTAGTCCCACAAAATCGGCTTTAATCGGAAAACGACGGTGAAGACGATCGACCAATACCACAGTCGTAAGCTTCTTTACTTCATAATCGAGTATGTGTCGGGCTGCGTATATCAGCGTTCGACCCGAGTTTAGAACATCGTCTACCAGAATAACTGACCTGCCGTTGAGCAGTGAAGGATCTCCATTCCAAGTCGGATTGTCATTCGGATTCTCTTTGTTCATGGCTAGGTTGATCAATTCAACCTTGATTCCTGAAATATCTTCAAGAATGGGCTTAATTCGCTCGGCCAGAAACACCCCTTTTCTTTCAATGGCTACAAAAGTGAGGGTCTCTTCTTCGTGATTGAATTCATAAAGTTGATAAGCGATTCGACGCAGCTTTTGCCAAATCTTTTCATGATCGAGAACTAGAAGTCTTTCTTGGGGCATTTTCAAACTTTAATCAAAATTAGGGTTTTAGTAGGAAGTACAAAGTATCAGCTACGAAGTATTCAATAGGATAGTATCTTAGTGCTTCAACCTTCCTATTTAGTACCTTTTCTACATGAAACGTCTATCAACCCTAGCAATAATCGTCATAGTCATCTGGTCTTGCCAAGAAGCTGGAAGCCAAAGTTCTCAAGATCCAGAAGTGATGTCGGAAATAAAAATGGCGGAATTCAGCGAGCTAGCTAAGCTGATGCGCAACATTCATAAGGATGCAAAGCAATGGCGCTCGAAAATTGTAAACGGCGAAATGGTGACTGACAGCGTTTCCGTTTACGACGCTTTGGTTCAGTCAACCCCAACCAAGTCAGAAGTGAAAGGGCCTGTTTTTGAAGGAATGGCGGCCAATTACCAGACTCAGCTTGATGCCTTCTTGGCAGCCAAGGATATTGATTTGGCAAAGTCAGCTTACAACAATCTCGTTGGTGCTTGTATTTCGTGCCACCAGTCTTACTGTCCGGGGCCCGTGAAGACGATTAAGAAGCTTTATGTGCCTGATTCATAAATAATTGTTTATCAGTCTTTCTCGGTGCAATTGATATACGGTTTACACAGAGGCCACAGAGAAAGAAGGGCAATTAAAGTTTGAAAACGCTAGTTCTCTGAGGACGGCAAGCGATCTTATGAGAGCTAAACATAAGTTTCTCTCTTTCTCTCTGTGACCTCAAAATCTTGAGTTTTGGACTTTAAAAAATCTCTTCAGGCTCGGTGTAGTATTTTAAGCACGATTAAAATGGTTTCTTCAATTGAATAAAGAACTCTCTGCCTTGCCTGGGCGCAATGGAGTTTCGAGCAGTCTCGAAAGTCTTGACTTCAAAAAGATCTTCGAAATACGTGAGGTACTCTTCTTTGTTTCCTCCAAAGGGAGGATGATCTGCAAAGAGTTTGTCATCAAAAAGCAAACCCGCTAGCGTTCCGCCTGGGACAAGCAATTCATTCATCTTTTTGGCGTAAGCCGAACGCACTGATGGATCGAGTGCGCAGAAAAAGGTTTGCTCCAAGATCAAGTCATACGTTTCTTCCAAGGCAAAGAAATCACCTAGAATCATATGGGTTTCAGGAAATTCGGGAAAACGCTTTTTCAGACTATCAAAGGCACCCTGAGCCAAATCAATGACAAAGGTGTTTTTGTAACCAGCCTTGAAGAGATCCTCAGCTTCGTAGCCATTCCCGCAGCCTGGGATTAAAATATGAATATCCTTGTTGTCGAAGCCTTGAGCAAATTCAGTTAGGGCAGGGGAGGCATAGCCAATATCCCAACCTGTTTGGCCTTCTTCCCATCGCTCTTGCCAGTAGTTTTCGTCCCAATTGTTCATGTTGCTATTTCTTATTGGTTTGCTAAATACTTGGAAGAACACAAGCGTTCAGTCGTCAGAACAACCGACTTGTCATTTCCTTCTTCAGTGAACTCTGTGCAAATTTTAAAACGTCAAGCACCTTTAAGCCGTTATCTCTAATACAAATGGCTCACTATTCAAACGGAGAGGTCTAGTTCTTTTTAAAAAGTGCAACAGCCTCCACATGGCCCGTATGGGGAAACTGATCGACCAAAGCGAATTTCTTCAAGTGATAACCAGATCCTTGTAAAACCTCTGTATCCCTAGCCAAGGTGGAGGGATTGCAGGAGATATACACAATAGTGTCAGCACCGAGTTCAATCGTTCTTACGAGTGCTTTGGGAGCGATTCCACCTCTCGGTGGGTCCAGCACGACTGCGTCAATCTTCCCTTGGTATTCAGGGTGGTGAAGCAAGAACTTACCGACATCAGACGCATGAAATTCTACGTTAGGGACTCCATTTTCTTCAGCAGAACGCTTGGCATCTTCGATTGCTTTCTCGACGATATCAACCCCTAGAATTTTCGCTTCGGTGAGTTTTGACCCAACCATTTGTCCAATCGTTCCCGTTCCGCAAAACAAGTCTAGGATCAAACCTTTCCGTTCTGTTTCTTCAGAGAGGTATTCAATGGCCTTGGCGTAAAGCCGCTCCGCTGCACGAGGATTGGTCTGGAAAAAACTCTCCATCTGGATTTTAAAGGTCAATCCACTGAGTGTCTCTTTGATAAAGTCCTTTCCGAAAATTAAGTCGCTCTCACCCTCGAGTGGCTGCACCCGATCGCCAATGTCGTCGTTTACCGTGTGCAAGAATCCCTGCAATCTATTGCCAAAAAGGTCTTGCAGAAATTTGGAGAAATCTTCTAAGTCAAACTTCTCAAGTCCTTTTGAGGAAGTGACCAAATTGAGAATAAGACCATTATCTGTATGGCTCTTCCTTACCGTAAGGAATCGAAAAAATCCTTCCTTCTTTGGATGGTGCCAAGCAGCTAGTCCCGTATTTTCGCAGTACCCTCTGATTTTTTTGAGTCCATTCTCCATTTCCTCGTCAAAGAGGCCACTGTCTTTATCAAGGTTCTCAACCATCCACCAAGTACCTCGGTGCTTGAAGCCAAGCGCAAAATCATCGACATCAGTTTTTTCTCTCAGATCGTAGCGAATCGCTGCGAAGCTGTATTCCATCTTATTGCGGTAGTGCCAATGAAGAGGAGAGGAGATAAACTCGTCAAATAGATCTGCGGCATTCTCGACCTTGCCAATTCGCTGGAGCAAGTCAATGGTCGTTTCCTTTTTGGTTTCTTCTTGAATTTCGATAGGCAAGGTGGCGAAAGGAGCTCCTGATATGGGTTGGTAAGGAATCTCAACTTCGGAAGGAGCGCGCTCCAATACTTCCATGAGCTTCGTTTCCAAATGGCGTTTTCGAACCTTGGCAATCCGACACCTTACTTTTTGGCCTGTTATGGCGTTGGGAACGAAGGCAACTATTTCGCCTTCTTCCGTTTCGATCTTCGCTATTCCTCGGCCACCGAAGGCCATCTTGGTGATGGTGACTTTGATGTCTTCACCTCTTTTGAATTGATGTGCTTTCATTTGAGGGGCAAATGAACGGATTATTTGGCGGATCTGTCTTTTTAATTGACCTTTACAAAATCAACTCGAACACTTAAAAACAGCGGTATGCAAACGGTAGAGAACAAAACAAAGAGCGCAGTTTCCATTGAAATGGAAAACAAGTATGGAGCACATAATTACCATCCATTGCCCGTTGTTTTGGAAAGTGGCGAGGGAGTTTTCCTAACTGATGTCGAAGGAAAAAGGTACTACGATTTTTTATCTGCCTACTCGGCAGTAAATCAAGGCCATTGCCATCCGCACATTATTGGAGCGCTCACCGAACAAGCTAAAAAATTAACCTTAACATCTAGAGCTTTTCACAGCGACAAGCTGGGAGAATACTCCAAGTTCGTTACCGAGTACTTCGGTTTCGAGAAAGTTCTACCCATGAACTCTGGAGCTGAAGCTGTAGAAACAGCTATCAAGCTTGCACGAAAATGGGCTCATGAAGTAAAGAAGCTCGACGAAAACACGGCTAAGATCATTGTTTGCGACGGGAACTTCCACGGAAGAACAACCACGATTATATCATTTAGTAATGATCCTGTTGCTCGAGGGAGTTTTGGACCTTATGTTGAAGATGGATTTATCAGAATTCCTTACAACGATATTAACGCACTAAAAGAAGCCCTTCGAGATGACAAGAACATCGCCGGATTCTTGGTGGAACCCATTCAAGGAGAAGCGGGTGTTTTTACCCCTGATCACGATTACTTATTGAAAGCAGCGGAACTCTGTCGGGAGCACAACGTGCTATTCATCGCCGATGAGGTTCAAACGGGAATAGCCCGCACAGGAAGTCTGTTAGCTGTTTGTGGAGACTGCACCTGCCAGGGGAATTGCGAGCGTCAAGAAACTTTCGCAAAGCCTGATGTGCTTATTTTGGGTAAAGCCATCTCGGGAGGAGTTTATCCTGTTTCGGCGGTTTTGGCCAATGACGATATTATGCACGTATTCACTCCAGGGTCTCATGGATCTACGTTTGGAGGAAATCCGCTTGCCTGCGCTGTTGCTATTGCTGCACTCGAAGTGGTGGACGAGGAGAGGCTGGCACAAAACGCTCGGCGTCTTGGGAAAATCTTCCGTGCAGAAATGACAAAACTAGCTGAAGAGTCTAATCTGGTCAACTCTGTTAGAGGTAAGGGTTTGCTCAACGCTGTTCTAATCAATGATACGGAGGATAGCGACACGGCTTGGAGAATTTGTCTCGGTCTTGCCGAAAACGGTCTCTTGGCGAAGCCGACTCACGGAAATATCATTCGTTTTGCTCCACCGCTCGTTATGACTGAAGATCAAATGATGGATTGTGTGGGGATTATTCGGAAGACGATATTGGGTTTTAGTCGGTAGCAATTGGCCGTTAGCTTTTAGCTGTGGGCGGTGAAGTATGAGTTTTGTTTTTTTTGCTAAGGGCTCAATTTGACCCAGCTAGCCACCAAGGTCGATAAGGGTGTGCGAAGCATGTCAATCGAAAATCAAGCCGAAGGCAGGAGAATTTGTCTTGAAAAGGTCAGGTTTACTTCTATTCCCACGATTAACTACACAAAAGCTTCTCAGCGATCTTTGTGCCTTCTTCGTGGGCTCTGCGGTAAGATTTAAGCTTTGATTTTTTTCGCCAACAGCCAACACCCCTTATTCGCAAATCCCAGACTCAAACCTGACTTAAAGTCTCAATACCCAATGCTCCGTACCCAATACCCACTTAAAAACTAAACGCCAACTTCAAGTTTACTCTTCTCTGGGTCAAGAAATTGGGAACACCATACTGCCTTCCACTTGATTCTTGGATCCAGCTGTAGCTGATGGTATTGTTTATTCCCAGCAAGTTCCAAACTTCGAGGGAGATCACCGCACTTTTGAAATCCTTAAAGAGTCCCTTGGTGGGATTTTTAGGCATCAGGTCTTTTGAGAAACCAATGTCTACACGACGGTAAGCACGGTATCGCTCGGTGTCTTTGTAGCGCTCATTGTCAGGTGGACCGAAAGGTAGTCCCGTCCCGAAGAGAACGCTCAAGTGAACTTTAAAGCTCGGGATACTTGGCATCTCATCCTGGAAAAACATACTGAAGAAGACCAACTGATCGGTAGGGCGGGGTATGAAACCTGGAAATCTTGTAATGGTATCTACAGCAACATTGTTCTCGGTAAAGCCTGGAGAAATGATTTCTCCGTCGCTATTGTAAAGCTCGTAATAGAAATCGTCCAAAAGATCTTCTTCCGTTCTCAAGAAACTGAGACTGGCCCATGATTCAATACCGGGAATAAATTCTCCATGAATCTTGGTGTCAAGTCCTACTGCATATCCCTCGGAATTATTGGTGCCGTAGTAACGAAGCCTGATGTTGTCAATTTCGTATGGTACCAAGAAATCGTAATCCTTGTAATATGCTTCTACAATAAACTTAAAAGGGCGATTCCAAATCTGGAGGTTCACATCTGCCCCAAGCACATAATGAATGGCTCGCTGAGCGCGTATGTCTGGATTGAGGGTTCCGTCTAGTTCTCTCAGCTCACGGTAAAAAGCAGGCTGGTAATAAAACCCCGTGCTAAACCTGAAAACCACATCCCTTGTTAGACTCGTACTGTCGTTAATTTGTTTGTTCCATTTGGGCTTCCAGGCAACGGTTCCTCGAGGACTGACTACCGTTTCGTTATTGAAATCCCAATAATTGATTCTCACTCCAGCGGTGGCGGTGAGTTCACTCTCATCGTTGAGCAGCAAATCCCAGCTATTTTGCACATAACCCATCAATCGATTGGATGTGATTCGGCTATTTCCTTTAATCACATCGTTTAGGAGGATTTCATTCCGAGGATTAATTGGGGCAGAATATCCCGCAGAGTCAATGTAGCTCCATTCGCTTAGCTTGTCGGTAATGTCTTCACCACGCCAAGTGAAACCCCATTGAAGATACTTGTTTTCAATGGTTTTAAATCCGCGGTGCTGGAAACTATACACCTTCGCGTCCAGTCTGTTTCGGGCATGTTCCAAATTGGATCCGACACCTCTGTTTCTAACCACATCACCAAATTCGTCATCGCCTAAATCTCTTTCCAATTCGTCCAAGAAGTATTGTCCAAATATATCGAATGTCTCATTCTCAAAGGTGCGGAAGGCCGATGCGGTGAATTTTAATCGGGTTGAATTGTTGGGTTTGTATTCGGTGGAGAGTGCCCCGAAGAAGGTCTCAAATGAAGTGACCTCTTGTCCCTCGAAGAATACAGTAAATCGAAGTGCTTCGTTGAAACTACCAAATTGCGTCTCACGCGTCGATGGAACAAATTTGTAGTTGTTGTTGGAGTAGTTACCCAAGAACTGTACTTCCCATTTTTCATTCAGGTCGTACGTCCAGTATGTTTGAACATCGGTAAAATCAGGTTGGTAATCACCCTGAGTATCGAGGGTTCCCAACACGTATTGATTGGTGAAGTAACGCACACCTGAGACTTGCGTAAAGCGACTGTCTTTTGATGAACTTTCGAGCGAAATAGAACCACCCAGCAAACTCGCCATAACGCTTCCTCCAAATCGTTTAGGCTTTTTGTATTGGATGTCGAGTACTGAACTCATGCGGTCTCCGTAGCGTGCATCAAATCCACCCGCACTAAAGTTGATAGTTCCAACCATATCGGGATTGGGGAAACTCAAGCCCTCTTGCTCTCCCGATCTTGCCAGGAAAGGGCGATAGACTTCAATATCATTCACATAAACCAAGTTCTCAGCGTAGCTTCCACCACGAACGCTGTAAGTAGAGCTTAGTTCGTTGTTCATCCGTACACCGAGCTGTGATGTCAAAACGCTCTCAATTCCCTGTTGAACGGTAGGGGAGATTTTGATATCCTTAATCGGAACCTTGTCCATTGGTGAAGTTCGAGAGCGATCATCCACGATCTCCACACCTTCAATCTCGCGGTATTCAAGTCTGAAGTTGACAATTTGAGTTTGTTCTGCAGTTAGCTTGAGCGTTTCTTTTTTTCCTAAAAAGGAGGTGTGGGTTGTTTCCAGTAAAATTCCTTCTCCTGGGGTGAGTTCGATTTTGAATTTTCCATAGCGATCAGTGAATGTGCCCTCTCCTTGGCTTCGCACATAAACATTGGCAAACTCAATAGCATTGCCTTCGCGATCGGTAATTTTTCCTTTTACCGTCGCTTTATCTTGAGCCGATGAGGCAAGAGAAAAAAAGCAAAGTAGAACGGTTCCTAATAAAATTCGGGTATTCAAGGCAGTAAGTAGATTCAATCAATTCGCAAACATAACTGAATTGAGCGAAGTTTTATTGCCCTCCGCGTTTTCGTTCTGATTTAAAATCGCCGCGCTTCCAAGCTTGGACAAATTGTGCCCAGGCTACAGGGTTCAAAACATTGATGGGAGGCGCTTGACCAGCGTAATAGATTTGTTGCTGATACTGTTGCATACTGTACTTGAAAGTCTCACTTCCACTTGGCATGGCAGCATCCATTCGAGCTATCATATCAACCTGATAAAGATTTCGTTGGGCGCGGTCAAAATCAGTTTCAGGAATTTCCATGGCCAAAAAGGCTTGCTTGAACTGCTCCCGAGTTGGCCAAGGATAGATCACTGTTTCTCTAAGTGTAATGGTGTCTTTATCGAGGATTTGGATCAATGAGTACCTATTCGTGGTTAATGTATCGGGAATAATAAATCGACGTCGCACATAGCCGATGGAAGAGAAAAGAATCGAATCGCCTTTTTGTGCAACGAATGAAAAGTATCCGTAGTAATCGGTCATTGTTCCCTTGTTCGTGTTTTCGATAAGGACATTGGTGAATGGAACAGGACTCAAGCTGTCTCCCGTAATGACCACACCCGAAAATTGGATGAGATCATCGTCTCCATCTTGAGCGTTTAGCGAAGAGCTACCCGCGAGAATTAAGAGTAAAGAAATAAAGAAGACGAAATGACTTTTACGCATAAGCACCAAAAATAACGGTTTTGCCTTGACTTAGTTGTAAACGAATCATATTTATCGGTTGTTTTAACGGTTGTTGTCAAAAGCATTAATCACGCAATCTAGTTCGCCTAAGTGAAAACGGTTGCATGTTTTGGGATTAATCCAAGATATGCTTTGCCTAGGCATCTTCCTTTTCAGGACGACCTATTTCCAATGAAACTTTTCTTTGGAAAGCAATGTTTAGCTTTGAAGCAATAGCCTATTTACTTTCGACTTTTCTGATTCTAGAAGCTTGACTGATTCCATAATCATTAGCGAATTCCAATCTCCCCTTGGAGAACTAATTCTCTGTTCTTACGGAGATCTGCTTTGTTTGTGCGATTGGCGTTACCGCAAAATACGCTCGTCCATTGATCAGCGAATAGCTTAAGGATTGAACGGGGAGTATAAAGTAGGATCTTCCGCTGTGATCGAACAGGCCAAAATAGAGCTCGCAGAGTATTTTGATGGTGAAAGAGCAGAGTTCTCCATTCCATTATTATTAGTGGGTAGTGATTTTCAAAAGAAGGTTTGGAATGAGCTTACAGAAATACCTTTCGGTAAAACCGCCACTTATCTCGATTTATCTAAAAAACTAGGCAATGCCAAAGCCATTAGAGCGGTGGCCTCTGCCAATGGTGCCAATGCGCTATCCATCTTAATTCCATGTCACCGAATAATTGGCAGCGACGTTAGTTTGGTGGGATACGCAGGTGGTCTTCCCACTAAAAGAAAGCTCCTAGTACTTGAGGGTGCTCATAGACAATTGAGCTTTTCACTTTAGTTCTTTCGTTCATTTCGCAGTATTTTTAGCTTCGGTTAAATCAAATGCTGTGAAATCACTTTATTCTCTTCTACTCTTTACTTCTATTTCTGTTGGTCTACTCGCCCAGCCAGTTATAGATCAAAATAGCTTCATCTCTGCAGGTGATGTTTTTGAATACACCCAAGTTGCTGATCTCATTTCAGATCCGATTGATGTCATACCTGAAGGTGGTGAGAACCTTATTTGGGACTTCAGTACTTTAAATTCAGAAGGTTTGATAATAACGGATTCCTATTACCCCTTGGATTCGACCCCTGATTTATTCAATCTTTTTTTTGGTAATCCCTTTTTTGCGGGTGAAAATTTCTCCACTCACGCGCTTGAATTGGCTGTGCTTGATTTCGAGCTTCCTTTACCAGTGGAAGTCGAAGAGACCTACCAATTCTATCGATCGGATGAGGAAGGTTACTTTATAACTGGGAATGCAGCAGAGGTGGCAGGCCTTCCACTATTGTCGACATATGACACGCTCGATGTGGTTTACTCTTTCCCATTGTCATTCGGGGATATGAATACCCATTCGTTCTATTTCCTTACCGAAGTACCGAGTCTAGGAGCTGTAGGTCAGTCTGGATCGCGCTCTACCAATGCCGATGCGTGGGGAGAGTTAATCCTTCCTGGAGCATCATACAACTGTTTGAGAGTCCGCACTGAGCTTGACATTACAGATACAATCTATCTTGGTTTCACCCAAACGGGGACATTAGTTGAGAAACCACAGCAAATCAACTACACATGGATATCCCCCGATGTGGGTGGGGTAGTGGCCGAAGCCGTTTTCATTGAAGAGGCGCTTATTTCATTTCGCTATATGAGCAATCAATCCGCTCTAAATTCAACGGAAATCAGCGACAGCGATTTTAAGATTTATCCAAACCCCACTTCGAGCAATTTGAAAATAACTGTTCCTTCTGGTTTCGAGGGTGTCTTCAGAATTTTAGATCTAATGGGCCGAGAGGTCAGTGCTGGCAGATTGGGTGCGGCAGCATCTATTGATATTTCCGAGTTATCCGAAGGGATATACCTCGTAAGTGTCTACGGTTCCAAAACGGTTTTAACGAAGCGCTTGATCGTAAGCCGCTAGTTCACGATCAGTTTCTGAGAAGATCTGTTCTCACCAACGGATACTTCAACCATGTAGGCTCCTTTGCTGAGCCCAAGGTTTTCGATTATCGCACCACTTTCCAAGTTTTGCTGGAAGCTGATGACACGACCTGAGAGGTCATAAATTCTCACGTCAGCTCTTCCTGCCTCATTCCACTCTATTCTAAAACTAGCACTCGTTGGATTTGGGAAGATTCGAGCTATAAGATTAGGAGAGGAGTCTGAAGTACTCAGATTCGTGCCCATTCTAACATTGTCTATCAACAGGTTATTCCCTCTTCGATTGAGCGTTACAAAGCTGAAGAAGAAAGGATCGGTATTCCCAAACTCCATATCCAAGTTGATCGTTCGCCAGTCTTCGATAGATTCAGGTAAGGCATCCTGTTCTGAATCATCATTGGTCCAAAGGTCCTCACCTCCCAAGCGCAGCAATTCTTCACTCATGTATTCATCTCCACAACTGCGGTTGATGAAAACAACCAGTGTATCCATGGTAAATGAAATACTGCTTCTTTTTCTGTAGAAGTAATCGAAGGCCATTGAATTCGTATTCTCAGGTCGGTTTTCAATTAATGGGCTGATCAGATGATCATCTTGGCTGATAACGGTGAAGTATTCAGGGTGATTCATGTATGCGGCCAAGCCTTCGTTTCCATCTATTTGAAGAACGTTGAGCGTGTCCCAAGTAATGGCAGCATCGGGATTGTAAACCGTCCAGACGTCTTGATTAATTCCTGAACTAAAGTCGTCTTCAAAGGCTCCTGCTAAATCCCAGTCATGTTTAGGGATTTCTGTAAATCGATAGACGCCATGGTTATTCAACACATCATACTCTCCCACTAAGGGGACGATGCGCACGTGCAGCTCTTTAAAACCTGTGCCGTCGTAAGTGATTTCCGACAATTGAATTTCATTGCTCTCGCCAGGCGCAAGCACCACTTGCACTTCTACGGGTATTTCGAGTGTTTCACCAATGACTGATAGAAATAGGTTGAAACCGTCTATGGGCTCATTTCCATTATTGCGAACTTCTATAATCGGAGTAATACCAAGGCTCCCGTCCGTGCAAATAATATCATCCGTAGGGCTGACAATTCTAACCAACTCAATATCCGTATCGAGCACGGCAGGAGGAGTAGGGGTGTTCGTTTCAGACAACAAGTCAAAAGCATTCTTCACATTTACGAATCCCATTCCGTAGGTATTGTCTTCTCCTTCAACACCAAGATCGACCGCACTATTGTAAATGGCCAAAAGAATTTCCTCACCTGTTACATCGGGAAAGGCCTCTCGTAAAAGAAGAACAGCGCCACTTACATGGGGAGCGGCCATAGAAGTTCCATTGTAGGAGTCGTATTCCCCATTTTCGATCGAAGAACGAACATTGACTCCTGGAGCGGAAACTTCAGGTTTTATTAAAATGCTTCCTTCGCCTCCGCAGATGCTAGGCCCGCGGCTAGAAAAACTTGCAATGGGATAGCTACCTGTCGATGACGTAGCACCTACCGTGAAAGAGTTTACCAACCCCGTGTTGGTATTGTGAGGTACGCTCATGGTCATATCCCCAGGGCCTTCATTTCCTGCAGAGAATACATTTGCGATACCAGCCGCCTCCACAGCTGTAAAAACAGGAACGACAAATTCTTGACATGGCGCCTCATCCAGAGTGGGGCCAAAACCCCAAGAATTGTTGATGACATCGGGAATGTCATTGGTGGTTTCAGGATCGCCGTCTGGGTCAATCGACCATTCGTAACCAAGCATAAAATCTGTAAGCGGTTTCACATCGGCTAGGTTGGAAACAACAGGATCAGTGGCGATATAATAAGCTCGTGGTGCCATTCCGATGGTATCATTCGTAGCGGTGTCCAGTCCGAGCATCGTTCCCGTAACGTGAGTCCCGTGGCTGCTCGATTTGTCAACTGGTACAGGGCTATCGTAGGCATACCAAGTACTTAGCAATGGCATTCTATTGGCAAGAAATCTTCTTTGATGACTGGGGTGATCGTCCCACACACCAGTATCGTAAGTCATGGCAATGCGGCCGTGACCTGTATATCCCATTGCCCACATCTCAGGAGCACCGATGGCTTCAAGGCCTGGCTCTATTCCGCCTAAGCTTTTAGCCGTACTTACTCCTTTTTCCTGTTTTGGCATATAGCCAAATGCATTTCTGTTCAGATACATGTAGGCGATGTCGTCTCTATTTGATAATGCTCCAACAAGCTCTGGGTCTGCCTTTAGAGCAATGGAATTAGAAATCCAGAAAGTTTGAATATCGGAGTGTTCCATGTTTGAGGTTTGGATAAAATCCAAAATCGAAGGTTGTGTGGCCGCCGCTTTCTCCTTGAGAGCTTTCTCTACCAGTGGCGCTCTTTCCTTGGCTGGAAGCTTTCTTTCGTTGAAATCTGTCTTCAATGTTGGCAAATCCACAATATCTTCCAGTATGATAGCGATGGAAATCAATTCATTGGATTGGGCCTCATCAAGGGCTTCGATGAGTGGCTGATCAAGAAATGCATGTTGAGCACTAGTTGTGATGCTAGCTGTAAGTGCTGTAATTGCGATAACTGCGGCACGTAAAGTCTTCGTCATAGTTGGGATTTCTAGCCTCCGAATATACCCAAATCTTGATCATCCATGCGTTCCAACTCTTTTAGCTTATTTGGACTCTGACAATGTCGGTGCACCGACAAGCGCTCTTCGAATTAATGTGTTTTCTTTGGGGTAATGGCAATCAACCGTAAAGTAGTCATAATAGGAAATGGTGTATCGGGAATCTCTACTGCCCGACATCTCCGCAAGAATGACTCCGAGGTAGAAATCGTTGTGATTTCTGCTGAGTCGAAGCACTTTTTCTCACGAACCGCCCTGATGTATGTCTACATGGGCCATATGCAGTTCAATAATATCAAGCCTTATGAAGATTGGTTTTGGAAAAAGAACCGCATTAATTTGGTCTTTGACTATGTCAATGAAGTAGATCCAAGTCAAAAGGTACTCAAGATGAAATCTGGCGAAACGATTTCATACGATGAGCTAGTGATTGCAACAGGTTCTAGGCCTCGTTTCTTTGGTTGGCCTGGCCAAGATTTAGAAGGAGTGCAAGGCCTGGTAAGTCTCCAAGATCTTGAAAATCTAGAAAAGCGAACTCCTCCACCTCTCGAAGGGAATAAGCGGGGAATGAAAGCGGTCATTGTAGGCGGCGGTCTGATAGGTGTAGAAATGGCAGAGATGCTGCTCACTCGAAACATCCCCGTTACCATGCTGGTGAGGGAAGATGTTTTCTGGGGGATGATTCTCACCAAGAATGAAGGCGAACGCATCAGTAAGCATCTGCTGGATCACGGAGTAGATTTGCGGCATGAGGCTGAGATTGAAAAAATCAATGGCGAAAACGGCAAAGTGAAATCCGTAACCACGAAGACAGGTGATGAGCTGAGGTGTGAATTGGTAGGGATAACAACTGGTGTAGCGCCCAATATCGAATTTTTACAAAATACTGGAATCGAGATGGATCGAGCCATATTGGTCGACGATCGTCTTCAGACCAGCATCGACTCTATATATGCCGTTGGCGATTGTGCTCAAATTCGCGAGCCGCGCAAGGGCCGACGTGGCTTAGAGCCCGTTTGGTACGTGGGTAGAATGATGGGAGAGGTTCTCGGGGAGCGATTGGCGGGAAAGAACGCTTCATACCTGCCAGGACCTTGGTTCAACTCAGCCAAGTTTTTCGACATTGAATACCAGGTTTATGGAAATCCCCAAGCTAAGGCCGATGAAAATCAAGCTCACTTTTTTTGGGATGGCGGAAAAAACAAATTTATAACGGTAGCCTATCATCCGCAAAGCAAGCTCTTTCAAGGAATCAATGCGTTTGGCATTAGGCTTCGTCACGAATACTTCGACAAAGTACTAAGAGAGGGTCGTGGAGTAAGAGAGGTTATCGCTCGCATCGATAAGGCCAATTTTGATCCTGAGTTCGACAAAAAGTGGCCGAAGGATTTTAAAGCGGCTTTCCAAAAAGAAACAGGGATTGAACTCCCCAAATCATTACTTAAAAAATGGATGTCATGATGAGAGATAAATTGTTGAAGTCTGTTGGGAAGAGTCTCTTTGTATTGTGCTCTGCTGTGTTTATATCACTATCATTTATTATAGATATAGATTTTAATAACAGCGACTTGTCAGATGTAATTGAATCAAAACATCAGCTGCTTGCAAATAGCGTTAGCACGCTTGACCCTGCTCCTCCAGCATTGATGGTTGGTAAGTTAAGTGATGCATTCGATGAATACGCTCAAGCTGTTGTAAGCCAAAAGGGAATATCAGATGAAAGGGTTGTCGAACTAGGTCAATTATTGGGCTCCGACCCTTCAAACTACGATGAGGGTTTTATCGAGCAAAATTTCGATGATATCTTTGTTCAGGAGAAGTTGAAGGAGAATACTGGCTGGATGATTGGCAGAAGCTGGGACAACTATGCTGACTTCGAAAAGAATTTGAAGGAGAAAGTTACCGAGGTCAATGGTTCTGTTCTCAGCGAATACGGCATAAGCTCAGATCAAGTAAATTATATATTGCCGCAGATAATGCAGGTGGGAGCGCCCGATTGGTTAAAGACGGGATTGATGGCTTGGTTGATCTTTGGTTTTGCTGTTTTAGGCGGGGTTCTTTTTGCTTTGCCTGTTGCTTTCAAGCATGAGGGAATTCACAATGACCATGTTTTTCACAACAAGTCTCAGACGCGTCACTACCCAGCAATCATTGTATTTGTCTGTTTGCTGGTGTTTTACATCGTGCTCTATCAGTTGCCAGCTTACCTGACTAATCAGGTAGTGCTTCTCAAGCCGCTGGCTGAGATACTCGCTGGGTCGGCTTCAGATCGTTGGTTCTTATACGGCTTCCTCTACACCATCGCTATGACTACCATGGGCTTCAAGATGATGCTCAAGTACCGCGGTAACCAATATCAACAGGTGAGAACAGTTTCCGTTTTGTTCTTTCAAATCGCTTTTGCTTTTACGCTTCCGCAAATATTGACCAGTTTTCAGCTGCCAGCCTACGATTTTAAAAGCGCTTGGCCGCTAGATTATTCCTTCTTCTTCGACTATCGAGTAGATGAATACCTCAACGAAGGAACATTGGGGGTATTCCTCTTTGCATGGGGGGTGGTGCTTTTTGCCATTGGAGTGCCCATCTTGACTTACTTCTTTGGCAAGCGATGGTACTGCTCTTGGGTATGCGGTTGCGGCGGCTTAGCAGAAACTGTCGGAGATCCTTACCGCCATTTAAGTGACAAACGATTGGGTGCTTGGAAGATCGAAAGGATCTTGGTTCATGCTGTCCTCGTTTTCGCCGTCTTTATGACTATTTGGGTTTCTTACACCACCTTCACTGGAACATCGGTTCTGTTGGGTATAAACTCTTATGATGTGCGAAGTATCTATGGTTTCTCCATTGGATTTGTTTTCGCAGGAGCAGTAGGAACGGGTTTTTATCCCATAATGGGAAATCGAGTGTGGTGCCGCTTTGGTTGTCCACTCGCTGCCTACCTGGGGCTGGTACAACGGTTTAAATCTCGATTTAGAATCACCACCAACGGTGGTCAATGCATCTCTTGTGGAAACTGCAGTACCCACTGCGAAATGGGCATCGATGTGCGCTGGTACGCTCAACGCGGCCAGAACATTGTGCGCTCCAGCTGCGTGGGCTGCGGAGTTTGCAGCGCTGTTTGTCCTCGTGGGGTTCTCAAGCTTGAGAACAAAGACGAAGAAGGTCGAATTAATAACAATCCAATTTTGATTGGTCGCGAAGGCGCAACATTGAATCTATAAGCCAGTTTGAAGAAAATAATTGATGTGATTATTCCTGCTTTCAATGAGGAGGAATCGATAGGATTGGTCTTGAACGATATTCCTAAAGATTTAGTCAGGCAAGTAGTTGTCGCAAATAACAATAGCACTGACCGCACGGTCGAGCGGGCCAAAGAAGCGGGTGCCGTCGTGGTAGACCAACTTGAGCAAGGGTATGGAGCCGCTTGCCTTATGGCAATAGACACGTCGCTCAGCACTAGTCCGCCGCCTGATATATTGGTGTTCTTGGATGCTGATTATTCAGATCATCCCAAAGAAATGACTCTTTTGCTAGAGCCCATTTTCAGTGGTCAAGCTGAAATGGTAATAGGGAGCAGGGCAAGTGGAGTCAGAGAAAAGGGCTCGATGATGCCTCAGCAGGTATTTGGAAACTGGCTCGCCACATGGTTGATGAAAATGATGTATGGCTCTACATTTACCGATTTGGGCCCTTTTCGGGCAATTACACGAAGGGCTTACGAAGAGATAGGAATGGTGGATCGAAACTTTGGCTGGACAGTCGAAATGCAAGTCAAAGCCTTAAAGAAGAACATTGCTTCTACCGAAATCCCCGTTAAGTATCGCAAGCGAAAGGGAGTGTCGAAAGTTTCAGGTACATTAAAAGGAAGTATTTTGGCGGGGTACAAAATCATTTATACCATTTTCAAGTATGCCTGAATGGGGTTGGATTGTAATCGTGATTTACGGTTTGGGGATGTTTTTCATCTTCTCCTACAGCCTTGTTCAATTGTCTCTGCTTTTGCAATACCGTAAAAAGAACAAAAAGGAGGTCGCAAAAGAATGGGAAGGGGATTGGCCTACCGTGCTTATTCAGCTGCCAGTATTTAACGAGCGCTATGTGGTAGAGCGGCTCATCGAAGCCACTTGCCAATTGGACTACCCAAAAGACAAGCTGTCCATCCAGCTATTGGACGATAGTACCGACGAGTCTTTTGAAATTGCTTCGGCAGTAGTGAGCGCCAGAAAAGGCGAGGGAATAAACATTGAACAGGTTAAGCGTCCTGTTCGCAAAGGGTTTAAAGCAGGTGCTTTGCAATATGGGCTCGACCATACGGAGGCAGAGTTTGTCGCGATCTTCGACGCGGATTTCATTCCCGATAAGGATTTTCTGAAAGAGGCCATTCCTCAATTTATTGATGAGGGCATCGGTATGGTTCAGTCGCGCTGGGGTCATTTAAATAGAGACTACAGTTTGCTCACTCGTGTTCAGGCTTTCGCTCTAGATGCGCACTTTACTGTGGAGCAGTCTGGCAGAAATATCGGAAATCATTTCATCAACTTCAATGGAACGGCGGGTGTTTGGCGCCGCAAATGCATCCTAGATGCGGGTGGCTGGAGTGCTGACACGCTCACCGAAGATCTCGATCTCAGCTACCGGGCTCAGCTGAAGGGCTGGAAGTTCAAGTTTATCGAAAACGTTGTTTCGCCTGCTGAGTTACCCGCAGAAATGAATGCATTGAAAAACCAGCAATACCGCT
>JBLIEU010000045.1:0-18426 GCA_047633195.1 Cryomorphaceae bacterium | reverse complement strand
CTTGTTCTCGACGTTTCGAATCTCCCTGCAGGACTTTACCTTTTGCAGTACAATGAAGGGAATAGAAGTGGTGTTCAGCGATTGGCTATTTCGAAGTAAGCCATTTGTAAAAATTCGTTTAATCGCAAAGGGCGTAAAGAAGACTTAGCCCATATCAAGGTTAAGAACGACAGTGTTTTCTAGAAAAATTTTAGGGCAAAAAGAAAGGGCCCAACTCGCGTTGAGCCCCTTCTACCTTAATCACCAATTAAACCTTGTTAATGAAATCCTGCCTCTATTACGGGGGTAGTTCTCATTTGGTTACAAATTTTTTCATTTCAGAGCACACAGAGGAATTTTCTTGACACTCAAAACCCGAGATTGAGACTACGTCAACAACTTCAGGCGTGCGTCGCTTAAAATTTTCGCGCCATTGGAGATGGATATCAAATCATTCAGCAGAAATTTTAAAACAAAAAGAAAGGGCCCAACTTGCGTTGAGCCCCTTCTACCTTAATCACCAATTAAACCTTGTTAATGAAATCCTGCCTCTATTACGGGGGTAGTTCTCATTTGGTTACAAAATCTTTTACGATAGTATAAAATCCTTGTGGGTCTTCTGCGTGAAGCCAGTGTCCAGCCCGCAATTCAGCAAATATGGCTTTAGGAAAAATTGTTCTGATTTGTTCAAAATCTGAGTCGGGAATGTAATTGGATTTCAGTCCACGAATAAAAAGCGCGTTCACTTCGGCTTGTTCCGACGGAAGTGCCTCTAAAACCCGATCCATTTCAGATTCCATAACCCGAAAGTTTACCCGAAGACCGTATCCTCCTTCTTTCTTGCGGTAGAGGTTTTTCAATAAAAACTGTCTCACTCCAAATTCTGGGATAATGGCCTCGATTCGCTCTTCGGCTTCTGATCGGGAGCTCAGCGTATCTGCATCGATGGCATGAAAAGCGCGCAACACGTCGTGGTGATGTGGCGAATAGGACTTCACTCCCATATCGGCCACTGCAATTTTCTTCACCTTGCTAGGGAAGAGCTGAGCAAAACGCATGACGGCTTTACCACCCATGCTGTGACCTATAAAAGTGGCTTGATCGATGCCTTGCTCCTCCATAAATTGGTTGAGATCTTGCGCCAAGAGATCGTAATTGAATTCATCGCTATGCGGCGATTTACCATGGTTTCTCTGATCAACCAGGTAAACGGAAAAGTCCTCGGCAAACTGTTTCCCCAAGGTTTGCCAATTGTCAGAAGAACCAAAAAGACCGTGTAGAATTATTAAGGGCTCACCCGAACCCATTTGTCGAAAGGCTAATTTCATCTCAATTCTTTTAGATAGAGTCTAATGGAGTTCTCCAACCCCATGTACAAAGCGTTGCAAACAAGCGCGTGTCCAATAGAAACTTCGGAGAGCGACGGAATATTGAGGTAGAAATACCGCAGGTTTTCCAAATCGAGGTCATGGCCTGCGTTGATTTCAAGCCCCACCTCTTGGGCCGCGAGAGCTGCATCTTGATATGGCCTAATGGCCTCCTCGCGATTCTGTCTGTAAGCCCGAGCATAAGCCTCTGTGTATAGCTCTATTCTATCTGCTCCCACGTCTTTGGCGGCGGCAGCCATCTCAGCATCAGGGCCCACGAAAATGCTTACTCGACAACCGCTTTCTTTCAATTTACCAATCACATCTTGAAGCAATTGCCTCTCCTGAATGGTGTCCCATCCTGCATTGGATGTAAGCACATCAGGAGCATCGGGCACGAGCGTAGCTTGCTCGGGATGGGTGTCGGCGACCAACTTGATAAATCTCTCATCGGGATAGCCTTCAATGTTGTATTCCGTAGTGATAATCGGTTTCAGATTGTATACATCTTGTGTGGTAATATGGCGCTCATCGGGACGAGGATGAATCGTGATTCCTTCAGCACCGAAATGCTGGCAGTCTGTGGCTATTTTTACCAAATCGGGATTATTGCCGCCCCGCGCATTTCTTAGGGTGGCAAACTTGTTGATATTGACGCTTAGTTTTGTCATCTTTCGCATATATTGCAAAATTCGGTGCACAAAGGTAAGCGTTTAAAGAACCGTAAAGTTTTAACTCATGAGAGCAGCAGATTTGATCAGTGATGAGATTCCTACTCTAGAAGGCAGTGACAATGCGCTTTTCGCCATGCAGCTCCTGGATGAGTTCAAGATGAAGCAGCTACCCGTAGTCGATGGAAATGAATTTTTAGGATTGATTTCTGACAGTTCGGTGATGGAAATTGTAGACCCTGAAGCTGAGCTTAGAGGTTGCAGCAGAAATCTTCAAATGATCTATGTGCAGAAAGATCAGCACGTCTACGATATGATTCGTGTTGCTGCCGAGTTTCAACTGAGTGCTATTCCTATTCTCGACAACGAGAATAAATACATGGGCGTGGTAAGCATCTACAGTATGATTCGAGAACTATCTCATATGGCATCGGTCAAGCAGCCTGGTGGGATTGTCGTTTTAGAATTGAACCAGACTGATTATTCACTGGTAGAGATTTCCCAAATTGTGGAGGGAAATGACGCAAAGATTTTGAGTGCCAATGTCACTTCTGTTCCTGATTCACAAAAAATAGAGCTTACCCTTAAACTGAATCTGACGAATATCGACGCGATTATCCAAACATTCAATCGCTATGATTACATCATTTCGGCTTCCTTCCATAAGTCTGACTTTGACGAAATGATCAAAGACCGCTACGATGAATTAATGCGCTACATAAACTTTTAGTCATTTGTGCATTAAGGTTCGCTTTCTTGCCTTTATTCTGGGTTTCTTTTCTCTTTGTGCCGCACACGGCCAATTGATAGAATCCATTCAACTCGATACCACGGGTCAAAAAATAATCACCGATTTCATTATTGAGGGAAACAAGCTCACTAAGGAGCGGATCATTCTTCGCGAAGTCACCCTCGCATTGGGAGACACCTTGTATTGGTCTAACCTTCAGGCGGGAATGGAGCAATCGAAAAACAACGTGATGAATTTGCGGCTGTTCAATTTTGTAGAAATTGAACCCATCCAGATTGACAACAAACGTGTGATCGTGCTGATTACGGTTCAGGAGCGCTGGTACATCTATCCTGTCCCGATCTTTGAGATCGCTCAAACAAATTTCAACACGTGGTGGGAAACCAAGGAATTGCGGTGGCTCAATTACGGTATGGCGGTATCCCATTCCAATTTCAGGGGATTGAATCAAGACCTTTCGCTTACCCTGCGTTTTGGTTACACCAAAAAATACAGCGCGAGCTGGTCTATTCCCAACTTGAATAAAAAGCAAACGCTCGGGCTGCACTTTAACGCAGGCTATTTTGAAAACAACGAAATAGTTTACAACACCGAAAACAACGAACGGCTTTTTTACAACAATCCCGATGACAAGGCCAGACAATATTTTCAGTACAAAGCAGGATTGAGCTATCGAGAAAACATTTACCTACGCCACTACTTTGAGGTAACTTACTTTGATGCGAGGGTAAATGACACCATTCCTTTGCTCCAACCTGACTACTTCACAGGAGGAGGCGCCGACTCAAGATTCCTGAGAGCCTCTTATTCCATCCGCTACGACACGAGGGACTACCGTCGCTATCCTTTAAAAGGAATTATGCTTTACGGCACCTTGACTCAAGATGGACTGGGGATAGCTAATCGAGAGGGGCTAGGGCTTTTCACCACATTTGCGGGATACCGCCATCACTTCAAATTAGCCGATAAGTGGTATGTTGCTCACAATCTGGAAGGGAAGGTTAATTGGGATGACCCACCATATTATCTCTTGCGAGGGCTGGGATACAGTGATTATGTACGCGGCTATCAGCTGTATGTGATTGACGGAACTTCTTACGGCCTTTTTCAAACCAATTTGAAGTATGAAATTCTTAAACCAAAATCAATCAACATTCCATTTGTACCATCCGAAAAGTTCAGCAAAACATTTATAGCTCTTTATGCCAATCTGTTCTTCGATGCAGGATATGTTGGCGGAGACGAATTTGCCCCAAATAATTCGCTTGCGAATGAATACCTTTATAGCATGGGTTTAGGGCTTGATTTGGTTACGTATTACGACAAGGTAATTCGAGTTGAAGGCTCCATCAATGCTCTCGGTGAGCAGTCTCTCTTTGTTCACTTCAAACAAGCATTTTAATGAAAATCGCAATCTACGGCAAACCATACGAGAACGAACTTAACAACAAGATTGCAGGGATTCTTGACATCATAGAAAATCGGGGTTTTGAGCCGATAATCTATGAGAAATACGAGCGTTTCTTAAATCAAGAAGGTCATCTGAAATCGGGTTACAGGACGTTTAATAGAGAAAATGTTGTCATCAAAGATTACTGCTGCCTTGTAAGCATAGGAGGTGACGGTACTTTACTAGATACGGTAACGTTGGTGCGTGACTCTAACGTTCCAATTGTGGGTTTGAATGCAGGTAGATTAGGATTTATATCGAGCCTTACCGTAGATGAATTGGCCGAAGTATTAACCTGCTTAGAAGATGGCGACTACGAAGTGGACAAACGAAGCTTGCTACAAGTCGAAACATCCAGAAACGTTTTTGGAAATCTGAACTTCGGGTTGAATGAAGTCACCCTTCATAAGAAGGATACCGCATCGATGATTAAAATCGAGACTTACGTCAATGACGAATTCCTAAACACCTACTGGGCGGACGGACTAATCGTAAGTTCCCCCACCGGCTCTACTGCCTACAGTCTGAGTTGTGGTGGCCCTATCATTGTTCCAGGCTCCGAGAATTTTGTGATTACCCCCATTGCGCCGCACAATCTCAACGTAAGACCTGTGGTAGTATCAAATAACGTTACGCTCAAACTGAGTGCTGATGGGAGAAGCGATAATTTCCTTTTGGCCATAGATAGCCGACCCGAAACAATCTACCCAAACGAGGAAATTAAAATTTCAAAGGCCCCTTTTACTTTCAGCCTACTGAAACCCAAGGGACATACTTTTCTGAATACTATGCGAAATAAACTCGCGTGGGGATTTGATAAGAGGAACTAATCCACTTCATTTCCTAATTTTGCAACTACCCAGAACACAATAAAACCAGTCTAAAGGCGATAGTAGCTTACGTGAAAAAATTTTTGATCATAGCATCCATTCTCTTTTCCGTTTCGGTCAAGGCCCAGTACCACGAAATTGGATTCATGGTTGGCACCAGCTATTACATAGGTGATATCAATCCTCAGTTTCATCTACCTACTTCTCCTAGCCTAGGTGGTGGCTTGATATACCGATACAATTTCAATGACAGAATAGCCTTTAAAGGTTCGATTTTATACAATAGGCTTTACGCTCATGATGAGGATTCTAAAGACTCTTGGCAAGAAAATCGAAACCTGCATTTCAGAAACGACATATTCGAATTCTCAACTCAAATAGAGATCAACTTTTTAAGTTACGAGATTGGCGACCGCCGCAGACCTTCTTCTCCATACATGTTTATAGGGCTAGCCTTATTTCGGCACAATCCAGAAGCCGAGTTTGACGACCGCTGGATCGACCTTCAGCCACTAGGTACTGAGGGTCAGGGAATTGATGGTTTCGAAGAGCGGTACTCACTCACACAAATCTCCATTCCTTTTGGAGTTGGATTCAAATTTAACATTGCAGGAAACTTTGCTGGTTCCGTCGAATGGGGAATGCGCCGCACTTTTACTGACTACCTTGACGATGTGAGCACGGTCTATGTCGATGAAGGTGTTTTGATTGAGGAGAACGGCCCTTTGTCTGCCGAGCTGGCGGATATGAGTATCGTTCCCACAGGCCCAGATGGCACAAATACAGATATGCAACGAGGTGAAACAAACCGCGAAGATTGGTACGTTTTCACAGGACTTATTTTGACGTACAAACTGGGGCAACCACAAGTTAAGTGCCCGACAGCCTTTGACTAATCCCGTTTTAGAATGTCCGAATTTTTAAGACCTTTGCGATCATTAAAAAAATGAGCTTTAAAGACCAAATAGACCCTAAGAGAATTCCTAAACACGTAGCCGTGATTATGGATGGCAACGGGCGTTGGGCTAAAACTCAAGGGGAGATGAGAATTTTCGGTCACCTGAATGGGGTTAGTGCAGTGCGCGACACACTTTCTGCTGCGGGAGATATTGGCGTTAAATACCTTACGCTATATGCCTTCAGCACGGAGAATTGGGATAGACCCATTGAAGAGGTGTCTGCTCTGATGGATCTGTTGGTACAAACCATTGTTAAAGAAATCGACGAACTACAGGACAAAGAAGTAAGACTTCAAGCGATTGGGGACTTAAACTTATTGCCCGAAAACTGTCGAGAAACACTGGTCAAAGCCATTGATAGGACGAAGGATAACAAAAGAATCACACTTGTTTTAGCATTGAGCTACAGTTCAAGATGGGAAATAACGAGGGCGATCAGAGCGATAAGCGAAGATGTTAAAAATGACAAATTGAGCATTGACTCGATCGATCAAGAAACCATTGATTCTTATCTTGAAACCCGCGATATTCCTGACCCTGAACTACTCATAAGAACCAGTGGGGAAAAAAGAATCAGCAATTTTTTGCTTTGGCAAATAGCGTATAGTGAGTTATACTTTACCTCAGTATTTTGGCCTGACTTTAAAAAAGAAGATTTTTTCGAGGCAATCGTAGTTTATCAAAACCGTGAAAGAAGATTTGGGAAAATCAGCGAGCAAATATCCTATTAGGTTATTCTTCGGCCTCATCGCCGTTGCTTTGCTGTGCACTGCCTCGCTTCGAGCGCAGGTAGGGCTAGGTGAGTTAGAAATAGACTATCGGGTTCCGAAAGAATTTACCATTGGTGGTATCACCGTTTCTGGAGCCAAGAATCTGGATTCAAAAGCGATCATTCTCTTTTCAGGGCTGTCCGTGGGAGAGACGATCACCATTCCAGGCGAGGAAATATCCAAGGCCATTAAAAACCTATGGAAACAAAAGCTCTTCGAAAATATCCAAATCAAGGCCGCCGAGATAAAAGGAAGTGAGATTTTCCTCAACATCCAGCTGTCTGAAAGAGCTCGATTGTCTCGTTTCAAATTTGACGGGATATCCAAAGGTGAAGCCGAAACACTTCGTGAAAAGATCAACCTAATTCGCGGTACAATTGTAAACGAAAACTTGCTTACAAACACGTCGAATATCATCAAGGATCACTATAAGGAAAAAGGATATCTGGACGCTTCAGTAAACATTAAAGAAGTACCCGATACTTTGGTCGCAAACAGCGAATATCTGATTATTGCTGTTGACAAAAAAGAGAAAGTCAAAATTGGTGACCTCAACCTCATCGGGGTAGAAAAGCTGAGCGAAAGAAAACTTCTTAAGTCCATGAAAAAGACGAAAGAGAAGAATCTTTTTAGTCTTTTCAAGCGCTCTAAATTTAATAAGGACGAGTACAAAAGCGACCTCAGAAACATCATCAATGTCTACAACAAAGATGGTTACCGCAATGCCAAGGTTCTAAGGGACACGGTTTTTCGAAATCCAGACGGGACGGTACATATCGACGTTTACATCAAAGAGGGCAATCAATTCTACTTTGGGAATGTAGACTGGGTAGGAAACACGAAATACAGTTCGGCCAAGCTCTCTGGAATCCTTGCAATTGATAGGGGAGAGATCTACGATCAGGAAAAGTTTGAAGGCCGTCTCTTTATGAATCCGAATGGAGGAGATGTGAGCTCCTTGTATCTGGACGATGGATACCTTGCTTTTCAAGCAATTCCAGTAGAAAAGAACGTGACGAATGATACGATTGACGTAGAAATACGAATTTACGAGGGTCGTCAATACCGCATCAACAGAGTCGTTGTAAAAGGAAATACGAAAACGAGCGATCACGTTATTCGAAGAGAGATTAAAACGAAGCCCGGAGAGCTTTTTAGTCGATCTGATATTATTCGAACCCAACGAGAACTTGCGCAATTGGGTTATTTCGACGCTGAAGCATTCAATGTTAATCCTGTGCAGAACGACCGAGACGGGACAGTTGATGTCATCTACACGGTCGCAGAAAGACCTTCCGATCAAATTGAACTTTCAGGTGGCTGGGGTGCCGGCCGAATTGTTGGAACTTTGGGAATTTCCCTTACCAACTTTAGTATGCGTAAGCTTTTCCAAAAAGGAGCTTGGAACCCGTTGCCTGCTGGAGATGGTCAACGTCTTTCTCTTAGAGCTCAATCCAATGGTATTTTCTTCCAATCCTACAATATTTCTTTCACCGAGCCTTGGCTTGGAGGAAAGAAGGCAAATGCATTTACTGTAGGTTTTCAGCGCTCAGTTCAAACCAACGGAGTAACGAAAGAGCAAGAAAAAAATGGTGCCGAACGTCAATCCCTATACATTACGGGTGGAAACGTAAGTTTAGGAAAGAGATTGGGATGGCCAGATGACTACTTTCAGCTACTTCTAGGGGTGAGCTACCTCTACTACGATATTAGAAACTTCCGAAGCGGAGGAGGAACAGGAATCTTTGCATTCCAGAATGGAACGTCCAATAACCTCTCGTTTATCATGAATATTTCGAGAAATTCCGTTTTTGACCCGATCTTTCCACGATGGGGTTCTAACATTCGATTCAATACGAAATTCACTATGCCTTATTCTCTTTGGGATGGTATAGATTACGACGGCCCGATCACGGAACAAACGCGATACAAATGGGCCGAATACTATAAGTGGAAATTGACTGCCGAGTGGTTTACTGAATTGGCTCCAAAGCTCGTTTTGATGACTCGATCAGGATTCGGTTTCTTAGGCTATTACAGCCGTGCTAAAGGGATTTCACCATTTGAACGGTTCTATTTAGGAGGAGCTGCACTTACTGGATTCGCATTGGATGGCCGTGAAATTATTGCACTTCGAGGTTATGACGACTTGAGTCTCTCACCTCAAGAAGGAGCTAATATTGTAATGAAACAAACTTTAGAGCTGAGGTATCCGCTCTCCCTTAATCCTTCTGCTACTATCTTTGCTTTAGGATTCTTAGAGGCTGGAAACACCTATGATGGAATTGAAAATTTTGACCCATTCAGAATCTATCGATCCGCTGGCCTAGGTGTTAGAATTTTCCTTCCAATGTTTGGTCTCATGGGTCTAGATTACGGTTGGCGATTTGATGACGTACCGGGCAGACCAGCAATGCCTCAGGCACAGTTTCACTTTACCATTGGCATGAATCTTGGAGAACTGTAAAAATATTGTAAATTCGCTGCCCTCTAAGGGCCTGATCATTAAGACATGAAACAAATTTTAAAAGCATCTTTCTTCATAGGCATAGCCGTTCTTTCGAGCCTGACTATTTCCGCTCAGAGATATGCCTATGTCGACACAGATTACATCTTGAAAAATCTCGAATCCTATCAAGATGCTCAAAAAGAGTTGGATCGTATTTCAGGCCAGTGGCAAAAAGAGATCGAGGGACGCTATGAGGCTATCGATCGACTATACAAAGCCTACCAGGCTGAGAAGGTTCTCCTTACAGAGGATATGCGGAAGGAGCGAGAAGAGGAAATCGTTCGTCAGGAGGAAGAGGCAAAATCATTGCAGAGACAGCGGTTCGGAGTAGATGGTGATCTTTTTAGAAGAAGAGAGGAATTGATCCAGCCGATTCAAGAAGAAGTCTTTCAGGCGATTAAACAAGTTGCTGATGGAGGAGGTTTCTCAGTCATGTTTGACAAAGCTGGACAATCAAATATCTTATATGCCGATCCTCGTTACGATAAGAGCGATCGAGTTTTGAGTAGGCTTGGCGTAAGTGCCAGCGACCGCGACGGCGACGATAGCGATCAAGATAGCGGAACTGACGCACGCCAAGAAGAAAGCAAAGGCGGAGAACCACCCCGTCGTTAATTACACAAACTAGACATTTAGCAAACAACACACAGAAATGAAAAAGTTAATTATTGCAGCATTATTAGTCATTGGATCCACTGCTTATGTTCAAGCACAAAAATTGGGTCACGCGAACTTCGAAGAAATCGTAACACTCTTGCCAGAAAGAGCCACTGCTGAAAAAGAAATCCAAGATCTACAAGCAAAGTTGGAAGGCCGTTTGAACAAAATGGTTGAAACGTATCAAACTAAAGTCGCGGAGTTTGAAGCTGACACTACAATGTCCGAAGGATACCAAGCTAGTGTTGCCGCAGAGATTCAAGATTTGCAAAGACGAATTCAAGAATTCCAGCAAACCGCATACACTGAAATTGAAACAAAGCAGAACGAGCTTATGGCCAGTATGTTTGAAAAAGTAAGAATGGCAGCCGTTGCTGTAGGTGAGGCCGATGGTTACACATATATCTTTGACGCGAGTAACGGTGGCTTACTTTATGCAGGTGGCGAGGATATAACAGTAAAAGTGAAAGTTCAGTTAGGTCTTTAAGCCAAACAAAATTTTAAACAAAAAGGGATGCTATCTTAGTCATCCCTTTTTTTGTGCAATGAAATTCGATTCTCGACCCATAGGAATATTTGATTCAGGAATTGGTGGACTAACCGTAGCCGCTGCCATTAAAGAGCTTATGCCTCATGAGCGACTCGTTTATTTCGGCGATACTGCCCATTTGCCTTACGGCGAGAAAACTGCCAAAACTATACAAGGCTATTCCGAGAGAATTACCAAATTCCTTTTATACAAGGACTGTAAAGCCATTGTAATAGCTTGCAATTCAGCATCTGCGACGGCTTATGCCAATGTGAGAGAATTGACTCCCTCAGATATCCCTGTGATCAATGTGATTGACCCTACGGTGGAATATGTCGCCAGCAGATACAAACAAGGAAAAATCGGGGTGATAGGAACCAAAGCCACGGTTAATAGCCGCAGCTACGCTAAGCGCATTCAAAAGAATAACCCCGATCTTAAAGTGTCCATGCTGGCTACGCCTCTGCTCGTGTCTATGATCGAAGAAGGGTTCTTCAACAACCAGATCTCTCAAGCCATCATCAACAATTACTTGGAAAAAAACACGCTTAAAAATATCCAAGCGCTCATTTTGGGGTGCACCCATTTCCCCCTGATCAAACCAGAAGTAGAATCCTTCTATTCCAAAACAACCGAAGTGATAGACTCATCCTCCATTGTGGCGAAGAGCTTGCAAAGTGAATTGCAAAAACGCGGTTTTACTTCGAGCAAGTTAACTGGCGATCACCATTTCTTCGTTTCAGAAAAAACCAACTCATTCGAGCAAAGCACCAAGCTGTTCTTTGGCGAGAAGCTCAAATTGGTAAAGAAAAATCTCAAATGAAAAAACCAACGCTACTTGCTCTTTTTGTTTGTCTAATCCTATCAAGCAGCCAAGCTCAAATCACGAAGAGAGTTCTATTTATCGGGAATAGCTACACTGCCTATAACTCACTGCCAACGATGGTCAGCAGCATGGCAACCAGCACGGGAGATGAATTAATATTTGACTCAAACACACCTGGAGGCGCTCGATTCTTGAATCACGCCACGAATGCAACTACCCTCAACAAAATAGCTTCAGACGACTGGGATTACGTGACGCTTCAAGCGCAAAGTCAAGAAACCTCGTTTAGCGCTTCACAAAAAGAAACCGATCTGTACCCCTACGCTGAAATTCTCATAGATAGCATCCGATCAAACTATGAATGCAGTGAACCCATGTTTTACATGACTTGGGGCAGAGAAAATGGCGACGCCAATAACTGCGAGTTCATTCCGTGGGTTTGCACTTATGAGGGGATGGACGATTCCATCAGAGCCACTTACACATATATGGCCGACACTTACCATACGGAAATAGCGCCGACGGGAGCCGTGTGGAGGTATTTACGAGAGAACCATCCAGAAATAGATCTATACACTTCAGATAGTTCGCACCCCTCTTTGGCTGGATCTTACGTTGCCGCTTGTGCTTTCTACACGATGATCTTTAAAAAAGATCCAACGCTCGCAACTTGGAATTCAACTTTATCAGAAACTGTGGCGAACACGATAAAGGAAGCGGCGAAGATTATCGTCTTCGATGAACTCGCTTCTTGGAACTTTACCTTGGTTCAGACTATTGCCAATTTTACCGAGGAAATAAATGCAGGTGAAGTGGCTTTCACCAATACAAGCGAAAATTTCGACTCGACCTCTTGGGACTTCGGAGACGGAAACACCTCGACAGAAATCGATCCAACTCATACGTATGAGGAAAGTGGAGATTATACCGTATTGCTGATTACTACCAAATGCGGTAAGTCGGACACCTTGTCCAAAATCTTGAGTATCGATTTAACGCTCAGAACTCAAGACGCCAGTTTTAAAGAAATGTTGATCTATCCAAATCCCGCCATTGATGAAATCAACCTACAAATGGTAGAAGCATCAAATCACGAAGTCGAAGGCATTCGCATTTCAGATTTTTCAGGAAGAACGGTAGCATCTTATCCTTGGCAGGGAGCCAAGGGAACTTTTGATGTATCGCAATTGGCGTCGGGGCTTTACCTCATTCAATTGATGGGGAACGACAAAGTCATAGATATGGAAAAACTCGTGCTCAGATAAACCCATTGATCATTCTTTATTGAAGAATTGATCACTGCGTTTCAAACCACGCCTTATACTTAACATATCCCGCTGCTGTTCCTTGCGTCATTTTGAGCGCATCTTCCAAACTCAACTTCTTTACTGGCTTCGCAGGTACACCTGCCCAAATCCATCCCGATTCTACCCTTACATTTTCCAGAACCACCGCTCCTGCAGCAACAATGCTCCCTCTTTCCAAGTAGGCATTGTCCATTACGATTGATCCCATTCCGATCAGCACATCGTCTTCGGCAGTACAGCCATGGACAATGGCTCGATGCCCCACCGAGACACGGTTTCCCAAAACAACTTGACTCTTGCCCGTTGTGCTGTGCAGGATGGAACCATCCTGGATGTTCACTTCATTTCCCAAAACAATCTTACCGACATCGCCGCGCAAAACCGTTTGGTACCATATACTGCTTCGGGCACCAATGTGCACTTCTCCCAAGATGGTGGCATTGGGCGCCACCCAAACATCGTCCTCGAGAAACGGTGCCATACCGTTCACAGCATGAATAATGGGTTTCAAATTACTCTCCACACGCACCGGGCATCTTGCAGCAACCGTGAAGATTGTCGTAAGCTTCTTTTACGGGCTTCACATCATCAGCAGCATAGCCTAATCCGGCAATGAGGTTTTTCACTTCTTCTTCGCTGAGCTTCTTGTCGTTGTACTTCACGAAAATGGTATTCTCCGACACATTGACCGCCACTCGCTTGATGCCTTTCTCGTAAGCTAAACCTTCCTCTATGGTGGTTTTGCACATGTCACAAACGACAGAAGATTTCACTGTCAACTCACCAGGCTCACCCGCCATAACTACTCCTGCCATAAAGCAGAATACTAGAATTAATTTTATTGCTTTCATTACTTAGATTGTTTTTCAAGGTTAAATCGCACTCCCAAATATACGGTGCGTCCGTTTAATGGGCCATATATCATGGTAGCATCAAAAAAGTCGCCAAAAGGGTTTTCGGCATCTACTATAGCATCCGACTGAATGAAATTGCCAAGGTTTTCAGCTCCCGCGTAAACTTCAAAATTTCCTAAAGTTCGCGTGATTTGAGTATTCAAAATAAAGAAGGTCTCGCTTTCCTCTCGAGCCCTCAAGTTTTCAGGATTCATTTCCGTTCCTGGCAATCTGGAAGCTCCGTAATAATTCGTGGTGAAATCCACGTACCATTTCCTGTCTGGAGAAGTATATCCCACATTAAAGAGCGCTCGGTGTTTTGGAATCAATGGACTTTGAAGTTTTCCTTCAAGGTATTCGGTTTCCACCAATTGGTATTTGTACGAGAACTTCATCCCCAAACCTTTGAGGGGTTCCACTTGAAAATCGGCCTGCCAGCTATGAGCATATGATTCTCCATCTAGGTTGTAAAATAACAGTTGATTCGCATCAAAGTCGCGATCGATAACCAATTGATTTTGAAAAGAAGTGAAGTAATAATCAGTATTAATTACGGCTTGTCTGCCAAACAACTCAAACTTGTGCAGGAAAGACAATCCCGTATTCCAACTCTCTTCCGCTTGCGGCGTATCCAAAACCCGCACTTGGCGTGAGCTAGCCAAAAGGCCTAACTGATCGCCGAAAGCATTGGCCGATCGAAAGCCTTTACCAATCGTGGCTCGAAAGGTGGTCAATGGACGGAGGTTGTATTTGGCGTGAGCCCTCGGCGAAAATTGATTGCCAAATATATTGTGTGCATCGTATCGCGCTCCTAAAACAAGGGTAAAACGAGGCCGATCATACGTGTATTCAGCAAAAACTCCTGGCACTCTTTCTGTTCGATTAAAGGTCGAGTCGATGTAGCTTTCTTGGTAATCGTCGTACAAAAACTGACCACCAACGGTCATACTGTGATCACTGAATTCCGAAAATTTCTGCGTAAACAAAGCGCTGATTCGAGCAGAGTTTTCTTCTCCAACATAAGGGTTGTTTCCGAAATAGGAATTGATCCGAGTATTGGAATAGATAGAGCGAATACCCACACTGCGATCCATTCGCTTCTCGGATAAAATGCCCGCTTTGGCTATGATTTCAATTTGTTCCACATCGAGTCCAAAGCCGTAAGAATTCTCAGAACCAAAATCATCATCAAAATCGAATGACTTCTGTCCTGAAGTGCGCTCTTCTGTGGTATAAATCGCAATCACTTGCGAGCGGAACAAGTCACCCTTGTACTTCCATCGATTAAGTAATTTCAATCCTTCTCGAGTCGGCATATCCAGGAAGCCATCGCCATTTTGATCCACCTTCTGATCCTGGTAATTTCCAGAAGCGAAAAAGGCAGTCGACCATTTATCATTGATCGGCTTTGTCCAGATGAAGTTACCCTCATAGCGACCTTGGTTGTTGCCAAACAGGTCAAAATAAACGCTCTCGTTTCCGTCTGACGGAAGAAATTCGAGATTGATCTGACCAGTCATGCTCTCGTTTCCATTGAGAATAGTCCCAGCGCCCTTAGTGAGTTGAATCGAATTGATCCACGGCCCAGGAATCTGATCGAAGCCGAGCACATTTCCAAGACCCCGCGTAAAGGGAACTCCTTCAAAAAGGTTTTGGACGTAAACCCCCGCAAGACCGAGCATTTGAATTTTTCGTGTTCCCGTTACCGCATCGTTCAGCACCACGTCCACAGAAGCCGTAGTCTCAAAAGTCTCAGAGAGATTGCAGCATGCAGCCTTTCGGAGAACTGCTCGATTGATGGACTCTGTATTCATTTTGGAAGCCGCAGACATGGTAAAGGCGTTCCGGTCTTCTATTATTTCTACAGCTTGCATTTGCACGGAAGTGCTCAGCGAAATAGTTAATTTTTGATTTACTGAAGATACTTGGACGGTATCCCTATTGAAACCGACATAACTGATAACCAACTTGGACGGAAGTTCCTTGGACAGTTCGAGTACAAAGTTTCCCGAGGCATCTGTAACGGTCCCATCGGTGGCTCCCAGCCAAACGACACTCGCTCCAGGAAGAGAACTCCCAGATTCAGAGTCTGTGACTACACCCGTAATTTGGGCTGATGCGCTTAAAGCGAAGCACATCAAAAATAAGATGAGTAAATTTTTCATTTGTGAGTTTTGATGAATAATGAATCAGAATTGACCATCATCAAAATCACAGGCGAAATACGGAGATAAACTTTAGAAGTGATAACCCACTCAGTGGATCAGGGGGAGATTTTAAAGAATAACTATCTGCTTCCCGTAAAGAAGGAAATGCAAAGTCGACGGTACTCAGCGAAATCCAGTTGAAAGAAATCTGCTTGAGATCAACTTCTGATTTGCCAACGTAACCATCAAAGATCTTCTCGACTTTATCGAAGGCACAACATTTTGCTGTAACAGCTGCAAAATCAAAACCTTCAGAAGCACAGCAGAAGTCTTTTTGTTCCAAACTTACTTCGTACTTACCCGAAGTATAACACTCCATGGTAGTTGCGTTCACATAGCCCGTGTGCACCATAAAAGTGAATGCCAGCAAGAGGCTCAGGCCTCTGACGAAAATGGATGGGTAGTATGTTTGTGATTTGAACAAAAGGTTGGACTCGCTGTATTAACTTTGTAAAAATACGAAATTCTAGAAGGATATGTTTCCAACAAGTATATACGCCGAACTAACACCCAACCCGAACACCATGAAGTTTATGGCTGATCGAGTGATTTTCAATTCAAAGGATGCTGTTGAGTATAAGACGCCTGCTGAAGCGAAAGGCTCATCAGAACTAGCGGTGAAGCTTTTCGACTTTCCATTTGTCAAAAGCGTTTTTATCGCAAGCAATTTTGTGACAGTTACAAAAACAGCCGATCTCAATTGGGACTTAATCACTTTTGAGCTCCGTGAGTTCGTCCGTGAGTTTATGGTCAAGCACGAAACGGCGGTGGAAAAAATACCTGAGATTGAAATTGTAGCTGAGGAGGTAAAGACTCAAGAACCCATCGTGCCCAGCGAATACGACGATGCCATTCGCAACTTGCTAAACGAGTACGTGAAACCAGCCGTAGAGAGCGATGGAGGTGCGATTGATTTCGTTTCCTTCAAAGATGGAGTGGTGAAGGTGCAGCTGCGAGGTTCTTGCTCGGGATGTCCGTCGTCGACCGTAACGTTGAAAGATGGCATTGAAAGCCTACTCACCACAGAACTACCTGAGGTGAAAAGCGTTGAAGCCGAATCGATCTAAATATCAAGACCGTATCTGGTTCTGAGTATTTCAAAGTGATGCAAATTATGCCCGGGGATAATCAGGCCGATGACCCTAGCAGATATTGGATATCCACTCGCGTTTCCAATAAACTCCATATGCTCATCATCTGCGTGTAGGTAGATGCTTTTTGTAAAACTGCGTGCGGCCTCCCATTGAGATTTTAAGTCTTGTGCGCTTTGTTTGCTCGCCGGTGAGGCCTCCACATAATCATCCTGATCATAACCGGTGAGCGCCTGTTTCTCTCCACGCAAAAGGCGTAGCGCGCGCAGCGCAAAAATTCTTTCGGTGTCAATGCAATGCAAAATAAGCTGCGACATCGTCCATTTGCCTTCCGCATAGGCGAAGTGTACTTTGGATTCATCCAATATCCAAAACAACTTTTCCCAATTTTCACCATCCTCTGCCAAAGCTTCGGAAATACTAAGCCCCTCTACCCGCTTCAAATAATTGGCATAATATGCTCCGTACTCATTCTGATTGGGCGTGAATTTTTTGTAAATCTCCATTAACGGTCTAAATAATTTATAACTGGTGGCATCTCGGTCGCAGCTCGACCTATCTTTGCAAAGCATAAAAATACATATGAAAAATACATTTTTCGTCTTACTGTCGCTTTGTTGTTTTTCTGCTTTCGCGAATGACCCTGAAGGCTATAAGTTGACCCTCGATTTAAAAAACATTGTAAACGACCAAGTAGAAGTAAATCTCTACGTCCCTGAAATTGATCGGGACACCGTGATTTATAATATGCCGAAGATTATTCCAGGCACTTATAGCATTAGTGACTTTGGGCGTTTTATCGAAGACTTCAAAGCATTGGACTCAACAGGAATAGAACTTCCCGTAGAAAAATTAGACGAAAACCGCTGGATGATCACCAATGCTAGGTCATTGGATCATCTAAATTATCGAGTAAACGACAGTTTTGACGAGCGGAGTGCCGCTGGCATTTTCGAACCTGCAGGAACAAACATTGATGCAGGTAAAAACATCGTGCTGAATACGTTTGGCTTCGTTGGCTACATCGACCATCTAAAAAAGCGTCCGTTTGATGTTGAGATTCTTCGTCCTGAAAACTTCTACGGCGAGACATCTTTACCGCGGGTAAGCACTGGCGATTCTTTGGATGTATTCGCTGCCAAAGATTATTTTCAACTCCACGATTGTCCTATGCTTTACTGCGTGCCCGATACTGCCGCAATGTATGTAGACGACACACGAATTGTGGTTTCCGTTTACTCACCCACAGGAGTTGTGAAAGCGGCAGAAGTGTTGGCTTTGGTCGATGAGATTTTTCCAGCAGCATCAGAGTATTTGGGTGGCGATTTGCCGACAGATCAATATTCCATTCTCATCTACTTGACCAAAGGATTTGGCGGAGGCGGCGCATATGGTGCACTGGAGCACAATACTTCTACGGTTTGTGTTTTGCCCGAAGCACCCGTATCGTCTTTGGCTCAGACGATCAAAGATGTGGTGGCTCATGAGTTCTTTCACATTGTGACCCCACTCAATATTCATTCAGAACAGATTGACGACTACGATTTCATGAATCCCGAGATGAGCAAACATCTATGGCTTTACGAAGGCTGCACGGAGTATGCCGCGCAGCACGTTCAGGTGAAATACG
>JBLIEU010000044.1:0-19081 GCA_047633195.1 Cryomorphaceae bacterium | reverse complement strand
ATGTGAACTTATAGTTCCAAGGATTATTATCGCTCTCTGGAGCAACTAAACCGCCAGTGAAGCTTTCGAAACAAGTAATTTCATTTCCTTCTGCTCTTATTTCATCGAGCAATTTCATGGCCGACATGTGATCGATGCCTGGATCTACGCCCAGCTCATTTAAGAAAATCAAACCCTTCTCTTTTACCTGATCATCTAACTCGCGCATCTCCTCACTCACATAACTCGGTGTAATCAGATTCTTGCCGGCACTAAGACAATCTTTAGCCACTAACACATGTAAGAAAGCAGGAAGCATACTGATGACCAGATCAGCTTTGGAAATCAAATCCAGCCGTTGCACATCATTCTTTGCATCGAGCTGGATGAGCTCTACGTCAGCATCTCCAACTAGGGATTTGGCCAATTCTGGATTGGCATCGGCAATGATGATTTTCCACTGATTTTGGCCTGATCTCTCAATCAGATAATCTAAGAGTGATACTGCAGATCTCCCCGCTCCGAGGATCAATATATTTTGCATAATGGCAGTTCTTGTTTGAACGAAAAACGAAGTTATCACTCTAGGGTAACCCATCATAAATTCTCACGTATCTTCTTTTCAACAGAGCTATTGCATAACTTGACTGGAGCATTTGGCACGAGCGTTGCTTATCTCTATACTGAAAAAAGTTAATTTCGCTTCTGACCTCTTAAACATGATTAAAACTTTACTCCTGCATTTTCAGAAATCACCAAGGAACGGTGATTTCGCAAATTTGAAATTTCGACACAGAGGCTGCAATAAAAAAATGCACCTTTTTTCTTAATGCAAGAAATGCCTCTGTTTAAAACACATACCGCTCAGCAGCTCAGAAGACTATTCACTTGCGTGGCAATAGGTCTTCTCGCCTATGGTTGCAATGGTTCAAAATCTCTTTCTAAGAAAGCTGGAAAGCTGGAAGAAGCGGGACTCTATTCCGACGCAGCTCTCTTTTACTACAACTCACTTATTAAGAATCGAAACAACATAGATGCTCGAATTGGCTTGACCAAAATGGGGCAAAGGATGCTGAACAACAAGGTGGATGATTTCACTAAAACCAAAGCCATGGGCGAAACCAAGGAAGCGGTTTATGCCTATTTGGAAGCGATGGCCTACCACGATAAAGTAGAGCGATTGGGGATAGAACTCAATTACCCTCGTTACATAACTGACGATTACGAGGATGTGAAAGCGGCTTATGTTAAGGAGCTTTACAATGAGAGTAATGAATTGATGGCCGACAAAAAATTCAACCAAGCCACTGTCATTTTGAAAGAAATAGAGAAGCTTGAGCCAGGGTACAAAGATGTGTCGGAGCTAAAAAATACTGCCGTCAATGAACCTCTTTACTTAGCGGCAGTGCAGCATTTCGATGCGGGTCGTTACCGATTGGCTTATTACGAGTTTGACGAGGTCTACCGAGCTGATCCCAATTACAAAGACGCCGCGATACTGAGAGATGAATGTCTTGACTTGGGGAAATTTCCCATTGCGATTGGCGAATTTAAGAACAGTTCAACGCAGAAAGGAGTCAACGATCGTTTGGCTGCTTTTGTGATCACTGAACTCTCTTCGATAAATGATCCATTCTTGAAGATTGTGGAACGAGACAACCTAGAACTTATACTCAAAGAACAGAGAATGAGCCTGAGCGGAATAGTTGACGAGGGAACAGCTCTAGAAGTAGGAAACTTACTGGGAGCAAAAGCGATTATTACAGGAACTGTGCTATCCTATAGTGAGCGCAAAGGCAGCTTGAAAGTATCTGATAAAAAAGGGTTTGAAGGCTACCGTGTAAAGCTTTACAACAAAGAAACGGAGAAGCATTACTATCAAACACGATACAAGCCAGTGACTTATAAGGAATATTACAATGCCAATGAAGTATCGATTTCCTTTCAGTACAAGGCTATTTCCCTTGAAACTGGCGAAGTGCTTTTTTCGGACATCGCGGAAAAAAAGATCTCAGACGATGTCTATTACGCATCTTATGATGGCGAAGCCTCAAATTTATTTCCTGCCAATGACGGTGCGGTAATTACTTCCCGCAGCGATAAAAATCGTTTACTGGCAATGTTAAGTGCCGAAAGAACATTAAGCACGGTAGACCAATTGGCAAATAAAGGCTACTCCAGTATTGCTTCTGATCTTGCTTCAGAACTCACAAAACTTATGCTAAAATGAGAGTTCTGAGTTATCTATTCTTTTTGACCGCAGTCTTTTATTCCTGCTCGGGTCAAAAATCCGTTTCTAGCTCTGAGAATGCCACACCCGCGCCTGTTTGGGTTCAAAGCAGACCCATTACCAATTCCTATTATGTAGGTATTGGGGTGGCACAGAAAAACCAAGGAACTGATTTTAGAAGTGCTGCCAAGGAAAATGCACTGAGTGATTTGGCTTCAGAAATAAAAGTCAATGTCAATTCCAATTCGCTTTTATATACACTAGAGCGCGAGTATAAATTTGAACAAGAGTTTAGAGAAACAATTCGGACAAGCACCAATCTCGATTTGGAAGATTTCCAATTGGTGGAACAGTGGGACGACGCCGATGCTTACTGGGTATACTACCGATTGGACAAATCAGCCTACGCTGAAAAACAGCGCCAAAAAAAGGAATCAGCCGAGTCATTGGCCTTGGACTTTTTATCGAAAGCAGAAGCGGCAAAAGCAGACGGGCGCTATTCTGAATCAATTGATTACTATTTGAGGGGGCTTCAAGGGATCGAAGAATTTTGGGCCGACAACAACGAAGCTACTTTTCGCGGTCAGACTATATTGCTAGACAACGAACTTTTCGGTGGCCTTAAATCAATGCTCGACGGCGTGATTTTAGATCCAAGCAATAAACCGATTCTTACTTTTCAAAACAGCTACCGAACTCAAGCGGAATTATCGGTAACAGATTCCGAATCGGGCCAACCGCTCTCGGGCGTTCCGCTCAACTATGTTTACCAAGGTCAATACGGCAGAATTAAAGGTTCACTCTCCACCAATGTAGATGGTCGAATTACCATACCCATTGCGGAAGCGGAACGATCGACCAGACCTAATATGCTTTCAATTGAGATTGATACCGAGCAACTCTTTGAACCTTTTCAGGGAGATCGTTTTATGCGAAAACTAACCGAGTCATTGAGAGGAAGAAGCATCTCTTCTCTCATCGAGTATATGCCCCCATTGGTTCACATCGATGGAGATGAAAGGAATCTGGGAAAGAAAATGAGTGGGGAGCCAATTGCCGCTGCCATTATCGCTTCACTCAATCGAAAGGGAGTGCGTTTTACTGAAGATCCCAAAAAAGCAGATGTGATTATAGAATTAAAATCTGACACAAAATCTACCGGAGAGGCGCAAGGGTTTTCGACGGTGCGCATGGAGTTGGATGCCAATGTGATCGATGCCCAAAAGAATGAAAGCGTTTACAAAATATCGAAAACCGACATCAAAGGAGTGGATCTCACTTTCGAGAAAGCGGGGCTGAAAGCTTATCAAAATTTTACCAAGAACATAGAATCAGAGCTCATGAGAAAGCTCGCAAGCGACTTATTTTAAACACCTTTCCCCTTTGGCACAATTTCTGACTAACAAACAAAATAACACAGAAGAAATGAAAACAATCGCACGAAGTACCAGAATCGCAAAGACTGCCTTTTTATTTTTAGCAGTAGGAATAGCCTTTACGGCTTGTAAGAAAAACAAAGAAGTTCAAGCTCCCGCAGGAGAAGTATTGATTGAAGAGTACTGCGCGGGTGAAGAGTTTTTTAGCAATGACGAATTTTTTAGATCCAACGGACTGGGAGAAAGTATGGATCAGGCTACAGCCAAAAAGAAAGCATTCAGCAATGCTCGTGCTGATCTAGCATCTGCCATTAATACTACGATCCAAGGAACCATTGACAACTACGTTAACTCACGTGAATTTAACAACCGTGAAGAAGTTGAAGAGCGTTTTGAAGGTTTAACGAGAGAAGTACTCAATCAAGAATTGACAGGTACCAAAACTATTTGCCAGAAGGCAGTAAAAGTGACCGATACTGGAAACTTCAAATACTATGTAGCAATCGAATTGAGTGGACAAGACTTGATTGGTGCCATGAATGATCGACTATCTAGTGACGAGCGATTAAAAATCGATTACGACTACGAAAAATTCAAGGAAACATTCAACCAGGAAATGGATAAGTTAAAAGGAAACTAAACCCGATTCTATGAATCAGGAAAGGCGGCCTTAATAGGTCGCCTTTTTTTGTTCTTGACTATTTTTGACAAATGAATTCAATCCAAAAGTCAATAATTGCCATTGGCGCCTTCTCCATGGCAATGGCTGTGATCCTCGGAGCACTCGGCGCCCACGCATTGGAAGCACTCATTTCTCCAGAACAACTCGAAAGCTTCAAGACGGGAGTTCGCTATCAAGCTTGGCATTCCTTGGCACTTATTATTTTGGGATTTTCAGGAAAACAATTTCTCGACAATAAGAGCTTCAAGGTTCTCTCCTCTCTCTTCATAGTGGGAATTATTTTCTTCAGTATCTCCATTTATCTGCTCAGCGCCCGAGACCTTTTGGGAATAGAATCATGGAAATCTTTCTTGGGGCCTATAACCCCTCTCGGTGGACTACTACTCATTTTGGGATGGCTATTTTTCGGCTTTAAAGCTCTTCGAGCAAAGAAATCCTTTGATTCAACCTCAATAAAAAAATAAGTCACCAATGGATTAACATAAACTTTTCCACGGTAAAACCTGTCAAAAGTCAGAAGCTCAGATTCCCTTTTCTAGCCTCAAAATTTTATCTTTGCTTGATTACACCAACTGAAGAATCAAACCACTTACTATGAATAATTACGGAAGAATTCCGGAGAAGCACGATTTATCTTATCTAGGCTTAGAAAATGTAGGAAGCGCTTTTTGGAACTTATCACCTGCCGAATTGGTAGAAGAAACTTTAGTCTTAGGCATGGGCTCTCTGTCAAACACAGGTGCTCTCGCTATTGAAACAGGAGAATTTACAGGACGATCTCCAAAAGACCGATTTATCGTAGAGGACGACATCACCCGCGACGCCGTTTGGTGGGGAGATATCAATAAAAAATTCTCTACTGAGGCATTTGACAAGCTGTACGAACGCATGTGCGCCTATCTGACGGGCCGAGAAGTATATATCAAAGACGCAGCAATTTGCGACGACCCGAAATACAGCGTACCTGTAAGAGTCGTGGCAGAATTGCCTTGGAGCAGTATGTTCGTGGACAACATGTTCTTGCGGCTTACCAATGAGGAAATCGACAAAAACGATCCTGAATGGAACATCGTTTGTGTTCCGAACTTTATGGCCGTTCCCGAAATCGATGGAACACGTCAGCCAAACTTCGCCATTATCAACTTCACCCGCAAAATGGCCATCATAGGTGGTACTGGATATACAGGTGAGATCAAGAAAGGGATGTTCAGTATTTTGAACTTCATTCTTCCACACCAAAAGAACGTTTTGGCAATGCATTGCTCTGCCAACATTGGTAAAGATGGTGATACCGCTATTTTCTTCGGCCTTTCAGGAACGGGAAAAACCACTCTTTCTTCTGATCCTGATAGAGGTTTGATCGGAGATGATGAGCACGGATGGTCAGATGACAGCGTTTTCAATTTCGAGGGTGGCTGCTACGCCAAAACCATCGATCTTAGCGAAGAGCAAGAACCCGAAATCTACGGAGCTATCAAGTTCGGCTCTATTTTAGAGAATATCGTTTTCAAAGAAGGTACATCAGAACCCGATTACACAGATTCTACAAAAACAGAAAATACTAGGGTAAGTTACCCGATTCACTACATTGAAAATGCAGTGAATCCCTCTCGTGGCGGAGTTCCAAAGAATGTTTTCTTCTTGACCGCTGATGCATTCGGAGTATTGCCTCCAATCAGCAAGCTAACTTCCGCTCAAGCATCTTACCACTTCATCTCGGGATATACTGCAAAAGTTGCTGGAACTGAAGAAGGGATCACCGAACCAGTAGGCGTATTTTCCGCCTGCTTCGGAGCACCATTCATGCCGCTTCACCCTGGAGTTTATGCAGAGATGTTGGCAAAGAAAATGGAAGCCAGCGGTGCAAACGTTTGGCTAATTAACACAGGCTGGTCAGGCGGAGCTTACGGGACGGGTAGCAGAATCAAACTCAAATTCACCAGAGCTATGATTCATGCCGCTTTGGATGGGCACTTAGAAAAGGTTGAATTTCACAATCACGAAATATTCGGTTTGGCGAT
This sequence comes from Cryomorphaceae bacterium, assembly GCA_047633195.1. GTDB lineage: Bacteria > Bacteroidota > Bacteroidia > Flavobacteriales_D > Cryomorphaceae > JAKVAV01. The sequence goes on along the minus strand of JBLIEU010000044.1, from coordinate 12,793 downwards.
TCCAAACGAATGTCCGAATGTTCCTACTGAAATTTTGAATCCAAGAAATACTTGGACTGATAAAAACGCATACGACCAAAAGGCGAATCTACTTGCAGGCAAGTTTGTGGCTAACTTCAAGAAATTTGAGGCTGGTGTAACAGAAGAAATTCTAAATGCCGCACCTCAAGTAAAAGAAAACGCTTAAACATAAATAAGTTTAAATTGAAACCCCGTGGCTGTCCATGGGGTTTCTTTTTCTCAAAAAATGCACTTCTTCCTCGACCCTCAATTCAATCCCAAAAACGGAATTCTCAACCCCGAAGAAAGCCGACACGCTATGCGCGTATTGCGCTTGCGCGAAGGCGATGGAATTCTTATTGGAAACGGAAAAGGAGTGCAGTATTCGGCGGAAATTAGCGAGGTACTTAAGAACGATGTATCGGTAAACGTTCTGAGAGAGCAAGTCTTTCCAGCACCTAAGCACCTTGTGAGAGTAGCCATCTCTCCCACAAAAAATTTGGGCCGTTTCGAGTGGTTTCTAGAAAAAGCTACTGAATTGGGCGTAAGTGAAATCATCCCTTTGATCACAAGTCGCACACAGCGACCGCGAATCAAAGAAGAGCGCTCCGAGAAAATAATTCTCAGCGCATCAAAGCAATCTCAACGAGTTTTTATTCCAAAGCTTCATCCGACCGTCTTCTTGAAAAAGTTCCTCGAAACAGAAAAAAACGGCGGAATGATTGCCCACTGTATGGATCATAAAGAGCGGGTTTCCATTTCAGTAAATCCCGAGGGTTCTGAATCTCTTATTCTCATAGGCCCCGAAGGTGATTTCACTTTGGAAGAAGTCGAGATCGCCGAGAAAGCGGGATTCAAAGGCGTTGTTCTCAACGAAAATCGATTGCGGACAGAGACCGCTGGAATTTTAGCGGTGGCAATGCTTCAGATGTCAAACCGTTAAGTATATATTTGAATGAGCATGAAAAAACTTCTCTTTCTCTTCGCACTGATTTCAACATCGGCTGTCGCCCAAAACGGTTCCTTTTCTTTAGCGGTTCTGCAATACCGTGGCGGCGGTGACTGGTATTCCAATCCAACTTCTGTTCCCAACCTGGCTGATTTTTGCCGCGAGCAACTCAACATGAGCATCGGCGAAACCAAGTATGTGGAAGTTGGAAGTCCCGATTTATTCAATTACCCATTCGTACACATGACAGGTCACGGAAACGTGGTCTTTAACAGCAATGACCGAGAAAACCTTCGGCTGTATTTGCTAGGCGGAGGCTTCTTGCACATCGACGATAATTACGGGATGGATGCTTTTCTGCGAACTCAGCTAGAGCAAGTTTTTCCTGAGAAGGAACTCGTTGAAATCCCATTCGATCATCCCGTTTATCACCAGAAATACGATTTCAACAAAGGACTTCCTAAAGTTCATGAACACGATGGAACACCGCCCCAAGGCTTTGGAATCTTTCACGAAGGTCGGCTCGTCTTGTTCTACAGCGTAGAGTCTGATTTGGGCGACGGTTGGGAAGACCCCGCCGTGCACAATGACCCCGAGGCGATTCGACAAGAGGCGCTGAAAATGGGAGCCAACTTGGTCCAATATGCTTTGGTGGGCGAAAAAACAGAATTAACTCCTTAAGAAAATGGCAACGTACGACTCGAGGCGAGCTGCGTTTCGTCACTACAGCAAAAAAACATTTCACTATCTCTTCAACACGTCCACATTTATAGGAAACGTATTGATCGCTTTGGGACTTACCTACCTCATCGACATCACCGATGCGGCTCCCGAAATGTACTATGTACTCTTCCTGCTGATACTGGCAGTCGGGCTCTGGCTCACCGAGGCCATTCCTCCATTTGCGGTCGGGATTTTCATCATAGCCTACCTGGTTTTTGTCTTGGGTTCCGATTACTTTTTAGAAGTTCCCATGGATGCCCAACGCTACGTAAGTACTTGGACAAGTAACGTGATTTGGCTTCTTCTCGGTGGTTTCTTCCTGGCAGAGGGTATGCAGCGAGTCGGACTCGATAAAGCATTATTCCGATTTACGGTAAAACGATTTGGCTCCGACCCGACCCGACTCCTCTTCGGCCTAATGATGATGACTGCCCTTGCTAGTATGGTGATGTCAAATACGGCAACTACGGCCATGATGATTACGAGCATTTTGCCGCTGGCAAGAAGCCTTGGAAAAGAAGCGCCGATGACCAAGAGTCTCATGATCGGAATTCCCGCGGCAGCCTCTGTAGGAGGTTTGGGAACAATTATCGGAAGCACGCCAAATGCCATTGCCGTGGGAGCCTTAGAAGGTGCTGGGATTAAAATAGAGTTCTTGACGTGGATGGCTTTTGGCTTTCCTCTAGCACTATTTCTAGTTTGGAGTTTCTGGTTGTTCTTGAGCAAGCGCTACGTCCCCGAAGTAAAAGAGCTCGACTTGAGCTTTATGCTCAAAGAAGATTCCGACCATCACGTGGATCGCAAGGAGAGAAACATTGTCATATTCACCCTATTTTTTACTGTATTGCTTTGGAGTACAGAATCACTTCACGGTATTCCCTTAGCTGCTACTTCTGCTGTGCCTATTGTTATACTCACCCTCACCAGAATCATACGAGCTGATGAAGTGAGAGCCCTCCCGTGGGATACGCTCATGCTCGTGGCAGGTGGTTTGGCTCTAGGTTTGGCCATTGTGGACGTAGGTCTCGCCGACAAGTTTATCGTTATTCTGGAAGGTTTGAATATGCCTCTCTGGGTTTTGGCCCTACTCTTTGGCTACCTCACTTTGACTTTGAGCAATGTGATGTCAAACACCGCTGCCACTTCTATCCTGGTGCCAATAGCACTCGGACTATCAGGTACCTTTCAACTTTCCGTGCCGCTTATTGTAGCGCTTTGCGCTTCCTGCGCCTTGTTCTTGCCCGTTTCCACTCCGCCCAATGCAATTGCTTACAGCACCAATATGCTACAGCAAAAAGACTTTAGAATCAGCGGAGGCTACTTCTTTGTGGTGGCTCCATTGATCATCTTTCCGTTGGCAATGTTGGTGGCGTATTTACTAGTATAGGGTATTGAGTATTGAGATAGGGCGACAAAGGGGTTTTGTGTGGTTGAAATTCCGTTTTCTGTTCTGGTTTTGTCATGATCCTTGAATGCTTTGCATCAACGATCCCGCCAAAACCATGACCTATCTGTAGATTTCACTTTTTACCCATATGCCATACCTACGGCATGGGCAACACCAAAACTGAAATCTGTTCAATTGATCACTGAAGTTCAACTCTAAACGCAGCGGCTTGCGATTGGCTAATGCAGCACATTGAATAACTGCAAATTGATCATTGACTTATTCTACTCCCACAATCACAGTAGCCTGATCTCTCGCTGAGGCACCGAAGAATCCCAACGCCAGATCATTCGGGTCAGTTAAGTTGGCGATATTTCCCCTGATGGGTGAAGGCGGAGGATCAAAAGGCCCACCAACAAAAGCAGTCTGTGTTTGGAGCAAACTCAAGAACTCATATGCATCTCGTGAAATTCGTTCCTGGATAATCGTCACCGTGTCAAATTGGGAATACAGGTCATCCGTAACATTGAATTCGGTAATTGGATTTCCATCCACGAATTCATCGTCCACCACAAAGAGGTCAAAAGGCTCTCGCTGTTCTTCTTCATTCAAAATGGAGCGCCAACGGTAATGATCTCCAACACCCGCAGGCTCAATGGTGAAAATCAATACCTCGTAAATATCATCGAGACTTTCGCCATTGTCCTCGTCGGGTTCATCCTCGGACAATTGCCAATAGATTTCTAAAATCGGCACGGGTTCATATAACTCTTCGAAGCTTGACAGGTAACGCTTTCCGTTATCCAACACAATCTCGAGCTGGTAAGATCGACCGACGATACCCGAATCAGGATACGTATAGACACCAGGGCTGGACTCAGCCAGTAGCGTTACCATTCCTGCGTCATCGCGAATGAAGACATTGGCCCCAGTGGCTGGAGCGGGATCAGCATCGTCAAAGTAGGCAGCCGTGGTGGTGAGGATCACATCGTGCGGTCGGTCCTGGTTGGTAATCCACCCTTCAACAACGAGGAATTCTTCGCCTTCCGGCAAATCGAGTTCAACAACGTCTTCGCAAGAGCTAAGCACAACTGAAGTGGCCAAGAACAAAATAAGGGTTTTAAGAAAAGTTCGTTTCATGGCTATTAAAATTTAAGGTTATAAGTAATACCCGGAATCACACTTCCAAAGATGCTCAAGCGCACCGCCTCGGTTTGAGCGGGATTGTTTTCGTTTTGCCGAAAGAAAATACTGTAAGGATTCCTTCTACCGTATGCATTGTAGAGGGAAAAGGTCCAAGAGCTTTCCCACGTATCAGGTCGATTAAAAAAGAAAAAGACTTTGTCCTTTTTGTCGGGAACCAAGGTGGCAGACAAATCCAGGCGGTGGTATGCCTGTGTTCTAGCTCCATTTCGGTTCGTGTAGTTTGGCACCACGATGCCTTCGAAAACATAACGTGAATCGGGATAGGTAATCGGGCGACCCGTCATGAAGGCGAAGTTCCCACCGAAATTCCATTTATCGTTTAACTTGAACTGAGCCACCACGGACACATCATGGGTTTTGTCGTAATTCGAAACATACCAATCATTGCGGTTAATGCCATCGACTTGAAGCTCACTTCGGCTTAAGGTGTAACTCACCCAACCCGTCATGCGTCCTTTTACTTTTTCCACTTGAAATTCTAAACCGTAGGCCCTTCCAACTCCTTGCAGAAGCTCAGTCTCCAAACTGTTGTTTAGCAAAAGCTGCGCATTGTCTTTGTAGTCAAGCAGGTTCTGGTAATCCTTGTAATACACTTCCACCGAAGCCTGGTACATATTGTCATCGAAATTGCGGAAGTAACCCACCGAAATTTGATCGGCAATGGAAGGCTCGACGTATTTGCCGGCAGGCGTCCAAATATCAACAGGCGTGGCTGCTGTAGTGTTGGACACCAATTGCACGTACTGCCTCATTCTGTTGTAACCCGCCTTGATGGAAGACCTTTCGGAGAAAGTATAGTTTATGGCAAATCGAGGTTCCAAACCACCAAAATCGGCAATGACTTCTCCCGAACTAAAATTAACGGTGTCAATAATCGCCTGATCGGAAGTGGGGTTGTCATTCTCGTAGAGGAAGACATCGCGCTCACCGTAGTTCATGAAGTGACTGTACCGCAAACCATATTCGACAGAGAGTCGATCGTTGATGATTTGCTTATTGCCAATATAAGCGGCTACCTCTAGGGCACTTTCTCCCTGAACTTCCACTACATTGAAAATGGACTCATCTCCCAATCCCGCAGCGCGACCTGGCGAAAAAGCGTAGTTCGTGGCTTGGGCACCGAACTCAATCGTGTTCTTGATATTGGGGAAGAAAGAGAAATCTGCTTTAAGAGCGGTATTTCTAATTCCCGCTTCCCATTCGAATGCATTCACACCCTCGGGAACGCCTAGGGAATATTCGTAGTCGCTATATATGGCCGAAAAGTTAGAGAACAAGCGCGGATTGAAGAGGTGATTCCACCGAACGGTGGCGGTATTGTTTCCCCAATAGCTTTCAAAATCATCTCCAAATCGGAAGCGATCGGCGCCAAAGTAAGCCGATGCGTATATTCGATTCTTGTCGTCGATTTTGTAATTGAGCTTAGCGTTCACATCGTAAAAGAAAAGTTGATCGCCGCGAAAATCTTCGTTGAAAATTGGAAGCAAGAGATCACCATAAGAACGGCGACCCGCGACCATGAAAGACATCTTGTCTTTGATAATGGGCCCTTCGAGCATCAGTCGACTCGATACCAATCCTATTCCAGCATTCCCCTCAAACTTTTTTGAGTTTCCTTCTTTTTGACGAACGTCCAAAACACTCGAGAGACGGCCACCATACCTGGCTGGAACACCACCCTTGTAAAGCGTTAAGTCCTTCACAGCATCGGCATTGAAAATGGAGAAAAACCCAAAGAGGTGAGAAGAATTAAAAACCGTAGCCTCATCCAACAAAATCAGGTTTTGATCGATATTTCCACCACGAACATTGAATCCTGTGGCACCCTCACCTACCGTAGATACTCCAGGCAAGAGCTGAATACTTCTAATGATGTCCACCTCTCCCATAAACTGGGGAATGCCCTTGACCATTTTTATGTCCATTCGCTCAACGCCAATTTCGAGATTGCTCACATTTTCATTGGCCTTCTCTGCGGTAATTTCTACCGTTTGCAGCAGCTCTCGATCGGGCATCATCTCAATGTCGAAGGTTCGATCGGCCGCTAGTTCAAACGTTTCTACCAGTGCTTCGTAGCCTAAGTAATTGAAGGTAATGTTGTAGGTGCCTTCGGGCAATGAAATGGAGTAAAATCCATAGAGGTTGGTGGTAGTTCCCGATGCGATCTCATCTACATAAACGGTGGCACCGATCAGGCCTTCACCATTATCGGAATCCCGCAGGTAGCCGCTGAGGGTATACTTGGACTGGCCCATTGCCAAAGCACTGGACAGCACAAATAAGAGGGTGATAAATCTCATGGGGATTGGATTGGTCAGTTTAAGTCGTTGTTTCAATAGACAGCGGTTTTCTGAAAGGTTGCACAGAAACGGAAAAAAGTAGAACAGATTATGAAGGGACAAAGTTGGAGGAATAATAATGAGGAAAACCAACTTTTGTACGAACGGCCATCAAAAGGTCATGAGTGGTAGCTCTATTGATCGAATTAAACCTGCCGCTATTTTGTCAAAACTGTATCTAGCTTTTTGGAAAGAATTTTTGTAATCTCCTCCCCTCTCTCAAAAATCATAAAGTGATTCCCTCCTTCGATCATCGTAGCATCGGTAATCTTTGATGCAGGGAAAACGCGGTCGATTGTTCCATGGATGCGAACCGTTGGCAAATTGTTTTCGGCCGGTTCCCATTCGAGAATAGACTTTGCCCCAAACTTCATGAAATCAGGATCGGAGTCATGAAGCATGTCTAGAAACAACTGCCGTCCTTCGGGAGACTTCACAGTAAATTGATCTCCTAATTTGGCAATGGCCTCTAAAGCGGGTTTATTGAAAAGAGAAGCCAACCGCATTTGTCGGGCCCATTCAAAAAGCAACGGCATCTCTGTTCTGGAAGTCGCTGTGGATATGAGCACGAGCTCTTCTGGATTGGTAAGTTGAGCCAACTCTTGAGCAATCATTCCACCCATGGAAACTCCTCCCAGAAGGTAGGGCTCTTCGAATGTATAATGATCAGCCAGAAGCGCGGCGTAATCACCAAGAGTCTTCGACTGTTGTGGATGGATATAAGGCAATGGAATAATCTCGTAGCCTTCAATAGGGCCGAGGTTTTTAAAAAGTCGGCTATCGGCTCCCATTCCCGAAAAGAGGTAAATCTTCTTCACGACTTGGGGAATTTCTTCACTTGAGTTTGGTACATAATAACCCAAATCGCATTCCAGATTAACGTGAAAACAAGGACGCTCGACCCAAATTGGCTGAAGCCTCCAAAGACGGCGGGTATAAATGCCAACCCAATTTGCGAGGCGATATAAAGCACCAACCCTATTCTGCTCAAGCGAAACATCAGGATTATCCCGATCATCTCAATTCCAAAGAAGAGAAAATTGGCCGCTGCCACATTTCCCATGTTCAGCATCAGGTTGAGGTAGTACATTTCAACTTCATCGCGAAGGTCTTCCATGGGTAATTCAAACTGATCGAGGCGTTCCATAAAACCATCAATAAATACTTGGTCAACATCGGGCGGTGAAATAGCTCCCAGAATTCCAGAGATCACTCCATAAGAAGCGTTGAGCAAACTCAGGAAGCAGATAACTTTGAAGAATTGGTTATTCAATGTGAAATGATCAATTAAGAATGTTCAATTAAAAATTAAGAATGTGCAATAATCAATTATAATTGAGCAATTAAGAATCAAAAATGTTCTGTGCGGCTGTAATTTCGAGTTCTCTACCAAAGCTTTCAGGGGAGTGGATTCTCAATTGATTTACTTCTCTCATTTCCTTCTAAGAAAGTCATTCACCGAAATCTCCTCCAAAAACTTTTTACTCCCCGCAATCAAGGGATACATCTCCTGATCGTGTTCTATTGCTGGAACCGTTTCGCGGTAATTCGCATAGAGCTTCTGAACAGAAGTAGCGCAGCCTTTGATACCCCGAAGGTGAAGCGCCTGACAAGCATTCAGCAGTTCAATGGCCAGAACCGTCTGCACGTTTTCAATGACTTCCAATGCCTTCACTGCGCCATTGGCTCCCATGCTCACATGGTCTTCCTGACCATTGGAAGAGTCGATGGTATCTACCGAAGAGGGTGTGCAAAGCTGCTTGTTCTTGCTTACGATAGAGGCGGCGGTATACTGTGGAATCATAAATCCCGAATTCAATCCAGGGTTGGCTACCAAGAAATCGGGCAAGCCACGTTGGCCGTTTACCAATTTGTAAACCCTTCTTTCGGAAATGCTGCCGATTTCGGCCATGGCTATCGCCATAAAATCAAGCGCAAGCGCCAGCGGCTCTCCGTGGAAATTTCCCGCTGAGATGATCTCATCCGTGTCGGGAAAGATGGTCGGATTGTCGGTCACCGAATTGATCTCATTCTCAAAAACGCTCAGACAGTGATTTACCGCATCGCGGGCTGCTCCGTGAACTTGTGGAATGCAGCGAAAGCTGTAAGGATCTTGAACGTGGGCCTTGGCCTTGTAGAAGTTCTCGCTGTCGCCAAGAAGGGTACGGATATGCTCGGCCACCACCCTTTGTCCAGGCTGACGACGAACCACATGAACTGCATCGTTAAACGGTTCTGGTCGGCCATCGTAAGCCTCTAGCGACGTAGCGCCAATTAAATCGGCCATGTCGAGTAGTCGTTTTGCCTCCAGGCAAATGGCCACTCCATAAGCACTCATAAACTGGGTGCCGTTGAGCATGGCGAGGCCTTCCTTGCTTTGCAGAGCCAAAGGTGCCAAGCCGTAATTGGCCAGAATTTGCCCCGTAGGACGCTTCTCACCCTTCTCCCAAACTTCACCAAGACCTAGCAATGGCAGGGCCAAGTGGGCTAGCGGAGCCAAATCACCTGAAGCTCCCAGGCTACCTTGATCGTAAATCACGGGAAGTATATTGTTATTGAAGTGCCAAATCAATCGCTCCACCAATGCTAGTGTAGCGCCCGAATGGCCGTATGACAGGCCTTGAATTTTGAGCAAAAGCATCAATCTGATCAGCTCGGGCCGTATGGTTTTACCCGTTCCTGCAGCGTGAGAGGCGACCAAGTTTTGCTGAAGTTGTCCAAGACTTTCCTTGTCGATTGTCTTATTGCAGAGGGATCCAAATCCCGTGTTAATTCCGTAAATCGGGGCATCAGAATCAGCCATCCGCTTGTCCAAATACGCCCGACACTTGACAATTCGCTCCTTGGCTCCTTCACTCAACTCCAAATCTGCACCCGAACGAACGATCTCATCTACTTTTTCAAGGGTTAAATATTGATCGGAAATAGCGTGTAGCATCAAGTTAGTTTTTGAATAAGCTCATCGATATCGAGGGCAAACTGCTCGCCGCTCTCCATGTCTTTGAGGGTAAGGTGGCCGCTCTTCATCTCATTCTCCCCCACCAGTGCCACAAAAGGTATTTGTTTGTCGTTGGCGTACTTCATTTGCTTTTTCATCTTGGCCCCATCGGGGTACAGTTCAGCGCGGATCCCTGCCTTTCTGATTTTCACCAAGGCATTGTGGCAGTAGTCGGCTTCGCTTTCGCCAAAATTCACAAAGAGCAGTTTCGTCCCTTCGGTTTCCTTATCGGGAAAGGCATTTTCGGCTTCGAGAAGGTCGTAGATTCTGTCGGCACCAAAAGAGATTCCAACTCCCGACATTCCCTTCATTCCAAAAATTCCCGTCAGGTCGTCGTAACGTCCTCCTCCACAAATGCTACCTACTTGACTTTCCGTCAATGGCCGCACTTCGAAGATGGCGCCTGTGTAGTAATTTAGACCGCGGGCCAGGCTCAAGTCCAAAACAACTTTGGCTGATTCCATGCCGAGATCTCCAATTTTTTCCAATATAAATCGGAGTTCCTCAATTCCTTTTTGGCCTTCGTGGCTTTCGCCCAAAAGCGCCTCCACTCGATCGAGCATTTCCGTATTCGGCAATTTCTCCACTGCGATTTCTAGAAAGCCTTTGAGCTTTTCGATAGAAGCTTCGGGGAATTCCTGCTTTTGCAAATCTTCCAACACCGCATCCATCGGCATCTTGTCGAGCTTGTCGATAGCGATGGTCATTGGTACCAAACGGTCTTTCTCGCCGATGTAATCAGCCAAAGCCGCCAGTAGCTTTCGGTTATTGAGACGAATCTCAACAGGCAATCCTAACTTGGCAAATACCTCATCGAAAATCTGGCAATACTCCACTTCGCAACGGAGAGAATCCGTCCCCACCACATCGGCATCGCATTGAAAGAACTCGCGGTAGCGGCCTTTCTGCGGGCGGTCGGCTCTCCAAACGGGTTGAATTTGGTAGCGACGAAAAGGAAAAGTCAAGTCGTTTTGGTGCTGCACGACGAAGCGCGCGAATGGGACTGTGAGGTCGTAACGGAGGGCCATGTCCGCCAGGCCTTTCTCTTGTCTTTTTCCCGAATCTCCTATTGCTGTCTCAGCATTTGCCGATAAGGCACTCTGAAGCTTTTGATCCCTTTGAAGAATTTTAAAAATCAACCGATCACCTTCATCGCCGTATTTCCCCGTGAGCGTTTCTAAGTTCTCCATCGCAGGAGTCTCAATCGGCTGATAGCCGTACTTTTCAAAAACCGCGCGTATCGCACCGAAAATGTAGTTTCGTTTGCGGACGACATCAGGTAAAAAGTCTCTTGTTCCTTTGGGAGTATTGGGCATTGACTCTAGATGTTGTTTTCGTTTTTGAGTTAGTTTTTCCTAGTCGGTACATACTCGTAAGATTGGCTTCAGGCGGCAAGCTTCAAGCTACAGACTATTTTTGGTATTAGCCTGTAGCTTGAAGCCTGCAGCCCTAACACGCCACTACCCCCGCACCAACTTCCGATACTTAATCCGCTTCGGGCTAACATCACCCAATCGCTTCTTCTTGTTCTCTTCGTATTCGCTAAACGAGCCCTCGAAGTAGTAGACTTGTGAGTCGCCCTCGAACGCGAGAATGTGTGTACAAATTCGATCGAGGAACCAACGGTCGTGAGAAATCACCACGGCACAACCCGCAAAACTCTGGATTCCTTCTTCCAAGGCGCGCAGGGTATTTACATCAATGTCGTTGGTCGGCTCATCGAGCAATAGCACGTTGGCTTCGGTTTTCAAAGTCATCGCTAAGTGCAGGCGGTTTCGCTCTCCACCTGAAAGTACTCCGACTTTCTTGTTCTGGTCGGGGCCGCTGAAGTTGAACTTTGAGCAGTAGGCTCTCGAATTAACTTTCTCGCCACCAACTTCCAAAAACTCCGTTCCGCCAGATACCACTTCAAAAAGCGTTTTCTCGGGATCGAGGTCGTCGTGTTGTTGATCCACGTATCCAATGTCTACCGTATCTCCGATTTTGAATTCACCCGAGTCAGGAGTCTCTTCTCCCATAATCATGCGGAAAAGCGTGGTTTTACCAGCTCCGTTTGGCCCGATAATACCGACGATACCCGCAGGTGGCAATTTGAAGTTGAGTCCTTCGTAAAGCAATTTATCGCCGTAGCCTTTCGACACATCGACGGCTTCGATCACTTCGTTACCGAGACGCGATCCATTAGGGATGGCAAGGGAAATTCGTTGCTCCTTGTCTTTTGTCCCTTCGGCCATCATCTTATCGTAATTGGCGATACGTGCTTTGTTCTTGGCTTGTCGACCTTTTGGATTCATCCGCACCCATTCCAGCTCGCGCTCCAATTCCTTGCGTCGCTTGCTTTCGTGTTTCTCTTCTTGGGCCAATCGCTTTGACTTTTGGTCGAGCCATGAGCTGTAATTTCCTTCCCACGGAATTCCCTCACCACGATCTAGTTCGAGAATCCATCCTGCCACATTATCGAGGAAGTAACGGTCGTGAGTAACGGCCAATACGGTTCCCTTGTATTGCTGCAAGTGCTGCTCTAGCCACATCACCGACTCGGCATCGAGGTGGTTAGTAGGCTCATCCAGCAGAAGGATGTCGGGCTCCTGCAGTAGCAAGCGACAAAGCGCCACTCGACGGCGTTCCCCTCCCGAAAGGTTTTTAATGGGTGTATCACCTTCGGGCGTTCTGAGCGCGTCCATGGCAATTTCGAGCTTCATGTCCAACTCCCAGGCTCCGAGCAATTCAATGCGCTCCTGCACTTCGGCCTGGCGGTCGATCAGCTTTTCCATTTTATCGGGATCGTTCATGATCTCTTCGTCCATGAACTTGTTGTTGATGTCCTCGTATTCTTGAAGCACATCGGTGATTTCCTTCACCCCTTCCATCACGATTTCCTTTACCGTTTTGGACTCATCCAATTCCGGTTCCTGCGGAAGGTAGCCGAGGGTGTATCCCGGAGAACGAACCACTTCGCCTTTGTAAGCCTCATCGAGGTCAGCGATAATCTTCAAAACCGTCGATTTTCCAGAGCCGTTGAGACCGAGGATTCCGATCTTGGCTCCGTAGAAAAAGGAGAGGTATATGTTTTTTAATATCTGCTTTCCCTGAGGTGTGGTCTTGTTGACCTTCACCATGGAGAATATGACTTTTTTGTCGTCGCTCATGGAGGTTTATTTTGAGGCGGTGAATATCGGAAAAATTGAGGG
>JBLIEU010000043.1:0-19342 GCA_047633195.1 Cryomorphaceae bacterium | reverse complement strand
TGGCAACCGATTGATCCTTCAATAGGTGTCCAAGAAAGTTGAACCCCATTAGAAACATTTGAGCTTGACAAATCAGAAACCGCTGGATATGGACTTTGGCAATCTGCTATATCACCAGAGCAAGCATCGCTCGAAAGAAGTTCAATTCGTCTCGGACTATTCATCAATACCGCATCAACTCTAGCCTTTTGATCTTGCGTAAAAATATTCATACATGCGTCGTTGCTGTAATCCATGTAATTTTCGACCATATCAACTGAACTGCATGAAACCGAGCCGACTTGGCATCCTGAGTTTGACGCATCCGATAACGGTGTGTCTGAGCAGAAATCATCAACACTGCAGCCTCCATCACCCCAGATATGACGTAGACCAAAAAAATGCCCAAGTTCATGAGTAAGGGTTCTACCAGCGCCAACATTACCTCCGGAAGGATTAGGGAAAGATATGGAACCCACTGTTTCAGAAGAAACAACGACTCCATCCGTTGAGGCAGGGCCTTCATTGCTATTCAGCCCAGAAAGTCCTGAAGCACTTGGAAACTGTGCGTAACCCAATACTGTAAAGATAAACAGGTTTATAGGGGTAACCCAAACATTTACATAGCTTTCAGGATCCCAAATGGTGACTGGCTTTACCTGACTATCCATATATCCAGTTGTGTAACCTGGGCTCTGCAAACCGATAGAAGGCGCATTTATTCGATCGATTCCTGGCTCTGCTAAAACATTTCCACCGGGGTCAACAACGGCCATGCAAAACTCAATCTCAAGATCAGCTCCAACTGGATTTGTATTGAATCCAGCAGTTCCAGGAGTCCTTCTAAAATCGTCATTCAGCTGTTGAAGCTGCGCATTGATCAAATCAGAAGAAATATTCAAACCAGAACCTACTGCAGTTCCTGAATGGAGAACATGAAAAACTACTGGCAAAACCACAACTCCGCGTTCCGATTTCATTTCATCACTTCTCAACTCCTTTGACATCCATTGCTCGAATTGATCTAGATTCGCTCGTTGGCTGTACTTCTGTTGAAGTTCGATCTCATGCTCAGTCGAATAGCATTTTACAGATTCTTGTGCATTGGCAAATAAGACAGCCGATACTAAAAATAAAGCGGTGGTAAATATCTTCATGTTATCTAATTTTGACGTTGAGTTAGCCCACAAAGAACAATAAATCCAGAGAATACAAAACTCAATATCTTGACTAAACTGGGAAAGTCATGAAGAAAACGTTCAAAATATTGACCAAACTGACCATCATAAGTAGTGATGTATGGGCCAATATTCTACCTGTTTCAAATGCAGTAGCAGACCAATTAATTGAAGGAAAGGACAAGCGGATCATTTGCCACATTGAAGGAATCAGGTCATTTCATTGCGCATTGCTTCCCGATGGAAAAGGATCTTGGTTTATTTTACTCAACAGCAAACGCCAGAAGGAATTGGGATTGATGGCAGGAGAAGAAATCTCTGTTGAATTAGAGAAAGACAAAAGTGAATACGGGATGGAGATGCCCGCAGAATTGCGCGAAGTTCTCGATCAAGATGAGCACGCTGACCTCCTTTTTCATAAGCTCACACCTGGACGGATGAGAAACATTATTCATTCGGTAGCCTCTGTGAAATCTTCAGAAATCAAGATACGGCGAGCACTAGTCTACGCTGAGCACTTGAAAAAGCACAGAGGGAAAATTGAGTTCAAAGAACTAAGCCACGAGATGAAAGAAGCCAATCGACTGGCCCGCGATTTTCCGTCATAAACGGGAATTGTCTAACTTCAGGCCAACCATCAATCACATGTCAGATCTTACTTTCAGGCCTCGATTTCGAATAGAGACTTCCCTTTCTTGTGAGGAGGTAGAATCTCTTGTTCATTCCAAGCTGGAATCAGATAATCCCGAAAGCATCGGATCGACTTTCACAAAAGGACACTTCATCTTGCGCATCCATCCCAGTAAAAAGCATTTTTGGTCTCCTCAAATGGACATCTCTATCCAAAAATATGACTACGCAGACCATACCGTTATACGCTGTCTATTGGCCCCTGCACCAGTAGTATGGACCATGTTTATGTTTTTCTATGCCTTAACGGGTTTTGGTGCTTTGGTTGGTTTCATGATTGCTTCATCTCAGTATAGTTTGGATAAGGATATGTGGGGACTATTGATGGCGCTGGGTTCTTTGGCTCTTGGACTTGCACTCTTCCTCATTGCTCAAGGAGGTCAAAAACTCTCAAAGGATGAGATGTACAAGCTTCGGCATTTTATTGTGGACCTGAAGTTTCCACCAATAAAAGAAGTTGCGGAGACTCAAAAAGTCCAAATTTGATCGACTCTATCTTTCGCATATATTTATGGCTTGTTTCACCTAAGGGTTATCCTTCGTTCATTAGAAATATAAACTGAGACCAAATTTGAAGCGGATTTACAAACTAGCCTTTGGACCGATTGTCTTTCTGCTGATTATCTTATTGGTTCCACTCGATTTTCAGCAAACCAAAGTTATAGGAGTGGCAGGCTGGATGATCACTTGGTGGGTTACTCAAGTGATCCCAATCGGCGTTACAGCCCTCCTGCCGATGGTATTATTCCCAGCGCTTGGTGTTGAAAGCTTAAAGTCTGTCACTTCAAATTATGCCAATCCTATCATCTACCTCTTTTTCGGAGGCTTTGTTTTGGGACTGGCCATTGAGCGCTGGAACCTCCACCAACGGTTCGCCCTAGCCATTCTAAAAAAGAGTGGAAACCAACCGAGAAAGATCGTTCTGGGAAGCATGTTGGCAACAGCCATTATGTCAATGTGGGTCAGCAATACCGCTTCCACCATGATGATGCTGCCCATTGGATTGTCGATAACACAACTTCTTCGAGATCAATTTTCATCTGAAAAAGCGTGCAATCAATTCACGCTGTGCTTACTTTTGGGATTGGCCTATGCGGCGAATATTGGCGGCATAGCCACGCTAATAGGAACACCTCCAAATCTGGTTTTAGCTGCCTTAGCAGGTGAGACTTTAGGGATTGAAATCGGATTTACCGAATGGCTCATAATGGCGCTCCCAATAGCGATTTCACTGTTTTTTCTCGCGCACTTCGTCAATACGCGTATTCTCTTTACGGTACAAAGTGATAGACTGCACGGAATGGGAAAACTGCTTGATCAAAAGATCGAAAAGCTCGGGCCACAAGGTTCTGGAGAGAAACGCGTCCAGTTGGTCTTTTTGGCTACAGCACTGCTATGGATTTTCAGAACACCGCTTTCAGATTTGCCAGGGATGGCATTTTTAAGCGATCCGATTATCGCCGTGGCCTCTGCAGTAAGCCTCTTTATCATCCCAAGCGGCGAGCGCGGACCTCTGCTCAATTGGGAAGATACACGTTCGCTTCCTTGGGATATTTTATTGCTTTTCGGAGGTGGGCTTTCCATGGCGTCAGGACTTGCCAGTAACGGCTTGGTTCAATTGCTGGGCAACGTTCTCACCGACTCGGGAGCCATTCCGTGGTTTGCGGTCATCGCGGTCATCTCTCTTGCCGCCATATTTTTTACTGAAGGAATGAGCAATGTGGCTTTGGTCTCCATCTTGGTGCCTATCGCTTTTGCGGTGGCTATCCCCTTGGGTGGCGACCCATTAGAACTAGCCATTCCGCTTACCATCGCAGCCAGCTGTGCATTTATGCTTCCTATTGCCACTCCGCCAAATGCCATCGTATTTTCAAGTAATTGTATTACCATGCAGCAGATGATGAGAGCAGGGCTTTTAATGAATATTCTGGCGGCAATTATCATCTCGGTTTATGCTTACTACATTGTCCCATTGGTATTTTGATAAGAGGAAGAAATAAAGTCTCGACGCTACTCAGAAGTTTAGGGCCAGGCTTGCTCTATGCAGGCGCAGCCATTGGCGTATCTCACTTGGTGCAATCTACCCGAGCGGGTGCATCTTATGGATGGTGGCCTGTGCTGGCCATTGTTTTTATTCACTTGGCAAAGTATCCTTTCTTTAAAGCGGGCCCTGCTTATGCACTATCCACCAATACGAGTTTGATAGCGGGGTACTTCAAACGGGGTAAGCTATTTGTAGTCCTCTTCTTGGCTTTCACGATCGGAACCATGTTCGCGATCATAGCAGCTATCGTGGCGGTGACAAGCGGAGTATCTGCCTTCTTTTTTGGAATTGAATCTTCACCCCAAGTAGTCGCGGGAGGAATCTTATCGATAGCCGTTGTCATTCTCCTGATCGGTAAGTATAAGTGGCTGGACCGATTTATAAAACTGATCATCTTTTTGTTGACCGTCTGCACTCTCGTGGCTTTCGGTTCTGCGCTTATTGATCCATCACCGCATAAGCTCGATGCACTAGATCCCGTTTTCGATGGCCTTTTCCTTGTCATGCTGGTAAAACTAATGGGCTGGATGCCCGCCCCTCTTGACCTATCGGTATGGCATTCGTTATGGGCGCTCGAGAAAAAAGAAGAATTGGGTGGGAATCTAACGAGAGCAGAATCTTTAAGGGACTTCAACTTCGGCTATTGGGGCACCATGATAATGGGAGTACTTTTTTTGGGAATGGGTGCTTTGATCCTTTATGGAAGCAATCAGGAAATACCCTCTTCTGGTGTGGATTTCGCCAACATGCTCATCGGGATGTACACGACCCAATTGGGACAATGGGCCTTCTACATTGTAAGTCTTGCGGCAGTAGCCACTATGGTTAGCACCACTCTCACCTGCATGGACGCCATTCCACGTTCGCTTGCCGAATGCCGAAAAATTGCTTTTGGCAATGAAACGAAATGGGCCTACCCTTCCTTCCTAATTATTCTCGCGATTGGGTCTTTTACTTTGCTTTCGGCTCTGTCCACATCCATGACCACAATGGTGGATATTGCCACCATTATTTCATTTTGTTCGGCTCCCGTTATTGCTTGGATGAATTTTAAAACGATACGGGGAATTGAAGTTCCCGAGGAAGATCGACCTTCTCAGCTTTCGACAGTTTGGGAGGTCGTCTCTATTTTTTCATTGGTTGCGCTCACTGTTCTATTCTTTGTCTTCGCCTAACAAAAAACACCGCCAAATTCAAATTTTATGGGCTGGGAAGTGATTTTCTCTTACGGCTTCATTAGCTCCTCAAGCTGATCAAAAAGCTTCTTCGAGTCGAATTTAGCCTCGAGGATTTCCTGTCCCTTTTCCTGCATCAACTTGTACTTTTCGGGAGTTTCATTTAGCTCTATCAAGCGCATTTTGAGAGTCTCGATATCGAATGGTTTTACGAGGTATCCATTCATCCCATCCTTTACAATTTCTGAATTGGAAGCCAAGTCGTAACAAAAAATTGGCTTGCCCCAGTGCAAAGCCTCAAGCATAGCATTCGATAGCCCTTCGAACCGAGATGGAAAAACGAAGTAATCGATAAGAGAAAAGAATTCAGCTGGGTTCGTTTCCCCCAATAGAGTAATGTGGTCTTCCAGGTTTGAAAGTTTTATCTGATTTTCTAAATCAGCACGCATGGGTCCTTCCCCAGCGATGTAGATATGGAACTTCTTTTTCTCCAATTTCAAAAGCGATCCCAGCTTGATGAGATCAGATTGGCCTTTTTGCTCTACCAGTCTGCCGAGGTTTCCGATCAGTAATTTCTCCTTCCGCGGTGACCTCTTCTCAATCAATTGTGAAAGATCTACGCCATTTGGAATAACCGTAATTTTTTGCTCCAACTCAGGAATAAATTTGAACACACTTCGCTTCACGTCGTGAGAGTTGGCTATGATATCTGTGACAAAATCCGCATAGAAATACCGATTGACCAAGGAAGCCTTAATCGGATGATTCATTCCCCTTCGGTAGATCGTTTTTTTGATTCCTGCTTTGGCTGCTGGTTTTGAAAATGCCTTCACATCGCTTGGCAAATTCATGATTATCGAATCGTATCGCTCGGTGTTGAAAAGTTTGATTAACCGTTTATAAATAAACGGGTTAAGAAAAGAAAGCTTACCGATTTTGAACTCCAAAACCAGAACGGAATCTCTCGAAGCCTTGGCAAGAGGGGAATCTGGATATGCTATTATTGTAACCTTATGACCTCTTCTAATGAGCTCAAGAGCAGTTAGATGGTGCCATTTCTCACCTCCGCCCCATTTTCGGTTGGTGTTGACAAGGCACACCTTCAAAATAAAATATATTTTGTCTCGCTAACCATTTCGATCGACGTCGTTCATGCCTCAAGAATACATCATTTTCCTTAAACATATTGGATCAGAATGAACCTGAATCTCAAATCAGCGAACATTTAGAACGTTCCGAAAAAATCTCTTGAAACTCCTATTGGCTTATTACGTAAGCAAGATATCTACACCCATTTCCCGATGATCAAATTTAAAATCGCTTCAACATGTCTGCCCTTTTTGTTCGCTGGCTTAGCTTGTGCTCAAGTTCAAACATATTCAGACTATGTGGGAGGTGGGCATTCAGAAGACATCCTCATAAGTGCGAGTAGCAGCTTTTCCGATCCAGAATGGACGGATAATTCGTCTCCAGATCAAACGATTAATGGTGAAGGGCTAGCAGGGAGTGAGGCAGAGGCTGCTAGATTCTTTTATCAAGCTGCTCTTGGTGGCACTCAAAAACAAATAGAAGAGTTAGCAGTGACACTCGATTTTGAAGAATGGATTGATGTACAAATCGAATTGCCTCAGACCAATTTTCTTTCATTAACGCGTCAAACGTACTTATCTGCAAAACAAAGATACGAAGATGTGAACGGCTCCTCTTCAGAATACACCTACAATGAAGTCCACTTTCAGTTTGCTTGGTGGCAAGCTGCGCTGGCTAAAAAGGATGTGCTCAGGCAAAGAGTTGCTTTCGCTCTGAGTGAAATATTTGTAATCTCTACAGATTCAGATATCAGAAATGATGGTGATGGGCCAGCATCTTACTATAGCATGCTGATGTCAAATTCATTTGGAAACTATCGTGATCTCATCGAAGATGTGACCTATCATCCAGCTATGGGGATATATCTCAGTCATTTCCGAAACAGAGAGACAGATTTAGCAAGTCATGTTTATCCCGATGAAAATTATGCGCGAGAAATCATGCAATTGTTTTCAATCGGTTTATTTGAACTTAAGCAAAACGGTACCCTGAAGCTAAGCTCCAATGGCGATCCTATCCCAACCTACAATGCGGATGATATCAGGAACATGGCAAAGGTGATGACTGGTTTTGGGGCGGGAGCAATAACAGAAGAAGGAGTGCAGAATGGTAGAGAATTGAATTTTAACTCTACGGCCAATATTCTCGATTACACAGTACCACTTGTCATGTACGATGACTATCATGAAAAAGGTGAGAAGATTATTCTAGGAGATAAAGAGATTCCCGCAGATCAGACAGGAGAAGAAGATATTGATATGGCATTGAACTATTTATTCTATCATCCCAATGTAGCGCCGTTCATAGCCAGAAGATTGATTCAACAATTGGTGAAGTCTAACCCGAGCCCTTCATATGTATTGGATGTGGCACAAACCTTCAATAATAATGGAGATGGAGTTCGTGGAGATCTAGCTGCTGTTGTAAAAGAAATATTGCTTCACGAAGAAGCTAGAGATTGCTTGTGGAAAGAAGAACCATCGAACGGAAAACTTAAATCTCCAGTAGGAAGATATATTCAAATGGCTAGAAAATTTGTAGACCGAGAGAATGTTTCAAATTACTGGACATCGGGCTTTATTTTTGAAAATGAAACCTACCAGTTACCATTGTCATCTCCTTCGGTATTTAATTTTTATTTACCCGATTATCAGCCCAACGGCGATATTTACGATCAAGGCTTGTATGCACCTGAGTTCGAAATACACAACTCGGTAACATCACTTGGTTTTGCCAATCAAGCGGATATATGGGCGAGACAGCAGCAACGTGTATTCTCCATTTCGGACTTGGATTATTTGGTGCCGCTAAAACAAGATGACCTGATTGAACTAGCTAGAAGTCCGGAAATATTGGTGAATGAGATGGATATGCGCCTTTGTGATGGCAACATGAGTGCTGAGACCAGAAGTACCATAAAGGGAGCTTTGGAAGAAATGAGCTTTGGAACAGATCATCTTCAAAACAGGGTTGAACTCGCATTATATTTAACACTGATCAGTCCTGATTTCGCAATTCAGAAATAACTTATGAGCCCCACAAAAAAAACTATTCAGAGCAGGAGAACATTTTTGAGAAATTCAGGCTGTGCTGCATTGGCAAGCACAACCATGCTTTCTTCTTTGGTCAACATGAAGGCAATCGCCGCTGCAACACTTGATAAAAAAGAAGAATTCGGCGACTACAAAGCATTGGTATGCATACTACTGGCAGGTGGTGCGGACTCGCACAATATGCTCATACCTCGCGGTGCAAATGAATACAATGAGTATTTGACGACACGGTCGAATCTAGCCATTCCACAAAGTCAAATTCTACCACTGAACCACCCCCCTATCAATGGAAAACTTTTTGGAGTGCATCCTGAAATGCCTCAAACTAGAAGTCTTTTCAACTCGGGGAAACTAGCTTGGCTGTCAAATGTAGGAACGCTCATTGAGCCCATTACCAAGGCACAATACGAAGCAAATTCGGCATTGACTCCTCTCGGACTTTTTTCACACTCTGACCAAATAAAGCATTGGCAGACGGGTAGACCAGGTGAGAGAGCCTCGCATGGTTGGGCGGGAAGAATGGCCGATTTGATTCAATCTCAAAATGCAAACCAGAACTTATCAATGAATGTATCGTTGAGCGGAAACAACTTTTTTCAGAGCGGAGAAAACGCTAATGAATTTTCGATAAAGTCGTCGGGGCAGTTTGGATTAGATGGATATGCTACCCAAAACAACTACCACACCGTTAGAAATGATGCAATTAATGATATTCTAGAACGAGACTACACAGATATATACAAAAAAACCTACATCAACACAATGAAGAAATCTGTAGCGGGCAGCCTGGAGATGGAAGAGGCGTTGGCTTCTGTAGGAGAGTTTAATACCCAGTTTTCAAACACAACACTTTCCGATCAACTAAAAATGATCGCAAAAGTGATAGGTGCACGTGAAGAGCTTGGGTTCGGTCGACAAACCTTCTTTATCAATGTTGGTGGCTGGGATCACCACGACGAAATTCTTGAATCTCAGCAAGAGCAACTACCAATATTGGACTCGGCACTCAGTGAATTCATGAGTGTTCTTGAAGAGCTCGGGGTAGAAAATGATGTTACCACATTTACCATTTCCGATTTCGGACGCACACTCACTTCAAATGGCGATGGCTCCGACCACGCTTGGGGTGGAAATGCAATGGTAATGGGAGGGGCGGTAAACGGCGGGCAAATATTCGGCGAGACACCTTCACTTGAACTGGGCAGCGATCTAATGCTCCCTAGAGGAGTATTAATCCCGACCACATCGGCCTCTGAATACTTTGCCGAATTAGCAGCGTGGTTTGGAGTAGCTCAAAGCGATCTATTTGACATCTTCCCCGATCTCCAAAACTTCTATACTCCAGGAAACGGTTACCCTATAGGATTCATGAACCAAAGCGCTTAAAAATGAAAAATCTCATCCTGTTATTAGCTCTTTTGGGTTCAGTGCAATTGCTGGCGCAATGCTATCCCGACAGGCACAATACCTCTTGGAACGACGCTTGGTATTCTTGCGAAGAATCTGAGAACCCCAACACTGAAAAAGGTATGGGTCATTGGATTATGTACGACCTCAGACACGATTACAAGCTTGGGCAAGGAAAACTTTGGAACATAAATGCTCCAGATAGATTGAATGAGGGCTTCCATAGCTTCACAGTTGACTACAGCCTCGATGCGGAAAACTGGGAGAACCTAGGAACATTTACTGCAGCTGAAGGGCCAGGAGATCCGCTTTACGAAGGGGAGGAACTCTTCAATTTTGCAGGAGATTCTGCACGATATGTTCTACTGACTGCCACTTCAAATTACGGAGGAGAGTGCTACGGTATTGCAGAAATGCGCATTGACGTGATAGATTTAGTGACAAGTTTAAATGAAACTCAAGATGAGTGTCTGTTTGTGGATGTATACCCAAACCCACATGAATCAAATTTCACATTGAACGTAGGTAGTTTTTGTAGTGGCCCCATTCATTATCAGCTTTACAATTCTGTAGCAATACTAGTTAAACAGGGTGTTTTTCCCGAATACGGAATCGAGAACTATCAAATGAATACAGCAGGATTTTCCAGTGGGATTTACTATTTGGTTGTCACCCAAAACGGAAATTCAAATCAGACTCCCATTATGAAAATCAACAATTGATCGTCTCCTCTTTGCACCTTTTGTTTCTATTGCTAATTTCGTAGTAAATACTTACCTATGACAACTCTCTCTGAAAAAACGGCCTCGGCAAAATCTGGTGCGAAAAAATTTCTTCGACGACTCTTGGCAATAGTTGTTGTTCTTTTTATCGCAGTCATGTTCTTCTTTTACTACGGTGTTTACAGCTCTGGGGTCAGAGCAGGCGTAATTCTAAAAGTCAGCAGCAAAGGAGCTATATTCAAAACTCATGAGGGTCAATTAGATCTTCTCAGCTTCGGTGCCGTAAAGAGTGACAATCAACTTTCGCAAACATTTGAGTTCAGCATTGAAAAGGATCAAATGAATCTGATCAAAGAACTCGAAGAAGTAGCGCTAAGCGGGGAAAGGATTCGACTGCGTTACGACGAAAAATACGTTGTACTTCCTTGGAGAGGCGACACGAAGTATTTCGTTACCGAAGTAGAACGTAGCGAGAATCCTGATATCCCAAATAAATCGGGTGCTGATTTCCCTCAATAAGTTCAAATAGCCTTTACTTCAGTCATTACAAAACTGCTTCTTACCTGAGCTATGTTCTTTAATGAAGCTAGCTTTATGGTTACGAAATTTCGGTATGATTCCATATCAGGAGTCATCACCCGAAGTAGATAATCAAACTGGCCTGCAACGTGGAGGCATTCGATGACTTCGGTAAAGTCGACAATCTCCTTTTCAAATTTTGTCAGAAACTCCGTCCGATGCTGATTCAGCGATATAGAACAAATGGCCATGATACTCCTGCCCATAAATTGCCGATTTATTTTAGCCCGATAACCTAGAATCACACCTGTTCGCTCCAAGCGTTTGATTCGTTCAAAAACGGGGGTTGTGCTCAACCCAACTCTAGCGGCAATCTCCTTCGTTCGAAGTTTGGAATCAGCCTCTAGCAGGGCAAGAATTTCTAAGTCTGTAGAATCAAGAGAGATGCTCATTCTTTTTAGGTCTATTAAAATAGTCTACTATAATTTATTATTCTTTAATTATCCACAATATAGAATTTTATTCTGTCTAATAAATAGTATTCAGGCTTTTCATACTTTTGAAAAAACGCTACTACCATGAAAAAACTCAAGCCAGAAAGTTTAATGATGTCCCACGGCTATAATCCTGAATGGTCGGAAGGAGCAATAAAATCCCCCATTTTTCAAACCAGCACCTTCGAATTCAAAACCGCCGAAGAAGGCAAACGGTTTTTTGAATTGGCCTACGGACATAAAAACGCTGAGCCAGACGAAAAAATGGGCCTAATATATAGTCGAATCAATAATCCCGATTTAGAAATATTGGAAAGCAGACTCTGCCTCTGGGATGAGGCTGATGATGCGGCAGTATTCGCAAGTGGTATGTCTGCTATTTCCACGGTCATGCTCGAGTTTCTAAACCCCGGGGATTTGCTCCTGATGAGCTCTCCCGTATATGGAGGTACGGATCACTTCGCAAAAAAAGTACTAAATCGGTTTAAAATTAATGTGATAGAGTTTTCAGCTCTGGACACCGTAGAAGAAATTGAACAGAGGCTAGAGGATTCTGGCTTATCAGAAAATTTGACCTTGATCTTTGCAGAAACTCCGGGCAACCCGACCAATGTCATGATAGACTTGGAGGCCATTTCAGAAATCAAACAAAAGTACAGTACGGAAGAGAAGCCTGTCATCTTTGCTGTAGACAATACCTACCTGGGACCGCTTTGGCAACATCCTTTAAAGCATGGTGCAGACCTTGTCGTTTACTCTGCTACCAAATACATTGGAGGCCATAGTGACCTCATCGCTGGAGCTGTTTTAGGCTCAAGTGTACTTATGGTTAGAGTAAAAACACTGCGCACCTTTCTAGGGAATATGGCTAGCCCGTGGACTGGCTGGTTGCTTATGAGAAGTTTGGAAACGCTGAAAGTACGTATGACCCAACAAGCGGAAAATGCAGAAATATTAGCTACCTATTTGGACAATCATCCGCTGATAGAACAGGTGTATTATCCTTCGATTATGCGAAAGTCGGACAAAAATATGGATAGAATCATGAAAAAACAGTGCCTAAGCAATGGTGCCATGATCAGCTTTGATGTCTGTGGAGGTGAGAAACAAGCCTTTGCATTTTTGAATAACTTGTCTCTTGTGAAATTGGCGGTAAGCCTGGGTAGCACCGAAAGTCTCGCTCAGCATCCCGCCACCATGACCCACGTGGATGTTTCAGAAGAAGGAAGGCAAAAAATGAACATCACAGGCAAGTTGGTTAGGCTTTCGGTAGGTGTGGAAAATGCCGAAGATCTTAAATGGGATATCGACCAAGCTCTCCAAGCAATTAAGAAAACAGAAAAAGATGAAGCTTTGGCTTAAGTTTTGTTTGGTAACAAAATACAGCCTTCATTTGTTACTAAAATAAAAACATGAGATTTCTTTTCTTCCTTATCTTTTCCTGCTTGGTTTCGTGCAGCACAGCGCAATACGAGAAGGATGAATCATTCGCAGAACTTCCAAAAAACAAGGAGAATCTAGCTGTAGCCACTTTTGCCGGTGGATGCTTTTGGTGCACCGAAGCAGTATTTGAAAGAGTTGAGGGGGTGAAGCATGTCATCTCAGGCTACTCGGGTGGAGACAACGCAGACCCAACATATCGCGAAGTGAGCGCGGGCAAAACCACTCACGCTGAAGCTATCCAAGTATATTACAATTCTGAAATAGTAAGTTTTGAAACGCTGCTGGAGGTGTTTTTTCTTGGAGCGCATGATCCCACTCAAGTGAATCGTCAGGGACCTGACCGAGGCCCACAGTATAGATCGGTGGCTTTTTATAGAACCGAAAAAGAAAAGGAAGCCATACAGGACAAAATTGACAAATTGGAGGACTCCAAATTCGACGAACCGATTGCCACTCAAGTAATGGCATTTAAGGTATTCTATCCAGCGGAAAAATACCACCAAGATTACTATCCAGCTAACCAGAGCAACGGTTATGTTGTGCAGGTGTCTAAGCCAAAAGTCGTGAAGTTTGAAAAAACTTTTCCTCAACTTCTAAAGGCAGAATACAAGAAATAGCCTTTCTTTAAACCCTAAAACAATTCACTCGCTAAAATTAGATTATGAACAAACTATACACTCTTTTAATCTCTTTATCCATCTTGACAGGCGTTTCAGCGCAAACGACCCACAACGTCACGGTGTTCAATTTTGGTTTCGACCCTGCAGTTCTTACAATTGACCAAGGCGATATTGTCATCTGGACCAATACCGAAGGATTCCATAATGTCGATGGGAATTCCACAACATTTCCAAATAACCCTGAAGCTTTTAGCAATGAAGCGAGTAGTGACCCTTGGACTTATGAAGTGACGTTTGACACAGAGGGAAACTACGATTACCAATGTGCGATACACCCTTCACTGATGACAGGACGGGTAATTGTGCAAGGTGTAAATAGTACCGATAATGAATCAAAGCAAGTCCTTCAAGCTTTTCCAGTGCCAGCTGACAACTACATTGTAATAGGCGGCTTGAAGGAATTTCCAGGTCAATCTCAGCTCGAAATATTTGACATTACTGGAAAGAAAGCAATGGAAATGCTTGTTTCTGAGAATAAGCAAATTGACATTAGTTCACTAAAGCCTGGGATTTACCTTTTTAATATTACTACCACTGGTAACGAACGCTTTACAGGTAAAATACTTAGAAAGTAGAAAGTCAACTTATTCGAAAGGAATTATCCTTACCGTATCTAAGCTCAACCGAATGCGCATCAGCTCATTTAGTTGAGCTTCTTTTTTGATCCTATTTTTCTTGGAAAGCTTCGGGTCCCATTTCACCAGAAAACTCGGAATGGTATCTACACCATTCGTTTCAAAGTCTTTTTCGAAAGAAGTCGCGTAAGCAATTCTTCTCAGTTCGGAAAAAGTGATAGCCAGCTCTTTACTCAATACATCAATGTCTATTTCCGACTGAGCTCTTCGATTGAGTTCTCTCTCCAGAACTACGATTCGCTCTTCCTTATCCTCTAGAAGGGCCTCATTGCGATCGTAAATATCTCTTACAATGTCAGCGCGAATACTGGCCTGGAGTTTTCCTGAAAGCAAGTCAAGCTCTTTTTCATTGTCACTATTATCTCCGTCAAAGACTTCAAGTTGACAAGTCTCCAGTCCAAATAGTGGAAGTTTAGACTTCCATTTATCAACAGTGTCAATCGGTATTTGAGAACCAAAAACAAATACCTCGATGATGGATAGAGAATCGTTGTAAACGAAGTTTTGATTTACGATCCGAGAGCCATCCATTTTGACTACCTCGGATACAAAGCTCTCTGCATGCCCCTTAAACCAAGACTCTTTCAGCACACCCCAAAAAATCCAAAGACTGGGAAGAATCACGATGGTGGTGAATAAGGCCATATAGAACTTCACCCGCTTCTCCCGCTTTGCATTGATGAATTTACGCAGCGGAAACCTCAAGTACCTAACACCAATAAGTGTTGAGGCACAGATGAAAACAGAGTTCAATAGGAAAAGGTAAAACGCTCCAAAAAAGAATGGCCAATTTCCTGTAGCCAATCCAAATCCTGCAGTGCACAGCGGTGGCATGAGTGCGGTAGCAATTGCGACTCCGGGAATTACATTGTTTTTTTCTTTGCGCGATCCCGCCACTATCCCTGCGATACCACCAAATATGGCCACGAAAATATCGAGGGTAGTTGGCTTTGTTCTGGCCAAAAGCTCAGGCTGATACTCAACCAAAGGTGTCAAAATGAAATAGACAGTACTGGTAATTAAACTGATACTTACCATTACGCCGAAATTCTTCAAGGATTTGATCAGCAGTTCGTCGTCATTGGTACCCAATGCAAGACCAAGACCCAAAATCGGGCCCATCAAAGGAGCAATAAGCATCGCTCCAATAATCACCGCAGGTGAATTCAGGTTGAGCCCAATGGATGCGATGAAGATCGAACAGATTAGAATGTAGACCGTATGGCCTCTAAATGAAACATCCTTGACGATTCCCTCACGGGTTTTCTCGTAGTCGGTTTCTTCGCGAATGCTGAGCAAAGTGTATAAGAAACGATACAATTCAGTCCACAGAAGCGAAAAACGCCTCGAAAGATTTCGACTGCTCTCTTCTACTTTTTGCTCTTGCCTGATACGGGCTTTGTCTTCGTTGGAATTTGATTGCTCCTCTGCCATTTGTTATGATAAGTAGGAGCAAAATAGAGGAAATTTCCTTTTCAATTTACATCACTGAAAACTTCAGCACCTTAACATCACGTGAAGTCATAATTCTGGCTAAAAATAAGCCTTTGGGCAAAAAGGAAATATTCAATTCACCTTCAGATTCAGCTGCGTATTTCTCCATTATTATTTCACCATTCATGGTTTGGATGGAAATTATTGACCCCGGCCAGGCATATGTATACCTCAAAAAAAGATCACTAGACTTAAATAAAGAAAGGGATACGACAGCGGCACCGCTCCAATCACTGAAACTCCCCAGCCCTTGTTCGGGACAAAAAGAACGCACTCGAAATTGATAGTTCAATGAATTGTCCAATTGGCTAACAAGAAAAAAAGGGTTAAAAGAGTTGGCAGCTTCCACTTGCACTCCTTCCAATCGCGCTTGAACTTGGTAACCCAAAGCATCCTCAACGGAGCTCCACGAAAGTGCAAAACCAGCAGTTTCTTGGCTAACCACGATGTTTTGTGGAATTGCGCAGTTCTCAGCACACGAATAAAGCTCCTCTCCATCGATTTGACTGGTCCATCTTCCATCAAGACTTCCTGCTTCCAATTCAGAGAGAAACAATTCTCCTCTGGTACAATTGGAACGCAGATATTGATCTAACCACGGCAACAATACCGCTAATACACGGCTATGCTGTTCGGAGCGCGGAATAAATGGCCCCGATCCAAAGCAAGGAAAGGTTTCTCCTAAGTAACACAGGCTAGCACTTCCATCTGTAAAGTTGCAATGGGAAGCATTCTTGATATTAACAAATGCCTTTTCCCCATTAGGTAAATTCTCATACATGGGTATTTGATTGGCGGAAACGGGTGTCACACAATCTTCTTCTGCCGCAAAAACCAGTGATGGGACTCCTATATTTGAAGCAGCAGCAATGGACGAGGGATCTGTATCTGCCGCAGCAAAAGTGATGGTAGTTATTACTTCCGCAGATTCAGCTGCTCCCAGATATGTTGCACCTCCGCCCATCGAGTGGCCCATCATGGCGTATCTTGGAAGCACTTTTCCTGATAAGGGATTACCCTGTAAGCCGCTAAGTCGGATGACCTCTTCAGCGCAAAAGCGAATGTCACGACCAAAATTCAAATGATCAGGAGGAGGCAACAATTGACCTTCAGTTGCCGGCAGAACAAGGATGTATCCTTCGGCTGCTAAAAATTCTCCCAACCAACTGTACGCCTCTGGCTCAATCACAAAGCCATGGCCGAACGCCACAACAGGAAAGCCAAATTGCGATGACGCTACAGGCACGTTCCGTCCCGTAGCGGATGAAGGATAGTAAATGATGGCGGGAATACTCCTATTTCTTTCAGAATCAGTAAAGGTGTATTCGGCTGTTCCAACTTCAAAAGATTGGGTATAGCCAATAAAGCCAGTGAAAAGAAGGATCAATATGACTAGAGAATTTTTCATGACAGTGTTATTGAGTGGTGCAATATCCAAGGTTTCAACAAGGTTTTCAATTTTTTGTTAAAAAGCTCTTATGGACCTCCGATTTTGACCTTTCTCCCTTTTTAACTTGGCACCCATGAAATACTTGGCAGTATTGATGTTTGGTCTGTTTGCATTTTCGGCGGGCGCTCAAGAATTTATCAAAAAAAGAGTAGTCAGCGAAGAAGGAATCCCTTTGCCCTACGCAACGGTTCGACTTCTTCCTGGTAACATGGTGGCAATTGCAAATGAGGATGCTTTTTTTTCCATTTCAAAAGCAAAGCTGAATGAAGCTGAATCCATACTCATATCCCACTTGGGGTACGAATCACTTGAGCTAAAATCAACCACACTTGAAAAGCTCCCGATTGTCGCTTTAAAAGAATCATTTAACGAACTGAGTCAAGTCAATGTCTTGGCCGATACCGATAAGCGATGGGCCGAGATTATCTTTCAAGCCTTCGAAAAGCGCAGAAGCGGCTCAATGAATGAGAAGGCAACGGGAAAACTCACGGTAAGATCTTACCTAAAAGAACAGCCTATCGAAATACTGGAAGGAGAAGGAATCGTAAATATCGATAACACTGGCGTACCCGATGATTTGACGTTCTCATTCGTACAAACCAATATTGATCCGACCAATGAACTTCAGTTTTTCAGCATCCATACATCGGCCTTAATCGGTCAGTTTTCACCTTTCGAACGCTCAGAAGTTTCATCGTGGCCGCTTCATCCGGGAAGACTCGGCAAGAGAAGTATCTACAAATATTTCAAAATAGACCTTGTTAAGTACAACCACTTGACGGGTATCTCCGAATTTGAGTTGACCTCAAAAATCCCTGAATTTCTTTCTGCCACAATTTGGCTCTACGAAGAGGAAAATACCATTCTCAGGTACGAAGTATTTGGCGAGGATTTGGGCGAACTGCCTATCGAATCAATCATAAAAGGCAAATCAATAGTAGACTTTGCAATGAGACTCACGTTCGATTTTGGCTCAGAGTCAAGTCGGCTTAATTACCTGCTTTGGAATTACAGTTTCAATTACGGTACCGGTCAAAGAATTAACACTTTGGTAAAAATGCCAGTAGAAAATGGCCAAATTGAACTTCCCGTTTTTCTGCGTAAAGCGGAATACCACGACTATGCTATGGCGGCCATT
The DNA here is from genome assembly GCA_047633195.1 of Cryomorphaceae bacterium. Classification (GTDB taxonomy): domain Bacteria; phylum Bacteroidota; class Bacteroidia; order Flavobacteriales_D; family Cryomorphaceae; genus JAKVAV01. The sequence goes on along the minus strand of JBLIEU010000043.1, from coordinate 1,151 downwards.
CTTCCTAAGCCAACGAATGGGGTCAGCGAAGAAATAACTTTGAGTCGTTCACTGAAAGACATTAAAGCCTTGGAAACATTACAGACAGGCAGGAACTCTCTCGATGTAGGTTTGATTTTTTGGGATCGAAATAAGCCTTTTGATATTGATCAAGTTCCCGAAAACGAAGACTATCGCAAGGATTCTTTTGATGCTTTGGGAAGTCCTTCTAGAGTCGCAAGCCTCAAGGGGAAGTTCCAACTTTCGTTCAACTCCGTCATTTATAAAACAGGAAATGGCGACTACGGCCATCGCGCCTTCTTCGAAAAGATTAACTCTGCCATTCCAAAAATGGACGACCGAGAAGTAGATCTTTTGGGGAATTTACTTTTTGACGAATATCAATATGCGGCACAACGAATATCAACTGGATCAACCAAGGAGAATGTCGCTGACGTAACTAAGTCTGAGCAAAAAGAACTGCAGCTCCGCAAAGACCGTTTGCTCATCAACTCCAAAGGTGGTTCTGACCTTTCTTTTCTTCTGGAACGCAATTTCGCGAACTACGAATTGCATGGAATCGATCGGTTTCACCAGTTGAATCAACTGATATTCGATAGCTGGATGTTCGATGGATTCGACCCTCATATCAATCCTGCCTCTAAAGAGGATTTAGCGATGGCCTACCTTATAATAGGAGATTACGATAGATCGCTCAAAACCCTGAAAACCATTACAGAGAAAAATGCCAGCAGCATTTACCTCGAAGCACTGAATTATTATTTCAAAAATCAGTGTGATGAGTCCAAAAGACTCTTGAATAAAGCGAAGCAAGAAGGATTTAAAGTACCCATGGAAGCAGAAGCTTTATGTTCTTGATTTTGATTCCTTATTTTAGTCAAGCCGAAATGCTCAACACTAAAAACATTGCCGAATGAGTAAAACAGACATCGATGCAAAAAGAGACTTCTTTGATTCAGGAGCTACACTCGATTATTCATTCAGAGCCAAACAGCTGAAGCGACTCGAAGATGCGGTTAATCGGAATGAAAAAGAAATTCTCGCAGCGCTCCACTCCGATTTGAGAAAATCAGAGATGGAGGCTTACATGACCGAAATTTCGATCGTTGTAGAAGAAATCAAGTACCTCAGAAAAAACTTGAGGGAATGGA
>JBLIEU010000042.1:0-19481 GCA_047633195.1 Cryomorphaceae bacterium | reverse complement strand
TCGAAGTAGTAGGTACAAGAAATATTTCCCTCACTTAAATCAATGACCTGCATCTGAGGATCCAAAACTGAAATGGTGGTTGGTTCAATATCGAAGGATGCCCTTGGTGATGGTGTCACCGTGATAATATCAGTTTTAATGATCACATCCGTACCAATGCAACCGTGCAAATTTTCTAATTGCAGAGACACCGAATAGGTCCCAGGTGTGGTGTACTCATGTGAAGCATTGACGTTATTGGTAGAGGAACCATCTCCGAATGCCCAGTCAAAGGAACGTGAAGTGCTTTCGGTGATTGATTCATTTAAAAATGAAACAGTCAATGGGGCACATCCTCCTGTCGGAAAAGCCTGAAATAAAGCGATTGGGTTAGACTGCAAGTCTACCATTGACTCGGCCATTCGTTCGCATCCATTCTCAGAAATGGTTAGTGATAACTGCTGCTCTCCAGGCTCGGTAAATATTATTCCCAACGGAGATTCCTGGGATGACACCGAAGGAGTTCCTTCAGGGAAGTTCCATTCAAAAATAGCGCTATTGGAATAGCTTCCTCCCGCCGAAAAATTGATACTGTGATTATCGAAGCAAAACACATCTTGCTCGGGTATCTCAGGAGCCAATAAGGTTTGAAGATTAAAGACCTCCGTCACTGTAACAGGACAGTTCACAGTTGATGAAGCAGTAAGGGAGACGGTATACAACCCCGAACTTGGATAGACATAAGAACCCGTTGGACCTTCAGCAAAATCTCCATCGGTTGTGGGATCTCCAAAATCCCAAATAAACTGAGTGGCATTTTCGCTAGTTTGGGTAAACCCACTGGTCAGCCCTTGGCAGAAATCTTCTTGTGGTGTAATCGTTGCGGTAGGTGGCTCGGCCACTACAAAGTTTATTAAATTCTGTGCTTCACAGATATTATTCGTAGCAAATGCTTCGATGGTTTTTAATCCAGGGCTGTCGAACAATACCCCAGTTACCTCCAAACCTTCTAAGAATTGAGGCGTTGACCCTGGACCAAAATCCCATTCCACGAGCGAAGCTGACTGGTCAAAACTACCTCCTGCAGTAAATGAATACACAGGCTCGCCATTGATGCATTCAAAAGTAAATGACTCGATTGCTATTGTTGTTTCGTTGAAGACGGGCAGTATGATTACCGTGGTATCCGAGCAAAATACTCCTGGATTCGAAACCAACGTTACTATGTAAGTACCCGTGTCAGGAAATGTGTAGAATCCGTTATAACCAATGGTTATGTCATTCTCCGTAGTTGGATCGCCATAGGTCCAAACGTATTCGTTGTTGGGATTCCCCAGATTAGAAAAGTTAAAGCTCAAGTCATCACAAAGCTCAGCCTCCGACACCTCTTGTATGAGCGCTTCGGAAACGGGGTCACATTGAGCAACATTGAATTGAAAATCTCGCTTGTTGGTGCCAATCAAAACACCATCTCGGTATTCCTCCACACAAACTCCTACTACGAATTGACCCTGAACTGTAGGCTCACCTGTCAGCAATCCTGTAACTGGGTCGATGGAAAGAATCGGATTAGCATCCAAGGGATCTACAGCCGTATATGCAGCGCTCCATTGCACCAAGTCGTATGGTGGATTGCCCGCGGGCACGGGAGCAGGATTCGCCTGGCTTCCGCCAATAAATGGTGAACAAAGCGAATAAACCAACTCATCGCCGTCAAGATCAGTCGCACTATGATCGAAAACCAATTGCTCAAAAGTGCAGAGTACAGGCGGAGGGAAGTTGTTGAATGAAGGACTCGAATTACACTCGGCAACATTCGTTTGAGGCACTTCACTTACGATCGTCAAGCCCTGCGCTCCAGGATTCTCTAAGTTCTGAATGGTTTGATTTCTACAACAACGCTGATAAACAACTTGATAAGAGGATATATCCGTGTCGAGTGAAAGCGTAAATTGATAGGTTCCTTCTTGCACGCAGATGTTGGGTGGAAAATTTAGACAGGGAGAATCCAAGTCAAAATCGATGTTATCAATTGATTGTACTGTTGATGAAATCTGGTCAACAAATTGATTTGCGTCATTGAAAACGGCAAAACTCGCCGGGTTATCGAAAGGGGCCCCAGAACTATTGCAGTCCCGGTAAAGCTTCATAGTGAAGGTGTAGGTGCCGTTGGTATTGCACTCATAATACATCTCTCCTCCAATAATGTGCTCTCCTTTGGCTGCCAAAGCCAAAAAAAGCGGGATAATTAATCCCACACGCATCATCGCTTTAAAATAAGAAGTCATATAAAACAAACGCTTCAACGTCTTTGAGGTTGCACAAGATCGTCAATCTAGGCTGAATTTACTGTCAATATTGCACCTCTCCAAATTTGACTTGATCAATCATTGGGATCTAAGGACCAACCTGCTTCAATATTTCAACATATTCTGACTCTTCTATTTCGACCCAATTTGCAGATGCCTCAATCATATCGGCAATCAAATTTCGATCAGGAAGGATTTTTGCCTCTACTTTCGTGAAAAAATACTTTAAACCAATTACATGAATTTCTTCGAATGAATCCATTGACAACACTTTGAAGTATGACTTGTTGTTAGGGTACTTTCGATAGTGTGGAAACGTTTTATTCATTAAGCTCTGATATGTCGACCAAATATAAATTTGAAAAGAAAGCCATCGACGCTTACCGCGACAAAGATTTCGAAAATGCCGTTTATTGGTATTCTCGAGCCATTAGCGTAAGTCCCGACGATGCTGAGTTGTATAGCGAACGAGCAGTCGCCTACTTTCATAGAAAAATGCCAAAAGAGTCCTTGGCCGATATGAATAAGGCTCAAGAGCTACAGCCCCAAAAGCCGTATCGATATAGCAGCCGCGCTTACATTAGGGACTCGATGGGCGATACCGAAGGCGCCATTGAAGACTACAAAATTGCCATCGAGCTAGATCCCGAAGATGCGGTAGCTCACAATAATCTGGGTATGCTCGAAGAAAAACTCGGCCATATGGCTCAAGCAAAAGCCATGTTCGATTTGGCAGATGCCCTCGCAAAAAATGAGAGTGGATCAGATGATCCAGCTGATTACATGCCCAAGAATATCCAGAAAGAAATTGAGCAAGAAAAGACTGAGAAGTCAGTAGGCTCTGAAGTCTTGAATGTCTTCCGTTCGAGAGAAGGCTTTAAGGAATTTGTTAGCTTTATTCGAAAAGGATTAAAGTAGTGTCTCTTCTTAAAGCCTGCTATAATACCTTTGAAGTAATATTCGACCTGCGCTTTACTCGTTATCGAAATTCATGGCATTGACCATTGACTATTTACAGATTCCAAGTAGCATCTGTATGTTAAGTTGATTGGTTGAGCCATAGAGTTCATTAGCAAGTTGCCAAACCAAGCAGAGGCAATGGATGCACGTAGTTTTAAAAACTGAGCAAACTGATCTCTCAACTGAAGGAAGTAATCAAAGAGTCCGCCTTAGGCTGATGACTGTTTTTAAAACAAGTGGATCGAAGATCAAGCCAAGGGCATGAAAACGGAACCTATAGACAGACACTAATTAGATGCAACCCTTTTTAGAATCACTGGCAGAGAGAATCCTGCAAAACGATTTCAACCTTGAAAATCAAGTCATTATTTTGCCGACCAAGCGCTCGGCAAATTTCCTAACCAAAATCCTAGCAGAAAACACTGACGGCTCAGTTTGGCTGCCCGAAATGCTCACGTTTAATGATTGGGCTTCTCGGCTCTCAGGTCTTGAGCCTGCAGAAAACCTACTCACTTCTTTCTCGCTATATGAGGCCTACTCGGAGACGATGGGTCCTGAAGCACAGTCATTGTCCGAGTTTTTGTCTTGGTCATCCATTCTGCTTTCAGACTTCAATGATATCGATGCTTACCTCATCGAGCCCAGCGTTTTATTCAAAGAGCTGATCGACTACACCGAGATTGATCAATTCAGCTTTCTCAAATCTCCGCTTTCCGAAAAACAGGAATCCTACCGTCGTTTTTGGAAAACGCTTCCAAACATCTTTGAGAAATTCAAAAAGAACCTGCTCGAAAAAAAAATCGGCACCTCGGGAATGATTATGAGGTCAGCAGCAGAAAAGTCTGACACCTATTTCGATGAGAATCGAAACAAATTTTACACCGTAGCGGGTTTCAATGCGCTGACCAATGCAGAGGTAAAGCTTTTGAGATCAATGGAGCAAGGAGGAGTCGGCAAGGTGTATTTCGATGCCGATGACTACTTGATGGGCGAGGATAAGAATGCGGGGAGATTCATCAAGAAAAACCTCAAATCAGGTTTGGGTGAAATCCTAAAGCCCGAGATTCCTTTTCTCGAAAGAGCCACTAAGATCCAAGTCATTTCTTCTGCTTATAAGCTCGATCAGGCAAATGCCATTGCCGCTATTTTGGAGAAAACTCCTGAAGAGGATTTGAAAAAAACAGGACTGATCCTTGCGGACGAGTCAATGCTGATGCCAGTAATAGAAAGGCTCCCTGAATCTATCAAAGCTGTAAACGTTACGATGGGCTTAAGTTTGGGAACTTCCAGCTTCAGAAATTGGGTGGAAGCTTGGATGGAACTGCACATCACGTCGAAGTCTGAAGAAACAGGATATCGACTGAATGCACGTCGTTTGATCCAATTATTGTATCATCCATTCAGCTCTCTTATTGGATTACCTCATAGAACAGACTTTTCAGATTCTTCGATCAACGCAGCAGAATACGAAGACGGAATCGGCGAGAGTGCCTTGCTTGCGCCACTTCGATCCAATGGTGAATTGTTGAATGATAATCTAAGGCAAGCCTTAAATTGGACATTGTCCAAAATAAAATCTGCCAAGCTCTCCAAACCTGAAGTAAGAATGGGGCTACTCGGTTGCGAAAAGCTTCTGGAGACCCTCGACCGATTGAGCAATTTCGAACGCTCAGGAGAGCTTGATTTGATCAGTCTTCGCCAAATCTTCATGCGTGTGCTATCCTCCACCAAGCTCCCATTGCTGGGAGAACCCATGCAAGGACTCCAAATCATGGGTGTTTTAGAAACCAGAGCCTTGGGCTTCGAAAATCTCATCATCTGTTCAGTGGATGAAGGGAATTTCCCAAAGAACAATCATACCGAAAGCTTCATTCCTTTTGAAGTTCGTCTTTTTCATAAACTCCCCTCTCGACGTGAAAAAGAAGCTGTATTTGCTTATCAATTTTTCCGATTGCTCAGCCACTCAAAATCTTTTTCCGCCATCTACCATACAGATGCGGGCACATTCAGTGGAGGAGAAATGAGCCGATACCTCATGCAGGTGCGAGAAGATTTTGAAAACGAAACCCGTTTCTCTCACATCAACTTAAAGCCTTCGGAGCTTTTTCATCAAAGAGAAACGAAGACCATTGAAAAGACAGATAAAGTCATAGAAATTATACAAGATTCACTGGTGAATCGCGGTCTATCAGCCTCTTCCATCAATCGGTTTTATGAATCCTCATTGGAGTGGTATTACTCGAATATCCTTTCATTGCCCGAGCCCGAAACGAACGAAATAGATCCTTCGACTTTTGGAACCATCGTACATGATTGTTTGGAAAAGCTATTCGATCCCTACAAAAAGGAGCTGATTACTAAGGCTGTAATTGAGCAGGTTTCTAAAAATGTAGCGAAACAGCTAAATGACTCATTCCGAAAAAAAGTAGGGAACAAGGATTACAGCTCTGGTGTAAATAGACTGCATTTTGAAACAGCCTTAAAGATGATTAATTCTTACTTGGACTATGAGATTGAAGATCTATCCAAGGGAGATGATGTTGCCTATTTGGAAAGCGAACGCCGAGTAGAAAGAGTTCTTGAAGTCGAGTACCAAGGGAAAAAATTGCCTGTTCGCATCAAAGGATTCATTGACAGGATCGAAAAGCGCAACAGAATTCTTCACCTCATCGATTTCAAAACAGGAAATGTGAGTACCACTGACCTTAATTTGAGCCCATCAAAGAATAAATCAACAACTTATGATTTTTTGGAAGACAAGCTGACGTCGAAAGGAAAAGCACTGCAATTGTTGCTTTATGACTGGTTACTTTATGAAGACAATAAAGATGTGGAGGTCAAAAACCAAATCATTTCACTGGCCGCTCCTGGAAAAAGAGATCTGTACCTGCAGGTGGAGGATAGAGAAGAGGTGATGGAGCTTTTTGAGGAGTTCCTGCGCAGCACTGTTGTAAAAATGCTCGACAGCGCCCATCCGATAGAGGCTTCAGAAAAATTCAAGTACGCCGTATTTGAATAAAAAAAGCGCTCCGAAGAACGCTTTTAAACCTGCAAGAAAAATTTTGAAACCATACAATCTTGCGATTGTGATAGAAAGACGGTCAGATTCCAAAAGGTTGTCACTGCCTTTAAAAACTGTTTAATTCTATCGAAAGAATCTTTTTGGGATGGCTAGAGAGACCTCATAAAAAGGAAAAAGCGTCCCGAAGAACGCTTTTAAAACCTGCAAGAATAATTTGAAACCATGTGTAATCACTTGGATTACACTTTAGAGACGAAGGAAATTATAGTAGTTGCCTTAATTCGAAGAATTGGTAAACTTATACCCCACTCCTCGCACTGAATGAAAGTAAATCGGATTTTTTGAATCGGGCTCAAAGTGCTTTCGAAAGGAAAGAATGTAGTTGTCAATCGTCCTAGTGGTGGGATATACATCATATCCCCAGACTGTGTCTAGAATCTCCTCTCTCGAAACCACCCTTCCCTCATTCTCAATCAAATATTTCAAAAGGTGGGTTTCTTTTTTTGAAAGACTGATTACATCACCCGTGGCATTTTCAATTTCAAAATTATTGAAGTCGACTAAATTCCTGCCAAATTGATAGCTCTCCATTTTGGCTTGAGCCTCCTCAGCTGGGGTGGTCAGACGAAGCAGATTCTTAACTCTTAGGAGCAATTCCTCCAGATTGAACGGTTTTGTTAGGTAATCATCCCCTCCAGCTTTGAGTCCTTCTACTCGGTCATTCCCGGTAGATTTCGCGCTAAGGAAAAGAATAGGAATACGTTGATTTCGAATCCGCAGCGTCTTGCACACGGTTATCCCGTCAACCTTCGGTAACATAATGTCTAGGACACAGAGATCAAACCGGGCCTTATCAGCGATGTCCAAAGCCACTTTGCCGTCCATGGCGGGGGTCACATCGTATCCTTCCATCTCCAAATTGAAGCTGATCATCTCAATGAGACTCTCCTCGTCTTCGACTAAAAGTATTCGCTTCTTTTTCGTTTCGTCAGTCATGACTTATCAATGTAAACTTTCGTTGTAACCTGCTTGTTCAAACTACCGATTATATTTGGACAAAAATAAGCGTGTGGACAAGACAGCAATACTCAAGAAGGCCAACAAAATGAACAAAAATACGCTGATGGAAACACTCGGCATCGTATTTACTGATTTTGGTGAAGATTTCGTGGAAGCGACAATGCCCGTAAACTCCAGAGTTCATCAACCTGTAGGCCTACTTCATGGCGGTGCAACAGCTGCTCTTGCCGAGTCTTTGGGAAGCCTTGGAAGCTTTATCATGGTTGGCGAAGAAGCCGCAGGTGTTGTGGGAATCGAGATCAATGCCAATCACATCCGAAGCATCAAAGAAGGACTTGTAACAGCTCGGGGCACATTGCTGCACAAGGGCAGAAAAACGCATGTCTGGGACATTAAAGTCACTGATGAAAAAGACCGACTCATATCTGTATGTCGACTTACGAACATGATATTGCCGAAGTGACGACGACAGAAAATATTCATAAGTCATTTGAGAAATCCATCTCGGAGAAAAGCCCTTTTATGCTTTTTCGGGTTCCAGGAAAGGAGGTTGAGTTGGCAGACCTAAGCAATCAAACCGAGTTTCTCATTAAGCCTTGGAATGGCGAAGCTTTTTCGATTAGAACCATAAGGACTTTCAAAAAGCCTTCATTTCCAGCAGAAACATCTAAGGCAGATTACGAAGAAGCATTTAAAAAATACGTGTCGGCTTTTCAATTGGGAAGCCTTCAAAAAGCGATTCTGTCTACCGTTATTCTGAAAGAAAAACCTCGAGATTTCGATCCAGTTGGTTTCTTTTTTCGCTTGTGCGAATCTCATCCCGATGCTTTTACCTACCTACTTTACCACCCAGAAACAGGAACGTGGTGTGGAGCAACACCCGAAATATTATTGGAAGGAAAAGGTGAGCAATTTGCTACTGTAGCCTTGGCAGGAACACAATCCGCAAAGGCTTCAAAAGAATATGAGTGGGAAGAAAAAGAGAAAGAAGAACAAGAATTGGTAAGCCAGCACATCCGAAATATCCTCAAACATTCGGAGGTTCAAGAAATAAATGAGTCAACTCCATCGACTATCCAAGCAGCTGATGTCGTTCATCTCAAAACAGCATTTCAATTCAAATACAGCCATGAAGTCAAACCACTTCTTGACCAGCTACATCCGACTCCAGCGGTGGCCGGACTACCAACGGAGGAGTCCATTGAACTGATTCACGCCACTGAAAAGCATGACCGTGGACTATACACGGGCTATATCGGCATCATCAGCGAAGCCGAAACACGTGTTTTCGTCAACCTTCGATGCATGCAAATTGGAGATAAAAATTTAGCTCTCTACGTAGGCGGAGGAATTACAGCAAAGAGCAATATGGAAGCAGAATGGGAAGAAACGAGGTTGAAAGCCAAAACACTCTTAAATTTGCTAAAAAGCTCGACTTGATACTTTCGGATAAAAAAGGTGTTCAGACTCTTGTGATGGCAGCGAGAAACTTTGGTGTAAAACACGTGGTGATTTCTCCTGGCTCGCGAAATGCGCCCATTACTATTTCATTCAATCGCTCTGGCTTTTTTACCTGCCACAGCATTCCCGATGAACGCTCAGCGGGTTTTTACGGGCTCGGATTGGCACTAAAAACAGGAGAGCCCGTTGCTTTGGTTTGCACTAGCGGTTCGGCTGCGGCCAATTATCTGCCAGCTATAACCGAAGCCTTTTTTAATCGCGTTCCCTTAATTGCCATAACAGCCGATAGACCTTTGTGCTGGACAGACCAAGGAAATGGACAAACCATAAGGCAAGAAGGCATCTTTTCCAATCACATTAAAAATTGGTTTTCGCTCATAACCGAGCCAAGAAACGAGGAGGAAGAATGGCAAAACAGACGACTGCTCTCGAAGGCTTTTAACACTGCTCTTACCCTCGAGCCAGGCCCCATTCATATTAATGTTCCACTTTTTGAACCGCTATATCAAACGGTTCGATTACAAGAAATCACCTCTCCACGGTTTTACCAAAGTGAACTTATTGATGCGCCAATCCAGATGGAAGCAGCGAAAGAACTCGCCGAGCTAGTCAAATCGAATCAAAGAGTAATGATTTTAGTAGGGCAACACCGACACGATGAAGCTTTACTGAATTTGTTGGAGCAGTGGTCTGATTTATCGAATGTGGTGATACTTACTGAAACAACAGGAAACATTGGCATTCCAAAGGCAGTTGACACCATAGATCGAATTGTGATGCCTCTGGAAAAGACTGACAGCTTGAGTGGATTCATGCCTCAAGTTCTGATCACTCTCGGTGGCTTCGTTATTTCCAAGAAGCTAAAAACCCTTTTGCGCCAGCACAAACCAACTACCCACTGGCACATTCACCCACATGAATCTGGACTAGACACTTACATGAGCTTGACTCATGAAATACACGCCGATCCGACACATTTTCTAACTGAAGCTCTCAACTCAGTTAAATCTGCCGCCTCAAGCGACTATGCTGAAAGGTGGATGGAGTTGAAAAAACTAGCGGCTGAAGGACATCGCCATTACTTAGATGAGGCTCCCTATTCTGATTTTAAAGTTTTTGAGATCATCAATGATGCCCTCACAAAAAAGAAAAAACTGACCCTGCATCTCTCCAACAGCACACCTGTTCGGTACATTCAGCTGCTGGGCCTTAGTGAAAACCTTACCTATCACTGCAACAGAGGCACGAGCGGGATAGACGGCTGCACAAGCACGGCCGCAGGATGGGCTAAGGCGAGCCCCGATGAAGATGTATTGCTCATCACAGGCGACATGGCTTTCGTCTATGACTCGAATGCTCTTTGGAATAACCGACTACCCGAAAACCTGAAAATCATCGTCATAAATAATCAAGGCGGGGGAATCTTTAGAATTATTGAGGGATCAGATTCAGATGAGGAACAGGAGAAATTCTTCGAAGCCCACCATCCGGCAAATATTGAAAGACTTGCGTCAGCCTTTGATTTGTCTCACGTAAAGGCTCACGATGAAAGTTCGCTCAAAGAAGTTCTTGGGAGGTTTCTGAATCAAAAAGGTGCGGGAATTTTAGAAGTAGTAACACCTGCGAAGGTGAATGATCAAATTTTGAAAGACTATTTCAAAAAAATCGCAGAGCGCTTCAAGTTGCTAGAAAAGCAAGAGACGCGATAGCTCTACCTCTGCTTTTCCATCCAAGACAATGCATCAAAAACATCATTAAATACTCTTGTAGCCCTTTGGGGCTTAAAGTGCCGCAAGTAAAATGCCGTCGCAATTTTATGGGCGAAAGTGCTTATTAAGATAGCATCAGCCGTCGAAAACCGGTGTTCATTGTGGGCCATAAACTCATAAACCCCTTCGGCCATGGAGGATCCATAGCCAAGTTCGATAAGAACAGGCCGTCTTTCGCTCTCACTTTTGTCCTTAATAAATTGGAGGATCTGAGAGATCTCTTCAAGCGAAACTTGCTCTCCTTCCTTGAGCTTCATATAGTAGAAGCCTCGCGAATCCGGGTGAAATGTAAATGAAGGTGTGTGAAGCTTTTCAATCCTCGCCATGACTTAAAGTTAGGACTTACTTTTCTCTCGTTTTTAAAAGAATTTAGCCAATACTCACACAGGACTCTTGATATCAACATCGGGCGCAGATAGGTGTTGATAAATCTGATCAGTATTAAGAAGCAAAAGTCTGAACCATTCTTACGAACTTTACAGCCTATGAATAAAACTGAAGCGTGGTTTCGTGCTTTTCGATTGAGGACACTCCCGCTCTCATTCTCTAGTGTTGTTCTGGGCAGCTTGATGGCTCTTTACAAGAACTCCTTCGACGGAGCGATTCTGGCGGGAGCCCTACTGACCACGTTGTTTTTACAAATTCTCAGTAATCTCGCTAATGACTATGGCGACTTTGTAAATGGTGTCGATAACGAAGAGCGAACAGGGCCAGAACGCAGCGTTCAGAGCGGAGTCATTTCTGCCAAAGAAATGAAAGCAGCCATCGTCTTATTCTCCATTTTATCCTTCGCCTCGGGTATTTGGCTTTTGCTAAATGCGGCTGACAATATCGAATTCGGAGCAATTACAGCCTTTTTCGTGGTGGGCCTTTTGGCCATTGGCGCAGCCATCAAATATACCGTGGGAAAAAACCCTTACGGCTATCAAGGGTTTGGTGATGTAGCCGTATTTCTCTTTTTTGGAATCACGGGCGTGGCAGGCACATTTTACCTGCACACGGCAGAACTATCTTGGCTCGATCTTCTTCCAGCCATCTCAATCGGTGCCTTGGCCACAGGCGTACTCAACCTCAACAATATGCGCGACATTGAAAACGATAGAGCATCGGGAAAACGATCCTTGGTTGTTATAATGGGCTTTGAATCGGCACGGATCTATCACGTCATTCTCTTGACCGTTGCGCTCGCTTCAGCACTTGCCTATACGTTGATCAATTTTGCGTCGGGTTACCAATTCGTATTCTTGATTACCGTACCGCTGATTTTTCAAAATGCAAAAGTAGTTTTGACCACCGATCGCTCATCCGACCTCGATCAAGAACTTCGAAAACTCGCTTTTACTACTTTGCTTTTTGCCATCACTTTCGGGCTTGGACTAGTTTACTAATGAGGAAAGCACACTTTCTGAAGCATACCTTGAATTTTAAATCTCCTGGGGGCACTAGCCGAGGAGTATTGCGCACAAAACCCGCTTGGATTGTAAAACTCGAAGAGAATGGAAAGATCGGTTTTGGCGAGGTAAGTCTACTCCCCAAGCTTTCAATAGACGACCGGCCTGACATCGAAGATGTTCTTGCAAAAACCCTCTCAGACTGGGCAGAAGGAAAAGAAAATAGAACTCTCGAAGATTGGCCGTCCATCAGATTCGCCATGGAAGTCGCGGAGCTTTCACTTCATTCCAAAAATCCATTTGTTTTGTATCCGTCAGGTTTTTCTCAAAACGGCGAAGGGATAGAAATAAACGGGCTGGTATGGATGGGATCCAAAGCTGAAATGAAAGCTCGAATCCGAGAAAAACTGGATGATGGATATCGGTGCATCAAGCTGAAGATTGGCGCCATCAATTTTGAGGATGAAATGGAGCTTCTCCGTGCCATACGCAAAGAGTACTCATCAGAAGAAATCAAGTTGAGAGTAGACGCAAACGGTGCATTTTCGCCAGAGGATGCGCTTGATAAATTGAAGCGACTTTCAGAATTTGATCTCCACAGTATCGAGCAACCCATCAAGCAAAAACAATGGGAGGAAATGGCCAGACTTTGCGAAGATTCGCCTCTGGACATTGCGCTGGACGAAGAACTCATAGGGGTCACTTCAGTAGCTGAGATGAACCGCATGCTGAAAGTTATTCAACCTCAAGCCATCGTGATTAAGCCGGGTCTCGTAGGTGGTTTGCAAATGACTGATAAGTGGATAAGAGCAGTAGAAAAGACAGGGGCATGCTGGTGGATCACTTCGGCTTTGGAATCAAATATCGGGCTGAATGCCATTGCGCAATTGACAGCCACTTATCAATCTGACTTGCCGCAAGGCCTAGGAACAGGACAACTTTATACCAACAATATTCCATCACCATTATCGATTCAAGGGCGTCATCTTCATTACCTCGAACAAGAAGAGTGGAAGCTACCACCAAACCTGTGAATCCTTTTTCAAAATATCGAGGCATTCGGCTCAACGACCAGTTTATTGCCAGTAACGATCTAAGTCAAACAAAGGGCAAAGACCAATTCGAATCAGATGTTATTTCTTTCTGTCAGGAGATCTTTGATAACTCAGAATCTATTTCCATCCAAACTTCAGGTTCGACTGGAGCGCCCAAGAGTTTAACATTCCAAAAATCGTCGTTGATTCAAAGTGCCTCAGCCACGAATGATTGCTTCAGTTTAGATTCTAGGTGCAAGGCTTTGCTTTCATTACCACTCAATTATGTGGCGGCAAAACTGATGGTCGTAAGAGCCATAATCGAAGAGTATAATCTCGCAACGGTGGCACCGACTTCTAATCCTTTGAAGGAGTTAAAGGAGCCGATTTCGTTTATTCCAATGACTCCACATCAAGTGACATCAGTTTTAGCAGAATCACCTAAATCCTTTGACAAAGTCGCCACAGTCTTGCTCGGAGGTGGAGAAGTTTCAGTTGAACTTCGATCTCAACTGCAGAAATTGGGCACTACTTTTTATGTGGGATTTGGAATGGCAGAGACGCTTACCCACTTTGCCTTGAGCAAAATAGACGAGGGAAATGAAACGGCCTACAAAGCCCTTCCCGACGTTACAATCGACTTGGATGCAAGGGGCTGTTTGGTGATCAATCGGCCTGGAATTACGAAAGGAAGTCTCGTTACCAACGACTTGATCGAATTGACTGAAGATGGGTTCAAATGGCTTGGCCGCATTGACAACCTCATCAACTCTGGCGGTGTAAAAATCATTCCCGAAGAAGTGGAAAAACTTTTGAGGTCAAAAATTGATTCGGCTTTCTTCGTGAGTGGAATTCCAGATTCGTCATTGGGTCAACAGGTAGCTCTTTTTATAGAAGGCCAGAAAGGAACAGACCTAAATCAAACCACCTTCCCAAACGTCTACCACCGGCCAAAGAAAACAATCAACTTGAAAAGCTTCCTCTATACTGAATCGGGGAAAATTCGAAGAAAAGAAACTGTAGCGCGGTGGCTGGATTCTATCGGTGACTGATGTAATTTCTCCAGCGTTGGAGAACAGCTGTTATGTCTTCAGGAATTTCTGACTCAAAATTCATTCGCACACCAGTATGGGGATGAGTCAGCTCAAGTTTTCGCGCGTGCAAAGCCTGTCGAGGGATCATATCAAAGTTGTTCATCACAAATTGCTTGTATTTGCTGAACTGCGTTCCCTTAATAATCTTATTACCCCCGTAATCAGGGTCATTGAAAAGTGGATGATTGATGTGTTGAAAATGTGCCCGAATCTGATGGGTACGACCCGTTTCGAGCTTGCACTCAACCAAGGTCACATAGGTCAACCGTTCCAACACTTTGTACCCTGTTCTAGCCTCTTTGCCGTATTCTCCTTCTGGAAATACAGTCATCACTTTTCGGTTTTTTAGAGAACGGCCAATGTGGCCTTCGATCATGCCGTCTTCTTCGATATCGCCCCATGCCAGCGCCACGTAGCGACGATCGATGGTGCGCTCAAAGAACTGGAGAGATAAGTTGGCCAATGCTCTCTCGGTCTTGGCAATAACCATTACACCCGTGGTATTCTTATCCAGTCTATGTACCAATCCTGGTCTACCTGGAATAGCTCCTTTTGCCTCAGGCAAATTGTCAAAATGATGAACCAATGCATTCACCATGGTACCCGAATAGTTTCCATATCCGGGGTGAACTACCATGTTGGCGGCCTTATTCAAAATGATCATGTGATCATCTTCGTAAAGAATCTCCAATGGAATATCCTCTGGGATGAGCTCAATTTCTCTCTTCGGGTAAGGAAGAACGATAGAGATATCATCACTAGGCTTCACCTTGTAATTGGCTTTAACCTTCTTGTCGTTCACTCTGATATTCCCCTCAATGGCGGCATCCTGAAGCTTCGTCCTAGAAGTATTCGGGATTCGATCCATCAAGAATTTATCAATTCGAAGTGGTTCCTGACCAGGGTCGGCCTGAATGCGGTAGTGCTCAAAAAGCTCTTCTTCGTTTTCGCTGTATTCTACTTGGTTATCGTTCAATAGAAAGTTTCTTTACACTATGGCGCCCCTGCGAATCCGATATTTGCAGAAGATAAATTCCTGGTAATAGTCTCGAAACATCTAGACTATTTGTTACCCGATCTTGATCAATCAATCTTCCACTTATGTCGAAAATTGAGACATTCAAACTACTCAGTGTTTCGGCTTCTACAATAAGCATCTGACTGGCTGGATTAGGATAAATGCGCAAGCCTGTAATGGCAGCAGCATTGCTTGTTGAAGCCACTATATCTTCGTAGCCCTCTGTGGTAAACATGGGATGAATCATCACAGAAGCTGCAGCTGCCGCACTGGTTAGATTCCATCCATTTCCGTCATCGAAGAAGAGGTTGCCCTCATTTCCTAAAGTATTTAGGTCAAGCCCAATGCGAAGCCCTGATGATTGAGAAGACTGTTGGTACCCAACGAAGAAAGTTCCCGAAGGAATAAAAACGGGTTCTTCAAATTGATAAAGAATTATCTCTTGGTACTCGTTTAGACCGTAAATGAATTCTTGCTGGGCTGAAGCTAATTCTGTTCCTGGAACACCTGCGTTGTCTTCCCAAATCTTGATTGTAAAAGGAGTGTTCTCAAAATTCAAACCAATCGGCATGGTATAAATCCTCAAAGCCCAAACCGAATCAGACTTAAAGTTGGTGTACTTGATGGCCGCTCTTGATCCATTGCCAGCTACTGCATACCCAGCTTCAGCAGAACCATCATCGTAAGAGTAGTGCGTGTAAAATGTTTGCTTAAATCGAAACGAATTATTGCTCACTGTAGAGCCAAAATCGGCAGTCCCTAGGGCTATGCTCACGTCAAAAATCAATTCATCATCAGCTAGGGAAGTATCATAACTATACTGACTTCCGTCGTCATCAAGCGGATGTGTGTAATCAGCAGTGCTCTGTCCAGCAATTGGTGGCTCATTGAAGTTTTGCAATATGTCCGTAATGGTTCCTTCATGGGAAACGACGATTTCATTCCCTTCCAAAGTCCTGGGTCCATCGTTGAGATTCCTGAAAAGGACTTGAATATCTTCCAGCATTCTATCAGTCGGACTCTCGGCATAATGCGAAAGAGGCATGGCCGAATAGTCCTGAAGAAAAGAGATGGGACCATTCACAAAAGCGACATCGTTTACAATAGGATCATTATTGATACTGTTCTGGTCGAGCCATACATAATCCACATTCCAAACGCTGTATAAGCCTTGAAGAAATGCTATATTTCTAAAACGAAACTGAAAGCCCTCCTTGAGGTAGAGCGCATTGGTAATGGGAAGATAGACGAACGTAAATCCATCTATATTTGAAAGATCCAAGGTAGACCAAACCCAAAACCATTCATCCAATTCAGGTGCATAGAACTCTAGTATCAATGAGTCACTGGAGGAATTGGGAGGGAAAAACGAAATTCCTTGCGGTTGGTAATAGAAACTGAGCCCGATCCCATCGCCGATGTCATAATCTAGATTAATAGGGCAGGTTGTTAGTGTATCAGCAGGGCCCGATCCTGGATCAAAAGAATAGGGATACCCAACCTCATCGGTTCCGTCAAAGCTTACTACACCAACTGTGGGGGCATTCAAGGGCAATCCATTATTCAAAGTAGCATAGCGATTCTCCCAAAGGATGGGGTTTCCCTCCTCATTGCCCGGAAAGTAATCGGCACTAAAATCGTCAACAAAAGGAAGCTCGATTAAGGCATCATCCTTTGCTTCATACTTAGTGATCCTCTTTTTAACTACTGCTTTCTCAGTAAGGATGGTGGCAGGATAGATCATTTCTTGCGCTACCATTTGGAAAGGCAGAAATAAGGCGAGGAGATAAAATAACTTTCTAAAATTCATCTAGAATCGTGTCTGTGGGTATTTTATAGTCATTCACCATGGAGGTGTCAGTAGTCAGATAAAGATCAACAAAAGTCCCAAGGTTGATCATTTCATTTCTTTGCGGTCTTTGATTCACAACAAAAGCTCCCGAGGTATCATCGGCCGTTTCACAACCTGCACATGACAGTATACTGCCGACATTCAAAGATGAAGAGATAATCAATGAGCAAGCCTCAGCATAGGTGAGTCCAAGCAGATCAGGCGAGATCGTTGGTACATCAGATATTTGTCCAAGAATCAGGCTCACGCCTTCGCCTTTTCGAAGTTTATCTCCTGGCTCAACTTTCTTACCATTGTACTCTAAGCCTACTACACAATCTGTGCAAGATTCGTCAGGCCTGTATTTAAGCGAGATTAGTTCCAGCCCCGTTATTTCCAGAATAGGCACAGCAATTCGTTTTGATTTACCAATCAAATCAGGTGCTTCGACCATCTCGGGCAAAACACTGTTTATGGTCAAATATATCGTTCTTCCTTTTTTGACTTGCTTTCCAGACTTAGGATTTTGCGAAACCACCGCTCCTCTCTGATACTCGTCAGTGTAAATGCTATCGGTAATCTCGTAGGTCATATCAGTATTGGCCAAAAGGGTCTCAATATCTTCTAGGGGTCTCCCTTTTAGTTCTGGAACGGCCAATGACTCGCCATGCATGGTATACATTCCAAGCCACAGCATTGTCAAAAAGACCACCAAACCTGTGAATACAGTGATTAGAAGGACATTCATCCAAACCCTTCCACTGCTGATGAATCGAATAATTCCTTTCATTCAAAATACAATTGCTGGCAAAGATAGCAAGAACCTACCGGGAATAAACGTTCATAGGGCAGTCCTATTACATCGGAGATTGGGTTATGAGAAAAAACATGTTCAAACTTTCAGGAAAATGTAAAGTGCAAAAAGAATAGGGGTTATAACTTCACGGTATCGTTATGAAAAAAAGAATTGGAGTCGTTTGCGGCGGCCACTCTGGAGAGGCAGCCGTTTCCATGAGATCAGCAGAAATGCTTCTCGACAATATTAATCGAGAGAAGTACGAGCCGTTTCAAATGGTCATTGAAAAATCGAATTGGTACACCCTTCTCGGGAATGAGAAAAAGACAATAGACACCAAAGATTTTTCTTTCGAATTCAATGGCGAGCGCATCCGTCCCGAAATATGCCTGGTAATTATTCACGGTACTCCTGGCGAAGACGGTCTCCTTCAAGGATATTTCGACATGATCGATATGCCCTATACTACAGGAAGTGTGCTCAATCTCGCATTGACATTCAATAAGCGCTACACCAATGATGTCCTCAAAGAGCGCGGGTTTCATACAGCCAAAGGACTGCTGGTTCATTCTCCTGAAAAATTTGACCAAGACGAGGTTTTGAGTAAACTCAAATTACCCGTTTTCGTTAAGCCAAATCAGGGAGGCTCAAGTTTGGGAATCTCAAAAGTCAACAAAGTCGTGGATCTAAAAGTGGCAGTGGAAATGGCATACCGCGAAAACTCTGCAATTTTGATTGAAGAATTTCTAGACGGGCGAGAATTCACATGCGGCGTAGTGTGCGGAAAAGATGAATTCAAAGCCCTAGCCGTAACTGAAATTACCACGGAAAGAGAATTTTTTGATTACAAAGCCAAATACGAGCTCGATCAAACCCGAGAAATCACGCCCGCCGAACTACCTGAAGCGCTGTATAAAAAGTGTCAGTCAACTTCTGTTGCTATCGCAAAGTCTTTCGAATGCAATGGGGTGGTAAGGATTGACTACATATTGGTCGATGATGTGTTTCACGTCATTGAGATAAACACCGTGCCAGGCATGTCCATGGCCAGCTTGGTGCCAAAGCAGGCCGCTGCCGTTGGCATTAGTAAAACGGAGCTCATTGATCTGATGATCGAATCAGCAAGGCCTCAATAAGTCTCTTTGAGGTAATCCGTAAATTTTTTGAGCGCCCTTACACGGTGATTTTTTTGCTTCTTCTCCTCCATGTTCATCTCGGCAAAAGTTCGCGTTTCGCCCTCGGGCACAAATACTGGATCGTAACCAAATCCTTCCTTTCCACTTTTTGCCTCAGCGATACGGCCTTGAATTTCTCCTGAAAATAGCTTTTTGTCCATATCGGTAATAAAGGCAATCACCGTTCTAAAAGCGGCAGAGCGGTCTTCGTGAAACCGCGTCTCGCTGAGTAGCTTCTGGATATTCGCATCGGCATCTCTGCTGCCTGAATAATGTGCTGTATCCACACCTGGCAATCCATTGAGGCAGGCTACTTCCAAACCAGTGTCATCTGCAAAAACGGGTACTTTATACCGATCGAAGATGAAAGTAGCCTTCTGCAATGCGTTTGCTTCAAGGGTTCTGCCCGTTTCGGGAATCTCGCCCTCGAAGCCAATGTCTTTCAAAGAAACCAAGTCAAAATCATCACCAAGGGCGTTTTGAATCTCAGCTAGCTTGTTTGGATTGTTCGTTGCGAAAATGATTTTCATGGGAGTCGATATTTTCGAGAACTTCTTCCTCGATTCGGTTCAGATACTTATACAAATCCTTATTCTTCCAGCGGATTAAATTCATTCGCCAA
>JBLIEU010000041.1:0-19720 GCA_047633195.1 Cryomorphaceae bacterium | reverse complement strand
AATCCCTCAGAAGCAGTAGACTTATTCAAACCATTCGTTCCCGAAAAGGATGTGAAGATCGACTTGAGAAAAGCTTTGGATATTTCCAATCCAGCTTTTGGCAAAGAGTGGGGAAGTATGAGTGAAAAGACGATTAGCGGCTTTTTGAATTGGATTTACCAGAATAATCTGGAATCCATTCCTTTAGAAGTTTCTGATATCATTACCGATGAAATACTCTAGCCTTGCAGGGCTATTCTCTAAAAACGAAAGCCAAAATTAATTCCTACACGCGGGTAGATCTCAATAGAGGTTTTGTCATTGAACTCCCGTCCCAATCCACCGAGCACTTCTCCAAAAAGACCTCTCTTAGAGATAAATTTTCCACCGATGGCGACACCAAGCCCAAAACCAGTTCTATTCTCACTGGTAATTTGGCCATTTCCTGGGAAAGATTCAAAAACGTCTTCTTCAGAAAAGATAACTCCCGTGTTGGCCTCTAGAAAAAAACCTTCGGCTTTTTGCCGCTCAGACGGATAAAACCTAAAGTAAGGCAATATCATACCTCTGAATTCCGATGACTCGGCAAAAGAGTAGGCTGTAGATATTCCGACACCCGCATCTCCATTCAGAATTCGCTCGTAGCTTAGTTCAATTAGCTCAAAAAGAGCTGTTCCCATATTAAATTTGATTTCCGTTTGGCCCAATTCACGGCGGTTGATCATTTCTTCTTCCTGAGCAAAAGTCAAGGTACTTATGGCTAGAGCAAAAGTGATAGCAAGTATTTGTTTTATACCTCCAAAGTAACATTTTAGCCAAAGCGAAAAGCACGAAGAAGTGGTAAAATAAACCACTAATTGGATTATTATTGTAGTCCGTTTTAGAAAAAAGGTATACAACCAGTTGATATAAATTCGTTACTGTTGATGCCGCCAAGATGAAAAATCGAAGAAGTTAAAATCATCTATTTTTTGACGCTTCAACCAATCGGTCGAGAGACGGCAGATGCAGGTCTCTGATCCCAATACAAATAATTTGATAGACACATTGAAAGTCTAAACCAAAGAAAGCATTCTGTATGGCTATCTTTAACCACCTTACAGAAGTCTTAAAGATCAGGTATGAAAAGAGTAGTCATAACAGGAATGGGAGCGCTAACTCCCATCGGGAATACACTGGAAGAGTTTTGGCAGAATGCCATTGCCGGTAAAAGTGGCGCGGGTCCGATCACCAAATTCAACACCGAACACTACAAAACCAAATTTGCCTGCGAGATCAAAGACTACGATCCTACAAAGTACTTGGATCGCAATGAGATCAAGCGTACCGACCTTTTTACCCAATATGCGATGCATGCCAGTGCAGAAGCTCTGGCAGACAGCGGCTTAGACTTGGAGTCGATATCGCCATTTGATATGGGGGTGATATGGGGCTGCGGGCAAGGTGGAATGAATGTACTCGAGAGCGAAGTGCAGAACTACGTGAAGGGCGGTTCGATACCCAGATTCAGTCCATTTCTCATTCCGAAGATTCTCACCAACATGGCTTCGGGATTGATATCGATGAAGTTCGGATTGATGGGAATCAACTACACAGCGGTGTCGGCTTGCGCCTCGGCTAGCTCGGCCATTATGGATGCTTTCAATTACATCAGGCTAGACAAGGCCAAGGTTATTGTAACGGGGGGTTCCGAATCTGCCATTACCGAAGCCTCAGTAGGTGGGTTCAACTCAATGAAGGCTATGTCGACACGCAATGATGATCCCCAAGCCGCTTCAAGACCTTTCGATACACAACGAGATGGTTTTATTATGGGAGAGGGTGCAGGAGCATTGATTCTGGAAGAATACGAACACGCCAAAGCGCGGGGGGCAAAGATCTATGCCGAGGTAGTAGGAGCAGCGATGACCGCAGATGCTTACCACATTTCATCTCCTCATCCCGAAGGGTTGGGTGCTTCACATGCCATGAAATCGGCTTTGGCCGAAGCGAAATTGAATCCCGAAGAAGTGGACTACCTGAATGTACACGCCACCTCAACGCCCGTGGGAGACTTAAGCGAGATCAAAGCGATGGAAACAGTTTTTGGTGGGAATTATGGCAACTTGAAAGTCAGTGCCACTAAATCTATGACGGGTCACCTCTTGGGCGCGGCGGGCGCCGTTGAGGCTATTCTTGCGGTAAAGGCCATCGAGAAAAACACCATACCTCCCACGATCAATACCGTGGAATTGGATCCCGAAATACCAAGTGGGTTAGCCATCGTCTTGGGTGAGGCCATCGATCACAAAGTAAATGTTGCGATGAGCAATACCTTTGGTTTTGGAGGGCACAATGCCATTTTAGCGTTTAAGGGGATATAAAGATGGGCAGCAGAAGCAATTGAAAAGGAGCTCACTCAGGATAAAAAGGGTAAAGCAAGAACACTCAACCAAAAAATAATAGCTCTTAAATGGAGTTGTAAGAGATACTGATGGAAAAGTCAGAATTTGACTAGTTTCGCACGCTAATAAAATTGTTTTATTTGCGCTGATGTCTTCACTCAGTCTAGTAGACATAAATGCGATTTGTTCACGTTTACTTTGTTTAATTGAGATACACGTTACTATTCTGCCTTAACTTACTTGCAGCCCATACTGTTCTTGGGCAAGCGAGCAATCCTCTAAAAGAGAACACCAACAAGGGTAGTCTTTATTTTTATTGGGGTTGGAATCAAGGCTGGTATAGCAATTCGGATGTGCACTTTAGTGGAGACGACTATGACTTTACTTTAAAAGATGTAATCGCAGACGACAGGCAATCTGATTTTTCATTTGATGCCTATTTGAATCCGACGACAATGACTATTCCTCAATACAATTTTCGAATTGGATACTACTTCAAAGAAGACTGGGATATTTCTTTTGGAGTTGATCACATGAAGTATGTAATGCAGCAATATCAGACAGCTAAAATATCGGGAGTCATAAACGCTAACCAATCAGAATACGATGGTACGTATGAGAATGATGATATCGTGCTGGATGAAGACTTTTTGAAGTTTGAGCATACAGATGGACTGAACTATCTCAATATCGAATTGAGGCATACCGACAAACTTTTTGAACGTGATCGAATTCGTATAAGTTTGATAGAAGGCCTTGGAGGTGGGATCCTATACCCAAAAACCAACACGACCTTGTGGGGAACCGAGAGGTATGACGATTTTAATATATCGGGCTATGGAATAGGCGCTGTAGTAGGAGTAAATGTCACTTTCTTTAATGGTGTTTTTATTCAGTCAGAAATGAAGGGCGGGTTTATGGGTTTGCCAAACGTGAGAACTACTGTTTCGACAGCTGATAAAGCCATCCAAAACTTCTTTTTCTCCCAACTCAATATTGTATTTGGTGGAATAATTCAAACGAAGAAAAAACCTGAAATAAGCGAAGATGGCATTCATTAGCCCTCATCACTTTTATTTTTTGCTCCCGCATAAAATTTACGAATACCCAGAACAATCAAAGGAGTTCCAATAACCGTTGGTCCCAGCCATATAACCAAAGGCGGAAGGAAATACACATTGGTAGCCATAAAGGCTGTAATCGCTGCAATTAAGGCTCCGCCCATTCTTCCACCGTGTTTGCCAGCGGCCTTATTCGGAGTGGTTTTGACTACCAAGTCAGCGAGGGAAAGGATGCTCAAGATACCTGCAAAGACATAGAGAACGATACCCCCTGATTTTCCCGTCATGCCCACGTAAAACATGTAAATCGCTGCAAGAATTCCTGCTGCGCCAATGGCTTTGGCTAATGTCACCTTTTTGCCGAAAGGCATACGCCTGATCCATATCCAGCCAGAACTGACCAAGTAGAGCGTAAAAAAACCAATACCCAAGAGAAAAGGATTGGGGTGCCAGAGGGCGAGCAATAATGCCAAAATTGCCGAGGAGGCCATAAAACCCGCAAAGGTTTTGCCAAGTCGGTTGTGGCCTTTTGATCCTTTTTTGAGAAATGCCGCGCAAAGACCCGCAATTAAGGCGATGCCTCCCGCTGAGGCATGAATATAAAGAAGGTATTCGTATTTTAACTCCATCTGCTTGGGTAGATTACCATTTGTATAAAGTTAATTTCTAAATTCCTGCCAGTGGCATTGGCAATATCCACATTTGAATCGGATTGGATCAAGTAGCGCATTTTGGTACGAAGAATCCATGCCTGCGTATTGGTAGGGCGAATATCCCACCCGAAGGTGATTCCGTAAGAGAAGGCTGAGTATTCGTCTTTTATCTGTGGTAATTCGCCATCATTGATCTCGGCATTGATAAAGTCATTGCCGATACTAAAGCCTAAGAAGGGTACAAAGCCCTTGTAGTCAAAGAGAAATTTAAATCCTTCTAGAGCCAGTCGGTGTTGCCTAATGCTGTAATCGAGACCGTAAGCCTCGTCGGCGAGGTTCATTGGACGCCAATCGGCGCGGACACCCGCGTCGATTTCGTGGAGGTAATAACCAACAGCCACATCTGGAAAGAGTGCTAAGGGAGGCCTGCCGGGCATAAAGTCGTACGATTCTAGCATGGGTACACCGCTCAACGATACATTTGCCGAAAGGCCAATCGCTACATTCCAAGTACTGAGTTTTCTCTGTTCCTCAAAACCGTCGTAAAGCTGCTTAACGTAGGCTTGAGATTTTTCGGAAGACAGGCTCGCAGTGGTATCAAAGTATTTTTTTAAAGCGATGGACAGACCTAGATCGGGTGCTTCCAATTGGGCTCGTCCTTCTCTCGATACGGCATAATTCACTTCATTGTTGAACAAATGGTGGGCCGATAATTCTAAGGTGTAGAAAGAGGCAAAGGCAATATTCATTCCCGCTTCCAGTCCAAAACGGCTGTTTTCAAAGAGTGGCCCGTCGCCAATGCGCAATTCGGGGGAGAGCCATTGCAAACCTACAAATGGTCGTGGTCCCTTTCGGCTTATGCCAAAAGGCAAATAACGAAATCCCGTGATGACTCCTTCGTCGTAATGCCAGTCATCTCCTTTTACCCGCGAGCTGAAAAGCGGTACTGAAATGTAGAAATCTGCTTTCTGCCAAAAGTGGGTTGCACCTATCAAGAAACGTCCCGCTATGAATTCGGGAGAGTTTGATCCGCCTACAGCATCAAACTGAGCACCAATATAAGTCTGAGCAAATGTATACTTGTCCTTTTGTCCATGTACCGAAAAGGAAACCATAAAGACTACTATCGCCGCAACTATCTCTTTCATGTCGTAAATGATCTGATGCAATTATACGATTGCAAAGCTCATGATAGCAAGCCAAAGGGACGAATGGGATGGGTTTGTTATTGGTGGGAAGCTTTGGGATAGATGGGAAAGGAACAATTCTATTTAATTCTTAGAATGTTCGAAAAAACACGCAAAGTACACCGAGATTTTTTGACGCTCAAAGCCCAATACTTTGAGTTCATTAGAGAATTACACCGCAATTGAATGAGCAGTAAAAACTCAATCCTACTCGGCTATATCATTAGCGTACTTGCACACCTTTGGACTTGTAATAAAAAACAGGACAAAAAGTGAGCAAAGCGAACCCCACCATCCCCGAAATTCTTCCGACCTTAGCCACCCTCATCGAATACCCCTTTGAATGAACTACTTCGTCTACAGATTTACCTGTGATCCCGCAAAGCCCACCACCGAGATTTTGATTTCTCAGCTCGCCGAGCTCGATTTTGAAAGCTTTATCGACAATGAGACGGGTACAGATGCCTACGTCCCCGCCGATGCCGAGTCGGAGGAGAAGGTGCAAGATCTGATCGAAAGCCTCGAAGGAACCGTCAGCTACGAGCGAGAGGAAATACCCGAGCAAAACTGGAATGCACAATGGGAATCAGATTACAAACCCGTGTGCGTGGAAAAGAAGTTCAGAGTGCGCGCGCCATTCCATGAAATTGATGCTTCTTTTGAGCACGACATTTTGATACAACCCCAAATGTCATTTGGCACCGGTCACCACGAAACGACCTGGCTAATGCTCAACGAGATGGAAACGATCCAGTGGAAAGACAATTCGGTATTGGACGCGGGCAGCGGCACGGCTGTATTGGCCATTGCCGCACGAAAACTAGGCGCCGATAGAATCCTGGCTTACGACATCGAAGAGTGGGCCTACCAAAATACCTTGACGAACATTGCGTTGAACAATATGGAAATGGAGATCCTAAAGGGGGATGTGTCTGTGATAGGCGATTCTTCTTTTGGCGTGATTTTGGCCAACATCAATAAGAATGTCCTTTTGAACGACATTCCGCATTTTGCAAAAGCATTGAAGCCAGGAGGGTATTTATTGCTTAGTGGCTTTTTTAAAACTGATGTCGATGATTTGGTGGCTTGCGCCAATAAAAACCATTTATCGAAAGAGTCGGTAAAAACTAAAAACGATTGGGTCTTGCTCAAGCTAAAAAAAGCATAGGTATGCTGAAACGCATCTTCTTTCTTTCTTTATTCTGTATTTTTCCCCTTCAAGGCTTCTCTCAACTCCGCGAGTTCACCCGCGAAAAACAGGCTTTTTACGATGAGCTGACCGAGCTATTGGAAGACGCCGATAAAAAGGAAGGGAAGGAACTGATGGAGGAAAACTTCGGCCCGTTCTGGCTCAACTCCGACATTTATAACGACGCGCAAAAAGAGAAGATCTACGATGTAGCTGATTTGATGCTGAAGAAAAGGTTGCGTCCATTTCCATTCTACAAGTCGTTTGTCATTGCACTCCTATCTTTTCCAGGCTCAGCGCAAGAAGGAGAGGGTTTCGATACGTGGGCAGACATCGTTAAAGTACTCGAGAGCGGAAGCAATAAAAAGCTCGAGGAGTTCTTGACCATGACCGAAGGCCTCCTCACCGACAATACATTTTACGAATCTCCTTCTACCATTTGGAAAGGCACCAATGCTGGATGGCAGTTTCAGCTCGAAGGGAAAGAGTACCGCATCGTTTTCCCATCTACCGATTTGATCTGTCGCTCAAAAGGAGATAGTTCTGTGATTTACGCCACCAAGGGCGTTTTTGACCAGCAAAAAGACAAGTGGTATGGCGAAGAAGGAAAGCTAACCTGGGAGCGGGCTGGCCTAGACCCCAATGAAACCTACGGTGTCATTCAGAATCCGTATGAACTGAATATGCGCTCTTCTTTCTTCGTGATTGACTCTGTCCGATTCTACAATGCCTTCTTTCAGAGACCACTGCTGGGAAAGGTAGAAGACAAGATTTTGGCCAATGTGACTCCTGATAAAGCCACGTATCCGCAGTTTTCGTCTTACGACAAAAGACTGTCTATTGAGAACATTGTAGACGAGGTGGATTACAACGGGGGCTTCCGAATGGAAGGCTCCAGCCTTCAGGGATTTGGCTCGAAGAGAGAGCCCGCCACGCTTACGTTCAAGAGAGACAACTCTCCCCAAGTAGTTACCTATTCACAATTCTACACCATCAAGCCCGATGCTGTGTCTTCGCGAGATGCCAAAGTCGTTATCATCTTGAACAGGGACTCCATCGTGCACCCCAGCCTACAATTGAGGTTTAAAAATGAAACCCGTCTACTCACCCTTATTCGCAGCAACGAAGGGTTGAGTAAATCGCCTTACTTCGATACCTATCATGACTTGGAGCTGCATTTCGAGGCACTCTATTGGAATATCGATGACCCGATTATTCGAATGGGAAATCTCTTTGGTAGCACTGAAACGCGAGCGGCATTTATCTCTTCCAATTTTTTTAAAAAGCGCCTTTATCATGAATTGACGGGGATGGATCGAATCAACCCATTGTACGCCATTCGCCAGTATGCCCGAAAGATCAACGACGAAACCTTCGGTGCCCAAGGATTCTGTGATGACCTGCGGTTTCGGCTCGAGAGCTATATGCCGCGGTTGATCGAAATGGCCAACAAGGGATTTATCAATTACGATATCCCTTCGCAATCCATTGAGGTGAAGCAAAAACTCTACGACTACATTGCCGCCGAGGCAGGCAATATTGACTACGATGTAATCATGTTCAACTCAGATGTGGCCGACGGTGATAATGCCGAATTGAACCTCATCAATTTCGATTTGGTATTGAAGGGAGTGAATCAAATTCTCCTTTCGGATTCGCAGCAGGTGGTCATCTTCCCGAAAGACGGTTTGGTAAACGTGCGGAAGAATAGAGACTTCAATCTGGGCGGGGTAATCCGTTCGGGGAAGTTTGAATTTTACGGAGAGGAGTTTGCCTTTGACTACGACAAGTTTCAGATTGATTTGGTCACCGTAGATTCTTGCCGACTCTATGTAGAAGACTTCAGACCTGAATACACCAGCCTGCGTCGAGTGAAGAATGTAATTGAAGGAATTACGGGAACACTCCAGATCGACAATCCTTATAATAAGTCGGGGCTTCAGGAAGAATTCACCGAATTCCCTATTCTCACTGCCGATAAGGAATCATTTGTCTATTACGACAATGCTAATATTCAAGTGGGTGTTTATGAGAGATCGGAAGTGTTCTACGAGTTGGAACCCTTCATCTTGGATAGTTTGGACAACTTTGCCACGGAGCAAGTGGCGTTTAGTGGCCGCTTTGTATCGGGCGGTATTTTCCCCGAGCTAGACCAAAGCCTCAAAATACAAGAAGATTATTCACTCGGTTTTGTGCGGTCTACACCCGCAGGCGGCTTACCACTGTATGGCGATAAGGCAACTTTCAAAAAAGATATTATCGTCAACTACAGCGGTATTCAGGGAGACGGACAACTGGAGTACTTTACGGCTACGGCCAATTCTGAGCAGTTTACCTTCTTTCCAGACAGTGCCCGTGGGGTAACCAATTCATTTACGAATACATCTATTTCAACGGGTACCGAAATACCCGAAGCCAACGCCACCGAAGTTGACTTGACCTATCTACCACTGGCTGATAAGTTGAGCGCCGAGGTAATGCGAGAGCCCATCAATATATTCAGTGGTCAGGCTGTGGCCAAAGAAGGAACGCTCGATCTAACGCTAAAAGGAATGACGGGTAGGGGAATCGTAGAGTTTTCGGGAGCAGAACTGGAGTCGGATTTTATAAGGTACAATTACCAAACCTTCGATGCCGACACCTCTGATTTCCGACTGCTGGCGCTATCTGAGGCAAACATGGCGTTTAAGACAAATAATGTAAGTGCCCATGTTGACTTTGAGAATCGGGTAGGAGAGTTCAAATCGAATGATGAGGAAACGACGGTGGAGTTCCCGGTAAACCAATACATCTGTTACATGGATGAATTCAAGTGGTTTATGGACAAGAACGACATCTCTCTTGAAACCTCACGTGAGATGGCTTCAGACTTCGTTATCGATACTGATTTAGATATGAGTCGATCCAACTTCATTAGCATCAATGAAGATCAAGACTCGCTTAACTTCATGTCTCCAAAGGCTATTTATGATCTCGACACCTACACCATTACAGCCGATCAGATACCTTGGATCAGAGTGGCTGATGCCAAAATTACGCCAGATAGCGGTAGGGTTGTCATTCGCCGAAGAGCGCAAATGGATGAGTTAGAAGATGCGACGATTTTGGCAAATTACATCACCAAATACCACACCATCCAAAGTGCCAATGTGAAGATCAATTCTAGATTCGATTACAAGGCATCAGGCAAGTATGCATATGTGGATGAGAACAAAAAGGAACGATTGATAATGTTGGAAGCGATTGGGGTGGACACTTCTCTCCAAACGGTTGGCTCGGGTAAAATCATGTCGATTGACGAGTTTTTCCTCAGTCCCCACTTTGCGTACAAAGGAACAATCAATTTAAAAGCGAACGACAAGTTCCTCACCTTCGACGGTAGTACTAGAATCATTCACGATTGTGACCGACTGGCTAGAAACTGGATGAAGTTCAATTCCATCATCGATCCTGAAAACGTTCTGATTCCAGTAGATACATTGCTTACGGATGATATTGGCAACCCAGTCGAAGTGGGGATTATGGCCGAAAAAGCCCCCTACATCGTCTATGGAACTTTCCTTTCGGATAAAAAAGACGACACAAACGAAAGCATCGTTACCTCCAGAGGATTCTTGAAATTCAATAAAAAGGAACAGGCCTATGAAGTAGCTGGCACGGATAAGTTAAAGCAGAACTCCCTTCCGGGGAATTACGTTTCGCTTAAGAAAGGCAGCTGTGCCCTGACTGGTATAGGACGTTTGGCTTTAGCCGATGATTTGAGTCAATTTGGCCTCGATGCATTGGGAGAACTCAACTACGATCCTGTAAATGATAAAGTGGAAATCAATTCGGCAGTCGCGCTAGATTTCTACTTCAGCAGTGCCGCGCTGGATGAGATGCTTAAATATTTTTCTACAGTTTCTGATCTCAAACCAGTAGATTTTACCAAATCAAAGTATGAGTACGCCATTAGAGAGCTTATGGGGCTTGAAGCGTCTGATAAGGTGATTTCTGAGTTGAGTCTGAGCGGAACCATCAAGAAAGTTCCCGATGAACTCAATAAGACCTTTTTTATCTCCGATGTGAAAATGGTTTGGGATCGCGTAATGGAGTCATTCATTTCCGAAGGGGATATTGGAATTGCTGGAATCGGAAAGAATCAATTTTTCCGAAAGGTTCCAGGCAAATTTGTAGTGGAGAAGAAAGCGAGCGGGGATGTGATTCACCTTTATTTAGAGGTCAATGATGCCAATTGGTATTACTTCACTTATAAGAGGGGGGTACTTCAAACTTACTCTAGTAGCAAGGAGTACAACGCGATTCTACTGGAAGAAAAAGAAGATAGACGAAAGCAAGCAGGCGACAAGAAAGAAGACAACTACATGTACATGTTGGGCTCAAAAAGTAAGCGAAGTATCTTCTTAGATCAATTCATGTTTTAGGTTCATCTAAATAATTGGTTTCTTCGTCGTAACATTCGTCCCCATAGGACGTATAGACGGTACCTTTAAACTATAGATTGGCTTCAAAAATCAAATACTCCCTGTGTTTGGTGGTGATGAGCCTGATGGCTAGTATCCACGTAAGCGCGCAGTACAGCGAACAAGACTTAATAGAAGAGGCAAATGCCCTTTTTGATAAGGGTGAATTTGCGGACGCAATGCCGCTCTACTCTCAGCTATTAAGTCTCAATCCTACGAACCCTGTATTCAACTACAAGTATGGTGCTACGGCGCTATTTGGCGATGCCGAAAAGAAAGAAGAGGCAGTAAAATACCTCAAGTTTTCTGTCGGTAAAGCCAATGTAGATGACCAAAGCTGGTACTACCTTGGAAGGGCCTATCACCTGAATTATCTTTTTCAAGATGCCATCTCTGCATACGAGAAGTATAAGACGCTAGCATCTAATAGCGATATAGAAGAGAAAGAACTTGACTTAAAAATTTCTATGGCCCGAAGTGGCCAAAATTTGCTTTCGCAGATCAAGGAGATAAAAGTGTTAGATAAGAAACAATCCTCCAAGGATTCTTTCTTCCGCATATATGACCTAAGCGATATCGGAGGTAAAATTCTTGTTACTCCCGAAGAGCTGCTCTCTTCTGAAGACAAAAAGCGAAACCATCAGTCTCTTATTCATTATAGAGGTTCGGGCACCACCATTTACTTTTCGAGTTACGGTAATACTGGAAAGACAGGCCTGGATATTTACCATGCCGATGTACTTCCCGATGGCACATACACCGACCCCGTTCCGCTCCAAGGCTCTATAAACACTCCTTACGACGAAGACTTTCCATACTTGCACCCAGACGATAAGACATTCTATTTCTCTTCCAAAGGACACGGAAGTATGGGGGGCTACGATGTTTACAAATCAGGTTTCAATAAGGCGAATGGTGTTTTCAGTAATCCTGTCAATCTGGATTTTGCCGTAAACACTCCAGATGATGATCTATTCTATTTGGCCGATTCATTAAACGAAATGGCCTATTTCGCTTCTGCAAGAAGTAGTAAACAAGGAGAGCTAGATGTGTATAAGGTGCTGGTTAAAAGTGCTCCACTGGACATCACCTTGATCAAAGGTACGTTCATCAATCAAATTGACCCAAGTAAGCGATTAGCAAAAATAACTACCATCGACGCTACTACCAATAAGGAAGTGGACGTCCAGTATACTGATCCCGCCACAGGAGAATACGTTCTTAGTTTTCCAAAAGGAGGGAAGTACAAATTTTTAGTAGAAGAGACGAGCAGTGATAAGATACATGCAGGTTTGGTTGATGTCCCTTATTCTACTGGTGTCCAGGCGTATTTGCAAGAAATGGAACTCATTTCTTCGGGAGGTGTCGAGAAGCTTATGATCAACAATCTCTTTGAGCAGACCTATGACGGCGACGTTATGGCGCTTGCTCAAAAAATGCTTCGTCAGCGCGCAGCTCTTAATGTAAACTTTGACCCGAATGATGAGTCTGATATACAAGGTGCTCCCGATGTAGAAAAAGATCCTGCACTCGCGTATTCAGATGCTGGCTTTGGCGGAGGGATGACCAATGAAAAGATATTGGAGCAAGCTGAAGCCCGTGTAGAGGAGTTGAAGGACAGACAAGTGTTACGGGCTCAATTAGCAGAAGGCGCAGCTCGCTCATCAGATGTTTACTTTTCCAATGCACAAGAAAAGAGTACCAAAGCCGAGAGCTTAGTTGCTAAAGCAAATTCTTCTAATATTGAATCACGCGGCTCATCAATGTATGGCGCAGGTTTTGCCAAATTGGAGGCAGAAGATGCATTGCGTAAAGCGGCTAATTCTAAAAGTCTGAAAGATGACCTTTATCAAAAGGCGACTCAGTCAAAAGAGGAGTATGAAGCCGCGAAAGCCCGCATAGACTCATTAAGAGAGTCCATAGATTCAAATGACTACGATGGCATTTACGCAGGACTAGTAAAAGAAAGAGAAATTAGAGAAAGCATTGATCAAATTGAAGACCGATATGATCCTGTTCAAGATATTCGCAGAAGCGGTTTAAAATTTGATTCGGAAGCCCAGAAATTATTGGATAAAGCCCAAAATATCAGGGATCAGGCAGAGCAATTAAGTGCAACGCTCATTACAAGGCGAACGCAGAGAACAAAGATGAAGGGAAAGGCTCTGAGGCAATTGGAGGAAGAGGTTGACATTTTGGAATCAGATATTGAGAGTGCCAAGCGAAAGACCCAGAGAGCCTTTAAGCAAGCTGAGGATGCTCAAATTCTCGCGGATAATGAAATTCAAGAATTCGAAATACTGCAGGAAATTGTGGATTCGAATGATCTGTCAACTATTCCTGTTGAAGCTGAGCCTTTGGTCTCATGGTCTGAGTCCGATCAGAAACTATTGGCAGAAAGCCTTAGAGTTTTACCAATAGATAATGAAGCGATCGCTTTATACACTAGCCAGCACCCAGAAGTATTTGAAGAAATGGGTTCAGTGGCAATGGCGATGAACTTTCGGCGGACGTTTGGATCGGGAAGTGAGTCGACGGAAGACTTGGCGATGAATCCATCAGAGCAGGATGAATCTGAAATCTCGACTGACGAAGATGTACAAACGGACTCCAATCAATTGGAAGAAGAACTGGCAGTCTCGGAAAACCAGTCTGAAGACAATTCAAAAAAGGAAGGAAAAGCGGTTGGTAAAAATTCAAATGCAGGCGTAGTTGTGCCAGCGGGAGCTGCGGTGGTTGCAGCTGCAGGAATCGTAGCTGGAGAAAATTCATCGGAAGAAACGGATACCAGTCACTCAAAAGAATCTGAGAGCACAGAGAGTGCTGTGTCAGAAGATCTAGCGATTGAGTACGATGAAAGTCTCCCCGTTGAAAAACGCATTGAAGCCGAAGAGCTAAAGATTCAAGCGGCTGAAGATTGGGTTTCAATTATTGATGAGTCGATCGGACAACTGGAAAGTGGAGCAGGAGGAGAAGAAGGAGCGGAGGAGCAACTCGCAGAATACAGAAAGCTGAGGGATCAAAAAGCAAATGAAATTGAACAACGGAAAGAACTCATTTCAGCATGGGAACAGGTTGTTTCGGATGTGCCAACTGCTGAGGCCATTAGCCGTGCTCGCGCAGATGTAGACACTCTAAGTCCTTCGCTTGTTGCACGACTAGAATCTAAAATCCCTGATTATTCTACTGATATTAATTCCATTAGGTCAGTAAGTGCCATAGATCGCGACTATTTACCCGCTCTCGCAGAAATAGAAATATCAGGATTGAGCGCACCCGAAATGGCCGAACAGCGAATCAAACTCAATGAGAGCTTTATCGCAGATATCGATCAGATTATAAATGAAGGAATTGATTCAGACGTTTCTCAGGAGGATTTGGTTCAGATGCGAAGAATAAAAACTTTGGAGCTCGAACAGGATGAGTCCGTTATGGGAGGAAAAGCGGTTTTCGTGCCTCGATCTTCGGAAGCTCAAAGTTATGCAGAACTCATCAAGGAGGACATTTCGGAGGAAGAACCTGCACCAGTTAAATCCAAAACCAGCTACACCGAGCTCAGTCCCGCAATGGCGCAGTCGCTGGAAAGCGAATACACAAAAGAGTCTATTTTACCCGATTACTCGGATCTGCTTCAAGAAGCTGAGTTAAGCACCAATACTAATGTGGTATGGGCGCAACGGGTGAAAATAAAAGAGGATTACTTAATACGCCTTCAATCAGAGATCAGCATCTACAAGGCAGCAGTTGACGCTGCTGATAGCCTCGACCCTGAATTGGTTGAGCGCTATAGTACTTTACTTCGCGAAAGATCTGACATGATCGATGAGGTAAATAGTGACAAGGCCAATTTAGAGACAACTGGAGTTGATCAAATAGCGAAGAACGAAATTCAGGTTTCCACAGACTCATTGATTACTGCCTTGAGTGCACGAGCAGTTTTGGTTGATGAAGAAACCGAAGAAAGTCCAACAATTGACGAATTCGAGGCAGCAAATGAATTGGTATCGGAGCAGATAGACGAATATGTCACCATTCTAGACGATCCACAGTCAAATGTAGATCGAGACGCCGTTCAAGTGGAGATCCAAAAGCTTCAGGCTTTCCAAGTTGAATTGTCTGCATCTATTAATGAGCAAAAACTAGCTGATGTAAATGAAGTGAATGACTTGTCTGCTGAAAATACGTCGGGGCAGACAGAGACAGGCGCAAGTCCTTCTCAAGAGTCCATTGAAACAGTTGTAGATGAATCTACGGGAGCTGGATCAGAATTAGCTTTGGCTATTCCTATAGTTTACATACCAGAAGGGCAGGATAGTCCTCCAAGTGATTTAAGTAAAACTGCTCAGAATCTTGAATTGAATGAAACAGCACTCACTGAAGATCAACGTCAGCAGTTTGAGGAGATACTAAGCATCTCCGAAGGATTTGTAGTTGATTTTGATCAGAAGGCTACTGTTGTCATTAGAGAATCTGATTTAGAAGAAAGAGAACTCACAGCTCTCGCCGACTTAAACGAGGCATTTGTTATTTCTATTGAGAATAAAATAGATTCACTCGAGTCTCTTAGAAATGAGGTAGGAGAGGAGTTTCAAAAGGTAATCGATGAAGAGATCATTGATCTGGAAGCACTCAGCGCTGACAAGCAGCAGGAATCTGATCGACTATTGGCTGAGGCCGAATTGATTGCCATGGCTCAACCGACAGAGCTGACAGCAGACCAAGAGTCCACCGCTGAAACGATCGAGATCGATGAAACTCTTCCAGAAATAAAAATTCCCGATCTATCATCCATTCAATACAAATCACTGAATGCCTCAATTATTAGAAATGACCTAAAGTCCAAATCAGATACATTGAGCCAGCTTAAAAGTGAATACGCTACCCTCACTTCAGAGGCTGAACGCGAGGCTTCATTGACCAAAATGGAAAGGATCAATGCAGAAGTGAATGAAGGGATCAACCAGTCTAATTTCGCCGAAATTGAATTCTACCAAAACGAGAACGAAAGAATCCTTTCTCAATTGGATCCGAATTCTTCGAGAAATCGAGAGGAAATCCGTGCACTTCAAGTCAGAATCACTGAATTAGGTGCTAAGGTGGCTAAGGTTGAATTGAGTGATAATGCGAATGAACAAATGCAACTGATCGCAGAACTAACCGAGGTCAATACTTCGTTGGGTTCCTTCAGTCAGCCTGATTCAGAAGCGGATAATAGCGCCATTTTAGGAGATGTGACTTCGGCACTTTTAAAGCCTGAAAGTCACGAGACTCTTCCAAATAAGGCTTACCTCACTAAAATGCAGTCGATCATGGCCAATGATATGGCTGTAGAACGTCGAGAAGAACTAATCGCGCAAGACGAGAAGCTGAAAGTGAGTTTGAATTTTTCAGAATCAAACACCATTGATAATAAGAATGAATTGATTGCAGGCAGCACGAAAGTTGACCCAATCGGTTTGAGTCTTTTATCGGAATCGCCTGCACAACGAGATTATTTGGTAGCTCTGGTGAGAGCTGATAGCCTCAAAAATCTGGAACAGAAAAGCGCGTCCTACGCTGAATTGAAGAAGAGTCAAGCTATCGAGCGAAGTTCAGAAGCAGATAGATTGTTGAAGATGTTACCGAATCAAGAAACGGATCGAGATCGAGAAAGTGTGAAAGCACGAGCCAGAAAGCTCGAGCAGGAAGCCGAAGTATTGTATGAGAAATCTGCGCTCGCAGCAGAGCAGGCTGAATTAATTAGAGCGACAAGATCTCAAAACGACCAAGAATTAGTAGCGCTATCAACAGCGCTCTCATTCCAGCAAAGGCGCGCATTGGACAACCTGCTTTTGAAGCCAGGCTACCGCATTATACCATCCGAAGAACCAGTGGCTGATGTTGCAGCAGAAAACAGTTTTGATACCGCTCCAACACCCTCGAAGCCTATTATTATTGAAACTGCACCAACACCTGTAAGTGAAAGCACAGGCTTAGACGCCATCAAAGGAAATTGGCTTGGCATGGTCGAGATCATCGCCGAGAAAGAAGATTTCTCTGACGTAGAAGGGTCAATGTTCGTAGAAGCTGAGGCTAGTGTTTATAATGATGGTAAGCCCATACCTGTGGATCCGGTGATGCCTGATGGCTTGATATTCCAAGTGCAAGTGGGAGCGTACCGAAATCCTATTCCACAAGATCTTTTTGGGCCGTATGCTCCAATTATGGGCCAAAAGCTTGATAACGGAATTACAAGGTACCGCGCAGGTTTATTTACAAAGTACGAAGAAGCCATCCAAGCTAGAAACGAAATCAGAACCAAAGGATATAGCGATGCTTTTGTCGTGGTGTATGTTAATGGTGAGAAGCTAACTGGTGAACAAGCGCGTGATATTTTGGCTCAAGCCAAAGGCAAAGAGAGCATAAATGTTGAATTGGTATCTGGAATTCCTACTACTGAGCCACTAGCAGGTATCACGACAGAGGGTGCCGACACTCCCAAACCCAATGCGGAATACTACAATGATCCTGAAGCTGCAGAGGCCGCCCAAGTCGAGGTTATCATGGGTCTGTTTTATACCGTTCAGGTGGGAGTTTACAGCAAGCCTGTAAAGCTCGACCAGCTTTTTAATCTTTCTGAACTCAATAGTGAATTGACCGGGTCGGGAGTAATTAGATACACGACAGGAAGATTCGGTGATCTTTCGGCTGCAACAAACCGAAAAGAACTTGCCAGAGAAAAAGGAGTCTCTGATGCGTTCATCACCGCTTATTACAACGGCCAGCGCATATCATTAAGTGAAGCTAAGAACGTTCTAGAAGCCGAAGGGGAGGGAGTGCTGTCAAAACAGGTGGCTTCGGAAAAAGCAGAAGTATCTGAGTCTGAAGAAGGCACTGACAAAAAGAGCGATGAAACCTATGTGGTCATTATGGGCACATTTGTAGATGATGTCCCACAAGAATTGGTCAATCTTTTCCTGCAGAACAAGTCTTGGGGCATTCAAAAGATTCAAGGCCCAGGAAATGGAGCCATTTACCTCTCGAAGGATATGCCATCACTTGATGACGCAAGGAAATTGCTCGAAGAGTGCAAGAATCTCAATATCAAATCTGCCGCAATTGGCACGATAAAAAACGGCAATATTACTTCTGTTCAAAACGAATAAGGAATTTTACGGCTTCGGCATTGTATTTCTATCTTTGTATGAAATATGAAGGCTATGGTGAACATCGACACCTTAATTGAAGAAGAAGTAGATATCCTAGAGAAGGAGATTATTGAAGATACGAAGGAGATTGTTCTTTACGATGATGACTTCAACACCTTTGATTTTGTAATAGAAAGCCTGATAAAGGTTTGCCAGCATTCGGCTATCCAAGCGGAGCAGTGCACACACATTGTTCATCACAATGGCAAGTGTGGTGTGAAAAAAGGCAATATATCCAAACTTAAGCCCATCTGTTCCGCATTGCTCGAAAGAGGTCTTACCGCCGAAATCATTTAAAATGAAAGGAAATCACCTGATAATTCTTGCTGCGGCATTTATGCTGCATTCTTGTTCTACAGTTCCTGTAACTGGTAGAAAACAACTCAAGCTTTTGCCCAACGCGCAAATGCAATCGATGAGCGCTTCAGAGTATGACAATTTTTTAAGTCAAAATACACCTCTTCCCGATTCAGATCCTCAGGCTCGAAATATCAAAAAGATTGGGGCGGACATCGCTGCTGCAACCGAGAAATACTTGAATGAGAATGGATACGAAGGTCTGGTGGATGATTTCGACTGGACGTTTAATTTAGTGGATGATCAAACACTCAATGCTTGGTGTATGCCAGGAGGAAGAGTGGTTTTTTATACAGGTATTCTTCCCGTTTGCAAGAACAACAATGGAATTGCAGCTGTGATGGGTCACGAAGTGGCGCACGCTGTGGCGCGGCATGGAAATGAGCGAATGAGCCAACAATTGGCTATTCAAGGTGCTGGGATGAGTCTTAGCACAGTATTGCAAGAGCAGCCTGAACTTACCCATGATTTAGCGCTCCAAGCTTTTGGGATGGGTTCTCAATTTGGTATTCTTGGGTATTCTAGGAAACACGAAAGCGAAGCTGACAAGATGGGTCTAATCTTTATGGCTGTCGCGGGGTATGATCCACGCGAGGCGGTAAAAGTATGGGAACGCATGGCTGAGCTAGGCGGCGAACAACCACCTGAATTCATGAGTACACACCCGAGCCACGAAACAAGAATTGCGGAGCTAAATGCCTTTATGGATGAAGCTTTGAAATATTATCAGCCCAGTAATTAACGCATAGAGATTTAGGAAGATGAAAGATACCCTCCTCGATGAGTACTTCAAATTAGGAGTATCCGTCACCGTCGTTTTATACGGTTTCGAAGCAGGTAAACTGCAAGTGTACATTCAAAAGATTCGTAGTAATCCTTATGCCAATGCTTGGTCATTGCCAGGTAAATTAATTCTGCCTGAGGAAGGCCTAATCGAAGCTTCAGAAGGAATTGTAATGGATGTGATTGGAAACAAGGACATCTATTTAGAACAGCTGAATGCCTTTGGGAAAATCTATAGGCATCCACTGGGACGTGTGATTGACGTTGCTTTCTACGGATTGATTAATATGGAGGAAGACATTAAGGCGCTAAGAACGGATAAGGAGAATACGTGGGTTCCCATAAAAGATGTGCCTCATTTGGCATATGACCACAATGATGTTCTGCTTCTGGCTTCTCAGAGACTGAAACGCCGACTTGTCAATAGGCCAATTGGCTTTAAGCTTCTTCCACAGGAGTTTACCTTAACAGAATTGC
>JBLIEU010000040.1:0-20399 GCA_047633195.1 Cryomorphaceae bacterium | reverse complement strand
ATCACTTGACTTACAGCAAGAATCTTTTTGACTTCGCCTCTTTGGTGATCTTGAAATTCTCAACAATCTTGGTATCGTAGCTCACGAAGCTGATTTCAAGAGTATACGTTCCCGCAGGAATATTTTCGAATGTAAATTCGCCATCAAAATCGGCAAACACTTCTTGATCGATTTCTACTAAACGCACAGTGGCGCCAGTCAAAGCTTCTGCATTTTCAGAATCCAATACTGTCCCTGAATACGAGCAAGTAGCCTTATCAGACTTCGATTTCTTCTCTGAATTACCAGCAGTGGCCGAAAAACAGATTAAAACAAAACCGAGTATCGCGATGTAATTTTTCACGAAGCAAAAATAGACTCATCGAACAAGCGAAGCTTTAAGCCTGTGTTAAGCATAGTTGAGTTTTATTAATTAATTGTTAAGGCCAGTAAGGCATGGTCTTAGCTATATTCGTCAAAAAATAAAGCTGTGCGAATTCTTTCTCTTTTTCTAATTGCCTTATCAGTGAATGCTTTCGGGCAGTTTCCATCGAACTATACTCCGACTTATGCCGAAACGATTGCATTCTATGAGCGTATTGCGGCAGATCATCCCAGCACAGCCCAATTGAATACCATTGGAAAAACAGACAATGGAAAACCATTGCACTATTTAGTGATAGATCCTAAGGGAGAGTTTTCACCTGAGTCTGCTGAGCTGAATGAGCAGGCGGTGACATTAATCATCAACGGAATCCATCCAGGGGAGGCTTGCGGAATTAATGCCTCCATCATGTTTGCCCTGCAAAAAGCTGCTGAACCGACTGAAGGTTTGGTATACGTCATCATTCCCATTTACAATGTAGGAGGAGCGCTGAACAGAAACAGCAATAGCCGTGCGAATCAAGACGGTCCAGAGGAATACGGTTTTCGCGGAAACGCCAAAAACCTCGACCTTAATCGGGATTTCGTGAAGGCAGATTCCAAAAATGCCCAAACGTTTAGCAAGCTGTTTCATCTCTGGAACCCACATGTTTTAATTGACACACATACTACCAATGGGGCCGATTATCAACCCAGTATAACACTGATATCCACGTTCCCCGAAAAGCTCGATCCCATGCAAGCCACATTTCTGAAAAGAGAAATGGAACCTTCACTTTACCAACAGATGAAAGAGCTCGGAGATGAAATGATACCCTATGTAAACTTCAAGGGGAGAACCCCTGAAGACGGTATCTATGCCTTCTTAGATTACCCACGATATAGCACTGGATACGCTGCCCTATTCAATACCTTGGGGTTCACAGTTGAAGCTCATATGCTCAAGCCTTTCGATCGTAGAGTGGAGGTCACCCATAGCTTCCTGAAATGCATGGACGTTTTTCTTTCAGAAAAGAGTTCGATGGTAATAAAGCTCAAGGAAATTGCCGATCAGAACACGGTGAAAGCTGAAAGCTTCTACACGAAATGGCAAATAGGGAAAGGAATCGATAGCTTATCGTTTCCTGGGTACGAAGCAAAAAATTCTACGAGCCTCCTCTCGGGTGAGGCCTTTGTGGAGTACGACAGAAAAAAGCTTTACCGAAGGGACGTAGCTTATTACAACGAAGTGAATGGATATTATAGAGTAGTAGTCCCTGAATTCTATGCCATTCCTCAAGCTTGGAGTGAGGTTATAGATCGACTCGAGGCCAACAATGTCGAGATGCACCAATTCACAAGCGACACCTTAATTGATG
This sequence comes from Cryomorphaceae bacterium, assembly GCA_047633195.1. GTDB lineage: Bacteria > Bacteroidota > Bacteroidia > Flavobacteriales_D > Cryomorphaceae > JAKVAV01. The sequence goes on along the minus strand of JBLIEU010000040.1, from coordinate 18,678 downwards.
TCACTTCTCGATATGCCTCATACTACGAGACCTCAGAAAGTCCTTATGAAGGGCACTATCCGCACCAGAATATTGGCACCTCAGAAAGGAAAGAGACCATCCAGTTTTTTGAAGGAGACTACCTCATCCCTACCCAGCAAAAGGCGAGAAGGTACTTGGCCGCAACCCTTGATCCGCAAAGCGAGGATAGTTTCTTTAGCTGGAATTTTTTCGATTCGATATTGAATCAAAAGGAATATTTCTCTTCCTACTTGTTTGAAAAAACGGCGGCGGAAATTTTAGAAAGAGACCAGAACTTGCGCCGATCTTTTGAGTCAAAAAAACAGAAAGATCCCGCTTTCTCTAAAGATGGTAGAGCTCAACTCAAATACATTTACGAAAGCTCCATTTACTACGAAAAAGGTCACTTGAGAATTCCTGTTTTCGAAGTGCGCTAACTTGACAAAGCGGTATCGAAAGAATAGCCAACTCCTTTGAAGGTTTTAATGTAGCCCCTTCCTATCTTGACTCTGAGGTTTCGGATGTGAACATCGATGGTTCTATTTCGAACCAAGTGATCGGGATCACCCCAGACCAATTCCTTAATCTCGTCGCGACTAAATACCTTCTTTGGCATTGAAGCCAAAAGAGAGATGATCTCAAACTCCTTTCGCTGAAGAAGAAACTCGTCACCCTTTACCACGAGCATAAATCTATCTTGATCTAAGATTATCTCGTCGCCATTTTGAGTGATACTGACAGACCCTCGCGATGCCGAGTGACTTCTGAGCCATGCGCGCAAGCGACTGACAAAAACACGGTTGTTCACTGGCTTCACCATATAATCGTCTGCTCCCGAATTGAGCGCAGTGATTTCCACATAATTCTCTCGACGATCGCTCAATATTACCACGGAACAGTTTCGTCTTAAGCCTTTTTGCTCCATCTCTTTCAAAAGGTCGATGGCGTCTTTCCCGTTAAGTGAGAGGTCCATAATAACCAGTGCTGGCTTTTTTCGCTGAATGAGTGAAATAACATCCTCAGCATTGTCGATACATTCGACTTTCAAACGCTCTGCCTCAATGAGTCTAAGCAATTGAGGAAACTGGCTATTCTTCCCGCTAACACAAACAACTTCAGTATAAGATGACATAGCAGTTTTATGTGTCCGAAAGTAGGTCGAGCGAATTAAGCCTACTTTAAGTAGCCGTTAATATTAGCTTACTAGAATTACCGAGTATGAGCTCACGTTTTGCCGAAGATTAATTCCGCTAAAACTAGCAATCAATAGAGCTTTAGAGGGTTTTAACAGCTTAACTGAATTAACATAAAATTAACCCGATAAAAGACCTCAAAGCATTGGTTCAGGATACCTTTGCGCGCTGTGGTAAATTCACGATTTCTGATACTTCTACTGTTCCTCTTACCTAGCTTTCAGGTATGGGGTCAGGACTCATTTGCGCCAGAAGTTTACGGAGCTTACGTAGCTGAGGAGGAAGTGACAATCAGCTGGAAGGTCGATTGTTCGACAGATAATTTACCATCGGCAGTGGTGGTGCGATACAATCGATCTGCCGTGCTAGCCAATGAAGGGGAAGTATGGCTACACACCGATACCGTGCCTTACACTGAGGGCTCCATCAAATTGAGGAAGTTGTACTCTTCTACTGGTTACATCTACCAAGTGGGGTTCATGCCAAGTGACCCACAGAAACCTGAAGCGGTGTGGACCGTGAGGCAACGATTTGAATCGAAGATGGCCTGGGGCATCACGCGCTTCATGTTGATGATTGGTTCACTTTGCCTTTTTATTTATGGAATGAAAACCATGAGTGAAGGGATTCAAGCCAGCGCTGGAAGTAAGCTCAGAAGTATTCTGGGATCCATGACCAAGAATAGATTCACGGCGGTTTTGACTGGCTTTACACTTACAGGCTTGCTCCAGTCATCGAGTGCCACTACAGTAATGACAGTAAGCTTTGTCAATGCTGGACTCATCAGCCTCACTGAGTCAGCTGGAATCATGATGGGAGCAAATATCGGGACAACCATCACGGCTTGGCTAGTCTCCTTTTTGGGATTTCGCGTAAACATTATCACCTATGCCCTCATCATCTTCGCCTTTGTGGTTCCGCTTCTTTTGGTAAAAAGACCAGGCGTACGAAACTGGATCACGGCCTTGATTGGTTTTGCCCTCATCCTTCTGGGGCTGGGCTTTTTGGTAGACACAGTACCAACCTTCACTGAAAATTCAGCCTTCGTTCAATTTTTCATTGAATACTCCAACCAGCCTTTCCTCGGCACCATGATGTTCATCGCATTGGGAATCATCGTAACGGTAATCGTTCAGAGTTCTTCATCGGCCATTACACTAACCATGGCCCTTTGTGCCAGCGGTGTGATTCCATTTGACGTGGCAGCAGCCATGGTTCTTGGCGAGAATATTGGTACAACTGCCACTGCTGAAATTTCGGCGCTCGTAGGAAACGTATTCGCCAAACGCAGCGCACGGATTCATACTCTTTTCAATATCATAGGTGTGGCATGGATGGTCGTTGCCCTGCCCTTTGTTCTAAAAATTATTGGCGGTTTCATGCCAGCTGATCCATACGAACAATCGGAAGCTGGACACCAAGCCGCCACTATTGCGCTGGCGGCCTTTCACTCTGTGTTCAACCTAGCCAATTTTCTCTTGCTGATTTGGTTTGTGCCCTTGCTGGTAAAACTAGCAACGAAAACAGTTCGATCACGAGGTAGTGAAGACGAAGAATTCAGATTGGAGTATATCGACTCTTCGATTCAACTCTCTGAGATATCTGTATTGGAGGCGAAGAATCAGGTGATCCGCTTCGGGGAGATCGTTTCGCGAATGTCCAGTTTTGTAAAGAGCTTACTCACCGAAACAGACGCGGGAAATCAAGAAAAATTACTCAGCCGAATCAAGAAATACGAGAAAATTACCGATCGCATGGAGATAGAGATATCCCAATATTGTAGCCGACTTGCTGCCACCGAGCTCTCTCCTCCTTCTACCGAAAAGGTCCGTTCCTTCTTGAGAATCAGCAGTGATCTGGAGCGTATCGGTGATGTTTTTTACCAAATGGCCAATACGATTGAGAGGAAAACAGCTTCAAAGATTTGGTTCACTCCCGATCAGAGAGAGAAGTTGTTGCGCATGTTTGGCATCCTTGATTTGGCCATGGATTTAATGCTAGAAAACCTCGAAAAAGAAGAGGGAAAAGAGATCAATTTGGAAAGAGCAAAGTCTTTGGAAAAAGAGATCAATGAACTTCGAAACAGGCTGAGAAGGGAATATATTTCGAGAATCGAATCGGGAAATTACAATCTTCGGAGCGGCACGATCTACAGTGATTTATTCTCTTCTCTCGAAAAAGTAGGAGACCACATCGAGAATGTTTCGGAAGCCTTAACGGGGAAAATATAAGCGTATGTGGCGGATCTTCTATGCCTCTTCAACACCAGAGCTAGTCTCTCAGAATATGTCCCTCAGAAACTACGGTATTACTGGAGTTCAAGTCCCTGTCAACAAGTGTAACAACGAATTTCAGTGTATCTCCAAACTCCAACACATTCGCACTTACAAAGTCCTCTAAATCGATGAGGTTATACGTTGCCGTAACCTTCAATTGTTTGTTTTGACCTTGAGGTGTTAAAAAAGGAATTCGGAAATCAAATCCATATGGGTTTGGTGTTTCAAGCAACTCAAAAGTCCCCGATTCTTTCACAAAAACCTCAAGCCAGAGATTGTTGTGATTCTTATTGATGATTCCATTTACCGAATCCTCCCATGCCTGAAACGGAGGGTCTATGAAGTCTGCAGGCAAGCCGAAATTCCCGTCTCCATCGGTAAAGTTGATTACCAAATCTTTTTCGGATTCCAAATATTCAACTGTGTTGATGACGGGTTCATCTGGCAAATCATCTTCCCTATCGCAAGCTGCAAGAGCCAGAAATGTAAGGAAAAGAACAACTGATCTGAAACGAAAGAGGTTCATGAATGGAGACTATCTTTGTAATATTACAATTATCAAAAGCCTTACCCTAATTTGACTATTCCTTCTGCACCGAAGATTTTCGAGATAAATTCTGATCAAGAGTTTAACGAAACATGTCTGGAAGCATTTCAATTTCAAGCACGGGAGAATGCCGTATACCGTGAATACCTCAAACATCTAAGCTTAAATGCGGGAGACATAAATCGAATAGAAGATATCCCCTTCTTGCCGATCGAGCTTTTCAAATCACATAAAATCCTGAGTGGGAAGTCGGAAGGACAGGAAATTATTTTCTCCAGCAGCGGAACTACGGGAACCTTTACTTCAAAACACTACGTTTCACAGCTTGAAATTTATGAGCGAAGCTTTCTGGATGCGTTCAATAAATTCTACGGTTCGCCGAAAGAATTTAGAATTCTCGCTCTTCTTCCTTCTTATCTAGAACGAACAGGCTCATCCCTCATTTACATGGTCGAGCGACTCATTAAGGATTCGGCTCACCCGGATAGTGGCTTCTTTTTAGACGACTTCGATCAGCTTCGCAATATCCTCTCGACGGAGAGTGATCGCGAAACCTTGCTCATCGGTGTGAGTTTTGCCTTGCTGGATTTTATCGAACAGGAAAGTATTGAGCTCAAAAATACCACCGTCATGGAAACAGGTGGGATGAAAGGGCGACGCAAAGAACTAACCCGCGAGGAGCTTCACAAAGAACTTCAGGAGGGCTTCGGAATCGATTCCATTCACAGCGAATACGGTATGACTGAACTACTGAGTCAAGCTTATTCGAAAGGAAACGGAATTTTTGAGTGCCCCGCTTGGATGAAAGTCCTAGTGAGAGACACCAATGACCCATTGACAATTTTTCCAGCGGGCAAATCAGGAGGAGTAAATGTGATCGATCTTGCCAACATCAACTCCTGCTCCTTCATCGCCACTTCAGACTTAGGGAGAACCTATGATGACGGAAGCTTTGAAATTCTAGGGCGCTTTGATTACAGCGATTTGCGTGGGTGTAATCTCATGGTAGCCATGTACTAAGTGTCTGATAGAAACTCCCGACTAAACGGTCAAACTTGAAATAGAGTCAAATGTCTTGACCAGAGAGTTCAAGATCAAGGCTTGTGCAGCTATGAAAATAAGGAGTTCGCCTTAGGCGGATGACTATTTTCAGGGCAAGCGTAACGCAGATACTGGACTCTATGGGCAGACTCTAAACTGCTTTTGCGATAAAGTAATTCTTCTTCCCCCTCTGAAGTAAGATGTAGCGATCTTGGATTAAATCCGATTCAGTAATTGAATAATCATCCTGAACCTTTTCCTTGTTAATGCTGATCGAGTTTTCCTTCAAAGCCCTTCTAGCTTCTCCTTTTGAACTCAAAAAACCTGTGGCCTCAGATAAAAAGTCAACGATATTGGTGCCCACTGAAACAAGACTTCGGCTTACCTCGGCTTGCTCAACACCAGAGAAGACATCGAGAAAATCTTTTTCAGAAAGGGCTTGCAGATTCTTGGCCGTACTTTTTCCAAAAAGAATATTGCTCGCTTCGATGGCGCCTTCAAGTGCTTGTTCGCCATGAATTCGTTCCGTCAATTCAGCTGCCAAGTCCTTTTGCAAAATGCGCAAATGAGGTTCTTCGCGATGAGAAGCAATGAGGCTTTCAACTTCGTTTCTAGACTTGAGTGAAAAAATCTTGATGAAGGTTTCGATGTCCTCATCTGAGGCATTGAACCAAAACTGATAGAACTGGTAAGGGCTAGTCTTTTCGGCATCCAGCCAAATGTTGCCACCTTCCGATTTCCCAAACTTCGATCCATCGGCTTTCTTGACCAAAGGAGCAGTAAGTGCGTACGCATCACTTCCTCCCATTCTTCGGGTCAATTCCGTTCCCGTAGTGATGTTTCCCCACTGATCGCTACCTCCCATTTGAAGCTTGACTCCCATCTCTTTGTTGAGGTGGTAAAAGTCGTAACCTTGAATAAGCTGGTAGGAGAACTCAGTGAACGACATTCCGCTTTCGAGCCTCGTCTTCACCGAGTCTTTAGCAAGCATGTAGTTGATGGAAATATGCTTTCCCGCGTCTCGAATGAAATCGAGAAAAGTAAAATCCTTAAACCAATCGTAATTGTTGACCGTGATCGCATCGGTTGGCCCATCTCCAAATTCGAGGAAACTCTCCAATTGCACCTTCACAGCGGCAAGGTTGTTCTCGATATCTTCCACACTGAGGAGCTTTCTTTCTTGTGTTTTCCCGGAAGGGTCGCCAACACGCCCTGTGGCACCACCTACCAAAACGACTGGTTTATGCCCTGACCTTTGTAAGTGAGTAAGCAGCATAATGGGCACCAAGTTTCCGATATGAAGAGAATCGGCCGTAGGATCGAAACCCACATAGCCTTTGGTGATTTCCTTATCTAGTTGTTCCTCGGTTCCTGGAGTCACATCGTGGATGAGTCCTCTCCACTTTAGCTCTTCGATCAATGCAGACATGGGTGTAACTTTTGGCGCAAAGATAATATTGTTGTCGTGCTCAACCTCAAAAGCTTAGTCATTATGGGATAGAGATTACTCTCGAGATGCTGATAGAGCCTTCATTATGAATCATGAACAATAAAAAATCTTTTAAAAACTCATTCCAAATCAAATACATCAAGTACTTTCGCGCCGAATTTGAAAAGTTTTGCGAGAAAAAGATCTCGGGAAATTGAGGAATAAATGGGGAGAATGGGAATCAGGTGCAGGAAAACGCTGATTTAAAGATAAGTTAACATAGTGTTATAGTGACACTTTGAAATATTTTCATTTACCTTTGTACCATAATTAGTTATATCAATACATAAGCCATGATTAAAAAGCAGTTTCTAAAATCGAAACCTGTTTGCAAGGTTACATTCAGCATTCCTGCAGAAGCAGCGGTTGAAGCAAAAGAAGTGAAATTAGTCGGTGAATTTAGTGATTGGACTAAGTCTCCGATTGAAATGAAAAAGCTAAAAGACGGCTCTTTCAAAACGGTTGTTAGTTTGGAAACCGGTAAGGAATATGAATTCCGTTACGTTATTGATGGCGATCGCTGGGAAAATGATTGGGAAGCAGATGCTTACCGTTCAAACGCGGTTACTTTCGAAGAAAACTCAGTAGTGAGTTTATAACCTCACTGAGGTTGAGAACTAAAGGAGGACAGAAAGCCCTCCTTTTTTTATGCCTTCCCTTTTTTGAATTGTTCCGTTTCGATATTGATGTGCTCGGCAAATTTGAAGAGCTCAACCTTAACTTCCCGACGGATATCACTTGAGAAATACTGCAAGTAATGGAATACCACATCCTGAATTTGATTCAACTCAGGATAGATTCCAATGGTTGCCAATACTTCTAACGCTTCTCGCATATTAGAGACCAAATCACCAAAGTGCTCAGGGCTATTTTTACTAGGCTTTCCGTGGGTTTCAAGCATCGTATTAAGCTGGTTGGCACAGATGAAATCCAACTCTGCATGGTCAATACTAAACCCCCACTTTTTAATTTCCCCAACCGCATGCTTCAAATCGTCGATTGAGATTCGCAATTCACCATTGGCAAATAATTGGCGCAGATCATTATTCAGTACCATCTCCAAATTGCGCACGAGCATTCGAGGCGGATTCAAATGAGTATTGTGCATCACGTTGATCACATTGTAATTTCGGTTGTTGATCTTTCGGTATGAGCTTGCCGCTAAAGATAAGCCCTCCTCAAGAACATCGTTTACCATCTTGAGCTGTTCATCCTTGAACATATCGAAGAAAGAAAAACTGCGCTGCTTGGGATAAGTCCGCAAGACTTCAATTACTTCCGCTAGATTGGATTCTTGGAAAGACTTTGTCACCTTATCGGCAAAGACTTGGAACTCCTTTTCAGGAATATTCTCAAAAGCCTTTCCTATCAAATGGTGCTGACCGAGGTAGAGAACTACGAAACTGAAGCTCTTCTCACTCAATGTTACCTTGGAGTGAACGTGAGTTCGGCCTAGCGACAACCGTTGTGAACCTTGAACAATTCGCTGAAAATCAGTTGATGTGCAATCGTAGTTGAAGACAGTAATGTTATTCGGGTCTTCCGCAAACAAGGAAGAAACTGCATACTGCATCCCTATTTGTGTAAGCGTAAGTTGAGACGGCTCTACGAACTTCTTGTAAACTGTAGCCCCGTTTCCATATTCACTGAGGTTTGACTCCGCCTTTGCGATCCGCTTCTTAAACTCTTCATCCAGCTTCACATCAGATTCACTCTCGGCCAGCTGAATCGCTCGACACGCGTACTGCAATACTTGTATTGTCTCCAGACCTGAAATCTCATCAAAGAACCACGCGCAACTGGTAAACATTAGCAACTCGTGTCTTTGCATCTCCAGCAAACGCATCACGTGCGTGTGCTGCTCAGGAGTTTTCTTTCCGAAATGCTTGAAAAGGAAATTATCTACCTTATCGCGCTTCCTTTCCAGCAAGATGTCGATGTATTCATTCCTTAATGCCCACGGGTCGCTGTGAAGCTTGCCCATGCTCTTTTCATAAATCTTTTCCAGTTCATCGCGCAACCAGTCGAGGCTTTCCCTCAGAGGCTTGCGCCACTCCTGATTCCAGTCACCTCGACCACCTGTATTGCACCCGCAGTTTGATCTCCATCTCTCTACTCCATGCACGCAACTCCAAGAGGAATTGTCGTGAATCTCCACTTCATGCTCTGGCGGACTGAGTTCCAAATACTGACCGTAGTTGGTGATCTGAGCCAAGTTGTTGTCCTCGATATGACGAAGACAATAAGCCAATGCCATATCACCGTAACGGTGGTGGTGACCGTAGCTTTCGCCATCAGTAGCAATGTGCAGTAATTGATTCTCTTTGCGATTATCATAGGCTCCTGTGAGGTATTCGGCAAAGCCCTTACCATCGGCCAAAAGACCTTTAAAAGCAACCGCTTGCGAGCGATCTCCATCGTAGAAGAAAAGGCAGATTTTTTTGCCTGAAGGCAAATTACAGACATACGGAATCTTAGAATCTACCCCATCGTTCCAAGTTGAGTCCCCGAATTTTCGATGCCTCTTTCCTTGGCGCGGAGCCAATACAGTGTATTTAATTCCTTGCTCGGCAAGAACTTCTAGCGTCTCAGTATCAACGGCAGTTTCTGCCAGCCACATTCCTTCGGGCTTTCGCTTAAAGCGGTGCTCAAAATCTTTGATCCCCCAAATAACTTGGGTCTCCTTGTCCTTGCGATTTGCGAGGGGCATGATAATGTGGTTGTAAACTTGCGCCAGCGCCGATCCGTGTCCATCGAAATCTTCCATACTCTGCTCATCGGCCTTGAGAATCTGCATGTAGATTTGAGGTCGGTGAATCTCGAGCCAACTCAATAAGGTGGGCCCAAAATTGAAGCTGATCTTGGCGTAATTGTTTACGATATCAACGATCCTGTGCTCGTCGCTAAGTATTCTCGAAGACCCGTTGGGACCGTAGCATTCTTGTGATATCCGCTCATTCCAATCGTGAAAAGGTTCGGCAGAGTCTTGATACTCCACCTTTTCCAACCACGCATTTTCTCTCGGGGGCTGATAAAAATGCCCGTGTACACAAATGAATTTTTTCTGACTCATTACTCTTTATTTTGTTGGCTTCAAGACAGCGAAGCCCATTGGAGGAATACGTAACGTTACGCTGTTTTCGCGGCCGTGTAGCGATTCCTTCCTCGTTTTGATAACTCCCTTGTTGAGGAAATCACTTCCGCCAAATTGGGCACTGTCCGAATTAAATATTTCTTTGAAAGAGCCTTTTTCATCGACTCCAATTTTGTACTCATCGTGTGCATTTGGAGTGAAATTACCCACTACCAAAAGCTTTTGCTTGGCACCTTTTGACTTTCTGTAAAAAGCAAGAACACAGTTTTTGCTGTCGCTGTAATCGATCCACTCGAATCCATCTGCGTCAAAATCCAATTCATGCATCGCCTTCTCCTCCGTGTACAGCTTGTTCATGGCTTTCACCATTTCTGAAATTCCCTTGTGGAGATCGAATTTAAGCAAGTTCCAAAGGAGAGTCTCGTCGTGTTTCCACTCAGAAAACTGTCCGAACTCACAACCCATAAAGAGCAATTTCGCCCCGGGATGCGTAAACATCCAAGCGTAAAGAGCCCTTAGGTTCGCAAAGCGCTGCCACTCATCGCCAGGCATTCTGCTGAGCAAAGATCCTTTTCCATGTACCACCTCATCGTGAGATAGTGGCAACATGAAATTCTCTGTGAATGCATAGACCAAACTGAACGTAACTTGATTCTGGTGGTAGCTGCGGTATAGTGGGTTTTTCTTGATGTACTCCAACATGTCGTTCATCCATCCCATCATCCATTTCATTCCAAAACCGAGTCCGTCGGCGCTAACTGGTCTGGAAACGCTAGGCCAGTTGGTGCTCTCTTCGGCAATGGTTTGTACATCGGGGAAGTTCGCGTAAACGGCTTCATTCATATCTTTCAATAAAGAAATCGCCTCGAGATTCTCTCTGCCGCCGAATTTATTTGGAATCCACTCGCCTTCATTTCGACTGTAGTCGAGGTAAAGCATAGATGCCACGGCGTCTACACGAATTCCATCAATGTGGTATTTATCGAGCCAGTAAAGGGCGTTGCTAATCAAGAACGAACGCACCTCGTGGCGGCCATAATTAAAAATGTAGCTCTTCCAATCTGGGTGATATCCCAGACGTGGATCTTCGTGCTCGTAAAGCGATGTGCCATCAAACTGGTACAATCCGTGGGCGTCATTCGGGAAGTGACTAGGCACCCAATCCAAGATAACGCCGATTCCAGCCTTGTGAAATTGATTCACCAAGAAGGCAAAATCTTCAGGAGTTCCAAAACGCGATGAGGTTGCGAAATAACCCGTGATTTGATATCCCCAAGAACCAAAGAATGGGTGCTCCATAACTGGCATCATCTCTATGTGGGTAAAGCCCATTTCCTTCACGTAAGGAACCAATTCATCGGCCATTTCACGGTAAGTGAGACTTCTGTTTTGCTCGTCAAATTTTCTTTTCCAAGAACCCAAGTGTACCTCGTAAACGGACATCGGAGCATCGAGGGCGTTTTTCTTTTTGCGGTTCTTCATCCACGTTCCGTCTGACCACTTCGGGTCAAAAGAGCGGGTGATCGATGCGGTAGAAGGCGGCACTTCCCACATCTCTGCAAAGGGATCTCCTTTTTCTATCATTCCACCACCGTTCACTTTAATGGCGTATTTGTACAATTCGTTTGCTCCCACGCCAGGCACAAAACCTTCCCAGATTCCGCTGCTATCCCAGCGCGCATTGAGCGGATGAGACTCGGTATCCCATTCATTGAAATTTCCAATCACCGAAAGAGCCTCGGCATTGGGAGCCCAAACGGCAAAATAAGTTCCTGCCACTCCTTCGACTTCCATTGGGGTGCTTCCCAACTTTTCGTAAAGTTTGAAGTGTTTTCCTTCTGCGAAAAGTGAAATATCAAATTCGGTCAGTAAGCTGTGCGCGATGACATTCGAAGTTTTTTCCATGGTTAATCGTTCTTGAGGATTTGGATGATGCCTTTGAGTGGGATAATAACCCAATCGGGGCGAGAATTTAATTCGTAGCCAATTTCGTAAATGGCTTTTTCGAAAATATGGTAGCGCAATAAAAAGTCAATTTCTTTGGCATAGCCTATGTTCAAGCCATTGTCCATGGCCGTTTCCACGTAGCGATCTAAGCTAAGCCCCGTAATAATTCGGTAGAGCCTTCCTCCCAATTCGGTGGCGGTCTCTCGGTCTATGTTCTCGGGCAAAGAATTGAAAACGGTAGCAAAAACAGCGTAGTGGTATGATCGGCATAATCCCGCCAAGTCTTTCACTGGTGGCTGTTTTACTTTGCGATCTCGAATGGTGCTTTCAGGTTCTCCTTCAAAATCGAGGATGCAAAAATCATCGCCAGTAATTAAGATCTGGCCGAGGTGGTAATCGCCGTGGATACGGATGCGAGACGAGTTCAAGTTCTCCTCATCAAACTTGAGGATGTGGTTCTTGATATCCTCCTTATTCGCCAGCACATACTCCGCATACTCGCGGGCCGTGCCTTTTAATTGATCTACTTTTTGCTCGAGCAAATTAAAGCGCCCGTCCAACATGTACATCAGTCGATTCAATAACCAGACAGTGTAATCTCCGCTGAAAGGCTCAGGAGTAAAGTACCGATCGGTCTTGTCAGAAAACAAAGCGATGTGCATTTCTGCCGTGCGGACTGCCAACTTCTGAACTCTCGCTAAGAATTCTTTCCCGATCAAGTTCTGAATATTCTCTGGAAGATCATCGAGATCGAGTGGCTTGTAGAGATCCACTTTGGGGAAATCATCCAAACTCAAGTCGCTATCAGCAAACCGTTGGAAAAACCCTTCCATCTCGCTGAGGGTATAGTTCCAAGCTTCTCCTTGGTTTTCCACCCGCTCTTGCATCAAGCCTATCGAGACTCGGTAATATCCTTTGCGCACCCATTCGATGCCACCAGCAAACTTTGGCGAATGATTAAAATCGCCTGTGTCTGACAAGAATTGAGTCAACTCCAAATCGGGATTGTTGTCTCGGAAAAGTTTGCGGTAAATCTTTAAGAAGTACTCTCCATTGTATACAATGGTAGAATTGCTCTGCTCCAGCTTCAAAAGCTCCGAGGTGACATTCGATTCGTTCAAGGATGCATCGAGCACATTTCCTTTGGAAAATATAAACTCACCGATGGAAAGCTCTAGTTGCTTATCGGATTGAATATTGAAGAAAAGATCGTTTCGAAAACCAGCGTCGTAGAGGGCATCGACCAAATAGCCTTGCCGATCTCCCGATCCGTTTTGAATTTCGCAAATCACGTCGGCTCCAGCTTCTGGCTCATTCACGGAAGTGACTGGCAAAAGGTAGCTCTCGGTGTTTGACGTTTGAAATACGATCTCTACGAATAGAACATAGGCCAATCGACCGTTTTGCATTTCGTAAGTCAGCGCATTCTCAATCGTATACTGTTTGATATTTCCCGTCTTCGCGCCAAACCATCTCATTCGGTGCAAATAATCGGGAAGGATTTTCTCAAATGCTGCCGATGCTTTGCCGTCGGCAAAAAGCTCTTTCCAAGACTGCTTTATAGCTAAGGTATGATTGCTCATCCTTTTATGATCTTAAAGAAATGAAACGGCAATCCGTGTGGATTCAGCTCGACAAAGTTCGACCCTCCGCGCCATGTGTAAGACACCTCTGTGATGAGATCTTGCACGATGAATGCCTCTCCATCGGCAATACCTAAATCTGCGAGTGGGATTTGTACCCAGCCAGCTTGCGTGTAGTAGGCATCCATATTCACTATGCAAAGCAAGTGATCGTTTGCCGCCGCATCGCCTTTGTAATAGGCCATGATGCGGTCATTGTCCACCGCGCACTTTTTATAATTGAAGGTGTCTTGCAAGGCGGGATGTGACTTCCGCGCTGCGTTCACCATCTTAATGACTTGTTTTAGTTTGCCCTTGGTATCCCAAACGTAATTTTTGATCTCGTACTTCTCAGAATCAGCATACTCTTCCTTTCCAGGAACGCCGCGGTGGAACATGTTTTCGTAGGCAGGGCCGTACATTCCGTAATTGCTACTGAGGGTGGCGGCCAAGAAAAAACGCTGTAGAAAAGCGGCGTCGTTTGGTTGCTGAAGTTCGCTGGGTAAAATATCGGGCGTGTTGGGCCAGAAGTTTGGACGGAAGTATTCACGGGACTTGGTATTGACCAGCTCCTCCATGTATTCTTCCAGTTCAAATTTGGTGTTTCGCCAAGTGAAATACGTGTAGCTGTGGGTAAATCCGACTTTGGCCAGTCGATGCATCACCTTCGGGCGGGTAAATGCCTCAGCGAGAAAAATCACTTCGGGGTACTTTTCGTGGACATTGGCAATAAGCCATTGCCAAAAGCGGTAAGGCTTGGTGTGCGGATTGTCTACGCGGAATATTTTCACTCCCGCATCGATCCAATGAAATACGATGCTTTGCAATTCTTCCCAAAGGTTCTCCCAATCTTCACACTCGAAGTTGATGGGGATAATGTCTTGGTATTTCTTCGGTGGGTTCTCGGCGTATTGCACCGTGCCGTCTGGTCGCCACTTAAACCACTGCGGATTCTCTTTTACGTAAGGATGATCGGGAGCGCACTGGAGTGCAAAGTCCAAAGCGATTTCAATTCCTAGTTCTCCCGCAGCTTTTACTACCGCTTTGAAGTCCTTCATCGTTCCCAATTCGGGATGAATATCCTTGTGGCCGCCCAACTTTGAACCAATGGCCCAGGGCGAACCGACATCTCCTTTCTCCGCCTCGGTAGCGTTATTTTTTCCTTTTCTATTCTTCTCGCCAATCGGGTGTATAGGCGGGAAGTACAAAACATCAAAACCCATTTGAGCCACGTGCGGCAAGCGCTTGATGGCGTCTTTGAACGTTCCGTGCTTTTGAATCGATTCCCCCGCACTGCGTGGAAAGAACTCGTACCACGTGCTGAAACCTGCCAGTTCGCGATCTACCTTAACGCGGTAATCTATCGAGGTAGTCACAAATGTTTGGTAGGGATATTCTTCAAATATTTTCTTGAGCTCGGCTGACTCGGCAATCTCAATCGCCTTTTTATAAGATCTCTTGGTCTCAAAAAGCTTTTTGGCATCAGCCAAAACCTTTTGGTGCTTCTTGGCTTTAATCGCTTGGAGGTATTTCACACCGTCTAGCAGTTCTGAAGAAACGTGTTGATCGTCTTGAATCTTGCGCTTGATTTCGTGTTGCCAGTTGAGGGCAAAATCTACCCAAGCCTCTAGCCTGTATGTATAAAAGCCCTGCTTTTTTACCTCAAACTCCACTTCCCAAAGGTCGTTGACGATTGCTGTCATCGGTACCTTTTTCCAGACCTTCTCTGCATCGTGCTTGTAAACCAAATGGGCATTCACGATATCGTGTCCATCTCCAAATACATCGGCTGTAAGCTTTACCTTTTCGCCGATCACTCTCTTTATTGCAAACTCACCATTATTTATTGATGGCTTAACATCTTCTATTACTGAACGATACCTCAATTCCTCCATAGTAATTGTAAAAGTTACACTTAGGTTGGGCAAAAATAGCAAAAAGGCTGACTTTGAACCCTTCAAAGCTTAAGTAGACGAAGGAACAAACTGACGATTTAGAATCCTAAATTCGCAGAATGAATTTGGTCACTGGTGCCACTGGAATTGTGGGTCTTCGAATAGTCTACGATCTGCTGAAGCGAAATGAACGGGTGAGAGCTCTCAAGCGCTCCAGTAGTGATATGGCTTTCGCCGAAAAGGTGCTTCGCTTCTACGGGGCTGCAGATGCTGATCTGACCAATATCGACTGGTTTGAAGGCGATTTATTGGATCTCTTCTCTTTGGAGAAAGCCCTCGAAGGAGTAAATACGGTGTATCACTGCGCTGCTTTGGTGTCTTACGATCCCAAGGACGAGCCGAAGCTCTTTCAAGTCAATGAGGGCGGAACGAAGAACCTGGTCAACGTCTGCCTCACCTCGGGAGTGGAGACTATTTGCCATATCAGTTCGGTAGCCGCTCTAGGAGTGGAGAAGGAAGGCCCTACTACGGAAGAATCGCATTGGCAAAGAGATGAGAATAGATCGGTGTATGGCTTGACCAAGTTCATAGCCGAGCGAGAAGTGTGGCGCGCTGGTGCTGAAGGATTGAACGTGGTAGTTGTAAACCCCTCGATCATCTTGGGGCCGTCAAAACCCGATCAAAGCAGTGGCATGCTCGTGAGTATGTTGCGGAAAGGCTCGAAATACTACCCTTCAGGCGGAGTGGGATTGGTAGACGTAAGGGATGTATCGAAAGCTTGCATCCAAGCCATGGAACAAGAAAAGTTCGGCGAGCGGTATTTGCTCAACTCTCAGAATCTTTCCTTCCAGGAACTGCTCACCAAAGCCGCAGTGACTTTCGGAAACGAACCACCCAAATCCAAACTTCCCAACTTTCTGTTGGAGCTAGCTTGGCGACTTGGTGTGATTGGCCGATTGTTTGGCATAAAGCCCATCTCGAAAGAAACCGCCCAAAGCGCTCAGCGCACAGCAAACTACAACAGCTCCAAAGCGAATAACGATTTAGGAGTAAAGTTTATTCCTATTGGTGAATCGTTGGCATGGATAAAGGTTTTTTAGTAGAAAAACGGAATAGAATATTTAAAATCGTGGTCTATTTCTATCAATCACTTTAGTGGCTGAAACTTCCTTTTCGCAGCGGATGTAGTAATCGAATCAATATTCAACGAGTCGGTCAAATTCGTGGGTGTATTGTAGATTTTCTTCACTTGGACATCGAGCTTGGACAGGCTGTCGAGCACTTGCTCGTAGATCAATTCCATTTCATCGGGACGCGCTTTGTAGTAGTCGTAAGTAGCTTCAAATTCTTCCTGGTCTATGCCATGACCCGCAAAGATATTGGCATACATCGCCTCCATATCGGGACTTTTCTCCCGCATAGGGCCAAGCTTGTGCACCTTCATACCCTCAACGAGCTGCACATCTACCATGACCGTTGTAAAGACGTCCTTGTCCAAGAGACCCTCGGGGGCTATTTCTACCACTGGTTCATCGCAACTTGCGAGAAGCAATAGGATTGCAAGAAACTGTAGTGACTTCGGCAGCATCATTTGAACCGCATTTTGACTACTCCGAAAAATGCTTCGGTAAAAATATTCATGCTCATCTTGCTCTGTCCTATTTGCCTATCGATAAAGGTGATCGGCACCTCAACGATCTTAAAGCCCCTTCTAATGGCGGCGTACTTCATTTCTATCTGGAAGGCGTAGCCCACAAATTCGATATCATCCAGATCAATGGTGTTGAGCACTTCCTTGCGGTAACAAACAAAACCCGCTGTGGCGTCCTTTACGCTAATCCACAAAATCATTCGCACATAAAGCGAGGCGAAATAAGAAATGAAAATTCGGAAGAGTGGCCAATTGTCCACCTTTCCACCTTTGGTATAGCGCGAACCTACGCTCATATCGGCGCCATCTACACAGGCTTGATGAAGCCTTATCAAATCCTTGGGGTTGTGAGAAAAATCGGCGTCCATCTCACAGATGTACTCGTAATTCTCTTTGAGAGCCCAGCGGAAGCCAGCGATGTAAGCCGTTCCCAATCCTGTTTTTTCTTTTCGCTCCAGTAAATGCACCACTCTGGGGTATTGCTCTTGCTTTTTTCGCACCAGATCAGCCGTGCCATCGGGGCTGCTGTCATCTACCACAAGGACATGAAAGTCCGCATGGAGATCCATCACCGCATCCAGGATGTTCTCAATATTGCCGCACTCATTGTACGTAGGTATGATGACCAGCTTTTGGCTCACAAGGAGATTTTCGCGCTAAGATAAATTAAGTTTGGTACTGGGTACAGTCAATTGGCAGATGGCTCTTAGCTTTTAGCCATTAGCTGGGCAAAAATCTGTTAAAAGCTGAAAAACATTGACCTCTGAAGATCACCTGATTACGGTGACACGGCCATTGTAAGAGCGCTCTTCCAAATTAAAGTCAGGCTTGGCCAAAAGGTGCCACTGGTAAAGGTCAGAGCGACCATAGTAACCCGAATTGTTCTCGGAGCCATTCCATTTTTCTTCGGGATTGTTCGTTTCAAAAATCACACGCCCATCACGATTCGTGATCCAAAAGCGGTATTCCGCAATGTCTATTTTCGAGAGTTGTGGATAGAAGAGATCGTTTAATCCATCGCCATCGGGCGTAAAAGCCGTGGGAATGTAAACGAAGAAATCATCGGCCAGCTTGACGCTTTGGCAAATGCTATCGATACAGCCTTCCGGCGAAATAACGTCGAGGCACACTTCGTAGGTTTCACCAATGTCGGAGGGGAATTCATACGTGAAGAATTCTCCTGATCCCAAACCGAGGGTATCAATTTTCCAAAAGTTGAACTCCGCATTTTGAGTCAGGCTCGTGAAAGTCACCTTGGGGCTAGTGATGGATGGCTCTTCGGGAAAGAAAGAAAAATCAGCTTCAATGGTGTATACCGAAACACCCTCAGGCAATTGAGCCGTTCGTCGGCACCCCGCAGCCGAGATTACTTGCACAACCACCGCGTATTGCCCAGACGAAAACTGCTGAGAAACAGTTGGCGAAGTCTCACCAGCGGGCTGCGAGTTGAAAGTCCATTGATACGATGCCCCTGCGGTGGTATCGGCAAGAGCGAAATCTACCAGCAGCGGATCGCAACCCGAGACTGCCGAGGCCACGATTTCCGCGTCGGGAATGGACGCCACTTCGATGTCCCAAAAAACTTCTGAAACACAGCCCGCCACGCTTGTGCCAATCAAGCTGATCTCGGTATTGGCTGGCGTGAAAAAGACCGTTTGAAAGGAGTCAGGGTTTGAAAACAATTGAGCGGGCGACCAAAGGAAGTCCACTGCTCCGAAGCCAATCACCTGCACCGAGTCGCCTTGGCAAACGGTGCTCGGAGCGAAAATCTGCACTTCGGGCTTGCTGTAAACCACGATCAAAACAGTGTCTCGATTGCTGCATTTCAAGTCGGTAGCCGTTACTATCAATTCATTTTCCTGCGGGAAAAACCCTTCGTTAAAGGCAGCAAATGGAGTCAAGGAAAGCGATTGATCTACAATG
>JBLIEU010000039.1:0-20917 GCA_047633195.1 Cryomorphaceae bacterium | reverse complement strand
TCGCACAAAAGTAAATTGTTTTGAGATCTAGAGGTGATGAATTCCGCTATGCGGAAAAGTGATGGGATAATCGGGGTTAAATGGGGGTTAATGGTTGATGAATGTTTAATAGAACGCCTTTGGAAATCCCCTTCTTGAAGGGGAAGGATTACTTGCAATGATCCTATTCATCGAAGACCCTGATACTCAATAAAAAGACAACCTTCGCTCTGCGAAGGTTGTCTTTTTTGCGCCCAAATCTTTTGCTCTGAGCGAGCTCAGCAAAAGATTTGGGCACAAAAAAACCCCGACTGTCGTCGGGGTGGTTATTCTTGTGGGCGATGTAGGATTCGAACCTACGACCCCCTGCTTGTAAGGCAGGTGCTCTGAACCAACTGAGCTAATCGCCCTTTTTAATTTCAGGTGTGCAAATATAGATGATTTTTTATCTCAGCAAACTCTGTAGACAAAAAATATTATGTCGCTTACGAAAAAATGAAAGTGTCAGTCAGGGAAATATGATAGCAAGACCCTCGAAATTTTGAAAAACAAGGAGTTGACTTTTGTCAAAGACTGTTTTCAAAATGAGAGAAACTCAGATAGCGAGTTTTCATGACTGACACTAAATGACTTCTGCTACCACAAAAACGCTACCACCCACAAAAATGAGATCATTTATCTGAGCGTCTTTCTTAGCGGTTTCAAGTGCTGCTGATACCGAGGGATATACTTTCCCGAGCAATGCAAGTTTGCCGCCTTCGTGGGCGAGCTCTTCCGCGTCTCTTCCTCGAGGTACATCCGCCTTGCACCAGTAATAGGTGGCCGATTTTGGCAAGAGAGCCAAAATTGCAGTTGAATCCTTATCGTTAACCATGCCCCAAACGATGTGCAAACGAACATAAGTCTGTCGACGCAAATGGTCAACCACCTGCTGAACGCCAGCTTCGTTGTGGCCTACGTCGGTAATCACTGTTGGCATTTCACCAATTATCTCCCATCTGCCTCTCAATCCTGTTTTTAATACCACGGATTTTGCGCCTTCCTCTACTTTTTCCTGAGGAAGGTTCCATCCTTTTTCGCGCAAAGCCTTCACCGCCATGGATACCGTGCGCATATTTTCGCGCTGATATGATCCTTGTAAATCGGTCTGCAGCATGGGCGAATTGGCAAAAACATCGTAGTGAAAAGCTCCTCGTTTTGCTGCAGTATTTTCTAGTACTTGCCTCACGGAGAAAGTATTCTCTCCTATCACGACGGGTGTACCATCCTTAATGATTCCAGCTTTCTCAGTGGCAATGAGTTCTATCGTGTTTCCTAAAAACTGCTCGTGATCTTTGCTGATGTGAGTGATGACAGATATTTCGGGGTTCACCACATTGGTAGAGTCCAAACGTCCACCCATCCCGACTTCCAAAATGGCAATATCTACTTCTTTATCGGCGAAGTAAGCGAAGCCCATGGCGCAGGTCAACTCAAAGAACGAAGGTTTCAAACCGTGATCTCCACTTTTGAATTTCTCCACAAAGTTGACTACGTAATCCTCAGAGATCATTTCTCCGTTGATCCTGATGCGCTCTCGGTAATCTTTAAGATGAGGTGATGTGAATAGTCCTGTTTTGTATCCACATGCTTGCAATATGGCTGCCAGCGAATGCGCCACAGATCCTTTGCCATTCGTGCCTGCCACGTGCACGGATTTGAACTTGTGCTGTGGGTTATCGTAGATTTCGCAAATGGCAATGGTGTTGGATAAATCTGCTTTGTAAGCCGCGGCTCCCACCCGCTGAAACATGGGGAGCTGACTAAACAGATAATCAACGGTTTCGCTGTAATTCATCACTTGAGTTGAAAAACGTAACGCACCTTACCTCTTTGAGAAATGGCCGCATCTGGATTACCATTGAACTTGAAATTATTCAACACGTCATTTTTGGCGAGGTTGATCAAGTATTGAGAAGTGGTGTTTGACTCTCGGAGGTTTGCTTGCACCTTGGTGACCTTTCCGTTCTTATCCACCCAAATATTCATGACTACAATACCTTCTTCTTTAGTCGTATTGATCTTGGTTCCGTAACCAGGAAGCATGCTCCTTCCATCCAATTGCCAGCTTCCGCTTCCGCTGCCGATCATTCCATCGCCATCCGTTCCGTTGGGATTGCCTTGATCGCCGTCTCCTGTCGTTTCTCCTTGACCTGTTCCTGGATTATTCGTCTCGTTCAAGGATTGAAGCGCGTCGTTGAGTTGATCGCTGATGGTAGGTTTGGGCTTCGGTTTGACAACCGGCTTTTCGGGCTTCTTTTCCTCTACGGGTTTTGGCTTAACCTCGGAGGGTTTGGGAACGGCGATTTCACTTTCCGCTTCCTCAGCGATTTCGTCCACAGGATCTTCCACCACTTCTGGTTGACTATCGGTTACAAGTTCGGGTTGCTGAACCTGCTGAGTAGGGCTTATAATGTCAGGGCCTCCAGCATCTTCATCCCAGCCAAATTCTACGGAAGCTCCTGCATCTTCGGGAAGCGGATTGGGCTGCTTTAAACCAAAAAAGAAAAACAAGATCAAAGCCACCGCATGAAATACGATAGTTGCCACAATGGCTTTTACTTTTCTCTTTTTTTCTTCTTCTTCGACTTGCATTTATTCAGGCTTTGTAGCCAATACTATTTTCCACTTATTTCTTTTGGCAATATCTAGAACTTCAACAGTTTTTCCAGTGGGTACTTGTTGATCCACGTGTAAGATGATTCCCGGTTTTTCTACTCCCACCAATTGTGCAGCCAAAGTAGTTTCTAGCGCCATCGGATCAATAATTTGATTGTCCACGGAGTAAATCAAATCCTGATCTATTCTTAAGGCAATGGTTTGCTTGTCCTTTGCTCTGTTTTTGCTCACAGGCAAATCTACCGGAAGGGCATACGGACTGACGAGCGTCGATAATATGATGAAGAAAATCAATAGCAAGAATACCAAGTCCGTCATGGACGACATGGAAAAACTTGGATCGACTTTATTTCGAGATCTCAAATCCATACCGCTTATTTACCAGGTTCTTCGAGTAAGTCAATGAATTCGATTGATCGGGCTTCCATACGGTGAACGACCTTATCTACTTTCACTACCAATGTGTTGTAAGCGATATAGGCTATAATACCAATAATGAGCCCAGCAACGGTAGTGATCATTGCTTGCATAATACCACCCGAGAGAGCCGCAATTTCTACTCCTGCATCCGAAATCTTCATAGCGTGGAAAGTCGAGATCATTCCAATCACAGTTCCTAAGAATCCGATCATCGGCGCTGCACCCGCAACGGTGGCAAGAAGAGCCAGACCTTTTTCCAATTTGTAGACTTCGAGTTTTCCAATATTCTCAATTGATGCACTTACGTCGTCCATCGGCTTTCCTACGCGGGCTATTCCTTTGTCCAGCATTCTACCGATCGGCGTATTGCTCGATTGGCAAAAGCTTCTTGCTGCTTCGAGTTTTCCGTCGCTCACATAATCCTTGATCCGATTCATGAAGTCCTTGTCCTCTTTTTGGGCTTTGGATATAGCCATCCACCTTTCGGCGAAAATGTAAATAGCTAGAACCGAAAGCACTGCCAATGGTATCATAATGTACCACCCACCGCCTTGGAGCAGCTCCAAAATGGAAAGAGTTTCTTCAGTTACTTGACCCGAGCCGAGGCTATCAGCCGCCGCACTTGGTTTGATCTGCAAAATGAAAGGAATATTCATACAAACAAGGATAGTTTAGATTGATGTATAAACGACGGGGTGGCAAACAAATTATGCACTAAGGAGCATGAATACTCCAGCACCTGCCAAATAGCCTAGTATGGCGAGTAATGACAGGTTTTTCATGTACCATATGAAGTCGATACGCTCGAGGCCCATAGCTGCTACTCCAGCCGCTGACCCGATGATCAGTGCGCTTCCTCCCGTCCCGGCACAATAGGCCAAGAAAAGCCAGAAGTCACCATTCGCAGCAAAGACTCCTTCGGCAGCAATAGGATACATTCCTTGAGCCGCCGCAACTAGAGGGACGTTGTCCACAATTGCTGAAAGCAGACCGATTGCTAAATTGATAGCGTAGATATTTCCAATTGTACTATCCAGCCAGCCTGCTGCTTGGCGCAGAAGTCCTGCCTCTTGCATAGCGGCAACCCCTAAAAGAATTCCTAAGAAGAAGAGGACAGAGCCCGTGTCGATTTTGCGAAGCACCCAAAGCACGGTCAATTGTTTTTTGGCAGCCATACTTTTGCGTTTGTGCATGATTTCGGTAACCGCCCATATTACTCCCAAACTCAACATCATTCCCATGAAAGGAGGCAAATGAGTCACTGTTTTAAAAATAGGAACGAAGAGAAGCCCAGCCAATCCCAAAATGAAAATTATCATTCTCTCTTTACTGGATGCTGGGTTGCCTTCTTCATGTTCACCTCTTGCAGCTGGACGGGTCACGTTTCCTTTCATTCTAAAGCTTAGAAAGATAAGAGGGACGAGGGCTGTCGTGATGCTTGGTAAGATGAGGTGTTGGATAATATAAGGTGTTGAAGGCAATTGCTTTTTGATCCAAAGCATGGTCGTGGTAACATCTCCTATGGGAGACCAAGCACCACCGGCATTGGCAGCAATCACCAAGAATCCTACAAAGAACCAGCGCGTTTTCTTGTCTTCAATCAGTTTTCGCAACAGCGAAACCATTACGATCGTGGTGGTCAGATTGTCTAAAACGGCGCTAAAAAAGAAGGTCAAGACAGTCAAAATCCACAGCAACTTGACTTTGTTGGTCGTTTTGATTTTGTCGGTGATTACCCGAAAACCTTCGTGTGCATCTACGGTCTCAACGATGGCCATTGCACCCATAAGAAAAAAGAGAATGCTGGAAATCTCGCTGAGGTGATGAAGAAGGCGGTGCTCTAAGAACATCGGTTTGAACTCATCGGCGGCAAGCATGGTATTCTCGTCTTGAAAGACAGCATATTCATGTTGTAAAAAGGAAGGGATTGCATCAACGCCAAGCACGAATATTGTCCAGCATACCACACCTAAAACTAAAGCCGAAGCAGCCTTATCGATGTGCAAAGGATGCTCCAATGCAATGGCTAAATATCCTAGAACAAAAACTACAACAATTGCTATTTCCATCTTACACGAGTTGCGATAGAGCTATTTCAAAAGCTGTCTCTGCCATATTTGTTTTTTGGTGATGCTTATCAATAATTGCCTGAATGGCATTCTTGATGATATCTGAGGTATCTGAAAAAATCGCGTCATCGCTCATTTCAACGTCCTTGCCCATGCAATAAGCGAAAACCCTCGCCATACCGCAGTTTGAAATAAAATCGGGAATGATACTTACTTTTTTGTCCGTGTACTCCATGATCGGTCCGAAGAATATTTCCGAATCGGCAAAAGGCACGTTGGCACCGCTGGCAATGACCTCGAGACCGGAGTCAATCATTCGGTCTACTTGATCCCGAGTGATCAATCTTGAGGCAGCACAAGGGAGAAAAATTTCAGATTCCGTATTCCATATTTTTGAATTGACTTCGTCAAATGATAAAAGAGTATCACCCGTAAGTTCATTTCCTTCCTTTTGTAAAAAAAGATTTCTGACCTCGTCAAAAGTCATTCCTTCTTGATTGATCAAGCCGCCTTGTCTGTCGATAATTCCCACTATGGAGATTCCAGCCTGAGCAAGGTAATATGCGGCTGAAGCACCAACGTTTCCCCAACCTTGGATTATGGCTCTTTTCCCTTTGTATTCCTCCCCTCTCAAAGCATAATGGTGCATTACGCTTACGGCCACACCGTAACCAGTAATCATATCTGCAATCACGAATTTTCGCGACGGATCAGGAGAAAAATAGGGGTCTTCTACTACTTTGGAAACGCCAAAACGCAGCTGACCAATTTGTTGAATTTTTTCGTTTTCTCTAGGATTGAAGTGTCCATTCACCACACCTTCCTGAGGGTGCCAGAGACCGTAGTCTTCAGTAATTGGGATGACCTCGTGAATTTCATCCACATTCAGGTCGCCGCCAGTTCCGTAATAGCTTTTGAGAAGTGGAGTAACGGCTTTGTACCATCTTTCCAAAACTCCTTGCTTTCGTGGGTCTTGCGGATCGAAGTTGATTCCGCTTTTAGCTCCTCCAATCGGTGGTCCCGAAACGGTAAACTTCACTTCCATTGTCTTCGCTAGTGACTCAACTTCTCTGCGGTCTAATCCGACTCTCATGCGCGTTCCGCCGCCAGCGGCTCCTCCTCTGAGGCTATTGATCACTATCCAGCCTACTGCCTCTGTTTCAGGATCACTCCATTCAAAAACAATTTCTGGTGAGCGTTCTTCGAATTTTTTCAGGAGGTCTCTCATGGAGGTGTTTTAGTGCCGCGCAAATATATTAAAACCGATCATGCCCTAAGAATGTTCTCCTTTAATCTTGTCTTAAATTATCTAAATATATCAGGGTGCATATACAGCTCCAGAGGAAGAATCACGAGATGCGCCGGTAACAGATGCTAAAATATTTATTTTGCCTTCTAATCTCAATTTGGCCAAGTAGGCAAAAATCAAAGCTTCCTTTCCTTCAATCAACTTCTTTTTTGGAATGATCAAGTCTGTAGATGGAAGCAATCGCTTTATTTGAGAAATTAAAAATCTGTTGTACACTCCTCCGCCTGTCACCAAAACCTTTCCCGACAGAGGTAGGTTTTTAGCAATTTGTTGAGCTGCATGTTCAGTATAGGTTCTTAAGGCTGCGCGATTTCCGATTCCGTTAAGTAGCGGAAGTATTTGATCTTCCATCCATTCGCGGCCCAATGACTTCGGGGGCATCTGCTCGTAGTAGTTAAGGGAGTTAAGTTGGCTTAAGAGATCATTGTCAAATTTTCCAGAGGCGGCTATTTGACCACCATCATCGTACTCTTTTCCTTCTTTTTTTGCCAAGAGGTTGAGAACAATGTTGACTGGGCAGATATCAAATGCAACTTTGTTGCCTCC
Source organism: Cryomorphaceae bacterium (assembly GCA_047633195.1). Taxonomy (GTDB): domain Bacteria; phylum Bacteroidota; class Bacteroidia; order Flavobacteriales_D; family Cryomorphaceae; genus JAKVAV01. Next base: position 13,936 of record JBLIEU010000039.1, on the reverse strand, counting down.
AACATCCGAGCTCAGATTTGCAAACCCGCCGAGGTTCAAGCAGGCATCGTATTGGCTAAATAAGTCTCGATCTCCGATTGGCACCAAGGGTGCGCCTTGACCTTCAAGAGCTATATCGGCTCGGCGAAAATCGCATACCGTGGTCAGGCCCGTTCTCGCTGCGACCAATCCGCCATTGAGCATTTGAATGGTCAGTTGAGATTGAGGTTCATGGAAAATTGTTTGGCCATGTATTCCAACGAACTCTGCTCGCTTTCCCGTTTTCTCGTGAAAATCAGAAATGGATTCAGCTATAAATTGCGAGTAGTTATTTTCAATTCTAAAAAATTCGCTAGGGGTTTTTGTGTGAGCATCGGCTAGTGATGCTCTCAATCTGGTAGGCAATTGGACGCATTGAAAGTCGAGAATTTCGTAGCTATTTTCGCTGAATCTGCACAAAGCCAAATCCAGCCCATCGAGTGAGGTACCCGTCATTGCACCGATTCCAATTTGATAGCCAGTAGAGTAAAGAGATTTTGCTTGCATAAATTCTGTTTTCAATTAAACCGTAAATTTGCGGTGCTGAAAATTAAACCACGATAAATTATGAATTTTCAATTGACTGAAGAGCAAATTGCAGTAAGAGACGCTGCACGCGATTTTGCTCAGAATGTTTTGAAGCCTGGCGTGATTGCGCGCGATACCGAACAAAGATTCCCCAAAGATGAAGTAAAACAGCTAGCTGAGCTAGGTTTTATGGGAATGATGACCGACCCAAAATATGGAGGAAGTGGCATGGATACCGTTTCTTATGTTTTGGCAATGGAAGAGCTTTCCAAGATCGATGCGTCAACTTCTGTGTGTATGTCGGTAAACAATAGTTTGGTTTGCTGGGGTTTGGAAAAATTCGGGACAGAAGAGCAAAAGCTAAAGTATTTAGTGCCCTTGGCAACGGGAGAAAAAATTGGAGCTTTCTGTTTAAGCGAGCCCGAGGCTGGATCTGATGCCACCTCTCAAAGAACCACGGCTATTGACAAGGGTGATCACTATCTCATTAATGGAACTAAGAACTGGATTACCAATGGAGGAACAGCTTCCATTTATCTGGTAATTGCCCAAACGGATGTGGAGAAAGGCTATCGAGGAATCAATTGCGTGATTGTTGAGCGAGAGATGGCAGGCTTTCAACTTGGCGCCAAGGAAGATAAGTTGGGAATTCGCGGAAGCGATACCCACACCTTGATGTTTCAAGACGTGAAGGTGCCCAAAGAGAACAGATTGGGTGAGGATGGATTTGGATTTAAGTTTGCCATGAAAACCCTTTCGGGAGGACGAATTGGAATTGCTGCTCAAGCCCTCGGGATTGCCAGTGGCGCCTACGAATTAGCCCTCGCATATAGTAAGGAGAGACAGACTTTCGGTAAGCCCATTCACCAGCACCAAGCTATCGCTTTTAAGTTAGCCGATATGGCGACTGAAATAGAAGCTGCTCGTTTGCTATGCATGAAAGCTGCACAGCAAAAAGACAACGGCGAGAACTTTGACTACGCCAGTTCAATGGCTAAGCTATTTGCTTCGAAAGTGGCAATGGATGTAACCGTCGAGGCAGTTCAGGTGCATGGAGGTTATGGTTTCGTAAAGGAATACCATGTAGAGCGATTGATGCGTGATGCGAAGATCACGCAGATTTACGAAGGAACATCTGAGATTCAAAAGGTTGTGATTTCCAGAACAATACTAAAAGACTAGAGAAACGCTGCCGCTTTTTCCATCGCCACCATTCGGCTGCCTTTGGCAATGATCAGGTGGTTTTCTATAGAACTGGATTGAAGCCAAGTTTTCAAATCTTCAGGGGTTTCGCAATAGTGGAACCCTTTTTTATTGCAGTCCGCAAAATTATTTCCGACCAGAACGGTTTTGAGTTTAAGACCGAATAATTGGTCAATTAATGTTTGGTGTTCAGCTTTTGAGGTTTCTCCCAATTCGAGCATGTGTCCAACTAAGGCCAATTTTGGTTCGTGATCCATTTCAGCAAAATTGGCCATAGCCAATTCCATGCTGCTGGGATTTGCATTGTAGGCGTCAAGAATTAGTTTATTCTTGCCCGTATCAACCATTTCAGATCGGTTATTATTGGGTTTGTATTCCCGCAGAGCCGAGCTTATGTCTTCAATGGGCACATCAAAGTAACACCCCATGCATGCAGCCGCCATCAAATTTGAGAAGTTGTAAGCTCCAACCAATTGGGTTTCTATCTCACCTGATCCGTTTCCTCTGTGGCTAAATTCAAATGAGATGAAAGGTTTTCGTTTTGTAATCGATCCGTTACAGTAAAAACCCTCATTAAAACCAAATAGAGTGCGTTCAATTCCATCTGAAAGCTCCATTAAAACTGTGTCATCTCCGTTTACAAAGAGCTTGGCTTTCTTTGATCTGATGTGTTTGTACAGTTCTGACTTTCCTTTCTTCACTCCTTCAATTCCACCGAATCCTTTTAGATGCGCTTTACCGATGTTGGTGATCATTCCAAAATCGGGATCTGAAATATTGCTGAGGTCTCTGATCTCACCTTGGGCGTTTGCCCCCATTTCGATCACACCCATCTCAGCGTCAAGCGGAATGGATAGCAAAGTGAGTGGAACACCAATGTGGTTGTTTAGATTACCCTCGGTGAAATAGGTTTTGTACTTGCGCGATAGAACCGCAGCTATAAGCTCCTTATTGGTTGTTTTACCGTTGCTACCCGTAAGGCCTATAACAGGGAATTTAAACTGGTTTCGATGATGGCGAGCGAGTCTTTGTAAGGTGATGAGTGCATCATCTACAACAGTGACATTTGCTTCGTTACTGAGCTTAGGGTCATCAGCCACTACGTGGATAGCTCCTCTTTCAAGAGCAGTAAGTGCAAACGAATTTGCGTCGAAATTTGGCCCTTTCAGGCAAAAGAAAATGCTTTTGTCAACTGAGCTTCTCGTATCAGTCGTAATCCGTGATGTTTTGAGATAAATCTTATAGATATCTTGGATTTCCATAGGCCCAAAAATAAAAAACACCCGACCAAAACGGACGGGTGTTTGAAAATTTTATTTAACTGAGTTCTTATCTGGACTGATTGAAACCTACAGGACTTCCTACACGATCCATGGCACATCTAAAACCGATTGTTGCGGTTGCTTTTCTTTCATCCATGAAACGTCGTGTTCCAGGACTTAAGTAATATGCTCTATCTCTCCAGCTACCACCTTTGTAGACACGAGACCTGTTGCTTACAAGGGTTGTGTTTCCGTAGTCGTACATTGCTGCTTCGTCCGCATTGGGAGATGTGTAGTTAATGCTCGAATTAAAGTCACCATCCTTGTAATCGATGTTGTCAGCAATACGGTAATTGTCTCTATCGATGTTTTCCTCCGAACGAACTTTTCTCATTCGAACATTACCAGGTGTATCCTCAACAAAATTTCCAACACCGCTCAGAAGTTCAGGAGCAATTCTAACGCCACTAGTGCGTATCGCCTGAATACCATCTCTTACGAGGGTATAAGCTTCATCTGGTTTTCCCTCATTCATTCTTTCCAGAGCTTGTTCACTAAAAGCATTGAGGTTCTCCATCAATTGAGCTTCTTCAGGATTTAATTTTCCCCGAGTCTCTTCGTCAAAGTCTTTGATGTATTGATTTACTCCTTCTACATCATAAGTGACCACAGTGAGCTTATCATCAATCGATCCTTCACTGTCAAGCACCTTTGTTTTGTAAACGTTACCTCTAAAAGGACGAAATTCAGCCACATCCTCTGGGCTTAGGGGACGATACACATCCATTACCCACTCGCTGACGTTTCCTGCCATATTGTAAAGACCATAGTCATTTGGCTGATAAGCATAAACGGGTGCAGTGATGTCTGCATTGTCATTTAGGCTTCCTGCTACACCCATGTAGTCACCTTTTCCTCTAACGAAGTTGGCTACAATCTCACCGTAAAAACGACTGTTATTGTCCCCTTCACGAACGTAATGGCCGTTCCAAGGGTATACTTTTCTTTCGGTAACTAATTCTTGGAAAGAGTTTCCAACCAGACCATAAGCAGCAAATTCCCACTCAGCTTCAGTTGGTAGTCGGTATCTAGGCAAAAGCATACCATCTTCCATTCGTACATTCCTGAATTCTTTATCGGGATCTAAATCGTACAAGCCATCAACTCGCTTACCACTTTCGTATTGACCCGCCAAATAGGCGTCTGTATCAAAGTGGTCTTCGTTTATTTGCTGTGGAAAATGCTCAAATAAACCTTCGCGAATTAAGATGGCCTCATTTACGCGATCAGATCTCCAGGCGCAAAAGTCATTGGCTTGAAGCCAATTTATTCCCACTACAGGGTAGTCATTAAAAGCAGGGTGGCGCAGATAGTACTCAACGTATGGCTCATTATAAGCCAAACGAGATCTCCAAACCAATGTGTCAGGAAGAGCTTTTCTGTATATCTCGGGGTAATCACCACCGTATACTCGTCGCAACCAGTAGAGGTACTCTAACCAGTATACATTCGTCACTTCCGTTTCATCCATATAAAAGGAAGACACGGTGACTCTGCGTTGGATATTGTTCCAATCCTTCATCACCATTTGCTCAGTAGCACCCATAGTGAATGTTCCTCCTTCAATAAGAATTAGGCCTGGACCTGTTTCCTGTTCGGTGTAAAGAACTTTTTCAAAGCCACCATTTTCTGGGTTGTTGTAATTCCAACCTGTGGCGCTTGAGCTTTCGTAGCTGCATGAAGAGGTGGAGACAATTACTCCGCCCATTAGGGCTACTAACAAAAATTTTCCTGAAAAGACTTTCATGGGAATTATGGTTTCTAGTATGCAGGTATTCAAGTTGAGACTGAAAAACTAAAAAGCAGGGCACTTTATTGCCCTGAATTTCTTTTTCTTGGGTTTGCAGTTAAAGTTGAAAGCAAACGAAATTTCGTGCGATCCAGCAGTCTCCGTAGTCAGTTGACTGGTGGTAAGGTCATAACTATATCCTGTTTTGAATTGTTCTGTTTCGACTCCTAACAAGATAATAAATGAATCTTCGAATCTGTACCATACCCCACCAATAAGGAGACCTTTTTGAATGTAAAGACCCAAATTGATTTGCTGGAAATCATATTGCTGTTGGTAAAGAATGTTCGGGGAGATATACGTATCCGTATTCCCTTTAATGTCTTTACCAAGTGGCAATTTGGCTCCTGCATGAACAGTATATCTTCTTTCTAGAGGAGCTTCTTGCACAATCAATGATTCATTCGGTTCAAATAGGTGGTGTACGGCTACACCCCCGAAGAAGGTTTCACTAAATATCACAAATCCTGTACTAAAGTCTACATTATCTACTTTTCCACCTCGAGGAGTATCTTGGGTATCGTATATAAATCCACGTCTAGGGTCGATTTGGTCCCCAAAAGTTAAGCTACCCCAGTCAAGATTTCTTTGAAAGTAGCTCGCTTGGAATCCCGCTACCATTGAAATCTTATCGGTAAGGGCTAATTGATAAGAATAGATTCCGTTTACCGAAAACTGGGTAAGGGTTCCTCTTCCTGCATTGTCGCTCATAACATAAAGCCCTAAACCTCCGCTTACAGCATCTACGTACTGATCGTAAGAAACGCTGTTCGTCACAAAGCTTCCCGATAGTGCGGGCCATTGATTTCTATGATTGAAAACCACCCTAGGGCAGGTAGCCGTTCCAGCCAAGGCGGGATTCAAATAGAGTGGATTCGCATAAAATTGCGTGAAAGTGGGGTCTTGAGCCTTGGCTTCGGGCGTTATAAAAACGCCGCAGATTACAAATATCACAAGAGTAATGGAGGAAAGTCTACGCACCATAAATGGGGGTAAAAATGCAGTTTTTTTCAAAGCTCCAAGTATACGAATTTTTTTATTCGCGGTTTTCCCGTTAATCATATTGATGTGCAATAATTCTGAACTAGCTGGCGTTTAGGCCATGTTTACGGATAAATTTACTGCATTCTTTCATTAATGTTACATCTACAACGGTGTAATTTCTAGCTAAGATTGTATTGTAAAAAAGAATCTTGCCATACTGATGAGTAAAAAATACGTTTTAGTGACACTTTTATTGGTGTTTTCATTTTATCTCACGGCTCAAAAAAGTGAAGTTATTGAGCTGAATTGGCAATCTGTTTCTGCCAGTTTTGAAGGGGAGGAAGGAGCCGTTCTAATTCCGACATTTGATGGAGCTATTCATGGTGTAGAAAATGGATATGTCCCAAGGACTCTTGTGAAGATTCCGTTAAACAAAGGTCAACGGGTCACGTCTGTTTCGATTAATCAACTTGGAACGAAACAGAACCTTAAAGTGGAACGGAATTTTGTTTCAAATATCAATACAGAAGATAACCCAGCATGGAGAGTAAAAGATGAAAGAGGTATCCCTCAACTGATAGTTGAGTATATTCCATTTAGATATGCAGATGGTGCTCCGATTCAGAAATTTCAAATTCAGTATGCTACAACACAAGATTTCGGTCGGCCTAAAACCAATGATTTTGCGAATAACAGCGCCCTGGCAACAGGGGAATGGTATAAAATTGGTGTTGTAGAGGATGGAGTGTATAAATTGACACGCACAGAACTAGAAGAGCTGGGTGTAGAAACTGATATTTTGAATCCGCAGTCTCTCAATATATTTGGTAACGGATTCGGTCAATTGCCTTACGATAACAGTATCGAAAGACCAGATGACCTGCTGCAAAATGCCATTTACGTTGATGGAGAATCAGATGAGGTATTTGACGAGGATGATTACATTCTTTTTTATGCCAAAGGCCCGCATAAATGGAGGTATGACGACGAATCAGGCCTTTTCGATCATGAAAAACACGAGTACAGCGACACGTCCTACTATTTTATAGGAATCAATACGGGACTAGCGCCAAAGAGAATACAGAACCTATCATCTTCTGGGAGTTCCCCAACGGCAGAAATCAATTCCTTTAATGATTATGCCTTTCAAGAAGTAGATCGAGAAAATGTTTTAAAAAGTGGTAGAACTTGGTACGGCGAGAAGTTCGACGTACAAACAGTTTATGCTTATAGTGGTGAGCGCTTTACTTTTCCAAATCATATTGTAGATTCTTCGGTTACTCTTCGAGCGTCTGTCATTTCTAGAAACACAGCCAGCTCATCAACATTTGAAGTGGGTGTTAATGGTGAAACACAGGCTACAAGCATTAGCTCTGTGGGTACAGGAGTAGTTTCAAGTTTTGCGAGGACGGGGAATATTACCCTTATCACTAACACACCCTCCTCAGCGTTAAACATCAGTTTCTCATATGATAAGCGAGGTATCCCTTCCGCCTCTGGGTGGTTGGATTGGTTCAATGTAAATGTGAGACGAGAGTTGACTATGGCAAGATCTCAAATGATATTTAGAGATGCCGCTTCAGCAGGGTTAGGTCAGATTGGAAGATTTAATGTTGGGAACGCAAATTCCATTCAGGAAATATGGGAAGTGACCAATCCATCTGATGCTAGGAGAATTCAATACAATATGAATGCTGGCGCTGCTTCTTATACTTTGCCAACGGAGACCATTAGAGAATTTGTTGCTTTTACAGGCTCATCGTTCAAAGAGCCAACACTTTTTGGATCTGTTGGGAACCAAAACCTTCATGCCTTAGGAGGTCAGGGAGCAGTAGATATGATTATCGTAAGTCCCTTCTTTTTAATGGGTCAAGCAGAGCAACTGGCCGAGATTCATCGAGATCATCCTGAAGACCCATTGAGTGTTGAGGTGGTATCCCTGAACAGTGTGTATAATGAGTTTTCGTCAGGTATGCGAGATGCTACTGCCATTAAGTGGTTGATGAAGATGTTTTACGATCGTGCGGGTAGTGACAAAGATTTGGCCCCGAAATACCTGCTCTTGTTTGGAGATGGATCTTATGATAATCTGAATTTTTCGAGCAGTAATTCAAATTTGATTCCTACCTACCAATCGTTCAACTCATTGAGTCCTACAAACTCTTTTGTTAGTGATGATTATTTCGGTTTACTATCAGATGATGATGGAGAAGGGAATGCAGATCTAATGGACATCAGTGTTGGCCGTTTAGTAGTAAAAAATTCAGCCGAAGCTGCCTCAGTTGTCAACAAAATTCGTCGGTACATCGAAACCTCGTCTTCTGATTGTCTCAACTGCGGTGATGCAAGTGGCTCTTTTGGTTCTTGGAGAAACGTGATAGCCTTGGTAGCTGATGACGGAGATAACAATAGTCACATGCAAAATTCAAGGACGATTAGTTCTCAAATTGAATCCTACACTAAGGTTTTTAATATTGAGCGAATCTTTAGCGATGCCTTTCAGCAAGTCGCTACTCCTGGAGGGGATAGATACCCCGATGTAAATAAAGCCATTGATAGGCGAGTGAGAAATGGCGCCTTTATCATAAACTATATTGGTCACGGTGGCGAAACGGGCTGGGCTCAGGAAAGAATTTTAGATGTTCCGACCATACTCGAATGGGACAATACCTTTCAGATGCCAATTTTTATGACGGCCACATGCCAGTTCACAAGATTTGATGATCCTGTAAGAACCTCTGCAGGTGAATACGCATTGTTAAATGCAGGTGGTGGAGCAGTAGCATTATTGACTACCACTCGGTTAGTTTATGCTGGACCAAATTTCCAGTTGAACACGGCTTTTTATGAGGCACTTTTTAATCGACCCGAAAATGAAACCGTAACTAGGTTGGGTGACGTTTATCGAGATACTAAGAATGCGGCATCGTCTAATTCTAGTAATCACCGTAATTTCAGTTTGATTGGCGACCCTGCGCTGCCAATGGCGATACCTAAATACGACGTTCTTGCTACTAGTATTACAGATACGCTGGGAATTCCGGTGGACACTTTGAAAGGTTTGGGCGTGGCTCGAGTTGCGGGAATGGTGACCTTCGCCTCCGGTCAAGTGAATACAGGTTTTAATGGTATAGTTGAGGCAACCGTTTACGATCGCGTTAAGCAACGCAGCACCTTGAGTAATGACGGAGGATCAGTTTTTGTTTATCCCACTCAAGAAGATGTGGTGTACAAGGGGTTGACTGAAGTCAGCAATGGTGAGTTTGACTTTGACTTTGTCTTGCCTAAGGATATTTCTTTTGCAGTAGATACAACAGCACGAATAAGTTTTTACGCTTACTCCCAAACGGAAGATGCAGCAGGATATGAGGATGGGCTAAGTATTGGAGATCGAGATGAAAATGCCATAAATGATGGTCAAGGGCCGGAGATCGATCTTTATATGAATGATGAAAATTTTGTTTTTGGGGGTTACACTGATAATGAGCCAATACTACTGGCCAAGATTTTTGACTCCAATGGGGTTAACACAGTAGGTACGGGAATAGGGCACGATATCAGCGCAGTTTTAGATGGTGATGTGGCCAATACTTTGGTTCTAAACGACTACTACAGCTCTGATTTGAGTACGTTCCAAAGAGGTTCCGTTAAATTTCCATTTGATGAATTGTCACCGGGAAACCACTCTATAGAATTAACCGTTTGGGATGTACACAACAATTCGAGTAAATCTAACATCGAATTCATTGTGGCCGAATCAGAAGGTTTAGCTATAGAAAGAGTCTTGAATTACCCCAATCCATTCACCACTCATACTGAGTTTTATTTCGAGCACAACCAGAGTTCTGAGTTTTTGAATGTTTTGATTGAAGTATTTACCATAACGGGAAAATTGGTAAAAACGATAAATACTGTATCCAATACCGAAGGATTTCGTAACCAGCCTATTCCTTGGGATGGTCGCGATGATTTTGGCGATCGTCTTGCCACGGGAACTTATGTCTACAAGGTCTCAGTTAAGAATCCCACAGGTGAAACGGACATGAAATTTGAAAAACTCGTAATACTCAACTAGTTCAATTGAGTTACTCATTTAACTATATTTGCACCCCGCAAGATTTTGTACATGAAAAATAAGCTTCTTCTTTTAGTCATCACAGGTCTTACTGTCCTGTCTGTCAAGGCCCAAAACCCGGTAGATTGTGCTGGAGCTGTAAGCGGTAGTGATTGCGACGAACTTCGAGCCATTACTACTGCTGTTCCGTTCTTATTAATTGGTCCCGATTCTAGAAGCGGAGCGATGGGTGAGGCTGGAGTTGCGCTATCTCCGGATGCCAATGCACAACATTGGAATGCATCAAAATTGGCTTTCGCCGAAGAAGAGATGGAGTTTTCTCTCTCTTACAGTCCTTGGTTGAGACAGCTTGTTGATGATATGAATTTGGCCTATCTCTCTGGTTACAAGAAAATAAGCAAGACATCAGCCATCGGGGCTAGTCTTCGCTACTTTACTCTCGGAGATATTATTTTTACTGACAACACAGGTCAAACAATTCGACCTTTCAGGCCAGCCGAATTTGCGTTGGATGTGAGTTACTCACTCCAGCTCTCAAGTAAATTCTCTGGGGGTATTACTGCACGCTGGATTAATTCGAATTTAACAGGCGGTGTAAATGTAGGTGGAGCTGATTCTAAAGCTGCCAATGCATTCGCTGTAGATCTTTCGGGATTTTACACAGATGATGAAATCTCTCTTGGAGACAAAGACGCAGCCCTCGCCTTCGGTATAGTGGTTTCAAATATTGGTAACAAGATTTCTTACACCAATACTGCCCAAAGGGATTTCCTGCCCATGAACTTAAGACTCGGTGGTGCATTTACCATTGATCTGGATCAATTTAACTCCATTACGTTTGCGTATGATGCGAACAAGTTATTGGTTCCATCACCAGCGCTTTACGATCAAAATGACCCAACTCGAGTGATTGCAGGTAGAGATCCCGATGTCGGTGTGGCTGAAGGATTGTTTGGCTCATTTAACGATGCCCCAGGTCGCCCCCTGCGTGAGGATGACGGATCAGTAAGCTTGAATGATGAAGGCTTGGCAGAAATTGAAGGCGGAAGTGTTTTTCAAGAAGAATTAAGAGAAATCAACCACTCCGTAGGATTTGAATATTGGTATGCGAATCAGTTTGCGGTTCGTGGAGGTTACTTTCACGAGCATGCAACCAAAGGAAATCGACAGTATTTCACGGTTGGAGCAGGTTTTCGCTACAATGTTTTCGGGCTGGATCTTTCTTACCTGATACCAACAGAGCAAAGAAATCCATTGGCCAATACCATGCGTTTTACCCTTCGTGTAGCCTTTGATAGTTCGGGACCTTCTCTGCCCGACTCGACTAACTAGAAAATGAAAATTAAAGTTGGTTTCGGATACGATGTGCATCGAATGGTTGATGGACACCCTTTCGTCCTTGGTGGAGTTAAAATTGACTATCCAAAAGGAGCATTCGGACATTCAGATGCCGATGTCCTTCTCCACGTCATTTGCGATGCTCTTCTCGGTGCCGCCAATTTGCGTGATATCGGATTCAATTTTCCCGATACAGATCAAAAGTACAAGGGAATCGACAGCAAAATTTTACTGAGGGAAAGCTATCAACTCGTTAAAAATAAAGGGTACCAGCTTTCAAATATCGACTGCACCATTTCACTTCAGCAGCCTAAAGTCAATCCTTTTATTCCTCAAATGAAAAAGGGTATTGCAGAATTGCTTGAAGTCGATATTGATGACATTTCCATAAAAGCTACCACTACAGAAAAATTAGGCTTTGTGGGTCGAGAAGAGGGTATAAGTGCATATTGCACGTGCTTGATTCAGTCAGTCTAAGCTTTCTTTCCTACTTTCGGAATCCATGGAGAACAAAGAAATTCGCTTTAGCTATAAGCGCTACACATCCGTTGACGAATTATCAACCGATGATCGCGCCCTTTTCAGTCACGCCATTGAAGCCTGTAAAAACGCCTACGCTCCGTACAGCAATTTTTCTGTGGGCGCTGCAGTTCTATTGGAAAATGGAGAGGTGATCAAAGGAAGTAATCAAGAGAACATCGCCTACCCAAGTGGCTTGTGTGCTGAAAGAGTAGCTATTTTCGCCGCTGCTTCAACATACCCCAAGGTCCCCATAAAAGCTCTTGCCGTTACTGTCCAACCCATTTCCTCCGACGAGAATACGGAAGTGACTCCTTGTGGATCTTGCCGACAAGTAATGCTCGAATATGAACGTGTTTTAAATCAGGACATTCGGATTATTACTGGAGCACCCAATGGTCCAATTTCAGTTATGGACGATGCTCGATCTCTCCTCCCATTGGCCTTTTTTGATGCGGGTTTGGGAAAAGATATCGGATAAACTTTCAACTGTCAGCGAATTTGCCTTCTGCATTGTATATTTGTGGCCTTTAAGTCGAATAAATATGGCAACGAAAACGAACGGAATTACCAAGAAAGCCCCTGAGAAGAGAGCGAGTACCGCGAAGAAGACAGGGTTTTCTAAAGACACGTATTTAAAGTGGTACGAGAGTATACTGATGATGCGTCGCTTTGAGGAGAAGTGTGGACATTTATACGTGCAACAAAAATTCGGTGGATTCTGTCACCTTTATATTGGTCAAGAAGCTGTTCTCGCGGGAATGGTGTCGGCGATGGATAAGGATGATAGAGTGATCACTGCATACCGTGATCATTGTCACCCGATAGCTTTGGGAACCGACCCTAAATATGTGATGGCCGAGCTTTACGGCAAAACGACAGGACTGAGCAAGGGTAAAGGTGGATCCATGCACATGTTCGATAAAGAGCGGCATCTATTTGGAGGCCACGGAATCGTAGGTGCCCAAATAGCCCTAGGTGCGGGTATCGCTTTTGCGGACATGTACTTGGATAAAAAGCAAGTCACTTACTGTTTTATGGGTGACGGGGCGGTTCGCCAAGGGATTTTGCATGAGACCTTTAACATGGCCATGACCTGGAAGATCCCCGTAGTTTTTGTCATAGAGAATAACAACTACGCGATGGGTACTTCAGTCGAAAGAACTTCCAATGTGACCAATCTCAGTGAGATCGGCGAATCATACGATATGCCTGCTTTATCAGTAGATGGCATGAATTGCGAAGCCGTGCACGAAGCTTTCGCTAAATCAGCCGAACATGCTAGAAAAGGCGATGGTCCATATTTATTGGAAATGAAAACCTACCGCTACAAAGGCCATTCGATGTCCGACCCTCAGAAATACAGGACAAAGGAAGAGGTAGAAGAATACAAGGGCCGCGATCCCTTAACGATTGTCAAGGAGGTTATCCAAAAGAACAAATGGATGACGGAATCTCAGCTTGACGAACTCAATAAAAAGACCAAAGCAGAAATAGAGGCATGTGTGAAGTTTGCTGAGGAATCTCCCGATCCTAAGCCAGAAGAGCTTTACGAAGACGTATATACCCAAGAAGATTACCCTTACGTAAAAGAATAAGATAGAATTATGGCCGAGATAGTACGTATGCCAAAGCTCAGCGACACCATGGAAGAAGGTGTTGTAGCTGAATGGCACAAGAAGGTTGGTGATGAAGTGCAAACAGGTGATGTCTTAGCCGAAATTGAAACGGATAAGGCGACCATGGAATTTGAATCATTCCAAGATGGTTTCCTTTTGCACATTGGAGTACAAACGGGTGAAACAGCTCCTGTAGATTCTATCCTAGCGGTATTGGGAGAAAAAGGGGAGAACATTGACGATTTATTGAAAAGCGCATCTGAAAAAGAATCCGCCACTCCCGAACCTGAACCTGCGCCAGCTGAAGAGCCAAAACAAGAAGCCAAGACGGAGAGTAAACCTGAAATCAGCCATGCAGAAGTTGCTACACCAGTTGTAGCGTCCAATTCTGATGGTAGACTGAAAGCTTCCCCCTTGGCGCGAAGTATGGCTACTGAAAAGGGAATTGACCTCAATGCGGTCAATGGTACTGGTGATGGTGGTAGAATTGTCAAACGCGATATCGAGGAATACACTCCATCGTCTAGACCTGCCGCAACTT
>JBLIEU010000038.1:0-21078 GCA_047633195.1 Cryomorphaceae bacterium | reverse complement strand
CATTCGTGTCCATTCGTGGCTAAAAAAGTGAGCGAAGCGAGCCTAACACACCCTACCCGTGTCTTTGTGTCGCCGTGGTTAAAAACATGTGAGCGAAGCGAACATAAAACGTCTAACAATTTTCCGCCGTGGTTAAACCGTAAGCGAACCTAACACGCCTAGCACACCCTCTGTGTTTCATCACGGCGAGCAAGGCGAACACCACTCATCAAAAATATCTTGCAGCTCCGTGCAACCTTTCCGAATTTCATTGTCCTTAACCTGAACACCTAAACCAACCTATCATGAAAAAAACAACACTAATCACCCTATTGCTTATCCCCCTTCTCTGGGCGTGTAGCAAAGACGAAGATGCGGGTCCCATCGTAAATGAAAACCGCAGTGTGACGGCATTCCACGAAATAGAGCTCGATGGATCGCATGAACTTCGCATCAATCCCGATTTCGATTTTGATCTAAGAGTTACCGCTCCTGATAATCTTATGAGGTATATCGAAACCTATGTGAGCAATGGAACGCTCGTGGTAAGAGAAAAAAACAATGACATCGATCACGGTCGAGTGCTGGTAGAGATCTCGGAGAATTACTTGGATCGAATCGAACTCAACGGTTCTGGGCTAATCGTGGCTGAGGACACTATTTATTCCAACAGTCTTGAAATAGAAATAGACGGTTCGGGAGCGGCGGACATTCTCGCGAAAAGCGACTTGTTGCGACTCATGATCGACGGTTCTGGAAAAATAGAAGCGTGGGGAGAAGCTGATGAAGTGAGAAGCACCCTTTCAGGAAGCGGGCTAATCGTTTCGCGAACCATCGAGAGCAGCATCGCCGAGGCGCGAATAGAAGGCTCTGGAAGCATAGACATCTATGCAAGGAAAAGCCTTTTTGCGAGAATTGATGGTAGCGGTGTAATACGCTACTGGGGCAATCCCGAAATAGTCGACTCCAGTGTAGACGGATCGGGAGCAATCATTGAAATAAACTAATACCAATTGAAAATGAAAAGTATCCTTATTACAGCAATAGCAGCTTTGACATTTGGTCATTGCACGGCGCAAGAAACCGAGGTGATCTACACCGATAAGAAGCCCCGTGAGGTGGAGACTCTCATGAAATCAGCGAGCGGATTTGGAGGGCATTTCTCGATGAACATTAAGGGAACACAGGTATATGACGAAACCGCCATAATGGTGGGAGGTGAATTGGTCTTTACCCTGAATCATGCACTGAACATAGGAGTAGCCGGATACGGCATGCCTACCAGAATTGACTATGCTGACACGGACAATTTCTTTAGAGAGGACCTCTTCGTCGAAATGGGCTATGGTGGTCTATTTATAGAACCTGTTTTCTTTGATCAAAAGGTCGTTCACTTTAGTGTCCCCATTCTGATCGGAGGGGGTTGGTCGGGATTGTCAAACGCGCATTACTCGTATGACAACCGGTACCCAGATGAAGTTTTTTTGCGTGACGAATCCGTTTTCTTCGTCTTGGAACCGGGAATCAACATGGAGGTGAATCTAGTGAAGAACGTGAAGTTGACCATGGGTGGAACGTACCGATACGTTAGCGGCAGTGACATACGAAATGTATCGGATAGCGACTTGAGCGGCGCGTCACTTAGTGCAGGCATTAGAGTGGGCTGGTTCTAATTAGTGTCAGATTACAGAGCCCAATATCTGTAACCACGACACTTAGCAACCATAACAAACGCAAAATAGACTTCGTTGTCCCGAAAGGAATACGACATTCACTTTGACCTGATCGCTCGCTGCAAACGAGGAGAACGACGGGCTCAACAATCGCTCTACGAATTGTACGCAAAAGCTATGTTCAATACGGCGATTCGAATCTTGGGAAATGGTGACGATGCCCGCGACATACTGCAAGACAGCTTTGTAGACATGTTTCTCAAATTGGACAGTTTTCGGATGGAATCGTCTTTCGGAGCTTGGTTTAAGAGAATCGTAGTGAATAAATCGCTGAACCATTTGCGCAAATCGCGAATGGTGTTTCAGGACTCCGATGACCTTAGCGATATAGCAGTGGAGGAAAAAAGAGAAGCCCCTTTTGAATACAACATAAGGGATGTGAAAAAGGCAGTATCGACTTTGCCGGAAGGCTATAGACTGGTATTCGACCTCTATATGTTTGAAGACTTTTCGCACAAAGAAATAGCGAGCGAATTGGGAATAAGCGAGGCCACCTCAAAATCGCAGTTGAGCAGAGCCAAGAAGAAGTTGAGAGAACGAATAGAAACTCAGGCAACATGAAAGACAAAGATCAAATGAAAGCATACTTCGATCGGCATCGAGAGGAGTTTGATGATCAGCAACCGCCTGATCTCTGGAGTGCCATTGAAGAGAAACTTCCCGCAGAAAAGAGGGAGGAGAAACTGGTGCCCTTGAGAAGGGTGTGGCAGGTAGCAGCAGGTGTGGCGATCTTAATTGGTACTGCCTGGGCCTTCTCGCTTATTGAAGGTGGAGCGGATACTCTGGCTCTTGCCGAAAAGGAAACAGCTCAAGCCCAACTCGTGGTCAATGCCTACCCGGAACTCGAAGAGGCGGGTATCTATTACCAAACGAAAATAGATGCAGCGGGCGAGGAACTCAAAGCGTATCCGCTGGATGACGAAGATTTTGAATCGATGAAACTACTGGAGGATGAGCTGATCGCTTTGCGCGAATCGCTGGGAAATGATCCCGACGATGCTCAAGTGGTGGAAGCCATGATTCAGATCTACCGCTTCAAGCTCGACTTGATGAGAGATTTATTAACCCAACTTAAAAATGAACCGCAAAATGGTGAAGATGAAGATATTGTTGTGGTGCCTCTTTAGCGTATCGCTGGCTGTAAACGGCCAGGATTCGATAACGTCCAATGAGGTGATCAATCGGACATATCCCGTTGGCGAAAGAGACCGACTGGAAGTGGAGAATAAATACGGCGACGTGATTATCGAAACTTCCGAGGGCGATGAATTGAACATTCGTGCAGAGGTCATTCTACGCGGAGGGAGTGATAAAGCGATTTCGGAGCTTAAGGAATATGTGCATGTGGAGATCAGTAAAAACGGATCATTTCTCATCGCGAAAACCCATTGGGGCAAGAACGCTTCTTTCTTTACAAAAAGCTTAGAGGGCATAAAAGGTGTCTTTGACGGAGATCGATCGGTGGAGGTGAATTACTTTATCGAGGCTCCCTCCTACCTCGATATGCGCATTACCAACAAATTTGGAGATGTATTTATTGGCGAACACGAGGGAAGACTCGACATTGACCTTTCTCACGGTGATTTGAGAAGCCGCAAGATTTCTTCTCCCGAAAAGGTCAAGGTATCCTATGGTAAGATGATCGTTGATGAATGGGGAACAGGCCGTGTGGAGGTATACTTTGGTGAAATCGATTCGAAGAAAGCGCAAGACTTGACCATCAAGTCAAAGAATAGCGAGATAGAATTTGAGGACGCCCAAAAGCTGAACTTCCACTCACAAAACGATGAGATTCATTTAGAACAAGTCGGAGAGTTGAGGGGCGATTTCCGTTTTTCGAAAACACGTGTGGATCTTCTGCGAAGCACTTTGATCATCGATCAAGATTATGGTGATCTCAGAATCAAATCCGTTGGTCCAAATTTCGATAGCGTGGACTTGACGCTGAAGAAAAGTGATGCCACCCTGATCATCGATGAAGATACCCCCTTCAATTTCTCGGTTTTCCTGACGAATGGCAAAACGTTTTCATCGGTACCGGAACTGGTTACCCTCAAACGCGACGAGCAGATAGGCGACGAGCGACAGATGGAAGGCTACTGGAAAGAGCCACACCCGACGAGAAAAGTTACTGTGAAGGGAGAGTCGTCGGTGGTGAATATCGCGAAGAAGTGAGGTGGTGTGCCACGGAGATTTGGTTGAGAGGCGTGTTAGCGATCCCGATAGCTCGCAGACTCGCTTGATGGAACCACGGAGCGGCACAGCGGGTAGGGCGTGTTGGGTTCGCTTCGCTCACTAGGGTTAAACTCAAAGGAATACTTGAAATTTAGGACGCGGGCTGTACCCTTTTTGCATCCGACGAAGCTTTTCAGCTGAGAGGAATGCACAGGGCGTGGGAAGACGTGGGGGTTCGCTAAAGCCTGCCGGCAGGCAGGCTCACTTGAATAGAACCACAGCGACACAGCGAATTAGGTATAAAGTGAAGGCGTGGGAAGGATAGAAAAAGGAGTGTTTTAAGGATTTTTCTATCTTGAAAGACCTAAACTGATCAACCATGCACTACGACTGTGAAGTGACCATAGACTCTTCTGTTGAAAAAGTAACCAAGGCCTTTCTCGATCCAGAAGGAATCTACGAATGGATGGATGGCCTTGAATCTACTGAGCTCCTCGAAGGGGAAGAAGGAAAGAAAGGAGCCAAAACAAGACTGAATTTTAAAGACAAGAAGCGCAGCTTTTCCATGATAGAAACCATTTGGGAGAGCAATCTGCCCGAAGCTTTCTCGACGACCTATACCATGGGTGCAGTGACGAACAACATGACCGTGTCCTTTCAAAAAATCGACGAAAATCGCACTCGATACCTGAGCAAGCAAGAATTTATCTTCAAGAATTTCGGTATGAAGCTGATGGGAAAGCTTGCGCCAAGTCTTTTCAAAAAGCAGACTTTGAAGTATATGGAAGCATTCAAAGCTTATGCCGAACCCACCTAAAAACACTTCTCCTTTCTACTGAAATCAAACCTCAACCATGTGAAAAATCGCTACTCAATCATTCTCATTTTAACAGCACTTACATAGGTTTCATCTATTTGTCAAGGACAAGTATTCAATTCGATCATTGAAGGTGGCCCCAACACAGAGCAGTTTTACGATGTAGCCATTGAATTTGGTTTCTTGAACACAACTGCACTTTATATCGGATATGGCATAATAGCCGAGACCGCAGATGTTTTAGTCACAAAAAACGGTGAGCTGGGCGAAACGGAATGGTTTCGTTCCTCCGACAGCTCTGGCAGTGAGTTCGGTCATCGAATTGTATTTACATCTGATGGAGAATTTGCCTTTACTGGATGGACCACGGTTAATGAGTAGGATGATCTATTGGTGGTCAAATGTGATGATGATGGAAACGTGGAGTGGGCCAAGGCAATCGATGGGTCGATTTACAATTGATGGTTGTGAAAACTCTGCTTATACCATTATGGATATGCAAGGAAAAATGATTGAAAAGGGAATTTATAGAGGCAAACCTATTTCGGTGAGTAACTGGAAAAAGGAATTTACCTTATTCAAACCGCTGAATGCGGCACGGGAAAAATCGTGGTAGACCGTTAGGAATTATCCGCGCCAAATCGAATAATTAGTTTTCGTTAATGCGAACCATCTTCACTTCATCGATCAGCACATCACCTGTTTCTTCCATTTGGAATACTAGCTCCTTGATGTTTGAAAAGCTGATTGTACTGCCTTTTAGCTCAGCAATAGGGACGGACACTCTAGTCCAAGAAGAATTAAAGACATCTTCATTGGTATAAGTGGCGCTGATCTGAGTTCTAACGACGTTGCCATTGTAATCCCTTAGGCCGAAATATAGATTAAGTGCAGGTGTGAGCTCTCCTCGATTGTAGATGTAAAACTCAAAGGCAAAGTCGTCAATATTTCCTTTTGTAAAGTTGACAGGGTGCCATTTATTCCAACTAGCACCAATATCCATGACATTGCATTCTCCAGTATTGTTCCATTTCGCGCTAATCGCTTTGCTGCCACTGTAGGCCTCGGAGGAGCTAATCTCAATGTTTCGGCAATTGCCGTTCATCATTCCCCATCCGTGGTTATTGATAAAGGCATCGTCGAAAATGGTAATGGGCATTTCGAGTGGATCGGGAAGCACTTCTTCCTGCATCCACGGTTCTACTACTGGCGGAGTGTGGAACACCAGACTAATATCATCAATATAGATGCTTCCGCTTTGTTGGAGCTCGAGCTGAAGTTGCTTAACATTCGTGATGTCTAGGCTTTCTGTATCTAGGTCAAAGTCAGAAAGAGGAACTTCAATCCTCTGCCACAGAGTATCAATAAAGGTGCGCTCGAAATACTTATTGGTTGTGTAGCAAAAACCCATACCGCCACTGTAATCTTCGAGGGTAAGAACGATAGGCAAACCGTACATGCGCTCTTTTTGAGCACGCACATAAAAGCGAAAAGCGGCATAATCCATGACTTGTGTCAAATCTTTACCAGCCCAGCCATCCCAGCCGATTCCAAAACCGGCAAATATGCACCCTTCATCACCCCTGTTCCAAGATATCTTGATGGCTTCGGTTCCCGAATAAACGACATCCGAAGTATACTCAGCTCGCTTGCAAATTTCATCTTCAACGCCCCACATATCGGAATGATCATCGTAATAGACCACTTTTTCCAAGACCTTACTGATAGATTCGGGTTTCTCCATCTTTGGAGCTGACACCACGCCATCGTAAAGTGAGAGTTGTTTGAACTCGACACAACCGCACAGCAAGATTGCTAAGCCCAAAAACCCAATAAATGCTCTGTTTTTAACCTTTTCCATCTGTATTGATTTACAATTCAAGCGGTCCATTCTCGGTGAAAATCATAAAATCCGTCTCAAAACCAACTTCCTCTCTAGGGTTAGGTTGAAGGTTGTTTAGCGAGATCAAAACGAGCTCAATCCCTACGACTTTTTCAAGGTCGGCTTGGCTCGCGCCAAATTCAGCAGCTGTAAAGGATTGCAGACGCCAGCCCGTGTAGGTAGGGTCGAATTCCAAGGATCGTATCTCGTCTTGGCCTTGCTCAAAATCACCACTGTCATTGGTGTCAATGATTAATCCCAAAACGACTCTCGTGTAAGGGGTTTCGCGTCCGGCCACAAATAAATTTAAGTAAAGATTTTCTGGCACTGTAGTGGGGACTTGGAAATAAGTTTCTCCTGTAATGCAGGCAAAGATCCTTGCCAATCCCACGAAGAAATTATCCGTGGGTCCTCCAGTGGCGTTGTCCGTTCCTGCCAATCGATAAAAGAAGACTCCCTGGGCTGCGGTGATATCGTCTAGTCTTCCCGAATTGGCCAATTCAAACTCGAAATCTCCCAATTCAATGCAGGCTCCGGGGTTTTCTTCAAAATCAGTGACCATTACCCCATCGTAGTTCAAGGTACCCAGTACATTAACCATTAGCGTATCGCCATATTCAGGCTCTTCAGGAACGCTTAAAACAACCATGCATGGCTCATCTCTAAAAAGAGGTAGATCGGTTGTTCCTCCTGCCCATGTGGCATTACTTGGCTCTACGAATCGATCAAAGCTTTCGAGGCGTTTTACGGCACCGCTGGTTTGACCAGTTATGGTAATTACCCAATCAATATTTTTATTGAACTCAGCGGTAAATGAAATAGTTTCTCCTGCACTGAAATCAACCTGTGTACTACTAGACTCGAGTGAATCCAAAACCTCGAGAGGCGCAAATCGATCAAATAACGAAGGGCCTTCAGGATCTGTTTCGTGATCGCATGCTGCAAATAAAACCAACAGGAGGGCCAAAGACAAAATTCTCTTCATTCCACAAATATTTTTCATTGTATTAGTCCTAGTCATTTCCATTACTTAAAATTTCATGGTGTATAAAACGAATATTTGATTCAAGGTATAGTCTCTGAATGAATCAGAACGTCCCGTTGCATCAAATGATTGGTATTGGAGGGTTAAAAATATTCCTTCCTTGAAGGTGTACTTCAGGCCACCCGCCAGCAGAGTTTCAGTATCGTCGATTTCCGTTCTTCCAGGAAAATCTCTTACCTCATTGAATTCATCAATTCGGGGAATGTAATCGCTTCCCTCAGCTACTAGGAGTTTTGCGCCAAATAGTAGCTCAAAATCATCGAAGATTTCTATTTCAATTCCTGCCTCCAAAAGATTTGAGTTTAAGTCTACCCGCTCTACATCTATCCCACCTCTATTGGTATTCTCGAATTGATAACCGACAGTGACGTTAATGCTATTCTCCCACTCCAAAAATTTATTCACGTTCACATCTACCGCTGCTTGAACCAAGAAGAAGTCTTTAAGCTCTTCGGTTCCTTGACCTCGAATTTCCGACATGGCGGCACCGTTAATGCTCGCCTGTACTTTATCGTTTTCGTAATCACCTCCGTAATTCAAACCACGACGGTTAGGAGTAGCAGGACCGTATGGGAATGTATTGGTAAATCGAGGATCGTAAGTCATCAACTTATCCGATAGTTGATAGGTATAAACGGCCACATCTCGACTAAGATCAAACAGGGTAACATCTCGTACTTCTTGCTCTGCACCTGCTCTGTTATAAAATGACTTTGTAGCATCAAAATCAACTCTCTTGCTTTGAGCTCCCATGCTGAAAAAATCAGGACCTACATCAGAAAAGCCAGCGTGTACAAAAAGGTTCTTCTCTTTAAATTTAGCTCCTCCACTTACCGTAAGGAAAACATCATCGACTGCAAACACCGTATTGTCATTGTCGTCGATTGACTTGAGCTCACTGCGTCCCATTTCTCCAAAAAGAGAATACTCCATTTTATCGGTCTCATAACCTATGATGTTGTATTCAAACGAGAAGACCGTGTTTCGGATTCCCGCATTGGCATCACCTGATTGAAGATCATCAAATGTGTGAACGATATTTAAACCGAAGTCAGCTCGTGATCTGGTATTGTCGATGAGCCTCCTCGTGCGAAACTTTGCCTCTCCACCCGATACCCATCTGGTAGGGATCGTGAAGAAATCTGTACCTCTAACTCTGGCAATGAATCCTTTAAAATCGGCATCGCGAAGAACTTCAGAAAACTTCAGTCCGAAGTTCACATTGGCCCCTTGCATACGTCGGGAGTTATCATCGGTATAGAATTGCTCGTAGTAGATTACATCTCTTTGCAAGTCGAAAGCTGAAGGCTGGTTAATTACGCCCTCTTCAGTTGGCATGTAGAAGGTGAATGGAGACATTTCTATATCCATGTCCCCCACTCTGTATTCTATTGCTTCGCCAATGAGGCCACGAGCCCAAAGCTCACGTACTTCGACTGACTGACCCGCTCCGAAAAACCCACCAAATTCATTCCTCAAACGAAGAATGCTTTGGACCTCGGTTTTCTCATTGGGGGTAGCATTGATTTTTAGGTCGAGCAAAAATTCACCATCCGTCAGTCTTCGAGGTGTGAGTGAATCATTTTCTAGAATATCTCCTTCAATATCGGTTTGACGGAGATACACCCGTCCCATACCATTAAAGTTAACACCTTTCAAAAATGTTTCTGCCTCTTCTGTAGACAAGGCTCCTTCGGTTTGCGCATGCCCTTCAAAAGCCACGGCGAAAATCACCGCAAGCACCATAACGTACTTAGTCATATATAATTTCTTCATCCCTTGCATCTAGAAAAAGGTTTTGAGTTCTACGGTTAATTCTGTTCCACGAAATTTGTCATCTTGAAAACTGCGGTCTTCGAATGTCATCCATCTATGCCGAACATAGAGTCCTGAGTTTTCGGCTATTTGCCAATCAAAGCCAATCCCAATAGCAGTTCCGAGCTGATCAAGTGGGAGTTGTGTTACTTCATCCCATCTCGTGGCATTTCCACCGCGAGTGTTTTCAATTCCGAAGTATCCCGTTGCAATAAACTTTGGAAGTACTTCGTAATAAATATCCAATTCGTGGTACTGTGCATAGATATATGCTTCATCATTGTATACAGGTATTGGCTCAAGCTGAGTTGAAACAGAATTGAATGACCCTATATAAAAGAGGAATAAGTCGCGATCGAAAAGCGTCGTTTTGTACTTGGCTTGAATATCGACGGCTTTGAAGAACTTCCGATTTTGGGCAAAAGATGTTTCAGGGTCTACATCCGTGGTTTGTACGACTTCAGAAACTCCTCTAAAAAAGGAGAATTTCCGATTGTAAGGACCGAACACAGTAGGGCCAGTAGCTCCTTCTGGAAAAGGATTGTAAATCCGCGAAAGGGCTAAACCATTTATTCTGTGGACAAAACTCAAATTCTCTGCTTCGGCGTCTATTTCCGCTGACCAGCCTATCCCACCTGCCAAAGTGAATTTCCCAAATGCCAATTCGGTATTGATGTTCACCCCTTGCCGGTTATGAACCAATTGATTTACCAAAGCCATTTGACCTCCAGCTCCGTTGGCGTTTACGGTAAGTCCTCGATCAGCCAATATCGCGCGATTGGAGTTTGTGGCTATCTCTCCATTTTCATTGAAAAAGTTTTTCGAAATCCTGTAAACCTGGAAATCAATTGGAATGAAGGTGTATTTTTTGGGAATGTTGAAACGCAACATCAAGGCCTCGCCCCATTTCTCGGAATATGTAGGGCTTTTATAAGAACCCGCTCCAAGCTCTCCCTTAATACCGATATCCATTACAGTAAGGTCGAGCGCTAAAGTATGCACCTGGTACTGCTGAAACAAGTCCTGGTCTATACTGTCGAGAGCCGTTTGGCTAACGAACCCATTGTAAGACAATGTCTGTCTCCCGTTATCAAAGGTCTTTGCGATCTTTCCTCCTTGAATAATGGATGGCAGCACTCTATCTGTTCCCGCAAAGCCAGCATAGGTTGGAATGTTTCCTTGATCCAATGCAGGAGGAAAAGAAGCAAATGGATCGTTTATTGAACCAGCCAAACCTCCATTGACCTGTGTTTTACCCCACATGAGATCAAAAGCCCAGTCGCCCGGTAATCTCCCTCCGTTTATAATCAAACCTTGAAAAGCTTGATTGTTCCATCTTAGGTCTCCCGCGCTTGCAAGTCCAGTATTATAGTAGTCGTCATATTTAGCCGTGTTGGTCACGCCTTCCCACGGGGTTCTGTCAAATATGGTGAAGCGATCCAGAATTTGAAATACCCCCATGGTAAATGGGCTCAAATTATACCAATGTATACCCCCTGCTCTCACGCCAAAATTTCCGTGTTGAGTTCTGAAGTTTCCGTAGAAGTTTAGACCTAGGTTGGTCGAAAATACATTCCCCTCAATATCTCCTTCATATGGAGTGAAAATGAATAGTTCTGTTCCGAAGCTTGCTTTTCCATTCGGACGCGCCACCACTGATAGTGACATCATCGGCTCACGATATCCGTCCCCTATACTCACTGCCTTTTCGTAAGGCGCTAATCCAGGATATGCTTCAGTTATGTTTCGCTGATAAGCGAAAAGCCGATAGTATCCAAAGGCTGTAAGTTTTTGTGGCCGCTCTCGAAGCTTCTTGTCCACAAAAAGAGAGTCGTATTGAATTCCAGCTGATTGTTTCAAAAATTGATCTTCAAAGCTCTTTATAGCTTCGTTCGAAATCGCAGAAGAATCGGCGGCAGTTCTATCTTGTCCTTTGGCAAAATTACCTCCCAGACAAATCAAGAAAATCAACAGACATCTCACAAAAGAGAGGTGTTTGGGCATCTTAAACACAATTGGTTTTTTACCTCTTCATTCACAACCTTTAAAAGTATGTTTAAAGGTATGTGTGAGGAATACACAATGTTAGTTATTTCTGAGTCTAAAAAAACTTCAACCCCCTACATCAAGCCTACATCGATTGATTTTTAGCTACATCATTAACACAACATACGCAACTTTAAAAGTCTAAATCCCCATCAAGTTGCGTAAATTGACATCTCTAATAAAGACACACATGAATCTTACGAAATCCTTTTTCGCAGTGGTTGCGCTTTTAGCTGTTTGTTCCTTTTCAAGCCATGCGCAAGTCATAAAAGTAGAAGTAGTAGAAACCGATGGAAAGTGGCAGATTTTAAGAGATGGAGAGCCTTACTATATAACTGGAGTAGGGGGACAATCGGAGATGGACCGAGCCAAAGCTTACGGAGCGAATTCCATAAGAACTTGGGGAGCGCATGAAGCCATAGCTATTTTAGATGAAGCACATGAAAAAGGCATGACCGTTCTTTTTGGCTTATGGGTTGGTTGCGAACGTCAAGGTTTTGACTATGATGACACCAGGGCAGTCGAATCTCAGCTTGCTCGATTTACAGAAGTGGTGAAAGAATACAAAGACCATCCTGCCATTTTAATGTGGGGCATCGGCAACGAGACTGACTTGTTCTATTCTGACTTTAAAGTTTGGGACGCGATAAACGACATCGCTGAAATGGTACACGAAATAGATCCGAATCATCCTACCATGACCGTCACAGCAGGATTGGATGTTGCAGAAGTACAACTGATCAAAGATCGAGCACCTGCCATAGACGTTTATGGAATCAATACTTACGGCGCGATCATCGGAATCGATAATATGCTGCGTGCATTCGGCTGGGAAAAACCATACGTAATTACAGAGTGGGGACCTGATGGACACTGGGAAGTAGCCAAAACACCTTGGGGATCACCAGTAGAGCAAACCAGCACAGAGAAAGCGGCTGCATACAAACTTCGTTACGAAGAAGGTATCCTGCGCGACCCCGACATGTGCGTTGGCTCGTACGTTTTCCTCTGGGGACAGAAGCAGGAAACCACACCTACTTGGTATGGATTGTTTCTAGAAGACGGAAAGGAAACAGGGGTAATGGATGAATTGGAGCAAGGCTGGTCAGGTAAGTATCCTGAAAACAGATCTCCTCAAATCGAGAATTACCTTCTCAATGGCAAAACTAGATTTAACGGAGTCTATCTTGAAACTGGCAGTGAAGCCACAGCGACAATAGATGCCACCGATGCCGATGGAGATCAGCTTACTTATCGATGGGAAATATTGCCAGAAAGCACAGACATCAAAGTAGGTGGAGACAAAGAATCAAAACCAGAAGCAATCGACATGAAGCTAGAAGGAGAACCAAAAGATGGCGAAATCTCTTTTCGCGTTCCTAAGAAAGAAGGTGCTTACCGCTTGTTCCTTTATGTTTACGATGGCAACGGGAATGCGGCAACCGCCAATTTTCCATTCTACAGCACAGATGAACTCTGGCGAACGCTGATTAAATTTCCATAATAAAGGAGACCAAGTTTATTTCTGAATCTAGGTTGAGTTTTTTCCTCAATCTGTACCGACTAATCTCTACTCCTCGAACTGAAATATTTAGCAAAGGGGCTATCTCTTTGGTTGCTAAATTCATCCTTAGATAAGCCGCTAACTTTTGATCCTTTGGCGTCAGCTCGGGATACTTTGCGCGTAAGTTTTTGAAGAAGTTGGCGTGGACTTGATCGAAATGCGTCTCAAAGCGCTCCCAATTCTTGTCAAGTCGAACGTCATCGGTGATCAATCTTTGGATCTGCTTTACTCTTTTCTTGACAATTTCGTCACCCTCTTTGGACAAATCTGTCAAATCCTTTTTGATATTCTGAAGCATTTCACTTTTCTGAACAAGATGCATCGTGGTAGATGCCAACTCGGCATTCTTGTGGCTTACCTCGCCCTTCAACTTTTCGTTTCGCAGGCGAATTATTTCACTTTCTGATTTTTCCTTTTCACGTTGATGCTCCTCCTCTTTTTCTCTAATTGTCAGAATAGACTGCTGCTTCACCTGTTTTGTTTTTTTGGCTTCCCGCATGGACACATACCTAATTAAGGAAAGTATAATCAAAAACCCCAATACCACAAACCCTACCTGAGCCATGGTGGCCTTATACCAAGGTGGTGAGACTGAAAATCTGAATGAAACAGAAGGTGAAATCCGTTCAAAAGCATTTTTTGCCCTTACCTGAAAAGTGTAGTCTCCGTAAGCAAGATTGCTGTATTCTTTTTTGGCCTCAATTGACCAAGTTGACCAATCATCATCCTCACCGGAAAGGATGTATTGATACTCAACTTGATTTAACTTCCCAAAAGTCGGTAGATTAAAATGAAAGCGGATATCACCACCATGTGGCGGTAGCTTTGTTTCTGCAAGCGTATCGGACGAGTAGAATCCGTATATAAGAGAGTCTGTTCCACTGGTCAAATAAACTTCCGTGATTCTCAAGGGGTACTCAAATTCAGGTGGCCTTATAGATCTCTCCAAATTATACTTGTAAAATCCGCTTTCTACTGGTATAAATGCAGCTACTTCCGTAAGTGTAAAAACATCTTCAAATCCATCAACCAATTCATCCTGAATTTCATTGAAGTAGAGAACCTCCACGTCATTGTATAAACCTGTTTCTAAAATTTCCACAAGTCCGAATTCATTGACATTGGAGAACCAGATGTTGCCTAATTGGTCTTCCACGAGCCTTTGAACACTTCGCTCCTCTCCCAACAAAGCAGTAAGTTCATCATGAACTTCAAATTTATCGTCAAGCTTATTGTAGCGATAAATCCCTTTCATTGTAGCAAAGACCATTTCATTTCGAATTTTTGAAACGGTTATGTAAAGGTCTTCAGGCAAACCCTCTTCTATCCCGAATTGCCGGACCTCCTCAAATCTCAAGTTTTGATAATCGGGTTTTAATCGGAATAATCCCCGATAGGCATGTGATACCCATAGGTAACCATTCGCGTCCTCTTCAAAGATTCGAGATGACTCATCAAATCCGTCAAGCTTACCCAAGAGTCTTAGCGGAACTGCATCATTGGCTGTCTTTTCATAGAGATAGAGCCCCCCATAAGTTCCTTGAAGAAAGAGACCTGGCGAACCTGCTAGCTCATAGAATTTCCATGAGCTTCTCACATCAGAAACTTTTGAAATCACATCACCTTCGCTGTAGAGCGCTCCACCGTCGGCATTAATAATGAATCCATTATCAAGAGTTTGCAAACTCCAGATTTGACCCTTCGTATTATCTACAAGCTCAAAAGAGTCAGCTCCAGAATTGGCGCGGTACAAACCTAAGTTTGTCCCGAAGTAGTACGAACCATTTTGAAACAAAGCCGCATACCCTGTTCCCTCCATTCCGTTGATTTGATTGATTAAGCTAAAAGGTGAATTGATTTCTAAGTAGGCTATCCCATTATCGAGACCCATCCAAATATTCTCGGACAGATCTTGGTAAAGTGAGAGTACTGTATTGTTAGCCAATCCTGATTCTGAATTGTAATGCTCTAAAATATCTCCTGCTTCATTTATGATGATCAATCCATTTTGAGTCGTCCCTATGGCAATTGATCCATTCGTTAGGGTGATCGCCACATACTCTTTGTATTCATTCGTAAAACTTTCCGCCTTCCCCCCAAAGGGCTCGACAGATGTCCCATCAAATCGGAAGATCTTGCCTTCTTGAGTCAAGAATATATAGTCCCCATTGGAAAGTGGGAGAATCGAGGCAATTCTACGTGAATCGATTCTAGCATCACTAAAAAACGGCTCGAGTTCACTGTTTTTGTAGACAAGTAACCCTTTTCCGATCTCTTGAATGCAGAGCTGTCCTTTGTAAAGAAAGAAATTTTCGAAACGATCCCCCTTTGGCAACAACACCTCGCATTGGTCATTACTTATAAGAAAAACAGCTTTCTCTGTACAGAAATACGTGGTGTCGCCTACGTCAAAAATTCGCCAGACATCTTCAAAATCAGCATAACCCTCAGGCACTAAGTACTTCAAGCTATGATAATTTTCAGCAGCAACCATTCCATTTAAGAAATAACCAAATTCGTTTTGACCTCCTACATAAAGATCACCAGCCTCTTCATAAAACAATGAGCGCACAAAAGTGCGGTTTGGCAAGGGAACTACATTCCAATCGTGACCGTCGAAAACAAGTACCCCGCTATTGTTCCCAAAGTACATCACTCCATCTTTGTGAGCGGTAACAGCCCAGTTCTGAGTACCCCCTCGGTGGACTTCCTTTCCGTAATTCGAAATCAATGGAGTCTGCATTTGTCCTCTTGCCTCCAAACCTGAAAGAAAACTCATTATGTAAATCAGACACCATTGAGCAAAAAAGGCTCTAATTCCAAAAAGACAAGTTCTATTTTTCATGGGTCGAAAGATGATGAATTTTATTTAATCTACCTAAAAGACTTAATCTATTGATTTTCAGCTTATTTATAATTTAAAACTCAGTATTATTTTGATATTGATGTAGTCTTGTTGAGGGACTCTGTATTCTAGATGTATGCAAGATGTACCTCAAAAAATGACAACCACCTGGCTCTGGGCTAAGTTTGTGTTATAAGTACAGCCTCCATACAAAAAGAGACCAAGGATTTATGAATTCATTTAAAATAGTCATTCTATCGCTTTCTTGCTTTGCCATTGCTTCTTCTTGCACGAAACCCGTTAAAGAGGTAGCTGGATGCGAATTTCCCTCTAAGGAAAGCATGTCTTTGACATGGGCTGATGAATTTGAAAGTGACGTCATTAATACTCAGTTTTGGGGTTACGACACTGCCGATGGATGTCAACTGGATACGAATGGTTCGCTCTGTGGATGGGGAAACAATGAACTTCAATACTATACCACTCGAGAAGAAAATGCTCGGACAGAAGAAGGCAAATTGATTATTACAGCCAAAAAAGAGAGTCCTTTCTATCAAGGAAAAGCATACACCTCGGCGAGAATGGTCACTAAGAACAAAGTCGATTTTAAGTATGGTCGGGTAGATGTGCGAGCAAAGCTTCCAGTAGGTCAAGGATTGTGGCCTGCCATCTGGATGCTATCTACGGACAATGAATATGGCACATGGCCAGCGAGCGGCGAGATTGATATCATGGAGAATATTGGCAGTGAGCCCAATAAAGTTTTTGGCACTATTCATTACGGACATGACTTCTGGCGTTACGACAGCCAGAATTTTGCAATTGACACGATTGATTTCTCTGAAGATTTTCACGTCTACACTGTTCTTTGGACAGAAGACTGTATCCTTTTCCAAGTAGACGGAATAGATGTAGGAGCTCCAAATACTCGTTCTTCAGTTCTACCTACAACGTGGCCCTTCGATCAAGACTTTCATTTAATACTCAATGTTGCCGTAGGGGGAAACCTTCCTGGCAACCCGAGTTTTTCAACCCAATTTCCACAAACAATGGAAGTTGATTATGTAAGAGTTTATCAGTAATCAAACCATTAAAAAGTCAACCCACTTAAACCCCCATTACCATGAGAAAAATTTACTCAACATTACTACTCACTGCAGCACTCAGCATGGGTGTACAGGCCCAAACCACTTGGGACAACTTTGAAGACATTCGTAAGGGAACATACGACTTCATCAATGGAGTTTTTATTCCTTATCAACTGAACCCTGATCAAAGCGGCGCTAACACCAGTTTGGTTGCGGCTGAATACATCAGAGATCCAGGTGCACCGTTTGACGTAATCCTTTTGGACGCACAAATGGCAGACCTGACGGATTACGTCAGCGGCACGAAGCAAATGAGCATCGACGTGTGGAGTCCTGCTGCAGGAACTACCGTCCAAATTACTTTGGAAAATTCAACTTTGGCTCTTCCTGCGAATTATCCAACAGGACGCCACTCTGTATACGTTACGACAACGACAGTGGCTCAATCATGGGAAACATTGACGTTCAGCTTTACGGAACAACCTGATGCTTCCGTAGAGATGACAAATGTTAACCGCTTGGTGGTTCTTTTTAACCCTGGTTCATCGACAAATGAAACGTATTACTGGGACAACCTTGTAGGGCCCGAATTTGCGGACGATGCTTGTGACGGCGCAGCGACGAACGAGTCGATTTTAAATGATTTTGAATGTCAACAGAATGCAAACTTTATCGCGGCATCAAATTCTGCTACTTTGCGTCGAGTTGTTAATCCTGATCAAACCGGTAATGCTTCCGACTATGTAGGTACTTACATTCGAAGCGGAGCCGAGGATGACAATTTCATCGGTAGAACGGACGGATCACTTCAACTGAACGAAAACACCACGCAAATAACCATGGATATTTGGGATCCTAATGCTCCCTCTATCGTGATTTTCTCTCTTCAGACGTCAACCAATGACCTCATACAAGAGATGGTGGCAGAAACATCTGTTTCTTCAGGTTGGGAAACATTGACTTTCGACATTGCACCTGATGTGATTACCAATACTGATATTGAACAATTTGTTATCTTATTGGATCCAGGAACAGCAACTACTGACACCTATTACTTCGATAATATTGTCATTCCAGGTTTGACTTCAGCAGAAGACACCAAATTTGTTTCAGGTTTGAAAGCTTACCCAAACCCTGCTACCGATGTTGTAACACTTGAATACAACCTTGTTGCCTCAGGTAATGTGAACATTTCACTGACTGATATCACTGGTAGAGTCATTGAAAACAGAATTTTCAAAAATCAACCAAACGGTACTTTCCGCATGGACTTTAATACTAGCAGCTATGCAAATGGCATCTATTTGTACAATGTCAATGTCTCTGGTCAAAACCACACTGGTAAGATTGTCGTGAACAACTAAAAATCCGATTATGTCCCGTGCAATTTGCACGGGACTTTTTTTCCCCATTAACCAACCATCATGATCTTTAACCGATTTCTTTTCAGTTTCCTGAAAACAACATCTGCCCCACTCGACTCAAACAATTCGAGCCATTCTAAAACGAACCTGCGATGAATAAGACAAAATTTGTTGTAATGGTCGCGATGATTGTTGCGCTCGGTGGATTCTTAATGGGATTTGATGCCTCCGTAATCTCAGGCGTCAATAAATTTATTGAACTGGAATTTGAACTCACCAAACTTCAACTTGGTTGGGCTGTTGGCTCACTTACCTTAACGGCAACGTTGGCAATGATGGTTGCTGGACCATGGAGCGACCGTGTAGGTAGAAAAAGAGTACTAACTATAGCCGCTCTGCTATATACGGTTTCAGCTGTTTGCTCTGCGTTTGCTCCTAATTTCACTTTTCTGGTCGCAGCCAGAATGCTAGGTGGTCTTGGGGTTGGAATCTCCCTAATTATTGCTCCAATGTACATTGCAGAAATCTCACCTCCAGGAATGAGAGGTCGAATGGTTTCTTTCAATCAACTGAATATCGTTTTAGGTATCTCCGTGGCATTTTTCACGAACTACCTCATACTCCAACTTGGAGATTCGGATGCAGAATGGGCTAAATCTCTAAAATTTGGAGAATACAATTGGCGTTGGATGCTCGGTTTGGAAGCTGTTCCTGCCATCCTTTACTTTTTCGCCCTATTCCTTGTTCCACGCAGCCCGAGATGGCTAGCTATGAAGGGAAACTACGACGAGGCGATGACAATCATGTGCAAGGCCCTCGATGAAAAAGAAGCAAAAAAGATCATTGATGATGTAAGAAATAGCTTCAAAGAGAAAAAAGAAGAAAAAAGATCTTTTAAAGATTTGTTTCATCCATCGCTACGTTTCGTTCTAATCATCGGTGTAGTTATTGGTATTCTACAACAGATTACAGGAATCAATTCTGTTTTCTTCTATGCACCAATGATTTTCGAGCAATCTGGAATTGGAACAGACGCATCCTTCTCACAGGCCATATTAGTTGGCTTAATCAATTTGGCATTCACCGTTCTGGCCATTTCACTTATCGATAAACTGGGTAGAAAACCCTTATTGGTATTTGGTGTTTCTGGAATGGCCATCGCTCTGTTCTTATTGGCCTACGGATTCAGTTCTGCCACTTATGAGCTTTCAGAAGAATCTATCCAAGGTATTACCGCAAGCGTTGACGCAGAACTTCTCGCTCCTTACATAGGGGAAGTATACGAAGATGATCTCTCTTTCAAAGCGGCCATGTCAGAAGCCATTGGAGACTTAGAATTCAAAAAACACGAATCACAGTTCCTTACCGCTGCTGTTGACATGAATGCCGTTTTAATTCTTGTCGGCATCCTCGGTTTTGTTGCCTCATTCGCAGTATCGCTTGGACCTGTGATGTGGGTGTTATTCTCTGAACTCTTTCCCAATTGGATACGGGGGATTGCCATCTCTTTTGTGGGATTGATAAACTCAGCGATCAGTTTTCTTGTACAGGTTGTATTTCCTTGGGAATTGGAGGTACTCGGCAGTGGAACGACTTTCTTTATATACGGATTCTTCGCGCTCGTTGGTGTGATATTCATAGTCATGAAAGTCCCGGAAACAAAAGGGAAATCACTTGAAGAACTTGAAGCTATACTCGTAAAGTAATGATGCCCAAACTACATCTCACTAAAATCGGTCTGCTTTTTCTTGTTGTTGCCTCAATCGTGGCTTGCGACTCTGGCAATCCTGTTAAACAGGAAGAGAAGCAAGCAGAAACCCCAATTGAAAACCCAACTGATTTTTCGATCCGACTAAGTGATTTCACTTCCTCTGAAGGAGAAGTTACAGCAATTGATTCCGTGCTTTCTTGTTCGGCCAATTGCTGGATCGAATACTCCATTGACGTTCCGCTTTCAGGACGTTACCGAGTGACTGTAGTTTCTAAAGCATTGACTGATTCATCGCTGATATGGATTGAAGACCATGCGCACAACACAGATGACCGCACCTACAACATCACGAGCAATATGGTGGTGCCAAATTCTGGCAGTGCGCTAGCGGTTTCTCGAGATGGTAGTCCTCTTCGCGCTGGAAAGCACGACATCCGCATACATCTTATTCATGGTGTCGAAATCCATTCAATAGACTTTGAATTAATGATCCAACACCAAATCACTCCCGAAACGCTTACCCAAAATATGGAAGGTGAAAACTGGGAGATTGTATGGGGTGATGAATTCGATGGAGAAGGTATTCCCGATACAGCCAAATGGACATACGATGTGGGCAATTGGGGATGGGGAAATGGAGAACTTCAATATTATACTGCCAATAGAGCTAAAAATGCACGCCAAGAAGACGGGAACTTGATCATTGAAGCCCACAAGAACGACCTGGACAATCTCTGGACCTCAGCAAGATTGACGACCAGAGGAAAAACCACCTTTTTGTATGGCAAAATCGAGTTTCGCGCAAAGGTACCCAAAGAGAAAGGAAATTGGGCCGCCGGATGGACGTTAGGCGATGAGTATGTGGATGAATTATCTTGGCCTTATTGCGGTGAAATAGACATCTTGGAGAGCGTTGGTTATAAAACGGACAACGAAACAGGAAATGGAATCGCCCATGCCTCTGCACATTGCGGTGCCTATTATTTTAAGCTAGGAAATCAGCCCACAGCTAGC
>JBLIEU010000037.1:0-21580 GCA_047633195.1 Cryomorphaceae bacterium | reverse complement strand
TTCCCGCTAGAAACATCGCCGATATGTCGCTGTTTTATGTGGCGCTTACTGCTATGGTTATTGGTACTCAGCTTTTCATCGGCGGGTTCTTGGCAGAGTTGACTCGTTCTATCTCACCTGATCGGAATCGATACGTGATTGAGGAAAAGATCGGGTATTAAACTCGTTCAAATAGCTAGTTTATTGGCGATTACTTAGGGCCTTAAATAGTTTCAAGAGTCTGAATTAGAAAGTTCGATAGCAACGCGCACGCATTTTAAAAACCAAAGATTTGACTGTGGTCAATGAGTGTTTCTAAAGCTAGTGGAAGTACGATAGCGGACTTTATAGACGGACTCTAATTAAGAAATTACTCCCGACCCAATCAACTCATCACCATCACCATCATACCAAGCCACAAACTGTCCCGGAGCCACGCCACGTTGTGGATCTTTGAAAATAACCCGCATTTCATCAGCAGTCTGAATCAATGTGGCTTCTTCCAATGCCTGTCGATAGCGGATTCTAGCCAAATACGTCCGCTCTTCGCCCGCCTTCATTTGAAGATCTTCTCGAATCCAATGAATCTCTTCATTCTTGATGGAAAGGCCCTTTCGGTAAAGACCGGGATGATCGTCTCCTTGACCAGTGTAGATCACATTGCGGATTACATCAGTTCCAATGACAAATAATGGCTTGGGAGTTCCACCCACTTTCAGCCCTCTTCGCTGGCCCACTGTGAAGTAATGCGCTCCACTGTGCTCGCCGACTACTTTTCCCATCTCAGGCAAAAAGTTGTGAGGGGCAATCATGGTTTCAACCGTAGCCGATCCATTGGTTTGATGAATCGCACCAGCGGGGATTTCAACAATTTCCCCAGTCTTGGGCACCAGCTTTTGCTGAAGGAAATCTGGTAGTTTGACCTTCCCGATAAAACAAAGACCTTGTGAATCTTTCTTTTCGGCAGTGGCTAAACCTTGTTCTGCCGCAACTCTGCGGACTTCTGATTTTTCCATTTCCCCAATAGGAAATAATGCTTTCGCCAATTGATCTTGTGATACTTGGCACAGAAAATAGCTCTGATCTTTATTGTCGTCCTTTCCCGCCAAGAGTCGGTAAACGGGTTTTCCGTCCACTTCCGTTTCGGCCTTTCGGCAATAGTGCCCCGTGGCGACATAATCTGCACCTAGGCTCAAGGCCGTCTTTAAGAATACGTCAAATTTGATTTCGCGATTGCAAAGCACATCGGGGTTGGGCGTGCGACCTGCCTCGTATTCGGCAAACATGTAGTCGACGATTCGCTCCTTGTACTGAGCGCTTAGATCAATTACCTGAAAAGGAATACCCAGAGATTGAGCCACCAACATAGCGTCGTTGCTGTCTTCGATCCAAGGACACTCATTGGCTATGATCACCGACTCGTCGTGCCAGTTCTTCATGAAAAGTCCAATCACATCATAGCCCTGCTCTTTGAGCAAGTAGGCTGCAACACTAGAATCTACACCGCCCGAAAGGCCTACAACTACTCTTTTCATAACTGATAAATGGACGAGCAAAGATATGGATTTTTAAAGCCTACAAATTCGAGTAAATCCTTATTCGGTAGTATTGCTTCATGCAGAACGCCTCTTTCTGGTTCACAAATCAACAAGCATGAAATAGCCCTTCATCGTTCTGACGCTGCTGTATTTGTTAAAATCTAAGAAAGTGAAATTTCCTATTTGAAATTATCAATACATTCCTCGATGTAAATCACAACCCAAATCTCTGCTTCTACTATGCTAACTCGTCAGCACTATCTAAAAAGCATTCTTCTCTTGTTTCTTTCGATTTTTGCATTGGCTGTTTCAGCCCAATCTGACAATACCATCGCCATAGGAGAAAGAACCGGTATCAACTCGGAAGTACTCGGCGAAGAGCGGTTCTTGTGGATACATACTCCGCCTGGAATGACCGATAATTCAGAGCTTCCCGTAGTCTACTTATTGGATGGGTCTGCGCATTTTCAGTCGGTAAGTGCTCTGGTGGATTACATGTCTGGAAACGCCATGTGCCCCCCGATGATTGTGGTGGGAATAGAAAACACAGATAGGGCTAGAGACTTGAGTCCAACGAAGGTAGATACCACTCATCCGTATGCAGAAGGTGGACGTTTCGATACTTCAGGTGGCGGACCGAACTTTATGAAATTCGTTCAGAATGAACTATTTCCCTACATCGAAAGCAATTATCCCACAGTCCCTTACCGGATGTTTATCGGTCATTCATTGGGCGGCTTGACTACAATGGACGCGTTGCTGCATTACACTGACTTGTTCAATTCATTTATTTCGATTGACCCCTCCATGTGGTGGAGTGATCAATCACTTCTCAAGGAATTGGAGGCTCAAAACAAAAAGGGCATGTACAAGTGGAAGTCGATGTACTTGGGAATTGCCAACACCATGAATAAAGGAACGACCATTGCTTCGGCCAAGGAGGATACATCGTTTGACAGCGGGCATATACGCGCGATTATCGCTACCGATGAGTTCTTTAAGGCTCACCCTGAGAATGAGTTGAAATACGGCAGCAAGTACTATCCGAAGGAAGACCATGGAACCGTGCCTTTGATCACCGAATACGATGCCTTTCGTTTCATATTTGACTTTTATCGATTTGATCGATCAGAATTTGACGATACGACACTTGATAGATTCATCGCTCACAGCGAGATCGTTTCAAACAGTATGGGGTATGATGTTACGCCTTCGGAAACGATGGTAAACGGAATGGGCTATGGCTACATGCAGGAAGAAAAATTTGAAATGGCCGAGTCTGCCTTTCTTCTCAACGTGAAAAATTATTCCATGAGCGGAAATGTCTATGACTCATTGGGCGATTATTACTCGGCAGTTGGTAAAAAGGAAAAGGCCATCGAAAGCTTTCAAAAAGCACTGGACATCGAAGAGGCAGCGCATACACGTGAAAAGCTTGAGGGTTTGAAAAATCCTGATTGATTCCTCGCAAGTATTCCTTTTGTCGGTCTAATCTGGTTTTGATTCGCAAAGGTTCTAATCCTTCTGAGAGGACTAACTGAGATCATAAACAGATTATCTTTGCAGCGATGAATGCTACTGTGATTTCTAAATCGCTCAACCTGTCTGAGCGAAACGTTGCCAGAACACTTACACTATTGGAGGGCGGTGCGACTATTCCCTTTATTTCGCGCTACCGAAAGGAAATGACGGGAGGCCTGGACGAAGTTCAAATTGCTGAAATCCAAAAATCGAACAGTCAGCTAATTGATTTTGAAAAGAGAAAGAAGACGATTCTTGAAGCGATTTCGGATCAAGGGAAACTTACCGACGAATTAAAAGAGAGCATTGTTCGAGCAAGAGATTTGAATGCACTCGAAGATATCTACCTCCCGTTCAAGCAAAAGCGAAAAACAAAGGCCAGCGAAGCCAGAGAGAAAGGTTTGGAAGTTTTAGCTGCTATTGTCATGAAGCAGGAGGTTAATGATGTTCGGTCTACCGCAAAGCGTTTCGTGAAGGGCCAAGTGAAAAATACCGATGATGCTTTAGAAGGTGCCCGCTACATTATGGCCGAGTGGATAAACGAGCGACCTCGAGCCAGAAACGCAATAAGAACCCTTTTTGCCCGAAAGGCCGAGATCAAATCAAAATTGGTGAAAAGCAAAGAGGAAGAGGCCCAAAAGTATCGTGACTATTTCGCGTTTGCCGAACCGCTGAGGCGCATACCCGGCCACCGACTGCTGGCCATTCGTCGGGCAGAAACCGAAGGTTATTTGCGGATATCAATAGAGCCACCAAAAGAGGAGGCGATTGAGTCGCTGGAACGGATTTTTGTTAAAGGTAAAGGCGAAGCGTCCAATCAAGTTGCACTGGCTGCACTCGACGCTTACAAGCGATTGATGAAGCCCTCCATCGAAACTGAATTTAAAAATGAAAGCAAGGAAAAAGCCGATGCTGAGGCCATTGCCATTTTTGCTGAAAACCTTCGGCAGCTACTATTGACTCCGCCTATTGGGCAAAAGCGCACTTTGGGAATCGATCCAGGATTCAAAAGTGGCTGTAAGACCGTTTGCCTCGACGAGCATGGAAACCTGCTCCACAACGAGAATATCTATCCTCATCCACCGCAAAACGATAAAGCGAAAGCCTCGGCCAAGATTGGTCAGCTCGTCGAGTCATACCGCATTGACGCCATTGCCATTGGGAATGGGACCGCGGGTAGAGAAACGGAGGACTTTATTAGAACGCGCGTCCGCTTTAGGCAGGATGTTGAGGTTTACGTGGTCAACGAAGCTGGAGCTTCCATCTATTCGGCTTCTTCGGCAGCGCGAAAGGAATTTCCCGATTACGACATAACGGTAAGAGGTGCTGTGAGTATCGGAAGGCGATTGATGGATCCACTAGCTGAGCTGGTAAAGATCGACCCAAAAAGTATTGGCGTAGGTCAATACCAGCACGATGTAGAACAGAACAAGTTGAAAGAGGCGTTGGATCAAACCGTGGAAAGTGTGGTGAATCGGGTAGGGGTCGAGTTGAATACAGCGAGCGAGCACTTGCTGGCTTACGTGTCAGGCCTTGGGCTGAAACTCGCGGAGAACATTGTAGAATACCGAAAAGAAAATGGAGCATTTTCGAGTAGAGTCGATTTGAAGAAAGTGAAGGGAATGGGCCCCAAGGCCTTTGAACAAGCTGCGGGCTTCTTGAGAATCAGGGGTGCTAAAAACCCCTTGGATAATTCTGCCGTGCATCCCGAGAGTTACCACGTGGTGAAACGAATGGCCAAGGGCATCAGTCAGCCCATCTCTGCTCTTGTTGGAGCAAAGGAGGTTTTAAAAAGTCTCGATCCACAGAAATACACGGATGAGAAAGCGGGATTGCCTACGGTGAATTCTATTATTGAAGAACTCGGGAAAATTGGACGAGATCCAAGAGGCAAGCCAAAAATGTTTCAATTCGATCCGAGCCTGCGCAAGATCGAAGATCTGGAAGTTGGGATGAAAGTGCCTGGAATTGTAACGAACATTGCGAAGTTCGGTGCCTTCGTAGACATTGGCGTAAAGCAAGACGGGCTAATCCACGTGAGTCAGATGGCCGATCGCTTTATCAGCGATCCCAATGAGATCGTGAAGCTTCAGCAGCAACTGGAAGTAAAGGTCATGGAAGTGGATGTGAAACGGAAGCGGATTCAGCTTTCGTTGAAGTTCTAAATCTACTTTTTCGCTACAGGCGCTTAACTCTCTTCTCTAAAATAAATCTTGTAGAACTTTCCATTCTCGTCTTCATCTCGAGTGATCAGGTTCGGGTTTCCATGCACGTAGATGTGGAAGTTCTTGTCGAGCTTGATAATGCTCTTGAAGTTTTTGGTTGATTTCTTTACCGCTCTTGGCGAGATGTCAAATTCATCTTCGAACGTCACACCACGTTCTTCGGCAGCCTTGTTTCTAAAAGACTTAAACTCTTCAATTACCTCGGGTTGAGCGATGACTTCTTCGCTAAAATCATTCACATTGAAATTGTCGTTCGTCTTAAAGAACTTCATTGAGTTGGCAAGGAGTTCCGCTTGTTCAGCTTTCGAAACTTCAAACTCCCGGTTCATTCCTTCCTTGATGAAATTCTGGCAGAGATCCATGGCATTCTTGGTCTGGTGGAATTCGTCTTTTCGCTCTTTGAGCTGAAGAAAATTGTCCATCCAATAGCGGGCTTCCGTGTTTTTGTTGGTATTGTCTACCACCGAAACGACATAACCTTCTTCTCGCTCCATATTGTACACCACACAACCTTTATCGAGCTTGTTGATATTCACTCCTTCTTGGCTCTCAATAAAAAAACTGCCTGCATGACGCTTTACCTTGATGAACTTGTCTTTGCTCTCTGATTTGAATAGGCCAACAGCATCAATCACATTTCCTTCTACTTGGCAATTGGTAAAATAGACAACATAAAACTCACCGCTTTTAATTTTTGGGTGCTCACTGATCTCGAATAGGTGTTTGGCGAGCTTGATGGATTGTTCTTGTAGGGAATCAGGCTGCTCAAAAATCTTGGAAACGTATTGATAGACCTCGTTCATTTCTAGATCGTTCACATGACTCAAGCGATGAAAATCACTTTCGCCGAAAGGCTTGGTAAAGTATACCGTTAAACTTTCAAGAGCCTCTTCAGAAACTTCCAGAACCTTATCTGAGAGGGTGAGCTCCTCTTCCTTGTATTTATTACCGACTTGGTGAACGGTAATTTTTTGAATATCCATTTACAGTGAATGTTTTACCAAGTGTATTCCACTTGTAGTTTGAAGCTCAATGAATCTGAAGAGAATTCGAGTAATTCAGGAAAGTCGGTATTCGAATTGTAAGGAGAAAAGAATATCTCCCCGATTTCTCGAGGTTCGCTGTTCCCATTAACTTCAAGTAACTTAAAATTATGCACATCAAATATTTCGAGGAATTCGAAGGGAATAGGCAGCTGCCAAGAATGATCTTGTCCCAAATCGGCATTGACAGACGGTGCTGGAGCAGTATAAAGAACCTCATTTCCTTTTGATATTTGCGGTAGGATATCAGGCAATGAATTGGAATCCCAAGGTTGACCACTTTGGTCAAGATAGGGAAAGAGCGTAACACGAATCGCAATAAGGGTTACAGATGATGGAGTTATCTGTTCTTCGCAATTGATTCCTTGATAGTTTGGGAGACATTCACAAACTCCATTCACACAATTGGCACCATTCTCACAAGAGAGTTCTATGCAAGGGTCGAACTCCTCGCAATTGATTCCTGAGTATCCAGGAGGACAAATGCAACTACCCGATTCGCAAGTGGCACCGTTTAGACAAACGACGCCCTCGCATGGGTCGTAATCTTGACAATTAAAACCAACATACCCTGGAGGACAGTCACAAATTCCATCTAAACAAATACCTCCGTTGAAACAAGTCAAATCATCGCAACGGTCTTCGTCATTTTGGCACGAAGTCATTAGCATTCCTAAAAAGAAAGCTGAAAGAATAAAAAATCTCATGCGCTAAAAGTAGGCATTCAAAAAGTGTTCATCGAGGAAAAAACAATCGAATGAGAGACTTTATACGATTGATTTGGAATGACTCGAATCACGAAGTTTTGGAAATCGTTTGCGGATAGCTGTCTCTACTTCAATCGACAAGACTGGATAATTTAGAACATCTCCTACGCATTCAGCTATTGCCAAACTCATCATGCTGGTGATACTCGAGGCATCATCGATCAGAATAACCGAGCGCCGAGTAATACCCGCATAGTCATGATCCAGGAGGTGCACAAAGCTTTGTGCTTCCGCTTTACACGATTTGCTATCCAAGTAAATCTGAATGTTGCCAGATACTAAATCAAGTCTATCAAAAAGCTCTATCGCTTCTTTAACAGCTGTCTTTTTAAACACACGAACAGAGTCGCCGAAGATCATGGCTGCTTTTGACACGGAATCAAATAGATCTTTGCTGGGGGAGATGACGAGTACCGTGACTTCTTGGTTCATAAGAATTAATTTGGTTGGGAAAGAATTGATCTACTGGAATAGGGCAGTCACTTTTATACAGTCTCATGGGTGAATCCCCTCCTTTTGCCAGCTCGATTAATGTTAACGAAAAGAAAGTATTGAACGGCCAAACTAAAATTCGATAAGTTGAAATTCTTTGAATCAGGTTACTATATATTCATCAAAAGTAGAGTCGAATAGAAAAATTTTCGTGTTGGATTTATAAAACAACCATCGTATCAGCTCTGTTATCGTTTAGTCAGATAATTATCGTCTTTGGTTAATAGTTCAATTTATTTGGCAGATCGAGAAGTTTGGTAGACTGCGTAGGTGTGTAAATTCACTTTATAATCTCGAGAAGCGGAAGCCTTGACAATTTGGCGATGAATTTTTTATGATCGCTTTGTACATAATACTTATATTCGGGATATGAGCAGATTGAAACCTCTGTATGGCTTGGTTTTGTTTTCTCTAGGAATTCTTGGTGCGGGTTGTGGAGATGATTCCGAATCTTCGAGGACGCAGGAGAATGAGAGTCTGATTACCAATTACATGGCAGATCTTACAGAGATAAAGCAGCGTGGCACACTTAGAGCCATGACCACTTACAGCGCTACCAGTTATTTTCTCTACCGCGGAGAGCCGATGGGTTATGAATACGAGTTGTTGGAGAGATTCGCAGACTATTTGGATGTTGAGTTGGAGATAGTCGTCAGCGATGACATTGACTCCATGTTTTACCACTTGAACAATGGCGAAATCGATCTTATAGCGCATGGTTTAACGATCACTCAGGAAAGAAAAGAGATGGTGAGTTTTAGTGATTATCTATATTTAGTTAATCAGGTATTGGTTCAGCGCAAGCCAGAAAACTGGAGGGAGTTGCGCTGGAATGTGATCGAACGTGATCTCATCAAAGATCCAATTGAACTAATCGGAGATACAGTGTCAGTTAGAAAAAACACCTCGTACCTCGCTCGTATTGAAAATTTATCGGAAGAAATTGGAGGAGAAATCTTTGTAGACACTTTACCTGGTCGATTGTCTACCGATGAGATCATCCAAATGGTGGTAAACGATGAAATCAAATACACCATTGCCGATAACAATATCGCGGCCATCAACTCTTCTTATTACCCCATTCTAAACATTGACGTTCCCATAAGCTTCTCTCAGCGCATTGGCTGGGCGGTCAACAAAAATTCTGAAGAACTGCTTTTGGCAATGAACAATTGGATCGGAGGAATGAAGAAGCAGACAGACTATTATGTGATATACAACAAGTACTTCAAAAACAAGCGTGATTTCCGTCGGCGGGTAAAAAGTGAGTTTTACAGCATCAATAACAACCGCATAAGCGAATATGACCACTTGATTCAAAAGTACTCTGATAAGATAGGCTGGGATTGGAGATTGCTCGCTTCGCTGGTTTATCAAGAGTCGCGCTTTGAACCCG
The DNA here is from genome assembly GCA_047633195.1 of Cryomorphaceae bacterium. Classification (GTDB taxonomy): domain Bacteria; phylum Bacteroidota; class Bacteroidia; order Flavobacteriales_D; family Cryomorphaceae; genus JAKVAV01. The sequence goes on along the minus strand of JBLIEU010000037.1, from coordinate 12,619 downwards.
AGGCATCTTCTTGGGCAGAGGCAGAAGGATTGATGCAAATTATGCCGGCTACAGCCGAAGATTTGGGAATAGAAGATAGATCAGACCCAGAGCAAAGCATAAAAGGGGGCACCACTTATCTGGCACAGTTGTACGGCAATTTTGATGAGGTGCCCGATTCTTTGGAACGAATCAAGTTCACCATGGCCTCCTTTAATGCTGGGTTGGGACACGTGGAGGATGCGCGAAGATTGGCAGAGAAAAGAGGTCTGAACCCAGATCAATGGGAAGACAACGTGGATAAAATGATACTGGGTTTGAGTTATCCCAAAAATTTCAATGATTCGGTAGTTCGGTATGGATACGTGAGGGGAATCGAACCTTATACCTACGTCTCTCAAATAATGGAACGCTATGGACATTATGTCCAATTTATCGATGAAGATGTGGAGATTTCCTTGGCATTCTTAAAAGAACAGCAGTAACTATTATGAAAATAAAGAAAGGAATAGTTCTTATCGCTTTGGTCTTCCTAAGCGGGATGGCATCGGGCTGTAAGTCCAACTGGAAGCTCGTTGAAGATTCAAGCATTATTTCGAAACCTTTTGAGAGATACATTTCTAAAAGTCCCGTTGAGGTAAAGTCAAGCCATAAATTCTATTCCAATATCCCATACGGAAGTCATGCGCGAAACGTGTTGGATTTATGGGTTCCTGAGGTGGATAAAAATGAACCATTGATCATTTATATCCACGGTGGAGGATTTCAGGGAGGCGATAAAAGTTCGGCGTGGAAACAGCCTTCTAAATTTGGTATCGGCCCCGATCAGATCAACCGCTTTTTGAAAGAAGGTTTTTCGTTTGCAACGATCAATTACCGTTTGCTCGAAAAAACGGATCGCGAAGGAGTTTTGAAATGCTTGAACGATAGTAAAAGAGCCGTTCAATTTTTGCGACATCACTCAGGAGATTTGAATATGAATGCAGAACTGATTGGCCTAGCTGGTTCTTCGGCAGGAGCTGGAACGGCTTTGTGGCTTGGCTTTCATGATGACATGGCCGAAGCGGAAAGTGATGATCCTGTTTCTCGTCAATCGACCAGAATTCAGGCCATTGCAGTGCAAGAAACCCAAAGTACCTACGACATTATGAGGTGGTCGGAAGAGGTGTTTCCAAATGGGTTATTCACCATGGAAAAGATTCGGGAAACAGCACTTGGAAATCGATTGATGGTCTTCTATGGCGTCGATGATTTCAATCAATTGGAAAGTGATATGCTCGTGGAATATCGAAAAGAGGTTGACATGCTATCAATGATTGATTCTGATGATCCGCCAGTCTACATTTTAAATAAGAAAGACTTTAAGCCTGAGAAAGGAAACATTGTTGGCAATTTACTGCATTCTCCTTATCATGCTGTAGCGCTGAAAAAGAAGATAGAGCAAACAGGCATCGCTCATGAGATCTATATTCCCGCCGAAGGATCAAAACCCAATTCTTCTCAGACGGTTACAGATTTTCTGATCTCTCAGCTATCGGGAAATTAATAAGTGGTTTCGGAAATCAAATACACTTAAAGTAATCGAAAGTCTCTAAGCAAGAATCGCATTTATACATTGCCTTGCAGGCTGTACTGCCAAAATGAGAGATGACTGATGTTTCTTCACTTTTACACCTTGGACAGCGAACGATTTTTGAATTGCCAAAGAGCGAGGCTTTATCTGCAGTAGTTTCAGCAGGCGGCGCTATTCCATATTCTTCCAGCTTTTGTCGGCCTTCCTCCGTCATCCAATCGGTAGTCCATGCCGGAGAAATCTTGGTGATGACCTCCACGTCAAGGCCTTCTGTCCTAAGCTTTTCATTCACATCTTTCTCGATGGTATCCATGGCTGGGCATCCCGAATAAGTAGGGGTGATGACCACGGTTACTTTGCCAGCTTCAGAAATAGATACGTCTCTAAGAATTCCTAGATCGCGAACAGATAATACAGGGATCTCAGGATCCTTGACTTCTTCGAGAAGCGCGTAAACGTCTTTGATAGTTGTCGTGGCAGCCATTTCTTACCACTTGGCATCGGGCATCATCCGAGGGTAGTATTGCATTTCTGCTAAGATGAAACCCAAATACTCTGAGTGATTTCCCTTTCGGCTTCCAGTTGCCATGTATCCTTGAGTGTCGGGAATGGATAGCGTCGATTTTTCCAATGCAGCCATGATGTCCTTTTCCCAAAGCGCTTTAATTTCATTGAGATTTGGAACCATTCCTTCTGCAATGAGAATTTCATCGGCTTCGGTCATTTCGAATAGCTCTCCTGTGTATTCCCACAAAAAATTAACCGCATTCTGCATTTTCTCATGACTCTCTTCAGTACCATCACCGAGGCGAATTACAAAGTCAGCACTCAACTCACGGTGGTAGGTCACTTCTTTGATACTCTTCAAGGCAAATGCCTGTAAAAATTCGTTTTTGCTCGTTCTCAGTGCTTTTAGTAAATGGTAGTAAAACCCATCGAAGAAGAACTGACGCGTAATGGTCTGTGCAAAGTCACCATTGGCCATTTCGACCAAAAGGTTGTTTCTGAAATCAAATTCGTTTCGGTGGAATGCCAAATCATCTTCGGTTCTTCCTTTGCCTTCAACTTCTCCCGCTTCTGTCAGCAGCATTCTCGCTTGCCCGACTAGATCCAATGAGACGTTGGTCATGGCAATATCGCTTTCCAACTGGTGGGCGTGTCCACACCATTCGCCTAGGCGCTGTCCCAAGATGAGGGCATTGTCACCCAGTCTGATGAGGTAGTCGTATAAAGCTTCTTCTTTTGTCATCTTACAAATATTTTACTCCTTCGGGAACGGTGTAGAAAGTAGGATGGCGATAGGCTTTGTCGTCTGCAGGATCAAAGAATGATTCGGCTTCTTCTTCCGTCGTGGCGTGAATCATGTTCGAGGGAACTACCCAAAGGCTCACGCCTTCTCTTCGACGAGTATAAACGTCTCTGGCCGCCTTCAATGCCATTTCGGCATCGTGAGCGTGAACGCTCCCCGCGTGTTTGTGGGATAACCCCGGTTTTGATTGAATAAAGACTTCCCAAAGGAGGCCTTGTTCACTTTCGTTCGTTTGATTTTCAGACATGGCAGTTAGTAGATGGTTTTTAGCTTGTAGTCAGTATTGGGTAGCCAGTAGTCAATAGTTTTTAGAGGCTGGTCTATGGTTATAGCTTATTGCATTAAATAGTAAATACAACTTCCTTCACCTAAATACTAGCGACTAAGTAATTAACGACTATATACTAGCAGCTATATTATGCAGCGCTCGATTTACGCACCTTTTGTTTTTCAGCGTGTGCTTTCATGGCTTCGCGCACCCACTTACCTTCTTCCTCTGCCTTTTTACGAGCTTCCATTCTCTTGTGGTTGCAAGGACCATTTCCCTTGATTACTTGGAAAAATTCATCCCATTCGATTTCTCCAATTTCCCAGTGCTGAGTTTCCTCGTTGAATTTTAAGTCGGGATCGGGAAGTGTCAGACCAGCAGCTTCTGCTTGCGGCACCGTTCGGTCAATAAAGCGCTGGCGAATTGTATCATTGCTCTCCACTTTAATATTCCACTTCATCGTTTCAGCACTGTTCTTTGACTCAGCGTCTGAAGGGCCCAACATTTGGATAGATGGCCACCACCAACGGTTCAATGAATCTTGCGCCATTTTCTTCTGCTCCGCCGTTCCATTTGCCAACTCGTACATAATTTCGTATCCCTGACGGTTGTGGAAGCTTTCCTCTTTGCAAATGCGCACCATAGCTCTGGAGTATGGTCCGTAAGAACCACGGGCGAGCATCGTCTGGTTGACAATCGCGGCTCCATCTACCAACCATCCAATGGCACCTATATCGGCCCAAGAAAGGGTGGGGTAGTTGAATATGCTTGAGTATTTTGCTTTTCCAGTGAGCAACTGTTCGATCATTGTTTGTCGATCGATGCCCAATGTTTCCGCAGCACTGTAAAGATATAAGCCGTGTCCTGCTTCGTCCTGAACTTTAGCCAGGAGGACTGCCTTTCGGCGAAGGCTGGGAGCTCGGCTAATCCAGTTTCCTTCGGGCAACATTCCCACAATTTCGCTGTGGGCGTGTTGAGAAATCATTCGTATGAGCTGCTTGCGGTAGTTTGCAGGCATCCACTCCTTTGCCTCAATCTTCTGCCCTTTGTCTATCTTCTCTTGAAACAATTCTTGGCGTTCTGCTAAATCCATATTTTCAGTTTGATGGTGGTGTAAAAATAACGCATTACATTTTCATAACAAAGAAAGCAGGCTCTTGTTGGGATTAGATACTATCTCGCAATCACCAATTTTATCGTTGCTGTCTTGCTCCCTTGAGTTGTAAGCTGAACAGAGTAAATCCCCATTGGTAACTTTTCAAGGTTGATGCTGATCGAATTGGAAGAAGATCCGAAATTAAACTGCTCTACTGTTCGGCCCATTTGATCGAAAACCACAATTTGATCCAGTTCGAATTTAGGACTTAACGCCACCTGAAAAACACCTGCCGAAGGATTTGGGAAAATCTTGAAATCATTTGATTTGAAGACATTCGAGCCGTCAGAAAGTGGCGTTAGGTTATCAGGATTAAACCCAAAGGCTACAGGCAAATGATCCGACACGTTATTATCGTAACCGTTAAAACCACCAGGAAAGACATCATCGATTTGGATCGTGGCGATTTGTGATTCCTCATCGTCAATCGCCGAAAAGAGCTCATTGCTTACTAAGATGTGATCCAAGTGCGATGGCCAGTCTGGAAAAGACCATTGAGAAGAACTTCCTTCAGCAATGTCCATATCGACGAACTGATAGTTTTGCGGATCGTCGAAGAATACTTGAAACACATTATTGACCTCATCGTCGATGAGCAAGTCGTTGAGATCGCCGAGCATGATTACATTTTCATCGGGAAGAAAAGTGTCCATGTGCTCCTTTAAAAGTTCCGATGCATAAGCCCTTCTGGTTTCTTCGTCCCAAAAGTCGCTTTCGTCTAAAACCGCGTTTCCGCAACATTTGAAATGGTTATTGATCACCACAAAGTCATGCTCGCCCATAAAAGTAAGCTCCATCACTAGCGGGCGACGAGGGAAAGGGTTTCCGAAGCTGCTGCCCGCGTAGAGTTGATACTGATCGTTTAGGGTAACTGACTGGATGTTGTAGATGTAACCCAATTTAAGGAAATCATTATCATCATAGAAGCCATCATAGCCTTGCAGTTGACTTAGGAGTTGATCGAATTCATCAGCATCATCAATTTCTTGAATGGCAATGACGTCGAGTTCTAGTTCTTCGATAATCTCGACGACGTAATCAATCGTCGTTTGTCCATTCGCAGGAAAAAAGCGGATATTCCAGGTGGCAATATCGAAGTTATTCAAGGTTCCAAATTCCAAATCACTCAAGTCGTTGGATTGAGCTTTTGATTGAAAAGAAAGAAGAATCAAAAGGAAAGTAGCGCTTGTAATACGTAAAAAAGTAGTCATCAACACATATTTTAGGATGCAAATATGCATTATTTCTTCTCTCATTCAGTAACTCAAAATTGGTCTTGCTTTTAGTCTTAAACCTACAAAAATGCCAACCAAAGATCGTTGCTGTGTGTTGGATTACTTTTTCTTGGAAAAGTCGAACCCGAACTTCAGGTAGTACAAAAAGTTGCTTAAATCCATACCATCAGTTGCGTTTACAGAAATATTTGTGAGGTTTCGGTACCTGCGGCCTAAAGAGAAAGTGGCCTTTTCAGAAAGGTAGTATCTGAATTCCAACCCTGCACTCAAGATATTAGATTGGCTACTTCATGCTCAATTAACTCGCCACTGGTGCGCGTTTCGTTGTCATACATAATCTCCTCGTATCTGCCTGAAGTAATCCCGTATCCATATCCTACTATTAGATTTAGAGAAAAAACATTCGACTGGTCAGACACCAGCCTGACATGAGCGAGTAGAGGAATTTCGATCATTGCTAACGAACCTGATAAGCTTTTAGGACATCGTTCTAACCAGGTTGGCGGCGAACAGTAATCACTATCGTCTGGCCCCATTATAGATAGCGAATAGATAGCGCCAGTGGAGACGGATAGCCAAGGAAAGATAGTCTGCTCGTAGTCTATTCCTCCGTTGATAGAAGGGAAATTCCCACGTGGATTGAATGGAGACTCATGCAACCCCAAGTTTAAAGAAAGGTGTTGACAAAAAAGACCTCCACAAATAAAGAGGATACATGCGATTGTCAAACCTGATTTCATGATCACCAAAGGTATTGTTCAATTCACTAAACGATATCAGTAATTTGAGAAAATATTGTAGTCCCAGAAACTCAAAGAAATATAATTGCTGCCGAAGCTGGGTTTTAATTGGGCTGATTTGCCTTTTTAATATTCACTTAACATTCCAATTTCTTTTCTATTTTTTTTTAAATCAAACGCTGCGTGAGAGCAAAAAGTCAAATTAACATTAGCAAATCTTATGTTTTAAAGAGCAGTGAATTAGAGCTTGCCATATAAAATCTCAAAAGCCCTTCACGTTTGAAGGGCTTTTGAGGCTATGAAACAGAAAAACTATCTTGGAACACTGCGAGACGATTTAGAGTGAGACGATGAAAGAATGATGTCCCTCAGTGCACTTTTCCAAGTTAAGCACTAAGGTATGAATTACTCTGAGTATACCTTCAAAGAGCTAGAAAAAATTATTACGAACCTCAAATCAAATTTTTGCTTTAAACAACATCGGGAAATTTAAGCTTCAGTTTTTCGACTGAACTTCGAAATACCAGCTAAAATATAAACAAGGTCGATCATTGACTTTGTCTCTTACTTAGCTGCATTATGTGCGTAAAAAGGCGCTAATAATGACCATTTTTGAGTTGTATCATAAGATATCCTTATGTTATGATTCTTAAGAAATATCTCTGACAGAAATCCAAGTGACCTAGACCTCGATCTGGATTATTCTCATGCTATGAAAATTCGGAAAATGATCTTAAACAGGGAAGACGTACAACGTGTTTTTCTATTTGCGATGACTGTTAAAAAGCTATAACCAAGTAGGATTTCGCAGAACGAGGCCTCATTATCGACGCACATTTGCGTTTTTAAAGTCAAAATAGATCAGCTAAAGCTTACGCCAACGAACAAAAAACACATATTTAAACCTCATGAAATTCAAGCGCTCTGCTTTGTCTGCGATTTTAATTTTCCCGAGCATATTCGCCTTGTACTATTCTTGTGAAGGGAAAAGTGATACCATACATTTTGGCCCAACACGTCACAACCACCTTGTCATCAAGGTCTTCTTGAATAAGTCTGATTCGGTAAGCTTGATGTTCCACACAGCCGCTCACGCTGTCAGTCTCACGACCGAATAAGCAGCAAAGAAAAAATTCATTATCTGGGACTCGGTATCAAATGAAAGACTCCATCAAGCCATAGAAAGAGGGCTGAAGTTCCCGTCAAAACTTAGCTGCTTGATCGGTTGTATTTTTCTTGTCATAGGTGATCTTTAAGATGAATTATACTCACACTATTTAAATCTTCGTGTCTAGTCACTGGGATTTTTTACTTTCGAGGGCAATAGAGAAGGTCTCATGAACCAATGACGATCAACAAGGTTAGAAGCATATGTACCACCCAGATTCGATTCGATTAAACAAAGCCATTAGCGACAGCGGATATTGCTCAAGAAGGCAAGCCGATACTTTGATAGAGCAGGGTAGGGTGCGCCTGAACGGCAACAAGGTTAAGTTAGGAGATAGAACCATGCCTGATGATAGCATTCACGTAAATGGTGAACTTATCAAAGGGAACGATAATTTGGTGTACATCGCACTAAACAAACCCGTAGGAATTACATGCACCACCGACGAGAGTATCAAGGGAAATGTGGTGACTTTTATCAGACACAGCGAACGCATCTTCCACATCGGTCGCTTGGATAAGCCGAGTGAGGGTCTCTTGTTGATGACCAATGATGGCGACATCGTAAATAAGATTTTGAGAGCGGGCAATGAGCATGAAAAGGAATACATCGTTAAGGTTCACAAGCCCATAACGGAGGAGTTCATCGAAAGCATGGGAAATGGAGTGCGTTTGCATGAATTGAAGGTCACGACGAAAAATTGTGAAGTGAAAAAGCTCAACCGATTCACCTTCAAAATCATTTTGGTTCAAGGGCTCAATCGCCAAATCAGACGCATGTGCGAGCACCTTGGTTATGGTGTGATCGAATTGAAACGAACCAGAATCATGAACATTGAATTGGGAAACCTTCCACTCGGTGTATGGCGAGATCTAACTGAGGACGAGCTCCAAGGACTCAAGGATTCGATTAGCCAATCGGACAATAGCTCTTACATGGATTCACAAGAACATAAAAAAGTCGACAGAGACAAAGGAGAGGATAGAAGTCGGTATTAATCGGGATATCTCTGGATAAGTGTAAACAAACTTTGCAATATATGAACTGCTTGAAAATTGTAAAAGCTCTTTTTTTAGTGCCAATCCCGATGGTATTAATGATTCTTGGTTTCTCAATTGCTTTAGACGTGAATGCACAAAACACCAGCGAGACTAGCAATACAATGGTAGCTCGTGGACATATAATGATGCTAAAAGATGGAGCCTTGCTCGTTCGGATACAAACTAGATCCAAAGCAATCGAAAGCCTCAAAGAAAGAGATATGGAGGGCAGGGCAGAACTGGTGGAGCAAGAACTGCGAGAAGAGAATACTGAATACGCCAAGGCATTTGTCGCTGAGTTTGATTTTGCTCCGGTTTATTTCTTTCGGAGCGAAGACTCCAAAATGATTAAAGAAGGGAGACTTGACGAGGTGGTCTTTTTAAATAGTGATCTTGTTCCAGATCCTTCCATTAAAGTAGAGCAGGACAAAATCTATATAGCTGAATTTGGAACGGTAGCCCCAGACAAATCAAAAACCCGCGAAGGCTACAGGCTCGAAAAGGACAGCGCTGGAGTGACCCAGAAGTCCGTTTACTATGGGTCTACAAATATGGGCTTTGAAGCTTTGGTGATCATGGATGATCAATTCGTTCAACTTCGCAGACCGTTTCCTTACTACACTCGCACTTACGGCAAGAAGGGACTCATCAACCGAAAGCCTAAAGTTGCAGTGCGAAAGATGAATCAGAAACTGCGTCAGTTTTATTAGAGCCGCTCTTTCAATGTTACAAGCTTGAGGGCGGTCCCATAATTTTTGCTCGCGACGATCTTCTTATGGTTTGCCATTCTGCTCAGCCGATGGTTTTTGGTATAAAGTTGGCACATTCATACTATGTCCAGAAAAGCACTCATCCTCGTCAACTCTTTGATACCTGCAGCCAAAAGATAATGAGAACGCTCTTCATATTCGTTTTGATCTGGATTGCAACTGATGGCTTCGGACAAAAACTGGTGGTAGAGATCATGACAGATACGACTATTGAAAGGTGGTAGAGTCAAAGCATTTCACAAAATGGAGAATCCATTTCCAACATACATCCGCCCAAGCTCATCATTCGGACGTGCACTCTTGCAGTAGGCAAGGAAGACCAGGGAAAACGCGTAGGTCCGTGGACATTCAATAGCTGCAATAAGGAACAAGTCCTTTCTGTTCAGGCTGTTTTCCAGGCGGGTTATTTAAATGGATAGTACATTTCCTATTACCCCGATGGACAGGTGAAATCAAGGTTTCATTTCAAAAATGACAGCTTAAAGGGGGAGTTCGCCTGTTTCAATACATATGGAATCTTACAATATTCGGGAAGCATAGACCAGAGGGAGGACTCAACTTATGCCAATGGGAAAGAATTCTATCCAACAGGTTCGTTTAAAAGAGAGAGGAGATTCCTGATTGAAACACTTCGAAAAACTTTTTGAATGAAATAGAAAAAACTGCCAACGATGCCTATAAAAATTAGATTCCTTTTTTTACTCGCTCTAGTAGTGTGCAGTGTGAAAGCCTTAGCTCAAAATTTAGTGCCAAACGGAAGTTTTGAAGAATGAGAGCCGTGTCCAACTCTCTTTGGTGGCATTGAAATGGACTTTGCGAATTGGTAAGTATCAAAGTAGAAAAGAGATAAAACTGATGGCTGTCGTAAATGGCAATAAAGATAAGTCGAGTTTGACATTGTACAACTTGGAGTAGCAGCGAAAGAGTGCATACAACAAGGACGAGGAGTATTACAAACTCAAGATTTCAAACAAAATTGAGAATACGCTTATTGAAAGATTGCAGTAGACTTGCTCGGCAGCATTTCCCGCCCTGAGAGCCACTTTTCCATTTGCCCAACCCTCCACACCGATACACAACAATTGTATAGCTTGGCCGTTCTTTCGCTTTAACCATCATAAATGAGAAAATGCATTTTTATCCTTCTGTGCTTATCTGCACTGCACATGCATGCTCAAGATCAAACGGATACTTCTGCATCTTTTCTAGATAGAACCGATTTTAAAGTGGGCTATACGGGCAATATTGCCTGGAACAATGGCTTGAGCTTTGGCGGAGAATACCGCTGGAAGGAGTCGGTGAAAACGAAAGAAAAGAAACGCGGGAAAAAGACCGTAACCCATCAACTTTTGTGGAATGGAAATCTGGGTTTCACCAATAACTTTTTTACCAAAACAGATGCTGGAGTGTTTACCAATTACGGTCTCACGTGGCGCAGAACAAATGCGAAGGGAAGACAATGGAGTTTAGAAGTCAATCTATTGGGTTATTACCGCTCCTTTCTACCCGAAACCTACGAGGTAAAAGGCGATGATGTATCCAAAATATTTCTTCCTGGCAGAAGCTATTACGCCCCTTCACTTTCCATTGGTTTTGGGAAGTATCGAAAAGAGAAGAAGCTCACAGCTTGGTACTTTAATGCCAACCTAATGCTGCTTACACCATACAATGCAGGAACTCTTCCTTTGGTTTCCCTTCAGTACGGCTATCGATTTAATTTCAAGAAGAAATGATGAAAATAATCGATTGCTCTAGGTGGAGATACGCACTGATGGTACTAGTGTTCATAGGTCTTTATTCTTGCTCGGATGACGACGATCTAAGCGATTTGAGTGATACCATCATGTTGCGTCACAAGGACGCCGATATGCCAGTATATATATTCGGAAATGGCTCTGAGAAAGTGTTCCTGATCACATTGCACGGCGGGCCAGGAGGGATGGGCTTAGGCTTCAGAGGCACCGCCTTTAATAGCATTGAAAACGCATGCGGTGTGGTCTACTTTGATCAACGCGGTTCGGGAATGTCTCAAGGTAGTTATTCTGACGATGGGATAAGCATTGATATCATGGCCGAAGATGTTTTGGCGCTGGTAAAAGTCTTGAAGCTAAAATATGGAAGTGATTCTCGTTTTTTCTTGCTGGGGCATAGTTGGGGAGGCACCTTGGCCACCGCCACCTTATTAAAAGATCAACGCGACTTCTTGGGTTGGATACAAGTAGACGGCACGCATAGTCCCAGAGACATGTATGCAGAATACCTCGCAAACCTCGAACGGGTAGCTGCCGAGCAAATAATCGAGGGAAACAGCATTCCTTTTTGGGAATCGGTCAATGAGTTGGTGGCAGAAGTCGATCCTGTGTTTAACCGAGACGACATCGCCAGGTTAAATGGCAAAGCATTCGACGCCGAAGACGAGCTCAGCGGCGATGATTTCATCAATAGCCCGAGTGGTGGTAGGGATGATCTGGTTTTCCAGTATAATCTTCTCACCTTTTATTGGAACTTGCTCAACACCCAATCATTGTTGGACCCCGACATTCAGGGAATACTATCCTACACAGACAGACTTGCCGAGATTACCACACCCACACTCATCCTATGGGGAGAGTACGATATGGTAGTACCTATGTCCATTGCCGAGGAAGCGTATGCTAACATAGGTTCCAGCGAGAAAAGATTGGTTATTTTCGAGAAATCAGGCCACTCTCCGATGGGTAGTGTTGCCGATCTGTTTTCGGCAGAGGTGAACCAATTTATTGATCAACATAAGTAACAAGATTAGGCGGCGAAGTAAGACCTCATTCCTGCACGGCAGGGAAAACCAGGTTAAATAGTGTTTTTAGGCCAGGCCCTTCCATTTGACGAAGAGAATGCTCGATGAATCTATTTTTTTACCGGATAAAGCCACTTAGGTATGCATCAGTTCCTCCACATGCAGGAGGACATGCGTTATCGGGTTTAAAATAAGCTTCATTTGCAATGTTGACTATGCTATTTTGAGATACCGTAGCAGGTGTGAGTTGAAAGATTTTACTGTGTTGGGTAATGTCTTGAGTTAGCCTGATTCCAGTGCAGCCTTGCTCATTCAAAAATGATTGGATCTGGCTATTACTTACCGTCACCGCTAGCTTCGTACCTCGCATATTCTGAACGAATTGCGTCGCTTTTTCTTTGGGAATTTTAGAGATACTCGGCGATCCATCATGGAACCCGCTGTAAATGAGGTGTTGTGTGTTGAAGTTGACTACAGGTATGTCAGCTCCTGATGAAACGGCGATGGCTATAATAGATACAGGGCCGTTCACATTTTTTCTGGCACTTATAAAAGCGTATCGCGTCACAATTGCTTCGGCTCATCATGTTTTGAAGGTCACTTGC
>JBLIEU010000036.1:0-22462 GCA_047633195.1 Cryomorphaceae bacterium | reverse complement strand
GGCCCGCAATTAGAGGCGTTTGAGAACATCCGCACCTTACACGCCACTGGTAATTCCCTAGATTGAAAAGGCTCAATGGAGCATTGAGGCCATCAGCATTGGCACCTCCAACTATTTGCGCTCCCAAGAAGCTCGATGCGCCAGCAACTCTGACTTGCACCTGGCAGCCAATTTGAAGTGGGAGAGGATCCCAGCTGAAACTTACTGAATTCGCATTGACGGAAGTCGACAAGCTCGATGGATTGACCGCTGGGAAAGGATTTTCGCAAATCAAACTTCCCTCGCATACCTCACAGGAACTAAAGCAAACGGCTTCTAGGATGGTGTCTTCTCCTGGCATAATAAGAATGCGGTTATTTCCGCCAAATCCATCAGGTAATCCACAAGCAGTGGGAACATCTTCTTCACCTGCAAAATTATCGCCATTCAAAAACTTCCAAAGCAGGCTGGCTCCGTCTACTTCGGAAGTAGTAAAGCTATAAAAGCCAATGCCATCATTGTTCATTGCTTCAGGTGTAAAGTCGTTGAATGAGCCAGCTATGTATAATCCATTAGGATCAACGCTGCTTAATTCTGAAGCGTTAACTCGAAACGTCAGATCGTTCACATTACTCGGATCTGGACAGGCCGTGCAAGAAGAATAACAAACTACCCCAAGGACCTCATCATCAATAGGTGCTGTGAAAACTCGATTTCCAAAATTACCCGCAGCACAAAGACCTACGGGACTTTCGAATTCATCTCCTACCCTGAATTTGTATTCAATCGGCTCACCTTCAACAAGCGTAAGAGTTGTTTGATAAACTCCATTCCCGATGGGGTTCATCATCAGTTTCTCAAAGCCATTGAATGTACCAGAAAGACTGATCGTATCGGTCGCTGCATTGATATTCTCTTGACTTACATCTACTCTGAAAGTAACGTTCACCGCATTGACACTTATATCAGGCGTAGGAAGTTGCGCCGTTGTGTAGATGCGGTATTCTCCAGGCTGTAATTCAAATGTATTGCTGAGATTGTTTTCAACGATGGCGTTTCCGCCAAAGTAGTCGTACCAAACTCCTGTTTGAGTAAACCCTGGTGCGATGTTAATGGGAACTACGTCAAAGTTTCCAATGATCACAACGTCCATCGATTCATGTTGGATGATGAGTCGCTTTCCAGTGCCTCCGACGTCGTAATTGAAGTTGCTCGAACCGAAAGCTGGATAATCAGTCTTGAGCTTATTGACAGCAGCAAAAACCTTGTATAGCCTTTGTCGAGCGGGTTCAAAGTAATAATCCCAGCGAACGGGCTTATTGCTGGTGCGGCAACTGGGATCAATCAATTCGTCGTTGCAGTAGTTTATACTAAAGTCATAACCCAACTCGTCAAACTGCCAGAACATTTTTGGCCCTAAGAGCGGGATGTTGAAAGCATGGATGGCTTCTTGTCTTGCCAATGCTGTCTCCAAGTCTTTCGGGTCGTGATCGGGATTGAACGAATTGCCGTTTTGAAGATTTTCATACATCAATCGCTCTTCATCATGGCTCACGGCATAGCTCACCAAGTTGGGGAAGTTCCAGCCTCGCGCTTGGTAACTCGCTTGAGAAAAGTCTTGTCCGAAAGGAAAGCCCAATGCAGCCTGTTTGAATGGAGCATGTTGTCCTCCCCAAAGCATAAAGCCAAGATTGGCGAGAGCTGTTTCTTCGGGATTGTCTCCAAGATGTTCTAGAATCAAGTAAACCTGATCGTCAATTTCGTGTATGTCATTGCGTATTCTAATCCAGTTGTCAACTCTACTTTGGTCGTACCCATTCCAAGCACCTACATCTCCCAAAGTATTGTTTTGGGTGAAACCCTTACTCAAGTCGAAACGGTATCCATCGATGTGAAATTCTTCTACCCAGTACTGTAAAACTCGTTTAACAAACCCCTGTGTATAAGGGGATTCGTGGTTGTAATCGTAACCAACACTAAAGGGGTGCCTTGCGAGGGTGTTGAACCATGGGTTTTCAGCAGTAGGAGGTCCCGCTGCTCCGTTTTCAGAGTACATTCTCACTTGTGGATTCTGACCAAAAGAGTGATTCAATACCACATCGATGATGACCGCAATGTCTCGGTCGTGGCAAGCATCGATCAGCATCTTCAAGTCTTCCTTTGTTCCGTAATATTTGTCTACCGCAAAGAAGAAAGAGGAATTATAGCCCCAGCTTTCGTTTCCTTCAAATTCATTAACAGGCATAAGCTCGATGGCATTGATGCCCAAGCGATCTAAGTAATCCAGGGTATCGATCACCGCTTGAAAGGTTCCTTCTTCTGTAAAGTCCCGCACCAAAAGCTCATAGATGATTAAGCGGTCAATCGGAGGTCTTTGGAAGTTATCGTCTTGCCATTGGTATTCTGCCTGATCGGTCTGAAGCACAGAAACAATATTGGTCGTTTCTCCTTGCGGGTAATCAATCAAGTTAGGGTAGCGGTTATCCCCGATAAACTGATCGTTGAATGGATCTAGAATTTTCTTGGCATAAACATCTGCAACTCTCAAGTCTTCATCGTCGATGCTGTATTGGAATCGGTATTCCTCGCCTGGTGTCAGGTCATCTACTTGAACCCACCAGCGATCACCGGATGTTGTTTTCTTGCAGAAATAATTGAGCTGTCGATCCCAACCGTTAAAGTCTCCGATCACATACACGTAGTCTTTGAAGGGCGCCACCAACTGAAGAATTACGGAAGTGTCTGAAATGTAATTGATCCCATCAGTAACTCCTGCAGGCGGATCCATTATTTCAGGAAGACCTTCAACGACATTTACATAAATATCTGATTCCGTCTCAGTTCTGCCTACCAGCGTGCCATCCGCATTTCTGAATACCATTGCGAGCTGAAGCACACTTTCTGATGGAGATACCCCATAAAAATCTGAAATGGTCAATGTTTTTGTCCAATTGTTTGGGCCTGATTGGGTCATGGCCACATTGGGGTCAGCTGTACCCCAGTTTCCTTGAGTGTTTTGCCAGCCCAATTCACCATTAATGATAACTCCTGAATGCATATAGATAGGAGATACTCCAAGCAATGCACCATTGCCATCAGCTGCGTTGTACGCTATCGTAATTGATTCATCCAATGAAGGGAATGCAGGGGAGATGGTGACCTGTGCATAAGAAATTGTCGTAAACAAGACGACACAGAATACCGAATAGAAAGACTTCATCAGAAGAGATTTAATGAGGTTAGACATGATTAGTGTCAAATTTACACTTAAGGAGGGATATTTCAAAAGCGATCTTTTCAGTTTTTTTGGTTACCATTTAATTGGTTCAGATATTTGATGTTCAATCTGAAACTATGAAATATCTGCTAATCCTCCTTTCAAATTTCTTTTTCCTTTTCTCCTTCTCACAAGATTTGTCCAATTCCCTTTTGTGGAAAGTGGAGAAAGAAGGAATGAAACCCTCCTATATATTCGGGACGTTACACGTTTTGCCAAAAGCTGATTTTGAGCTGGATGAAAAAGTGAAGGAAGCTATTGGCGATAGCGACGAGCTGGTGATGGAAATGGATATGACCGACCCTGCGCTTCAAACCAAGATGTTTCAAATGATGAATATGAGTGATGGCATGACGCTCGATCAGCTTTTGACGGAGGAGCAATACGAGATGCTTTCCAAGAAACTAAAAAGCATAGCGGGCGCTCCTCCCTTGGCAATGATGAATGGATTTAAGCCGTTTATGGTTGCTACGATGATGATCTCTGAACATGTAGGCAATGCACCAGCAAGTTTTGAGATGACATTGATGTCGATGGCTGCAGCCCGCGAAATGCCCGTTTCGGGATTGGAGTCTATTGAAGATCAAATGGCGGTGTTTGACAGCATACCTTATGCCGATCAAGCAGAAGACCTCATGGATATGGTGGAGAATAGCGATGAGATGAAAGAGCTGTTTGCCGATATGTTAGCCCAGTACAAGGCGGAAGAAATAAATGCACTCTACACCACCACTGCTGAATACATGGGTAGCGAAGAAGAGATGAAGTTCCTACTTTATGACCGAAACAAAAATTGGGCAGAGCGACTAGAAACTCGAGTAGGAGAGAAGGTACTCTTTATTGCAGTGGGTGCGGCTCACCTGGGTGGAGAGCAAGGAGTCATCACTCTTTTGCGAGAGCGCGGATATGAGTTGACACCGATTATGGATTAACTACCAATGTTTAAATCGCTCAAAAGCCCTTCTTTCCAATTCCTCACGATGATCTGGATGTGCGATTTCAATTAAGGCTTTCGAACGTTGTCTCAGGTTCTTGCCGTAAAGGAAAGCCACCCCCCATTCGGTAACTACGTAGTGAACGTGAGCTCTTGTGGTGGTCACGCTGGCACCTTCTTTCAGAAAGGGAACAATCTTAGAGGCACTTTTTCCAGTCACTGATTGCATCGCAATAATCGGCTTTCCACCTTCAGAGAGCGATGCCCCACGAATGAAGTCCATTTGCCCACCCACACCCGAATACTGCAAAGAACCGATGGAGTCGGCGCAGACCTGACCTGTAATGTCAATTTCAATGGCCGAGTTGATCGCGACTACTTTCGGATTTCTGCGAATAATTGCAGTGTCGTTGGTGTAAGCCGCATCTTTAAAAACCACCATTGGGTTGTCGTCGATAAACTTATAAAGTCTGTTGCTACCCATGGCGAAGCAAGCCGTCACCAAGTTTGGGAGTACTTTTTTCTCTTCGCCAGTTACTACACCCTTTTCCACGAGATCGATCAATCCGTCGGAAAACATCTCCGTGTGAACACCGAGTCTTTTGTGATGCATCAGCTGACTCAATACCGCATCGGGAATCGCACCAATGCCCATCTGCAGAGTGGCACCATCGTCGATCATTCCAGCTATGTATTGACCTATCCGCTCCTCCACATTTGTGAAAGGACGTGCCTTTACCTCATGCAAAGGTGTGTTCACTTCAACGGCGTAGTCTATTTCACCAAAGTGTATAAAGCCATCTCCATGAGTGCGTGGCACATTCGGATTGATTTCGGCAATAACCAGCCTGGCCGACTCTAAAGCTCCCATGGTAATGTCTACGGATGAACCCAAAGAGCAGTATCCGTGCTGGTCGGGAGGTGAGACGCTAATCAGAGCCACATCAATCGGTAGAATACCTTGCCTAAACAGATAAGGCATCTCGCTCAGGAAAACAGGTATATAATCTGCATTTCCTTCCCGCACTGCCGTTCGCACATTGGCCCCGACAAAACAAGCGTTGTGTCTAAATGAATCGGCATATTTTTCATCCACATAAGGCGCAACGCCCTCAGTGTGGATATGAATCAATTCTACTTTTCTCAACTCACTAGCTCTGTCGCAGAGCGCCTGAATGAGCGTGTGGGGCGTCATGGCGACGCTGTGTAAGAATACTCGCTGGTTTGAGTAAATGTGCTTTACCGCTTCGGCGGCAGAAATAATGGGTGTCTCAGCTGATTTATGGCGCATGGCGAATCTTTTTTCTGTCTGCGAAATTACTGCTGATCAGCCGATTAAAAAAGATGACTTTTATCATTCATGAATTCTCCGAGTATAGTACCCAATTCCATGAGAAATGTATATTCGAACCGCGTAAACTTTCTCCCATGGATATCTTTAATATCGTAGTCGTTCTTACCGTTCTGGCAGCAGTTTTTGCTTTCATCAATACAAAGTTTCTAAAGCTTCCTTTTACCATTGGTCTCATGATCATTGCGATAGTCTTCACGCTGATCATTGTACTAATAGGAGTGGTTGATAAAGAGGTCTTAATGGAGGCGAAATTGCTCGTGCGTTCGATTGATTTCGAAACGGTACTTCTGGATATCATGTTGAGTTTTCTGCTTTTCGCTGGAGCGCTTCATACCAATTTAGATGGTCTAAAGAAGCACCGTGGCCCAATAGCCTTAATGGCTACGGGAGGAGTGATCATTTCGGCATTCTTGATTGCAGGGTTCGTTTACGGCATGTTTTTTCTCTTCGATTACCCGATAGATTTCATTTACTGTTTGCTTTTCGGAGCGCTTATTAGCCCCACCGATCCGATTGCTGTCTTGGGAATTCTCAAAGCCGCAAAGGCTCCTAAAAAGCTAGAAACAAAGATTGTGGGTGAATCACTCTTTAACGATGGGGTCGGGGTAGTGGTCTTTTTAGTGATTTTCGCTATTGCTCAAAAAGGAATAGAGTCGATAACGATTGGAGAAATAGGGCTAATGTTCTTGGAGGAAATCGGCGGAGGTGTAGCTCTTGGGCTGCTGGCAGGCTATCTCGGTTTTTTGCTCATGCGATCCATCGATCATTACGAAACCGAAGTACTCATCACTCTAGCTCTAGTTATGGGAACTTACAGTTTAGCGGGTTGGTTGCATTTTTCAGGACCTTTAGCTGTAGTAGTTGCTGGCTTGTTTATCGGCAATCGCTCACCAGAGGTGGCTTGGTCAAAGGAGACGAGACTTTACGTGGACAAGTTCTGGGAGTTGGTTGATGTGTTCTTAAATGCCTTACTGTTCGTGCTCATCGGATTCGAATTACTGATAGTAGCCTTGGATGGCCAATACATTCTATTTGGACTATTGGCTATTCCGATTACTCTGTTGGCGCGCTATCTCGCCATATCAGGCCCAGTAGCCCTTTTCAAGGAAAAGCTGGATTTCATTCCCCGAACGGATATCATCCTCACTTGGGGTGGAATAAGAGGAGGAATTTCAATTGCCCTTGCTCTATCGCTCGAGCCGCAGATGAATCGCGAGCTTTTCCTCACCATGACATACGTCATTGTAGTCTTCTCGATCATCGGTCAGGGACTCACCATCGGCCCTTTGATAAAACGTATTCTTGCGAAAAGCGGAATCGCTCCTGATAAAGAAGAAGAGATCACCGAAAGTCCCAATTTGTCAAAATGAGATTTGATTTAATTCTTCTAGCTATCGGATTGTTTTGGAATTGCTCCTCGCAAAACCCAACAAGCCAGCAATCAAAGGCAACAGGCGAGATAGTTCAGAATAAGGAGGGGTTGCCCAAAGTGGGCTTCAATTGCAAAGCCAGTTACAAGATCACTCAGCAAACGGTTTTTGCCGATCAGCTATTTGCAAAATTGAACGAGAGTGTATTTGAGAATGTGGTTCTCCGTATTCCAGGAGGTACCCGTTCCCAAAAGGATTTTGCACATGACTGGCCCGATGCGAAAATGAAGCTTTGGACGGATCTTCAAGAGAAATATGGTTATACCATGGTCTACGATGTGAACGGGAACGACACTCCCGAAAATCAATTGGCCATCATCAGGAGGTGGCAAGAAAAAGGAGCCAAGTTTGAGTTTTTGGAGATGATGACGGAGTATTATCTACCCAAGTTCTCTAAGCCCGACATGAGTAAGCCCGAAGTGACCAGAAGGGTGGATGAGAAAATCTATACAGATGAAATCTTACCTGCATTTTATAATCACCTTGATTCGCTGCAGCTTCCTTATTATCTAATATTTGCTCCAGCCAAAAAGACAAAAATGGGAGGAGATCGCTATGCGGGTTGGAATGAGCATATGATTGATTATGTCAGTAATCACGATGGCCCCCAAAAGTTTGGTGCGGTGCTGCATCTTTACCAAAAGGATTATACCAAGTCGTATGATTACGCGCAGATTGATCGACTTCGAGGGGCTTTACCAGCCAATATGCCGATCGCCATTACGGAGCTTGGCGTACTCGACGCGTCAGTGCCGATGGAAGATCATCCCGCCGAATCAGTAAGACATATTCAAGAGGTGATTTCTCATCTCCGAAAGGGCGATTATGTGATGGATCAAGTGCTCTACCATGACTACCGAAACGGAAATCCCATGGCAGATACTCATCCAATGTATGGAGGGGTTTCTCCCAAAGGCACAGCTGTAGTAAATTACTACAATTCGCTATTCAAATAGAGTTTGCGATTTAAGTTGAGAGGCTGGGCAAGAAAGTTTGATACCAACTCCTTAGACCAAGCTGCAGGCATAAAAGCGATCTTTATGGATTACCGAATTTATTTCGCCACTTTCCAGATGAGCCCTATTTCTTTTCGAATTTCTATCTCACTTGGGTTCAAAGTAAGTTCTTGTCCACCATCTGACTTCATTTGGTATGCTTCCTCCGATCTCATCATCGGTTGAAATACATCGGGGCCATCGCTCATGTAGCCATGATTGACTTCTTCCAACGCAACAATTCTTACCTCTAAGGCTTTCGCCAAAATGGACGCTTTTCGCTCTCCGTCTTTTACTGCTTTCGTCAGCGCTTCTTCTAGCAAGGTCTCTTTTTGCTCTTCTGATAAACTGAATGAAAGGTTGTAGCCAAAGTTGAAAGCCTCATCTTTCAGCGTGTTTACGATCGCATTCATGTTCTCCTGATTGTGATCGAGTTCGATGGAAAGTCTTATTGAGCCTATATAACCAATTAGCTTTGGCTCCCTATTTAAATATTGATATTCAGGATTGATATTCATCGAGTTCGACTTGATCTCCTCTTCATCGATACCTGCTTTCACCAAAGCAGCTCTTAAATCATTGTAGGTTT
Source organism: Cryomorphaceae bacterium (assembly GCA_047633195.1). Lineage (GTDB taxonomy): Bacteria > Bacteroidota > Bacteroidia > Flavobacteriales_D > Cryomorphaceae > JAKVAV01. The sequence goes on along the minus strand of JBLIEU010000036.1, from coordinate 13,904 downwards.
TGGTCAAGTCATCAGAAGTAGCCTCGTAGGTTTCCATTTTAGCTTGAAGCGGAATGTTCACATTCATCAAGGCTGGTATCGCTTTTACCGTTGCTTCACCTTTTACTTTTAGAGTAGAGGTTTGCGCTTCCGCTAAAGCAAATAGAAATAAGGCAGCGGATAGAAGGAGTAGATTTTTCATGGTTTTAAATTTAGCTTGTTTTGGCAAAGGCTGTGCCTAAAGTTGATTGAATCGTTTTAAAAAGATAACCACCGCTGGGAAGTATAGCGGGTTTAGTTTGCTTAATAAGTGGATTTTATCCCTACTTTCAATGCATCATCTCATAATATTGTTGGACGCACTAATTCAGGACACCATTAAGAATCAAGCAGTCAGTAGGTTTCGTAACTCATTTTTCTATTGGATCATCCTAGGACATGCAATGGTGCTTTCGGGATGTTCGGCAACTTCTGAACACAACGCCAAAGTGAAAGGCTTTTGTCTAGAGTCTCCGCCTATGAAAGTGGAGCAAAATCAGATGAAGGCCATTGCCGATGTCAATGCCGAGTGGGTCGCGGTAATTCCCTACGGATATACCATGCCTGGGCAGTCTCAGGTGGTGTATAATTCCGATTCTCAGTGGTGGGGCGAGCGTTTCGATGGTGCGGCAGAGTTGATTCAATCGGCAAAAGCTGAGGGGCTCAAAGTAATGCTGAAACCGCAAGTGTGGATACCTCGAATGTGGGTGGGCGATTTCTACCCAGATGATATGGATGCATGGCAAGAATCCATGAGCGCCTTCACCCTCGACTTCGCTGGATTAGCAGATAGTCTGGATGTTGAGATATTCTGTTTGGCCACCGAATACAAAAAACTCACGATCGAGCACCCAGCGTATTTTGAAGAATTGATCGGTAAAATTCGAGAAGTCTACGCTGGCAAGTTGACTTATGCTGCCAATTGGGATGAATACACCTCCATCACTTTTTGGGATAAGTTGGACTATATCGGCGTGAATGCCTATTTCCCCCTTTCAGAGGAAGATACACCGACAGAGGCGGAATTAACAACCGTTTGGAACGATATAAGTGTGGAGTTATCGGCGGTGAGCCTGGATGTCCAAAGGCCTATTCTCTTTACTGAATTTGGATACCGAAGTGTAGAGAAAACGACTGAAAAGCCGTGGGAACATGGAAGAGCAACTTATGAGCCCGTGGCTCAATCTGTAGCGTTTCAAGCATTGTTCAAATCCGTTTGGCAAGAGCCCTGGATGGCTGGAGGCTTTATCTGGAAGTGGCGGTTTTTTGAGGAAGCAGGCGGACATGGTGATGCCTCGTACACGCCGCAACGTAAACCCGCATTGAAAGTAATCGAGGAGCACTTTGAATAATAATGTGCTGCTATTCTTCTGGAGCCATCGACTTAAAAGCCCGCCAAAAGACTTCATCAGTAGGTTGATTGCCACCTTCCAATGCCATAAATAATTCGAGATCCCTCGATTTCGAATAGGTCTTAGTTCCCTTGATCATTTCAGGGTCTAATGATTTCAAGTCGGCAGTGCCTTCGGCAATGCTCCGAATTTGATCGGGATTGGAAAAATCGAAATCTGGATCTTCGATTTTGAGTTGAATCATTTCCACTTTTTCCTCCCCGAAATACATGACGCGAATCATTTCCCGCTTTACCAGCCTCACGTATGTGATCTTTGCGAGTATCCTCTCCCAGACGATGTCCGAGAAAACTTCGATCATCTCTCCCGCGAGATTGGCGTCGGCTTGTTTGATCATTTCCCAATCATCGGCGGTTACGGTGTTGGCAGAAAGAAAGTGTACGAAGTCTTCTTGCAGGCCTTCGAGTTCGTTGAGGTTGAGTTTGCGGTATTTCAAATTGTCGGGATTGAATAATTGAGGGCAAAAATAGGGATATTAGTGAAGTTTTGCCTTTAGAGGTTGGCTGCCAGCTTCCGGCTACCAGCTAATTTGGGATATTTTCTTGAAACTTTTTTGATTTGAATTTTGTCGACCGCTAAAAGCTAGCAGCTATTTTTTTGAAAATTCGTCTTTTACGACCTGATAAGCCTCTTTTCTATTTCCATAATAATCGATCACACTCCAACTCGGTCCTGGCCAGCAATCATTGAATTGCCAGAATAGCGTGCCCATGCAATGCGGTTGATTGGACATATGCGCCTCGATGGCCATCTGCATTCCCAAGGCCTGGGTCTTTTGACTTAAGTCAACGAATTCTTCAAAGCTCTTCGGCGAATCAAAATGTTGATTTACTTGATCCAAAATCAACCCATTTCCTATGTAGCTTTTTTGCCGATGCGCCATCAAGGGAGAATCGAGACTCAAGCTAGTATCATCCATGACGGTGAGTAGAGTCGACATTTTGGGATACGATTGAAAACCATACTCCACCATAAATCGGCCCACGTTGGTTTTGAATTTCTCAAAAGGCTCTCGACCATGCCACACACCCCAGTAATGCATGGAGCTGTGGTCGAAGTTTTCGGCGGTGCCCCAATTGCTCAAAGGAGAGGTGCTGGTGTATGATGCACCAGCATGGTATTCCGCAACTAGCTTGGGCAAGAGCTCATGGAAGATCGAAATATAGTTGTTCCAAATCTCGATGGAATCTTGCTCTGAATAGCCGTATTGATCTTGCCACCCCCAGTTATTCCAAGCTACCTCAATCTCATTGTTGCCGCACCAAAGAGCAATACAAGGGTGGGATCGGAGGCGCTTGATGTTTTCGGTGACTTCTGCCGTGATGTTCTTTTTGAATTTCTCGTCATCGGGATAGAGACTGCCCGCGAACATAAAGTCTTGCCAAACCAATATCCCATTTTGATCGCAGAGATCGTAAAAGAGGTCTTGCTCGTAAATACCGCCACCCCAAACCCGAAGCATATTCATGTTGGCCTCTTTAGCGGCACGGATTAGCGATTGATATTTGTCAGGAGTCACTCGCGAAAGGAAAACATCTTGAGGGATATAATTGGCACCTTTCATGAAAACAGACTTGCCGTTCAGTTTGAAATAGAAAGAGGTCCCAATGCTGTCGGGTTCATTGATCAATTGGATTATGCGAACGCCATACGCATCGGTGATAGAATCCAGAACGGTCTTATCGAGTCGAAGTATGATTTTCTGAGCGTAGAGGTTGGGATCACCCAAACCATTCGTCCACCAAAGTTTTGGCTTATGAATATCAAAATTGTGCACGATGGTATTCAAACCAACTTTGAGATTTACAATCTTTGTTTTTTGTTTTAGAAGAACCTCATACGTTCCCGCTTCAGAAACTTCAACCTCTATTTGAGTGCGCATATGTGCAATCTCCCGATCAGCCGAGAGGGTAGTCGTGTAGGCATTCTTTATTCGGACTTTATTCCAGGTCACGATTTTCACATACTTCCATATTCCAGATGTAACGAACCGCGGGCTCCAGTCCCAACCGAAATGGTAGGCTGCCTTGCGGGTAAATGCAGCTACTTTTAGAGGAATATCGGCAGTCTCGTTTCCCGAAGGAAGTTCATGAGGGTAATTCAGAACAACTCCTCGGTCGTGGTTGATGGGTGATTCAAAGACGACTCGCAGCTCATTCATTCCTCTTTTCAGGAAAGGCTTTGCATCGATCGTCCACGTCCTAAACATGTTATTGGCTGTTAGTACTTTCTCTCCATTGAGAAAGACCTCGGCATAGGTGTCGAGCCCTTCAAAGATGATTGCTATGTTCTCGTTTCGAAGGGTTTTTCGGTCAACTTTAAACTCGGTCTTGTAGATCCAGTTCTCTTCTTCAATCCAGCGTTGCTTCAATTCGTTGTCCTCCCAAAAGGGATCATCGATGAGATGGTTTGAGAGCAAATCAAGGTGGACTTGACCTGGCACTTTTGCGGGGTAGACAGAGCTGTCTCCTTGTTCAGAAAACTCCCAATCCTCATTTAAGATTTGGGTCTTTTTCGTCAAGTCCTTTTTTCCCAATTGACAAGCGCCTAAGCATAGGAGCAGTGCGAATAGAATTAATCGTCTCATTGGAACAGTCTTGTGATGGAAGCCATTTTATCTTCGTCAGGAACGGACTTCGCGCCCATTCCAAAGGAGTCTTTCGTTTCGATATTTTGATGTGAGGTGAAATGCAAAGCACTGACTTCCGTATTTGCCAATTTGGCGGCATTGGAAGCGTTTACCCCACTTCCCGCCATGATCTCAATTCGTCCATCGGCCCATGTCACGAGATTTCTGATGAGGTCAATTCCGTCGATCGCTTTAGGCTTTTGTCCCGAAGTTAGCAGGCGGTTAAATCCAAGAGAGATCAGTTTTTCAAGCGATTCTTTGGGATTGTCACAGAAATCGAAAGCGCGGTGAAAAGTTGTTTCCAGCCCTAGTCCCTTGGCTTCTTTGATGAGCAAAGCATTTGCTTCAAAGTCAATTTCGTTCTGATCGGTTAAGCAACCGAATACAATTCCGCTTGCGCCTGCTTTTGCCAAGAAGTCTATATCATCTAGCATTATCTTGATCTCCCGCGAAGAGTAATCAAAATCTCCTTCTCGATTGCGCAGCATCGCGTGAACTTCGACGACCTCGGCGCATTTTGCAATGATCCCAATACTCGGGGTCAATCCACCAACCGAAAGGCCCGAACAAAGCTCCACCCGATGTGCCTTGAATCGCCCTGCGAGTTCAGCACCTTCAAAAGTATCAACGCAAACTTCTAATGTCATTCTACAATTATTTCATCAATGAAAATCCAAGCGTCTGATCCTGCCGCTTCATGCCAATCGGGTACTTTCTCGATGTTTTTGGCGGTAAGCCGAATAAACGAAACTTGTTCGGGAGCAGCTGATTTTATCTGAATCGATTGAATATACTTTCCTCTCCGTTTTGGATCGTTATTGCTCGAAACGGTTCCCCAGCTCTTCCAGCTCTCTCCGTCGCTCGAGACTTCCACAGTCATTTCTGTTGGAATAAAAATCCATGAATTGTTGTACCGGTAGAAATGAGCGCTTACAGATGATATCTCAGATGCGCTGTAAAGTTGGATTGTGCATTCGAGATCATCGCCCCAGAAGCCCTGCCAAGCGCCGTCTCTGAAATTGAGCGTTCCCAATTTACCATCGACCAGTCCACTTTCGCCGCCAGCGGTATACCATTCACTGAATTCTGAAATGTAATTCACTTGAGCATTTACCGCTCGGTGATTTGACACAGGTATAAAGATCGAATCGCCATATGGTCTTTGGTTTTTGAAGGGTTGAATTCTGATGGTTCCCGATTTTAGAATGGGAATAAGAGTCGTATACTCGGTCTCGACTTTATCAAAATCCAAGCAGTCGTATTGGTATTTTAGAGAAATCTCTTCGGAAAAGGGGATCAATTCCAGATAGGCTACTCCAGCATCTAGTTCCATTTGATGGCTCATCGCCACTGACTCTTTTCCGTATTGAACACCGTGCTTTTCGAGAAGCGGATAGTGGGTTTGAACCCGCTCTGCAAATTCTGGATAATCGCGTGAGGTAGAATCTGACCACAATACCTCGGCCATGGCTAGGAGTCTTGGAAACACTCGGCTGTCGAGGGTCTTTTCGTCGGGAACATGCTCCGTCCACATATTGCATTCACCACCGATGATGAGTTTTTGTTCTTCTTTCGATAAACCTGCGGGAATAGGGTTGAAGCTGTATACCTTCTTTAAATCAATCGCGTCCAAGCCATAGTCAAAATACGCGTGAGAAGTGGGCGACATGATGGCTTGATTGCCGTGCTTCACCGCTTCGATTCCTCCTTCCATTCCCCGCCACGATTGCACAAGGGCTCCTTTGGCGAGTCCGCCTTCGAGGATCTCATCCCAACCGATGATTTGCTTTCCGTTTTCGCTGAGGAAGTTTTGAATTCGACGGATAAAATAGCTTTGGAGTTCCTCCGCACCTGCCAGCCCTTCCTCGCTGATTCTGCGCTGGCATTTATCACATTCTTCCCACCTTACTTTGGGTGCTTCATCGCCACCGATGTGAATATAGTCTGAAGGGAAAAGCTCCATGACCTCCGTAAGTACATCCTCGAGAAAGATAAATACGCTGTCATTTCCCGCGCAGTAAATTTCTTTGAATACGCCCCAGTCATTGGCCACGGGGACAGATTGGCCTGTACAGGATAGGTGCGGATATGCAGCCACAGCGGCCAGTGAGTGGCCTGGTAATTCTATTTCGGGAATGACCTCAATCTGTTTGGAGGTGGCGTACGCGACGATTTCTTTGATGTCTTCCTTTGAATAAAATCCGCCGTAAATACTGCCATCGGCCTCAGTGCGGTAGGCGCTGATCTCTGTCAACTTGGGATATTTGTCGATGGCAATGCGCCAACCTTGGTCCTCGGTCAGGTGCCAATGAAGGGTATTCATTTTGTAGAAGGCTAGCAAGTCGATATACTTTTTGATAACGTCTACTTCGAAGAAATGGCGAGAGCAATCGAGGAGCAATCCGCGGTGCTCAAAGCTTGTCCAATCTTCAATTTTGACACAAGGCAAAAAGTAGGAGCCGTCTGTCTCGTTTAATAGAATCAATTGCTTGAGGCTGGCTAGTGCTCGATGAATTCCTTCTTCCGTATTGGAAGTCAGCTTGACTTCATCCTGGTTTACTTCCAAAGAGTAGCCTTCGTTTTTGAACGAACGCATGGAGTCCATGAGGAGATAAATCTTCACGTTGGCATGCGCGGCATTTGTTTGGCTCAATTGAGTTTTTCCTGCGAGGAAAGAAGACAGTTCTTTCTCCGCTGTTCCGAATCTAGCTGGTGATTCAACTGTGAAGTTATTGCTCAAGTGGAGCGCACCTTCTGATGCGATAAGCTTTTGCGGTTTGGGTATGATACCCCATTTTGCTTCGCGAGCAGAGGAAGTGGTCCTTTCGCTACACGCCGCGAGTATCAAACTGATCGCAAGAATAAACAGAAGGTGAAAGGAAGGTTGGTTTTTCAAGTCGTTGGATCTTCGATTGGAAGTAAACGTAGTTAATAGCAACTTAGGAATTGAAAGTTGACGACATGAAAAAGCCCACTGTTTTTCAACAGCGGGCTTTTACGTTTGAGATTTGCTCGATTAGGCTGGCTTCTTCTCGGTTTTGATAAACTCCACCAGTTGAACTTCCGTAGTGTAGCGTTTCTTGCCGTCTTTGTCTTCGTAAGAGCGGTTCACCAGCTTTCCAGTTATGGCTACTTCGTTTCCTTTGGTGAGCATTTTTTCCGTGAGCTCGGCCATTTTTCCCCAAGCTACTAGGGTATGCCAATGGGTGTCTTTGACATAATTACCGCTGGTATCTTTGTGACCTGCGTCTGTAGCGAGACTCATTCGTGCCATAGTAGTTCCGTTATCGAATTTGCGCATTTCGGGATCCATTCCGAGGCGTCCTATCAGTTGTACTCTATTTACCATGTTTTTCATTTCTTCAACTTTTAAGTTTGTAAAGGTTAATGGGTATTGGGTATACGGTGAAGTATTAAGGTTTGGGTATTCTGATAATTGCCTAGAAGATTACTGAGTCCTGTCTCTGAGCACCATACCCAATACTCTATACTTCCTAATCACGGTTTTTGCTGCCGAGCATCATGAAGTCGTTCACGTTGATATCGACAGTATGGCGGCGATTGCCTTCTTTGTCGTCATAAACTCCCGTGATCAGTCTTCCTTCTATGGCGATTTGTTGACCTTTCTTGAGGAACTTCTCTGCGAGATCTGCGTTTCGGTCCCAAGCCACGAGTCTGTGCCATTGGGTATTTTCTACCTTTTCTCCTTTGGCGTCTCTATAGCTCTCGTCTGTGGCGAGTGAGAGGCGGGCTAGCTTTTTGCCGTTTTTGGTTTCCTTGATTTCTGGATCGTTGCCGAGGCGGCCGATTAGCTGAACTTTGTTAACTAGTGTGTACATTTCTTCAACTTTTAAGTTTAGTAATGGGTACTGATTATTTAGTACTTAGAATTAATGCTCTTGATAGTTGCGCAGTACCGAGAGCGGTGATTGTCAATCGACATGGCAAAGATGTAGGAGGGCGGAAGAATTAGCCGTAGAGTAAACGTTTATATCCGTTTATAAACGTTTATAAACGGATAGATCCGCTCTGGGCGGGGATTTCGTGTATTTGGTGTTTTGGCTCAATGAGCGAGATTGTGTGAAGGGCAATTGCTGAACTGGGTCTTATTATTAGCAATACGCTAAGTTTAGAGGCAACTTCGACTTAAACCCTTCCAGACCTTAACAATATTCATTGCTTAGTCTGGTTCATTCTTTTAATTTTGAAGAGAAACAAAAAACTAGGCTCATACTGGCTTCCGCAAAGCTTCAGCGGAACGAAGAGAGCGCTAAACACTGTAAGTGGGTTCTCTGTATAGATTATCTGGATAAATGGGTCATAAAAAAATCAATATTTGAGCAGTCTATCAACATTCGAACAGTTCTATGTCAAAATCAAAGGAAATAGATGGTATTGGGTATTTTCAATCTTTTGCCGCTTAAGCTTGGCATATGCTTTCATCGTTGCAGGAATTGTGAAAATTGTTGGTGAAAGATTCGCTAGTGGATTAGCAATGAATCATCCAATGGGAGCCTATTTAGAAGCTTTACATCATACTGGATATTATTACACATTCATCGGGATTTCCCAAGTCTTGGCTGCTGTATTATTATTGATACCTAGAACTGTAGCTCTTGGAGCGTTGCTCTATCTTCCGATTATTGTAAATATTTGTCTACTGTCCTTCGCGGTGCGTTTTGAAGGTTCTATTGTAACATCACCTTTAATGGCTCTTGCCAATTTATACATCCTTGTTTGGAATTATGATAGGTTAAAATATATTTTACCATTCAAAAGTTTTTCAAATTATGGAATAATAGAGAAGCCAAAAAAGTATAGTAAAAAATTTCCAGTACTATTTTTCACTGGAGTATTTATCATTGTAGGAATAACAATTGCAATAGCCCGTTTTGGCTATGAAGCTATGCCTAGAAATTCAATAGCAGATTGTAAAAAGCAATTTGTTCATACAGAGTTGGAAACTGCAGGATTTGAATTTTGTGAATGCATTCATGTAAACGGAAAGCCTTTAGATGCCTGCTTGATGGAGTTTGAAAAAGCAAAAAAGTAAATATATAATTCCGCACACTGTTTGAAAAATCTACAAAACGCATTTTACATTTAACGTTAGCAATACCCATTGAAGACACGAAAATTTACAACATTCATTCTAGTTCTGACATTGCTGGCATGCACCAGCAAGGGGGACCAATCCTCGATTGATGCTTCTGGAGAGGTGATGGACAAATCAAATATCGCCCATTCGGATAATCAAGAGGAAGAACTTATAAGGTCAAGTTTTAAATCCCTGACTCTTAAAAGTGTGACTTTTTCTTAAAAGAGGGAGAAGTGAACTAGTATAAAGGTTTTATTGAAAAAGGTCTTGTGAGGTATTTTGTCTACAAAGAAGATGAAAAATCAACGTTTGAATTTACTAAGTATGTAGAGTTTATTGCAGACTATCAAAGCTTCAATAATAAGACTGCCTCAATCCAGAATATACAAGCTATCGAAAATTGCGAATTGCTCATCATTGACTATACAAGTGTTCAGAAAATTTTCAATTCCACAAAAAGTAAAAATTTCATAGGACGTCTTATTATCGAACACCGATTTGATGTAACGGTAAATCAATTATTAGCAATCTACATGCAGAATCATGAAGAGCGATATAAAAGATTTGTCAGTGAGTATTCCAACTTGACACAAAGGATACCTCAATACTTAATTGCGTCATATGTTGGATTAAAAGCTCAATCTCTAAGCCGAATCAGAAGGAGATTTACCAAAGGATTTCTTAACTTATGTTCATCAATTTATGGTCTGATACTGCCTAACTTCCTTTAGGTAATTAATAAGCTTTGTACTGTGGTCAATCAAAACAAAATCGCAACTATCACATGTTGGATCGCTCGGATTTCAGGATCACTGATTTTAGCTTTCATTCTATTCTTTGTTCTAGCTCATGTTTTAGGAGACGATGAATCTGGAAATGGTTTTCAAAGTACAGTAGAGGTCATCACATTTCTCTTTTTTCCAATTAGCACCCTGATCGGGTTAAGTCTTGCTTTGAAATGGCCAGGATTAGGAGGCCTTATTACAATGGGAGGAATGATTGGACTTTTTATTATTCGTCCTGAATTGATACGTGCTATTTTTATAGTGATACCAATTATTCTAGGACTATTGTACACGATCTATTGGCTAATGATCAGAAATATTAAACAGCCTTAAGCCGCAGGTTTTCCATTTCAAAGCGAGGGCTGGCTCATGTCGTGATTACTTTCACTGAAATTTCATCTAGCTGACGAAAAGTGACTTATGTCATGAAATATGCGCTAACCAACAAGTACCTTCGAACAGATAAAACAATAACCTAAAACCAAAATCATGAAAACTAAATTATCCCTCGTGTTCGTATTGTTCTTCACTGCGGCAACCTTAATCCAAGCCCAAAGCAAATCTGATTTGCAAGAAAGTCTAACGAGCTGCACAACAGAAAAAGATTCGATTCAAAATGCGCTAATAGATCTCTCGGCAATGCACGATTCTCTCAATACGTCTTACACCATCATGTACGATGCGATTTCGGAAAAAGTCTTCAATGGTGATTTTAATCCAGCTCAAATGCCAGAGTTAATTGATTCTCTACAGGCCAATAACTCTTTTATGAGTGCTGCGCTCAATGACAGTATATCATCCCTCAGTCAAGAAAATATGGAACTAAATGAGATGCTTGACAAAAATGGTGAATTTAATGTCCAAACTTTAAATAGTTTGAAGCAGTTAAAAGAGCTTTTGGATTCAGGAATAATCAACCAGGAAGATTTTGACAAGAAAAAAGAAGTCTTGCTCGAGGAACTGTAGCGTAAAGAGTCATTGGTCACCTCTTAGATGGAAATGAACGGTGTTTGTACAGTGCAATAGAAACCCCACCAAACTGTTTAATGAATAGCGATTTGAGCTCTTGTTCAAGTCGCTATTGTTTTTAAACCCTTTTCGGGAAAGGCGGTGGTTACGACGTCTTATCTACACGGTTGCTGTCGTTCATTACTAATTCTCAATGAGTCACATGAAAGAACAACTGATAAAATTTGATTCTATAGAGTGGGAAAACCCCAGGAGAGGCCTGCTGGAAAAGAACTACTCTGATGGAAAAACGAGACTGAGGTTAATTCGATTTGACGAGCATTTTGTGGAAGAAGAATGGTGCCGCAATGGACATATCGGTTATGTCATCAGCGGTGAAATGTCGATAGACTTCAATGGTACAATGAAGCAATACCAAACAGGAGACGGGCTATGGATAGAAGCAGGCGAAACCAGCAAGCATAGATTAATTGTTGCAAGAGGAAAACAGGTGGAGCTAATTCTGTTTGAAAGGGAAGATTGATAGACCCATCGAAGTCCACTAAGAAGAGTAGCTTGATTTATTAGGCGAAACTGTTCTGCGTGTTCTCGATTCATTTTTCTCCTTCGTCGAAAACCACTCGAATTGACAATCTTCTCCAACCACCTATGACGAAAGTATTCTTGAATTTTTCTGCGCATTTCACAACCCTTTTAACCCAGAAATCTACCTGTCATTCTTCTTCGCACAAGCCTTACCTTTATCGGATTACAACACCCAGGTAAGCGACTCGAAGTTCGCAGCCTATTCAGAACTCCAGAGGAAGGTGAATCGTATTTGGAAGAAAAAATCGCAGGAAGAGATCAAGGCCACTGTCTTTGCCGCGCTTGATAAGAATGTAAATTACGATGAACAGACCGTCATCGGCATTCCCGCATCTTTTCTCGACGAGAAGGTATTCAATCAAGATGCTGGTTTTATCAAGGACGCGCCCTTTATATCGAGCCTCATTCAAAACCCCAACCACATAGGCTGCCATACGCTGGGCCACTCCGAATCCTTCTTTGAAGGAACACAAGCTATAGAGCGCGAGTTGATCGAGATCTGTGCCGTAGATATACTCAAGGGTGAATCCGGAGCTCAAGACGGTTACGTGGCCTCGGGTGGTACCGAAGCCAATCTTCAGGCCATCTGGATTTACCGCAATTACTTCGAACACGAAGAAGGGGCACAACCTTCAGATATTGCCATCCTATGCAGTGACGATAGCCATTACTCCATGGACAAAGCGGCCAACCTACTCAACATAAGTATCTATAAGGCGGAGGTAGATTCCCAAACCCGCAAGGTGAGCACCAAGACGGTAGAGGAAGCCATAGCCCGAGCAAAAGGAGAGGGGAAGAAGTACTTTATAGCCGTCTGCAATATGATGACCACCATGTTTGGTTCGGTAGATGATGCCGCGGCATACACTGATCCGCTGCTGCGATTCTCATGTCCTTTCAAGCTTCACGTAGATGGCGCTTACGGTGGGTTTTATTACCCCTTTTCCAATGAGGCAAGTACGCTCACTTTTGAAAATGAACACATTACTTCTTTTACCCTCGATGCGCACAAGATGGCGCAAGCGCCTTATGGCACAGGAATCTTCCTGATCAAAAAAGGGTATATCCAGCACGTCAATACCCGCGAAGCGAAATACGTAGCAGGCGAAGACAATACAATCATAGGCAGCCGGTCGGGTGCCAATGCAATTGCTGTTTGGATGATCTTGGTCAAAAATGGCCCTTTTGGTTGGCAAGAGAAAGTCTTCATACTGCAGAAGCGTACCGAGTGGATGTGCAGCCAGCTCAGTCTGCTAGGCGTGGAATATTACCGGCATCCGTTCTCCAACATCATTACCATTCACAGCAGCTTTGTCAATGCTGAGACCGTGGCCCGATTTGGCTTAGTGCCCGACGATCATCAATCACCCCACTGGTACAAGGTCGTCATCATGGAGCATGTCACCATTGAAAAACTCATGTTGCTAATCGAAGATCTTAAAGCTGGTTTGCCCGGAAAGGTCTAGCGTGAGGTTCGGGGAGGGCTACCTATATTCCACGTGATTTTTTCGATAGTTATCTGAAGCCTACAAATGAGAACACTCTGGAAGCCCACTTCCAAAATTGAGGAGACACGGCCCCAAAAAAAAGCCGTTTTCATTTTGCAAACAGGTTTTATCAATTTATTGGTGAATAATCGGCTACCTATCTAGTAACTGTAAATTTCTCGATGAACCTTTCTCATTCTGTCGTTAAGAGGCAGCAGTATATAGCTTTCCAGATTCTTCTGAATTCCACTGTCAATTGTTTGTCACTTGGTTTGATTTTTCTAAGGTGAGTGCGCAGGTATCACGGCATCCGCATGGAGAAATCGAGAAGCCTTCTGAAGTGAGACAAAAATTGGAGGTGTTGTCGATACTATGTTCTCCCTTGTCGAAAATGATTCTAGCGGATAAGAATTTTGACCTCTGGTAGAGGTCAAAAAAAGAGTTTGTTTCCTCTCCACACAAAGCGGACTGATGTGATTTAGAAATAAGAAACCCCTCTACTCTCAGTAGAAGGGCGTGTTCTAGTTGCGAAACCCTGATCGTTGTATTTGCAGGAAAGTCTCACAGACCTGCCTTGGGTCAATGGTTGATTCAAAAGTAAATACTCTCTACGGAAACCGCTACAGGTAAAACCCTGATATTTTTAAGATTTTTCCTGAGAAGAGAGGGGTTTTTACCATAAGGGATTTTTTGGGGATGGTAGATTCGAGTGAATGATACAACGAGAATGCAGACTTTTCTTAAAACACAGCGAAAAAAAAGCCCCCGAAATAGTTCGCAGGGCATTGTTTTTTAAATCTAGGTGTTTTACGCTTATCTAGATATCATGAACTTTTCAATGAGTACTTCGTTTTGAGTTGTTAAACGGTAGATGTACACTCCGCTAGGAAGTGCAGAACCATCAAACTCAAAACGGTATTC
>JBLIEU010000035.1:0-23038 GCA_047633195.1 Cryomorphaceae bacterium | reverse complement strand
AACAGCACATGAGCAATGTAAATTTGTTCGACTCGTTCACCGAGTTCAAAGAGTTTAAAAACATCGATCGTGAAACGATGATGCGCATTTTGGAAGATGTCTTCCGAAATATGCTCATCAAGAAACACGGGACGGATGATAACTTCGACATCATCATAAACCCAGATGAGGGTGACTTGGAAATTTGGCGTAACCGCGAGATCGTTCAAGACGGTGAGGTGGAAGATGAGAATGCACAAATAGCTATTTCTCACGCCGTAAAGATTGAACCTGATTTTGAAGTAGGTGAAGAGGCTACGGAAGAAATCAAGTTGGATCACTTCGGCAGAAGATCCATATTATCGATGCGTCAAAATCTTGTTTCAAAGATTATTGAACTCGAAAAAGATAGTCTATATAATAAGTACATCGCAAGAGTTGGCGAAATCATAGCAGGTGAGGTTTACCAAGTTTGGAAACGTGAAATTCTTTTGCTTGATGATGAGGGAAATGAATTGATCTTACCCAAGTCGGAGCAAATTCCTAGCGATTATTTCAAAAAAGGAGACACGGTTAGAGCCGTTGTTGCCAAAGTTGAGATGCGCAACAACAATCCAGTGGTTATCTTATCGAGAACGGCCTCTGAATTCTTGGAGAGGCTCTTTGAAATGGAGGTTCCCGAAGTTTTTGATGGATTGATTACCATTAAGAAGATTGTACGTGTTCCTGGAGAAAGAGCCAAAGTTGCCGTTGAATCTTACGATGACCGCATTGATCCTGTAGGAGCTTGTGTGGGTATGAAAGGTTCTAGAATTCACAGTATTGTTCGTGAATTGAAAAACGAGAATATCGATGTGATCAACTACACCGCGAATGATCAATTGCTCATTCAGCGCTCATTGAGCCCTGCCAAGATTACTAGCATCAAAATAGATGGACGGAAAGCTGAAGTATTCTTAAAGCCAGATCAAGTCTCACTTGCCATCGGTAAGGGAGGTCATAATATTAAGTTGGCTGGAAAGCTGACAGGTTTTGAAATTGACGTTTATCGCGACTCTGAAGGAGAAGATGAAGATGTAGATTTGGAAGAGTTTGCAGATGAAATTGACAGCTGGATCATCGACGAATTGAAGAAGGTTGGTTTGGATACCGCGAGAGCTGTGCTGGATCTTGCTCCCGAGGAGTTGGTGAAGAGATCTGACCTGGAAGAAGAAACCGTCAAAGAAATAATGAAAATTTTGAGCGAAGAATTAGATTAGAGCCTAATAGCGCTTTTTTTTAACTTCGCAGAAACCCCGATAATTTTATATGCCAATACGCAAAGCATCGGTACGACTAAGTAAAGCCGCCAAGGAATTTAACGTTGGAATTCAAACCATTGTTGACACCTTAGCGGACAAAGGTTTTCAGATAGAGAGCAAGCCCAATGCTAAAATTGAGCCTGCTGCCTATGAAATTCTAGTGAATGAATTTCAAGACTCAAAGCAACTTAAGGAGAAAGCTAAGACTGCTGGAAAGGTCACGGCCAATAAGGAGACTGTTACCCTAGAGAGAGAGAGAGTAGAGCACAAAGAAAGGGAAGAAGATAAAGAAGAGCTGCTCATTAAAAATGTGCAAGGTTCTACTGATGATATTTTTAAGACCGAAGTAAAAGCGAAGCCAGGAGTTTCAGTGGTTGGTAAAATTGACCTGAATAAGGACAAGAAGCAAGAAGTTGCGCCCCCTAAGAAAGAAGAGAAAGTAGAGGAGAAAATAGAAGAGAAGGTTGAAGCCAAAGTAGAAGTTAAAGTCGAGGAAAAGGTTGATAATCAAGTCGAAGTTAAGAAAGAAGAGCCTGTAGCTGAGGTTTCTGTAGATTCAAAAGAGGGGAAAGCAGAAGCTGCACCACCTGTAGCAGAAGAAGTGAAGCCTGTAGAACTTACAGCCGCAGAGAAAGCAGAAGCAGAGAAGAAAGCAAAGGCACAAAAAGAAGAAGACAATACCATTCGTACGAATGTCCAGAAGCTTGCTGCGCCCACTGTAATTGGTAAGATCGATCTTCCTGAAAGAAGACCGAAGAAAAAGCCAGTTATCAGCACTGACCCTGACAAGGATACCCAAAAAGGTAGAAGAAAAAGAAAGCGTCTGCGCCCGGATAAGGTTGATGTAAGCAAGCCCGTTGCGAACAAAGCAAAACCCAAAAGAGCTGGCGATCGCCGCGAGGTGAGTCAAGCCGATATTGATAGAGAGTTGAAAGAGACACTTGCAAAACTGCAAGGTGGATCTGGAAAGAACAAAGGAGCTAAGAACAGAAGACTCAAGAGAGATGAGCACCGAACGCGTGCCGAAGAGAAACTTCAGCAAGAGCAAGAAGAGTCGAAACTTCTAAAACTTACAGAGTTCGTGACCGTAGCCGATTTGGCTTCAATGATGGATGTAAGTTCTAACGAGGTTATCTCAGCCTGCATGTCATTGGGAATCATGGCCTCGATCAATCAGCGTCTCGATGCTGAAACCTTGACCGTCATTGCCGAGGAATTTTCTTACGATGTTGAATTTACCTCTGCCGACATTCAGGAGTCCATTGAGATGGAGGAGGATAAGGCCGAAGATCTCGAAATGCGTGCACCTATCGTTACCGTTATGGGACACGTAGATCACGGTAAGACGTCGTTGCTCGATTACATTCGTAAAGAGAACGTAATAGCTGGTGAGGCTGGAGGAATTACTCAGCACATTGGAGCTTACAGCGTTGAAATAGGTGAGGGGAAGAAAATTACATTCCTTGATACTCCAGGTCACGAGGCGTTTACCGCCATGCGTGCTCGAGGGGCTCAGGTCACCGACTTGGCCATTATCGTAATAGCTGCTGATGATGACGTGATGCCTCAAACAAAAGAGGCCATTAATCACGCACAAGCCGCGGGTATCCCAATGATTTTCGCTTTTAACAAGATTGATAAGCAAGATGCCAACCCTGAGAAACTCAAGGAACAACTGGCGCAGATGAATATTTTGGTCGAAGACTGGGGTGGTAAATACCAAAGTCAAGACATTTCAGCCAAGAAGGGAACCAATATTGACGAACTTCTCGACAAGGTTCTCCTCGAAGCAGAACTCTTGGACCTCAAGGCCAATCCCAATAAGAGAGCCATTGGTACTGTAATTGAATCTACTCTTGATAAGGGAAGAGGTTATGTAACCACTTTGCTCGTTGAAGCTGGAACCATGAAAGTTGGCGATGTTGTTTTGGCTGGTCAATACACAGGACGTGTAAAGGCCATGATGAACGAGCGTCACCTAAGCATCAAAGAAGCTGGACCCTCAGCTCCAGTATCCATGCTTGGATTGAGCGGTGCCCCGAATGCGGGTGACCGATTCCATGTAATGGAAGACGAACGTGAGGCGCGAAATATTGCTACAAGACGCGAGCAATTGTTGCGTGAGCAAGGTGTTCGTACTCATAAGCACATCACTCTCGATGAAATTGGTCGTCGAATTGCGATAGGAGACTTTAAGGAACTTAACGTGATCATTAAAGGTGACGTGGACGGTTCTGTAGAAGCATTGAGCGATTCGCTACAAAAACTTTCTACCGATAAGATTCAGGTAAATGTGATTCATAAAGCTGTGGGTCAGATTACCGAAAGCGACGTTCTTTTGGCGACAGCATCTGATGCGATTATCGTCGGCTTCCAAGTACGTCCATCGAGCGGTGCAAGGCGAATTGCAGAGAAAGAAGAGATTCAAATCAAAATCTACTCCGTTATCTACGCCGCGATCGAGGAGATCAAGGATGCCATGGAGGGTATGCTCTCGGCCAAGATCGAAGAGAAGATCGTTGGAAATGCCGAAATACGAGAAACATTCAGAATCTCAAAAATTGGGACCGTTGCAGGTTGCTTCGTGACCGACGGAAAGCTGAGTCGAAACAATTTGATCCGCGTAATTCGAGATGGAATTGTGGTATACAGCGGAGAACTGGGAAGCTTGAAGCGATTCAAGGATGAAGTCAAAGAAGTGACCAAAGGCTACGAATGTGGTTTGAACGTGAACAAGTTCAACGATATTCAGGAAGGCGATGTCATTGAAGCTTACGAAGAGGTAGAAGTGAAGCAAACGCTCGCCGACTAGTCCATTTTTGAATCTTCCTCTTGTAATGGTTCATCCTTTTCTAAGGAAGGCAACTCTATTTTATCTTTAACAAGATAACATCCTGGATAGTGAGAGTCAATTTCATGTTTGAGTTTTTCTCCTTCTGTTCGAGTGCGGAAATCTCCCAGCCTCAGGCGGAAATTGGGAGCTAAATAGGAAATATAAGCAGGAATCTCGGGGTAATTTTCGGTGAATTTTGCTTTCTGGTTTAACGCTTCTTTACGTTTGCCAAAGAATATTTGAACGCGATAGCCATCTTGAAGCCCAGGAGAATCTCTTTTTAGGTTGTCGAGCTTTGTAATTCGTTCATCTTGGATGATCGTTATTTTACCGATTCTATTCTGTTGCTTCAAAGAATCCTTATTTGAGTGGTAATCTCTGGAATAAACCCGTTCATTTAATTGAGCATCTTCATCCTGGCCATGAATCGTTGAAATCCAAAAAAGCAAATTAATAAATAGGAGTAAAATAGTTTTTGACATTCTTTTAATCATAGGGCAAATTTAAGACCATTATTTTCCTTTCAACTCAATCTATCGCAATTCAATTTTAGTCAAGATATAAAGGTTCTTGTTTAGGTCACATTTGACATTAGAGGCGCTTATTTAGAATCATTTTAAATTATTTATAGCTTTGACAATTTCAGTACATAATCAAGATATCGGTACTCCTTTGTCTTATTTTCGTGCAAAAATTTGCGGCTATTTATCTAAGCTCAATTGTAGAGATGATGCAGTTTTCAGAAAAGATGAGAAGATCTTTTAATATATTTTTATCGGCCCTCATTGTAGTGGCTTTTTTAGGTGTTGGAGAGGTTTCTGCCCAAGATGGCGAGAAATTATTTAAAGCAAATTGTTCTTCTTGTCACAAGGTGGACCAGAATATGACGGGGCCTGCTCTAAAGGGAGTTGAGGAGCGCTGGGCTGGAAAAGAGGAGTTGCTTTATTTGTGGATTAAAAACCCGAATGCAGCGCTCGAAACGGGAGATTCATACGTGAAGAATCTTTACAATGAATGGTTCCCGAAAGGTGGTTTAATGCCAGGTCAGGCAGTGAACGACGAGGAAATCAGGGCTATATTGGATTACGTGAAGAATTGGGAGCCTCCAGTTAGAGAAGCTCCGACTGGTGGTGATGAGGTGGCAGATGCACCCGCCGAGACAGGTCTCGATACCACTTGGTTGCTCATTGTATTGTTCATTTTGCTTATTTTGATTTTTTCTTTATGGAGTGTTCGTACGTCATTGAACAATCTTCAAAACTCTATGCGAGCTGCAGAGGGCTTAGAAATGGCGGCAGAAATGTCCTTTGCCCAAAAAGCGAAGATCTGGCTTTGGAAAAATAAATTGTTCGTTTCGATTCTCGGTATTCTATTCGTTGTTTATCTAGCTGTAACTGGTTATGAGGCATTGATGGGTATTGGGGTTTATCAAGGCTACACGCCAGAGCAACCTATCGCATTTAACCATACGCTCCATGCTGGCGAGAACGGCGTAGCTTGTGTGTATTGCCACACTGGTGCTCTAAAAAGTAAGCATGCAGGAATTCCTTCGGCCAACATTTGTATGAATTGCCACAAGGGAATAAATCAAGGAAGAAGTGATGAAGGCACCGCTGAAATCATGAAGATATACGAAGCAGTTGGCTGGGATCAGGATAACCAAGAATACACTGGTGATGAGATGCCTATTAAATGGGTGAAGGTTCACAATCTTCCTGATCACGCCTACTTCAATCACGCTCAACACTACGTTGTAGGAGAGATTGAGTGTCAGGAATGTCACGGAGAGATTCAAAAGGATTACACTGTTGCTGGACAATTTGCGCCTCTCACTATGGGCTGGTGCATCAATTGTCACATGGAAACTGAGGTAAAAATGGAGGGCAATGAATATTACGACGAAATCCATGAACGCCTCAAGGAAAACGGTAAAGAAGAACTTAAAAAGTACTTGGAGGATGGAACCATCACCGCCAAAGAATTGGGTGGATGGGAATGTGCCAAGTGTCACTATTAATAGCTGATAAAGGGATTTATGGCAAAGAATAAGAAATACTGGGTAGGGCTTGAAGAGCTTCAAGAGAACCCAGAATTCATGCAGAATAGTAAGAACGAATTTGCCCCAGAGCAATCAGTTGACGATTTTTTGTCAGACACTGAATTATCAAAGACATCAACTAATCGACGTGACTTTCTTAAGTTTTTAGGATTTAGTGTTACGGCTGCAACAGTGGCGGCTTGTGAAACTCCAGTTATTCACTCCATTCCTTACGTGAATAAGCCTGAGCAAATCACTCCTGGTATTCCTACTTATTATGCCTCTACATACTTTGATGGTGTTGACTATGCCAGTATCATGGTTAAAACACGCGAAGGTCGACCTATTCATATCAAAGGAAACACTGAGCACGGACTAAACAATGGAGTCCTAAATGCTCGGATTAACTCGTCTGTTCTTAGTCTTTATGATGGCCAGCGTTTGCAGGCTCCTATGATTGATGGAGAAGTAGGTGAATGGTCAGCAGTTGACGCTAAAGTGTCTAAAGCTTTACAAACCGTAGCTGACAAAGGAGGAAACATTTCCCTTTTGATGGGGACTAATATTAGCCCATCGAGTCAGAGAGCAATTGATAATTTTAAAGCTAAATATGGCGAGGATGTAGTGAGCGTAGTGAGCTATGACCCTGTTTCTTTACATGGAATCAGAAAGGCCAACGAAATGACTTTCGGTAAGTCTATGATTCCTTCTTACGATTTCTCTAAAGCTCGCACTATCGTGAGTTTTGATGCTGATTTCATGAACAACTGGCTTTTGCATACAGAGTATGTTTCTCAGTATGCTAAGAATAGAAAGCCGACAGGCGATTGGATGAGTAAGCACTTTCACTACGAAACGAGCTTATCACTCACTGGTTCAAACGCTGATGTGCGTGTTCCTTTGAAAGCATCTGATGAAGGAAGAGCTTTGGTAGCTCTTCACAACGAGATTGCAAGTAAAACGGGAGGGTCTTCTGTTTCGGTCAATACCGACAACCTTCCGATGAATGCCATCAAAATGACCGCTGATGAACTTGCTTCAAACAAGGGGCGATCATTGGTCATATCAGGAAGTAATGATCCAGATAATCAAGCGGTAGTTAATGCAATTAACACGCTGCTTGGAAACTATGGTAATACGATAAGTACGACCAAAGAAATTTTTGTTAGTCAAGGAAACGATTCTGATGTAGTTGCTCTTGTCAATGATATGCAGCAAGGAAAAGTTGACGTGCTACTCATTGGAAGCACTATCAACCCAGCATACTCATTGCCTAATTCTGATGCCTTCCGAGAAGGATTAAGTAAGGTAGGAACAAGTGTTTCTTTTGCTCTATGGCAAGATGAGACGGCCACGCTTTGTAACGTGATCAGTCCTGACAACCATTACCTCGAGTCTTGGAATGATTTTTATCCCGCAACAGGACACTATGCGCTTGCGCAACCTACAATTGGAAAATTATACAACACCCGCCAATACCAAGAGAGCATTTTAGCTTGGACAGGCGATACCACTGAATACCGTGAGTTCATTAAAGGTGTTTGGCAAGAATACATGGCAGGACTTGGAGCAGAAGGACTGCTGTTTGACGACTTCTGGTACAACGCTGTGAGAAATGGATCAGTAGATGTACAACTTCCTGAGATGGTGCAAGCATCCGAACTGAATATGAACGCTGTTTTTGCTTCTGCACGAAATGCGGCTAAAGTAAAATCAGTAGAAGGATACGAAGTAATAATGTATGCAAATACTGGTATCGGAGACGGAGCGCATTCTACCAATCCTTGGTTGCAAGAAATGCCAGATCCGATTTCCAAGGTTACTTGGGACAACTACATTGCCATGAACCCTGCTGATGCTGAGTCAATGGGATTCAACATGCACTTAGGGCAAGAGCTTCCAGCATCTACCGCGACTGTAACTGTAAATGGGGTTAGCGAAACGCTTCCTGTCGTTCCTCAGCCAGGCCAAAAGAAAGGTACCATAGGTATAGCTTTGGGTTACGGTAGAGGCGCCAATCAAGAAAATATTGGAAAAGCCGCATACCGAACCAAGCAATACGGTGGGTATGATATGGATGACGATGGCAAAAAGATTCCAATCGGAACCAACGCTTATCGCTTTGTGGATGTGGTCAATGGATACATGAACTACTTTGTAGGTGGAGCCACAATAGAAGCGGCTGGAGGAGTATATCCGATCGCTACCACGCAGGTTCAGCACACCATTATGGGGCGTGATTCTGTCCTGAAAGAAACATCACTTGCCGTTTTCAAAAACGAATCGCAAGACGCCTACAATAAACCTCATAGACTCGTGGTTCACGAAGATGGCGAGATGATCAAGAAGGATGTCGATAAGATTGATCTCTGGGCCGATCATCCTGTTGAAGGTGTGGGTCATCACTGGGGAATGGTTATCGACCTTTCCACTTGTATCGGATGTAGCGCATGCGTGACCGCTTGTCATTCTGAGAACAATGTTCCTGTAGTAGGAAAAGATGAAGTAAGAAGAGGAAGAGATATGCACTGGATGCGTATTGACCGCTACTACTCATCTAACATGAGCATGGAGAAAGGGGAGGAAATAGGATTGGGTGCTATTGATACCTACCGCGAGATGGAGGAGCCAGAGTACGCCAACCCGACTACCACATTCATGCCTATGATGTGTCAGCATTGCAACCACGCCCCTTGTGAAACGGTTTGTCCAGTTGCTGCGACCACACACAGCAATGAAGGGTTGAATCAAATGACTTACAACCGTTGTATCGGAACGCGGTACTGCGCGAATAACTGCCCTTTCAAGGTTCGTCGTTTCAACTGGTTTAACTACAAGGCATACGATAAGTTTGCCGAAGTTAATCCTTCACAAGATGCTACTGCTCGATTGGTATTAAATCCTGATGTTACAGTTCGCTCGCGCGGAGTAATGGAGAAATGTACCATGTGTATTCAGCGTATTCAAGGAGGTAAGCTAGAAGCTAAAATGGCTGGGAAACCTGTTCAAGATGAGCAGATCACTACAGCTTGTGCCGAGGCCTGTCCTACC
Source organism: Cryomorphaceae bacterium (assembly GCA_047633195.1). Taxonomy (GTDB): domain Bacteria; phylum Bacteroidota; class Bacteroidia; order Flavobacteriales_D; family Cryomorphaceae; genus JAKVAV01. The sequence goes on along the minus strand of JBLIEU010000035.1, from coordinate 13,836 downwards.
AATGCTATCACTTTCGGAGATCGAAATGACGAAGGAACGAGAGTGAAAAAGGCAGAAAGTGACAAAAGACATTATTACGCGCTTGAAGAAATTGGAGTTCGCCCTAGTGTGAGCTACCAGGTTAAAGTGAGAAATACAGAGGTTTAAAGAAATTACTAGATTATGCACAAAGAAGCTGCCATAAGAGATCCGCTGATATTAGGTGATAAAAGTTATCATGATATCACCGTTGATGTGGTTGGGCCTATTGAGAATAAGGCTCCGCGGGCGTGGTACATTTTAATTACCATTGCAGGACTTATTGCTATTTGGGGATTGGGATGTGTCGTTTACCTAATCAGCACGGGTATTGGCGTATGGGGCTTGAATAAAACCGTAGGCTGGGCGTGGGATATCACGAACTTCGTTTGGTGGGTAGGTATTGGTCACGCTGGTACTTTGATCTCTGCTGTGTTATTGCTTTTTCGCCAGAAATGGAGAATGGCAATTAACCGTTCTGCTGAGGCAATGACAATCTTTGCTGTAATGATGGCTGCTCTCTTTCCTGGTATTCACATGGGGAGAATTTGGCTAGCCTACTGGGTACTTCCATTACCAAACACATTTGGATCACTTTGGGTAAACTTTAACTCACCACTACTTTGGGATGTATTTGCCATATCGACCTATTTTAGTGTTTCGCTTGTATTTTGGTACATCGGATTAATCCCTGATTTCGCTACTATTCGCGATCGCATGACGAACCCCTTGTCCAAGAAAATTTATGCGTTTCTCAGTTTCGGATGGTCAGGTAAGGCTAAGCAATGGTCTCGATTCGAGGAAGTTTCATTGGTATTGGCTGGTTTGGCTACACCACTTGTATTCTCCGTTCACTCGATCGTATCTATGGATTTTGCCACTAGTATTGTTCCCGGTTGGCACACCACTATTTTTCCACCATACTTCGTATCGGGTGCGGTATTCTCTGGATTCGCCATGGTACTAACGCTCCTACTCATTATGCGCAAAGTGATGAAACTGGAGAGTTACATTACTGTCAAGCACGTGGAGTACATGAACATTGTAATTATTGTTACGGGTTCCATCGTAGGAGTGGCATACATCACAGAGCTGTTTATTTCATGGTATTCAGGAGTTGAGTATGAATCTTACGCCTTTATCAACCGTTTCAGTGGGCCCTATTTTTGGGCATACTGGGCTATGATGATATGTAATGTAGTGAGTCCGCAGTTGTTTTGGTTCAAGAAAATCAGAACGAGCTTTTTGGCGACCTTTATTCTTTCTATCGTTGTAAACATCGGGATGTGGTTTGAGCGGTTTGTAATTATTGTAACCTCACTTCACCGTGACTATGTTCCTTCGAGTTGGTCCATGTTCTACCCTACTTGGGTTGACATAGGAATCTTCGTAGGTACAATTGGAATATTCTTCACACTATTTTTATTGTTTGCAAGATTCTTCCCAGTATTGGCTTTGAACGAATTGAAAACGATCCTGAAGGTATCAGGTGAGAAATACAAAAAAGAAGATCACTGATGGCTAGCACAAACAAAACAGTGAGGGTGATTCATGCCATGTTTGACGATGATCATCGTCTTTTAGAAGCCGCGAAAGATATCGTTGGACAAGGTTTTCGTGTCAAAGAGGTGTATTCACCATTCCCTATTCACGGGCTAGATCCCGTTATTGGAATCAAAAGAACGAGGCTGGCAATTGTATCCTTTATGTTTGGAACTACTGGATTGGCACTAGGCCTTCTGGGTATGTGGTATTTCATGATTGATGATTGGCCAATGAACATTGGAGGAAAGCCGAGCTTCTCGCTGATGGAAAACATACCTTCATTTGTTCCAGTGGCATTTGAGTTCACGGTATTGTGTGCAGCTCATGGGATGGCCATTACTTACATGATTAGAAATGGAACCTTGCCTGGAATGACTGCTGTTAATCCCGATCCAAGAACTACGGATGATAAATTCGTAATGGAAATTACTAGTGAAGAAAATCCTGATATGACCTCCGAAGGATTGAGGTCTATGCTCAAGAATGCGGGAGCGATTGAAATCAACGAAAAAGAAATTGCGGTATCATGAGAAACGCATTTGAAAAAATAGTGGTAGTTGTTATGACTCTTTTCGCGCTTTCTTCTTGTGTTAGGCAAGAACAAAGTCCGGGATACGAGTACATGCCAGATATGTACCGAAGCCCGGCAGTGGAAGCCTACGTCGATTATGGTGAGGTGAGAGACACTCTTCGCGATCCATACAACATGACACTTTCAGCGCGGAAGCCGGTAGCAGGAACTGTTCCGATGACTGCGAACGTGATGAACGACATGCCGTACATGATTCCCAACACTCAGGAGGGGTATCAAATTGCTGGTTCAGTTTTGAAATCACCATTTCCTCAAAACGAGGAGTACATAGAAATGGGTAAAGGGATTTACACTAGTTTCTGTGTACAGTGCCATGGAGCCGAAGGTTTAGGCAATGGTCCAGTAGTAGAGAAAGGAGGACACCCAGCACCGCAGGCATACAATGGGCCATTGAGTGAATTGCCCGAAGGAAAAATGTTCCACACCCTTACTTATGGTAAAGGTGCAATGGGATCGCACGCGTCTCAATTAACGAAAGCCGAAAGGTGGAAGGTGGTTGCTTACGTGAAGCATCTCCAGAAGATGGGACAAGAGGAGAAGACCGAAGAGACTTCGGATATTAAAGGATAATAATATTTAACGAACTTAATACAACCCGGAGGATGAACTTCGTATTCTCAAACAAAACCAAAATCGTATCATACGTGCTAATTGCTATTGGCGTGTTGACTTTGATTTTAGGTTACCTACTCGATAACAGTGAACACCACGGAAGATTTTGGTCAAATTTGTTGATCAATGGCTTTTACTTCTTGGCCATCTCTTTGGGCGCATTATTCTTTTATGCACTTCATTTTGCTACTGAAACAGCTTGGGCCGTTTCTTTAAGAAGAGTCATTGAGGCTGTTTTTTCTTTTGTGCCAATTGGTTTAGCTGTCGTGATGGTAGTCCTTTTGGCTTCTACCTTCCACCTGAACCATATTTATCATTGGATGGATGAGGCGGTTCATGCCGAGTTTGTAACTGAATCTACCGTTGGGTCTGAGCATCCTGAATTTTTTGCTTCAATGGAAGAGGCTGAGGAAAGAGGAGCTGTTGTAATAGCCAATGTTGAATACGATTCACTTATTGCTAATAAATCAGCTTACTTAAATCTACCATTTTTCTGGATTAGGACGCTTTTATACGCCGTTGTTCTTACCATGTTTGCTAGATGGTTTAGAAAAAGATCTCTCAAAGAAGATGAAGTAGGTGGAATAGAATTGCATTTAAAGGGATACAAAAGGGGAGCACTCTTCTTGGTGCTTTTCGCGGTTATTTCAAGCACCATGTCTTGGGATTGGTTAATGTCAATTGACATACACTGGTTTTCTACGCTTTATGGATGGTATGTATTCTCGGGAATGTGGGTTTCTGCCATGAACGTTATTGTAGTATTATCGCTTTATCTTATTTCGAAAGGGTACCTGAAGGACGTCAATTCAAGCCACATCCATGATGCTGGTAAATGGGTATTTGCCCTTAGCTTCCTTTGGTCTTACTTGTGGTTCTCTCAGTTTCTTCTGATTTGGTATTCAAACATCCCTGAAGAGGTTACTTATTTCATTACTCGAATCGAACTTTACCAAATTCCATTTTTTGGTATGTTTATTATCAACTTTATTATACCAATGTTGTTATTAATGTCGAGAGATGCGAAAAGAAGTCCGCGTTTTTTGATTGTTGTAGGAACCATAATTTTCATTGGACATTACCTGGATACGTATATGTTGGTTACTCCAGGAGTCTTGTTTGAGGACTGGCATTTTGGTTGGATAGAGATCGGAATGTTTTTGGGCTTCACAGGCTTATTCATCAATAGAGTGCTGACGACATTGACTAAGGCTCCATTGATGCCACAAAAGTCACCATATCTAGATGAGAGTTTACACCACAGCATTTAATTAGGATAAGAAAAGATTATGGAGAAGCTTCTTTTAGTGCTGGTGGTAGTTTTGGCTGTAGTTGGTATAGCCCAAATCGCCAAAGTATACCAAGTTTCCTCTGAGCTTCAGAAGCGACGGGAGGAGGATATTTCGCCGACGGCCAACAAGATGAATGCAAACCTTTGGTTGGTGTTTATGATAGCCTTCTTTGGATTTTTCATTTGGCAGTTTGCGGAATACAGTGATTTGTTATTGCCAGAGGCCGCCTCAGAACACGGAGTGGCCGTTGATAAGTTGTTTTTTGTCAACTGGTTAATTCTTATACCTGTTTTCTTTATTGTAAATTTTTTACTGTTTTTCTTTTGTTGGAAGTACGTTCACAGCAAAAACAGAAAGGCCTACTATTTTTCTCACAACAATAAGCTTGAGTTGGTTTGGACTATCATTCCAACCATAGCGTTAGCTTTCTTGATTATTTACGGATTGCGTGTATGGAATGATGTAACTGACGAAGTTGGAGAAGATGCTCTTGTAATACAGCTTTATGGTAAACAATTTGACTGGACAGCACGATATGCAGGTCCTGATGGAAAGATGGGAGAGTCAAATTATCTTTTAATCACTTCTCAGAACCCTTTGGGGCTCATTACAGATGAGACTATCGAGGCGAGAATTACAGAGCTAAAAGAAGGAATCACAAAAGCAGAGAATAAATTGGCCTCTGAGATTATGCCTGATGACAAAGCAGAGGACCTAAAAGATCGAATAGGCGCATACAGTCGTCAAATTGCAAAAATCTTGAGTTTTAAGGAGAGCACCAACGATTTATCAACGGCTTACGATGACATTATTGTAAAAGGAGAGTTTCACCTACCTATTAACCGAGAGGTTGCTTTTAACATCAATGCGCGTGATGTTCTTCATTCGGCGTATATGCCTCACTTCCGAGCGCAGATGAACGCCGTTCCTGGTATGACTACAAAATTCGCTTACAAGCCCGTGATTACGACGGACTCGATGAGAACTATTTTAGATGATGCAGAGTTCAATTACATTTTGCTTTGCAACAAAGTATGTGGGTCGGCGCATTACAATATGCAAATGAATATTATCGTAGAGTCAGGAGAAGATTTTCAGAAATGGCTAGACGAACAAAAGCCTTTTGTGGAGCCTGAGGGTATCAAGGCCACAAAAGAGAGTGAAGAAGAGAAAGTTGTAGAAGAAGATGGTCAATTGGCCGAAAAAAACGGAAATTAGAAGCGTATGTCAGCTACTGTAGAAGTACATGAAGCACATGCTCATTCGCATGAGCATTACCACGAGAAAGAGAGTTTTGTAAGCAAGTTCGTATTCTCTCAAGATCATAAGATGATCAGCAAGCAGTTCTTAATCACTGCGATCTTCATGGGTATAGTTGCCATGATGTTGTCGGTTTTTTTCCGACTTCAGCTGGCTTGGCCTGGAGAGAGCTTTGAGATTTTGAATTACTTTTTAGGAGACCGATGGGCGCCTGATGGTGTCCTAGATAGAAACATGTATCTCTCACTTGTGACGATTCACGGTACCATTATGGTGTTCTTCGTTTTGACAGGAGGATTGAGTGGTACGTTCAGTAATCTCCTCATTCCATTGCAAATTGGTGCAAGAGACATGGCTTCAGGTTTCTTGAACATGCTTTCTTACTGGTTTTTCTTGATCTCTAGTGTCATTATGTTGTCGTCACTTTTTATTGAGACAGGGGCCGCTAGTGGTGGTTGGACAGTATATCCTCCTTTGAGCGCATTACCGCAGGCAATGCCAGGATCGGGATTGGGAATGACGCTATGGCTAACAAGTATGGCCATATTTATCGCTTCATCACTATTAGGCAGTTTGAATTACATCGTGACCATCCTAAACCTTCGTACAAGAGGGATGAAGATGACACGATTGCCATTAACTATTTGGGCTTTTTTCGTTACTGCCATTTTAGGAGTTTTGTCTTTCCCCGTTTTGTTTGCAGCTGTTTTACTCCTAATAATGGATAGATCGATGGGAACTGCCTTTTACCTCAGCGATATTTATGTTGCAGGTGAAGCGCTTGACCCCGTAGGAGGAAGCCCTATCCTTTACGAACATTTATTCTGGTTCTTAGGACATCCTGAAGTATACATTGTGTTGCTCCCTGCTTTAGGAATTAGTTCTGAAGTGATCGCTACAAATTCTAGGAAACCAATTTTCGGTTACCGAGCGATGATCGGATCGATCATGGCTATCGGGTTCCTTTCTTTCATCGTCTGGGGTCACCACATGTTTATGTCGGGAATGAATCCTTTCCTAGGATCCGTATTCGTTTTCACAACCTTGTTGATTGCTATACCATCAGCTGTCAAAGCTTTCAACTACATCACGACTATTTGGAAAGGAAACTTGGTATTCACACCAGCGATGCTTTTCTCTATAGGATTAGTATCAACGTTTGTGACAGGTGGTTTGACAGGAATTATTTTGGCTGATTCAGCCCTTGACATAAATGTCCATGATACCTACTTCGTTGTAGCTCACTTTCACATTGTGATGGGGTTATCAGCCATATTCGGGATGTTCGCTGGTGTCTATCATTGGTTCCCGAAAATGTTCGGTCGAATGATGAATTCGAAGTTGGGGTATATGCACTTCTGGATGACGATTGTCGGTGGATATGGAGTATTCTTCCCAATGCATTTTGTTGGATTGGCAGGCGCACCTCGTCGGTATTATCAATATACCGATTACCCTATGTTTGAGGGGGTATATGACTTGAATATACTCGTTACATATTTCGCAATTTTTGCGGCATCTGCACAGGCAATATTCCTTTTCAACTTTTTCTGGAGTGTTTTCAAAGGTCAAAAAGCATCTCAAAATCCATGGAAATCTAATACCTTGGAATGGACTACACCAGTGGAACACCTCCATGGAAACTGGCCGGGAGCAATTCCAGTAGTGCACAGATGGCCTTACGACTATAGTAAACCTGGTAAAGAATTGGATTATGTTCCTCAAGATGTCCCTTTAACAGAGGGTGAGGAGGAGCATTAGACTGCTCATATTTTTTAAAATTGAAGGGGCTCGCATTTGCGGGCCCTTTTTGCATTTTCACTGTATCTTTGAGTTCAATATGTCAGATCAGTTTGATTTAAGGGATTCGTCCTCATTTACAGATTCAGATCTTGAAAAAGTTCTGAGGCCTAAATCTTTTGGAGACTTCCAAGGTCAAGACAAAGTCTTGGAAAATCTTCAGGTTTTTGTCACCGCCGCCAAACGGCGAGGAGAATCTTTGGATCACGTTCTATTGCATGGCCCTCCTGGTTTAGGGAAAACAACATTGGCTACGATCATATCGCAAGAGCTTGGAGTAGGACTAAGAGTTACTTCAGGCCCTGTTTTGGATAAACCCGGAGACTTGGCGGGATTGCTCACTAATCTGGAAGAGAACGACGTTCTCTTTATTGATGAAATACACAGACTTTCCGCAATTGTAGAGGAATACCTCTACTCGGCTATGGAGGATTTCAAGATTGACCTAGTAATTGACACAGGGCCGAACGCAAGATCGGTAGAGATAGAATTGAATCCTTTTACATTAGTAGGAGCCACGACCCGTTCAGGCTTGCTAACAGCACCTCTAAGAGCGCGTTTCGGAATCAATAGTAGATTGAGTTATTACACCGCTGATATTTTGGCTGGCATTGTTAAGAGAAGCTCGGAGATTTTAAATATTCCAATTGAAAATAGAGCAGCTCATGAGATAGCCAGAAGATCGAGGGGAACTCCTCGAATTGCCAATGCCTTGCTGCGCAGAGTCAGAGATTTTGCCGAGGTAAAAGGTGATGGAGTGATTGATATGAAAATCGCTCAGTCATCACTCGAAGCTTTGGATGTTGATACACATGGACTCGATGAGATGGATCATAAGATTCTCCTAACCATTATCGATAAGTTTAAAGGAGGCCCAGTTGGGCTTGGCACTATCGCTACAGCAGTGGGTGAAGATTCGGGAACTATCGAAGAGGTTTATGAACCATTTTTAATTCAGGAAGGATTTCTGATGAGAACTTCAAGAGGTCGCCAAGCGACAGATAGTGCTTATTCACATCTTGGCAGAACAATGAATCACGGCAGGGAACAACAAGGGCTTTTCTAAAAAAAAAAAGCGCATCAGAGAGAGGCGCCCATTGTCGATTCAAATACTTCCATTATTACTTCATGGTATCCAGCACCAAATGTGGCTAGGCACCAAGCCTTCAGGATAACGCGCTCATTGGGCTTTACCCAATGGAGAGATTTCCTGAGTTCCTTCTGAAAGAGTATGCGATCGAAACTTACTTTTTGAAGGATTTTTTTACTCAGTTCCAACATGTCCTTGTTCTTTTGTTCAATATAAGAACTAAACGGCAAATCAGGCTGACTCGTATCCGGCTTTTCGACGAATTATATTTTCATTAGCTCAATGAATATCAAAGTGTTATACTCACACTCAGGGCTAATTTATTGAATATGAAAAGAATATTCCCAAACTGGTATTGAACTGTGATCCGAGAATAATTGGGATGTCAAGATCACCTCTGGACCTTATAGGTAGGATTGATTGATCTAGTCTCAACTCTGCTCCAAGCCGATCTGAGATACTGTATTTAGCAGCTATGATCACTGAGAAATCCATGGTGTTGAACTCCGGTGTATTCTGTATCACGCCATCGAAATCTGTCTCCTCTGAGGAGAGCAGAAACCCAAAACCAGGACCACCTAGCAAAGAAAGTTTCTTGTTGTATTTGTACTCTATAAGAATCGGAACCTGTGCGTAGAGCAAGGCCATTTTGTATTCGGTAAGATCTCCATTATCTGGATCGGCTGCCTTTCTGCTCCCTTTTTGAAGGAGATTTATTGCAAGCTGCCAATCAAGTTTTTCGCTGATAAACCGCTCAACTCCTATACCAGCGGCTAAGTTTAATTTGTCAAAACCTTGCAAGCCATCCCCACCGACTTGGCTGGCGGTCATGCCAGCATGCGCGAAGAAGGAAAAGCCATCGGTTTGATTTTTGTTTTGGGCGAGCAGTGAATTGCTACACAGGAAGAAGAGGGAACCAATAGTAAGAGCGACTAATTTCATGGCAATGGAGCCTTTGACACTGCATATACCTCTAAGGTAATCGAGTTCTGAATAAAGGCGAATATGTAACAGTTTTCTACTATCCATTCAGGATCCAATGTAGTGTTGAATTTATAATACACAGCTTCATCATCAGATAGAGAAAGCTCAGGAGTAATGACGGTTTGACCTGCGCTGCTATTTATATATCCCCTAAAAACATGTTGATGTGAGAATGGATATATAATATCGCTCCCGTCTTTTTGGCCTTCGATAATGTCATTCTCGAAAATACCTACAACTAGATTCCAATCTTCTCCAACTTCTGACAATTGTCTGAGCGACACAGCGAATGTTACCTCGCCGTCCCCTACCAAAACAGAATCGGCGATGACATCTACAAACCCTCTTACATCTTCACTCATTTCATCTGAAACACGACTTGCCCAGTCACCAGCAAATTGCGGTGCTCCTGAACCAAAATCTTTTCTATTAACCAAACCTTGGGGAAGTGATAGTATGCCATAATCGTCGGCTAATGCCTCACCGTCTTCGGTTCTAAAGTCTTTTGAAAAAGCAAAGTCTGGTGGCATAGGCACAATGTCAGGCGCCGCAAAAAAGGTCAAAACATGGTACCCAACTACTACTATTCGATCCCCCCACTGTTCTTGCAATAGATCTGCTGTGGCCAATGCGGGTGTACAATTTTGGCATTTATAACCAGTAAAATCTTCAAGAAGCACGGTTGATTCGTATGAATCAAAGAAAGTAGAGCCATAAGTGATTACACCTTCTGCGGTTCCTAGATCTCTTTCTGTATCCAAATAAGGATCATCAGGCTTATCACATGACCAGAAGATTAGGCCTATTATTATAAATAGTTTAAGTCTTTTCATCATTAAAAACTACTTGTTAAGCTAATTGTCAAACCATTAGAGGCTGGGACTACTCTGCATACGCCACCTACACAAAACACTCCTGCACGCTGACGTCCATAACTTACTGAAATTCTATTGCTACCATTTATGTATCCTGAAGATACCACAGGAAAATTGAAATCATCACCATCCGCATTACCATAGTTATATTGGTTTACTACTGATAAAAACCAGTGAGGTGAAACGGTATACTCTGCAACGACCGCGAACCAATCTTGTAAGTGTTGTTCTGTAAAAAGGGCTTGTAACTCAAACCGCAGATTGTGGCCTTTTTTGATCTTCCAGCTCCCTTCAAACGCTATTAAGTCTGCGAAAACCACACCTTTTGTAGGATTATTGTTGTAGTCATATGCTCCCAAGACGACATCGTTGTCGTACTGGATATACATATACATCAAGCTGGCTTTGAATTTTTTAGAAACTCTTCTGGTAATCTTTGCATTAAAATCCTCGTAGTAAGTATCATCTCCCCAACTGAAAAGAGTGGGTTCGATACCTTTCCTATTACCCTCGAAATCATCTACTACTGGAAAATCAGGTTCTTGAATATGAGTATAACTCACTTCTAGTTTTGCCCCATATCGTCCACCCAAAATGCTCTTTTTCGGAATGTTATAAAATAGATCTCCTCTAAAAGCAACTTCTCCATTGGGTTGTGTTGCATAAGGATAAAATTGAGCCAACAAGGCCGTTTGTAGCACTGAAGTAGGTGGGAGATAGTTGATCCAAGAATCGAATGGTCCTGAATTCCTTTGGCTTTGAAGTGCCATATTTGACATTGAACTAGCCGTTAGACCAATTCCAAAACCCTTCTTAGAGTAGTTTGTATTCACTTGCAAGCCTTGTCCGTACTGGAAAATCCCTACCGAAGGGTCAAGTGAGTCTGGGATATCGACTATGTTACTGTTAAGCGAGGATGGGTTAGTCGAGATATAGGCATATTCACCACCAATCTGAAAGCCGCCCCTTTGATATTTAAGTCTTACCGATCCCGATCCAACGTTTTCAGGAAAGTCATAAACAGGATCTCTGTTTTGCTCGTACTTGCTCACAAAACTTCCACCTATGGTCCATTGACCTTTGAAGTTTATGACGGAGTCAAGTAATTGGTTGAGATTAAATTCAACATCAGCACCCCGCACAATTCCATCACCATTCTGGAAGCCATTATCAAAGTTGAACCGTTGTTTACCATAAAGTCCTTTAATGGTTACTCCGTCGATAGGTCTTGCCACCACACGAATACCATCGAGTGCATAATCTACTCCTAGCCCTCGATCTTCCCAAGTCCTTAGGACAAGTCCAGATCCAAACTGTTCATAGAAATTTCCAACGGTGATCTCTAATTTGTCCCCGTTATATTTCGCGTAACGGTAACCAATGCCAGTACCCTCCCAAGGAGCTCCTGCAGGATACCCGACAAATGCAGGTAAGTAAGTTTCAAATCTAACACCTGTTTCAAACTTCCCTTTCGTAAGAATAATGTTACCAAAGCCTTGAAGTGCGATTTGTTCGTCGGGAACCACTGCCGCAATAGCAGAGTCTTCCTGGTAATATTGAGCCTCTATTGAAAAGTTACCTCGAACTTGAAGGGGATCTTGGCAATAAGCTTGAGTCAGTCCAGCTAGGAAAAGTATCAGGGTGAGTACTTTTTTCATACTATAGATTCTCAGTTAAGAAGACCAATAATCTTCTCGTAGAGTTCATCTTCATCTCCAGGAGCATAGTTGTTGTGCTGGTAGACAATATTTCCAGAACCATCGACTAAAAAAGTATGAGGGACGTTGTTGACACCCATTGATCTCTTAAAGTCTTGATTTATGTCGATGTAGACTTCATAATCCCAAGAGGAACCATTTATATATGGCAGCACCCTCGACTGACTGCGTGCATCGTCAATTGAAATAGCAATCAACTTCACACCTGTCTCATCAACCCAATCCTCGTAAACCTCAGCAATATTGTTCAATTCCTTTTTACACGGGGCGCACCATGTAGCCCAGAAATTGATGATCATCGGCTTACCATCATTATTGAAATCTGATGTATCGAAGGATTTACCATCAAGTGATTTTATCGTGGCTGATGGGACTGTTTTCTTGGCATCTTGAGCAGAAACACTTGAGATGAGAAGAGCAAACGATAGAGCTAATAGTAGGCTGTATTTCATAATATGATGAAAAAAAAACGTTCGCAGCTTAAGCTGCGAACGTCATTGATAATTAATCGAATATTAGTTGTTCACTGTAAACTTACCAACTACTCGGCCATCGTTTACATTCATGTTCATGAGGTATAATCCTTGGGCATGACCTGAAAGATCAATCTGCTGTAAACTATATCCAGCAGGAAGAACTCCTAAGTCTTTAGAGATCACTAAACGTCCAGTAAGATCGAGAACATCAAGAGAAACTCTTTGAGAGGATACAAGATTAAACTCAACATTAAGAAGTCCGTTCGTTGGATTCGGGAACATGGTAAAGTCTTTAACAGAACTTACATCATCCACACTTAGAACGCCAGCTGCAAAGTTCTTCGCTTCTTCAGCGCTGAAAGAACCTCCTTCTAGAATTGTTTCACTAGTACCAAGATCAACAACTTCGTAAGAACCGTTTCCGTATTGGCAGCAGATTCCATCACCCCAATAGTCATAAATCTCGAAACTGTAGCAGTCAACTCCCGCAGGAATAGTTACAGGTGTATCATAAGTTTGGTTCGCATTATACGTTCCAGCAGCCTCAGTTGGCGCGCCAGCTCCTACTCCAATGTTGGTAGTTCCAACCCAAGTGTTTCCACCCTCAGCAAGTACCTCATTGTTTTGATCAACTATTCTCCAGTAAGTCTCTTCAGCGTAGTTGTCTGTTGTGATAGAAACCTCTATTTCAGTTCCAGCTTGAGCTACATTAGCTATCGTTGCCTCTACTTCATCATTTACAGCGTTTCCATCTTCTTGACCGTTAGGGTTAGAAAGAACGACTACCAAATCCTCTGCTTGAGCTGTTGGTGTTGCAATTTCCCCGAGTTCAACTTCCTCAGTTTCGAAGAATTCAAGAGAACCAGTCCAGTTGATCGTGTTAGACTCTCCTGCAATTGTGTACTCAATGTCAAGACTAGTTAATGTTTCACTACCCCAGTTTCTAATGGTAACACTAGGGCTTACAGTTGGGCTGCAGTTTTCTCCAGCAATATTATTGATGGATAATCCAGCAGCATCGTATTCTGCTTCGGCAATAAATTCGCCAGCAGGAGCATATCCTGCTTGGAAAACCTCTTTGGTGTTGTCGTCTTGAATAAATACAACAACGGCCAATTGCTCAATGTCATAAATATTTGCAAGTTCCCAAGATTCAGAAGCTGAAAATGCATCTCCAGATGCATATGAGCTTGCCATTGTCAAACCGCTCGTACCCGGAAGAAATTTCTTCATGACATTGTAGAAATCTAGTTCTCCATTTGATCCAGGAGCTTCGTCAAAAATGATTTCTTTTTCTACTACAACTATTCTCATTCTCAAATCTCCAGAAGCAGCTTGCGTGCAAGTTGCAGTCGCGTTAACATTGATCTCACTGTAAGAAACAGTAAAGTCAACGTCAATGTCAAAGGAAGCAGGAATTGCAGCGGCATCATCAAATAATCCTTGGCTGAAAGCTCCAGGTGCACCAGCATATGAAGGGCTTACATCAGGTATAACCCCATCAATTGTTGCGGTAGGAACTCCATTTATCCCATAATAAGCTAGACGCGCATTCGCTTCATCAGGATTGTGCT
>JBLIEU010000034.1:0-23191 GCA_047633195.1 Cryomorphaceae bacterium | reverse complement strand
GCTATCTTATCAAAGAACTTTTCGCTTTTTCCTATTTCGCCATTGCGATTCGGGACGGCAAAAGTAATCAAGTTTTTGTTTCTCCAACTCTTTTTTGAAAATACTTTCGAAAAATGTCTTGAGAGAAAATAATGAGGAAAATAAAAATCTTTTTTAGATTTCCCCAAGATAATGTTTAAAAGATTTTTAATCTCTCTTTTTTGGTGCAATTACCTTTTCTTGATTCATGCCTTTCGTTCAAAGCGGCTGCAAATGTACAGTCCTTTTCTAATTCTACAATCATTTTCTGAATCTTTTTTCAATCTTTTTTTCGATACCCCCCTCAAGTATCTGATCCATTGCATTATGGATTGCTCCTACTAACTGAAATTATTTTTCCATTTTGTACTAGTAAGGCACTTTTGTCAAAGTTATATATGAAAGAAGCCATCTCTTCGGGTGTGCAAGATGCTGAGACCCCAGGAAAGGCTTCATTGAACATTTCAGTCTCTACACTACCTAATGCCAAACAGTTGAAAGTATGATCGGTGTCTTTAAACTCTTCAGCCCACATTTGAGTCAAACAATTTAAGGCTGCCTTACTCGAAGAGTAGGCCGCGAGTCCTGGAAACTTCAAGCTGCCTTCAACCCCACCAATGCTGCCTATACTTATTGTATGACATTTCACCATTAGACCAACGAGCGCTTGAGTGAGCATGAACGGGGCGAAGACATTTATATCATAAACTTCTTTCAAGTCCTCTCTAGTAATAGCTGAAAATGGCTTGTAAACCAATTGGCCAGCGTTATGAATTACCACATTCACTTCGCCTTGTTCGGCAATTCCATCCTTAACTAGGTTGATTCCCTTTTCGGAAGTAATATCTGCAGATACTCTAACTAAGCTATTCTCATATTTAGGATTCACCAAAATTCGTTCAGCGTTTCTGCTGACAGCAACAACAAGATGGCCCTGATCTAGGTATTGTTTAACAAGAGCTAGCCCAATTCCTCTGCTAGCGCCTGTTATACAGGTAATTTTTCGCTCCATGATATTCTTTACTTTTGTTCGTATACAATGATAAAGGTATGGTGATGAAAATAATCAAATTTATTCTATTTACTGTGGGCTTATTGCTTGTGAGTTCAACTTTAAAAGGTCAGGACAACGACAATCCTTATAAAGGAGTAGCATTTAAAGATCGAATTACCATAGGTGGAGATTTAGGGCTCTCTTTCGGAAGTCAACTAACATATATTAGAATTGCACCTGTACTAGGATATATGGTCAGCCCAAAATTCACAATAGGTGCTGGCCCCTCTTTTCAGTACTGGGAAGACCGAAGGTTTATCCCAAATCTTGAGACTACTATATACGGGGGCTCCACCTTCGGTAGATATTTTGTGATAGAACAAATCTTTCTGCAAGCAGAATTTGAGGTTCTCAATCTCGATGAAATCAACTATTCAATTGGAAGTGACTTCTCCAATAGAGGCAGAGTGACTATCCCCGTCTTTTTTGTAGGGGGAGGCTATAGCCAAAAAAGCGCCGGAGGGTCAGGCTTTTTTGTCTCAGTCATGTATGACTTAATAGGAGACTTAAATTCCCCCTACCCCAATGATTTAGTATTCCGGGTAGGAGGCTTCTTTGCCCTTTAGCCTCGAAACTTTCTGAGCACTTTAAAGTATAACAGGAAAAATCTCCTATTCCAAACAAATGAAGTTCCTCCTCAATTATTCAGCTATTCCCTATTTAATGGGTTTAAGCCTTTATTTCCTTTCTGCCCTTTCACTTCATGCTCAGGTTCAAATCTGGGGTAGTTCAAAAGCTGGTGGATCGGATCAAATAGGAACTACATTTAGTCTTATTGATGACGGATCAGGATACGAGCAAGCATCTGCTTTTGTGAACAATCCAGAAGGAGCAGCTCCAAGAGCAGCGCTAGCTGAGACAGCAGACGGAGCTCTAATTGGAGCTACGAGCACAGGAGGGCTTTTTGGTGCTGGAACTCTTTTCAAAATAGAGGTTGGAAATTTTACCAAAATCGCAGATTTAGATCCTTCGATTCATGGATCGAATATCCAAACTGATCTTCTCACTCTGACCGACGGTACTTTTATCACAGCTACCTCATCAGGAGCCGCAAATGGCTCAGGAGCGATCTTGAGTTTCGAAGAGAACGGAAATGTCGAAGTTCTTTTTGCATTCAACGGTGCCACTACAGGAAGTAACATTTCGGGAAGTCTAGCCTATGACTCTGGCGGAAATATTATTTATGGTCTCTGTTCAAATAGCGGACAAACCGGCCTAGGAACAGCATTCCGGTACGCTATTAACTCGGGAATCTTCTCAGTGATTCATGACTTTGCTGGCACACAAGGCGGGGCCTCTCCGAAAGGAGGTCTAATACTAAGTGAAAATGGAGTATTATATGGAACCGCTCAGTTTGGAGGAAGCTTAAATCAAGGAACCATTTTCAGCATCAATCCCATCGGAAATGTTTTTCAAGTCATTTATGAATTGAACAATACTTCAATGAATGGACGCTATCCAGTTGGGTGTTTGATCCAAGCCGAATCTGGCTTGCTCCTAGGAACTTGTTCGGAAGGTGGAAATTCCAATACGGGAACCATTTTCTCTTGCTCCACCTCAGGAGTCTATACAAGGCTTCATAGTCTCTCGGCTGCGGCAGACGGGGGATTCCCGAAAAGCGGACTAACCGATGGCGAGGATGGATTTTATTACGGCGTTACTGAGTTTGGGGCAGCCAACGGATTTGGTTCATTATACAGAATTGAAGAAACTGGTGGATTTGCAAAGCTCAGAGATATGCAATACACTGCTGACGGAAGTAATCCTTTTGGCAGTCTAATTCTTCTTGAGGATGGCAGCGTTGGAGGAACGACCACTTCAGGAGGTGCAAACAATTTTGGAACGGTATTTAGTTACAATGATGATTCGGGACTAACCAAAATTCACGATTTCAGTTTACCTCTTGCCGGTTCTGCACCGAATGGGTCTATTATTTCGGGCACCGACTTTTTTGGAGTTACTGCTTCAGGAGGTCTTTTTAATACAGGAGTATTCTACACGAACGGACTCGACGGGGTGCGAACCAAAATTTATGATTTTAATGGAACTGTAGACGGACAAAACCCGAACGGTGAAATCATTGAAGTTGAGGACGGTGTTTTCTATGGCACCTTGAGATTTGGAGGTCCCAACTCAGCTGGTACTGTTTATAGTCTGACTGAGAGCGGTGAATTTGAGCTCATTCATGCTTTTGACGGAGATACAAATGGTCAATTCCCATACTCTGGAGTATTGGCACACTCAGACGGAAATTTTTATGGAACTACAATAAACGGAGGCAATAACGGCGATGGAATCATTTATCGCATTACCTCAGAAGGAACTTTCGAAAAGCTTTATGACCTATTTGGATTTTTTGATGGCGAGAGCCCCGAAGCAGGATTGACTGAAGGACCTGACGGACTTCTCTATGGCTTAACTACTGAAGGGGGAAACTTCAATGGTGGCACACTCTTTCAATACAACCCAGAGGCCTCTTCTTATACCGTCTTACACCAATTTGCTACGTCTACGGACGGATCAGCTCCCATAGGCGACTTACTCCTACATTCGGCTGGTAGCTTCTATGGTACCACCACTGAGAGTGGTTCAGGTGAAGGAACGCTCTTTCGTTATAATCTAAGCACAGGATTTGAAGTACTTCATTCATTCGACCCCTTGGCCGATGGTTTCTTGTCCGCAGGGTCTCTAGCCGAAGATGAGGTGGGTACAATATACGGGTTTTGCTCCCAAGGTGGAGAGTTCGATGGTGGTACTGCCTTTAAATACTCCGATGACAACGGATTCCAAAAGATTTATGATTTTTCATCAGGAGATAGCCAGAGACCTGTAGGAACACCTGCTCTTTTCAACCCTGAATGCTTGAATAATTCAGCGTGCATCGCTTCTGAACCATGCTCGGTTGGAGTCTGCAACTTCGGGATTTGCGAAGAAGTTGAGATGAATCCTGTATTCAGCACCATACAAATTGGTCTGTGCGAAACTGGTCTTGATTTATTCGATCTCACTATAGCGCTTAATTTGGATATCAGCCCGGGCGGAGTCCTGAGTATAGGAGGAAACCAATTCGATTTAGAAGAAGGAGTAAACTCTTATGTTTTTGAAGTAATCGAACTTCCTGCTGACGCAAACGCGATTGATTTAGGTTACGAATTTGAAGCAACTGGCTGCGCTGGTCAAACAGGAAATTTAGGCACAGCACCAATTCCTTGCCCACCAATTGAAACGATTTTCAGAGTGGATGCAAGCAACATAGACGTTGTTTTTGAAGGCATGCATGTTGGTGGGAACTTTCAAGGCTGGAGTCCATCCGAGAATCTTATGACTGAAGTAGAAACAGACATCTGGGAAATCACTATTGAGATTGGATCAGGAGCATACGAATTCAACTTCTTCAATGGATCAAGCCTTTTTGATGGTGAATACGTAGTAGGAGATTGCGCCAACAACGGAAAAAGGGAACTAAGTGTAGGTAATGAAAGTCAAGTAATAGAGTTCTGCTGGGAGGAATGTAGTACTGATTGCGACTTCCTTGGAACGAGTGAAGACAAGGTACTCAACTTTAGTCTCTACCCTAACCCCATTAATAGAGGCGATGACTTGATCATCAACTCCCCTTCTTCGGATGAGGACTGGAATTATCACATTGTCGATATCACAGGTAGAATGGTCAAATCTGGCAACCTGAGGAACGGCAACCGAATCAACAGCAGCAATTTCGCTTCAGGCATGTACCACATCTATTTAGAAACTGGAACTTCATATACGAGAGCGGAGAAGTTCATTGTTCGATAAGAAACAAAATGGCATAAAAAAAAGAGGCGCATCCATTGGATACGCCTCTTTTTCATTTATAAGCTAATTGCTTAACCCTTCAATTTCTCAACAGCCTTAAGAGCCTCCTCATAATTGGGCTCAACCGTGATATCATCGGTAATCTGGGTATACGTGATTTTGTTGTCCTTGTCCACAACGAACACTACTCTTGAGCTCAAACCTTTTAGCGGCCCATCAATCATTAAAGTTTTGTACCCCTCGGAGAAGTTTCCTTTAAAGTCTGAGGCAATTTTCACATTCTCAATTCCCTCTGCAGCGCAGAATCTCTTCATGGCAAACGGCAGATCCTTAGATACGATCAAGCCAGCTACATCAGCATGCCCGCCTAATTCCTTATTGAAACGTATCGCTTCAAGCTGACAAATACCTGTATCAAGGCTTGGTACCGCAACGATTACTTTGATCTTTCCTGTGTGATCGTAAAGAGATTCTTCAGAGAGGTCTTCTTTAACGTAAGTGAAGTTTGGAGCTGTCTGTCCTGCTTCAGGAATATCTCCAAGCAGGTGCACAGGATTTCCTTTAAATTTTGTCTGGTTCATGGGTTCTTTTATATCTTGTTTATGAAGTAACGCTTGAATCTAACTTTCGTTCAAGACTATTTAAATAGACATCGCTGGCATCATCGATAAATCCAAAGTGAGAGTCGTCAATCACCATTTTACCTCTGGTTACGTGTCCCATTAAAGTAAATGGAACCACCGTCTTCCTCATCGCTTCGATAAATTCACCTTCAAACTCAGGGTCGAGGGTTACGATAATTCTACCTTGAGCTTCACCAAAAAGGAAGGCGTCCAAACGCACATCGGCATCAGCCGTCACGTCAAAACCAAAACCTCGGTGAATTCCCATTTCCACTAAGGTGGTAAACAAACCACCATCAGAAATATCGTGTGCTGCGTTGACCAAGCCATTTTGGATCAAACCAAGTGTGGCCGCTTGAACATCTAGCTCTCTATCCATATCAAAGTATGGAGCAGGTGACCGTTTCACTCCTTTTAACGTGTACAAATATTCGCTGCCCGCAAGATCATTATGGCTTTCGCCAATTAAGAATATCAAGTCTCCCTTCGCTTTAAAGTCAAGGGTCATGACACGCTTCAAATCATCTACCATTCCTATCATCCCAATGGTAGGCGTTGGGAAAACAGGAACCGCTTCAGCACCTTCACGCACAGTCTGGTTGTAGAAACTCACGTTTCCTCCAGTCACGGGGGTCTTAAATCTTATACACGCCTCACTCATTCCTTTAATGGCCATCACAAACTGCCAGTAGGCTTCGGGATTGTATGGATTGCCAAAGTTGAGGCAATTGGTAATGGCAGAAGGCTTTCCGCCTGCGCAAACTATATTTCGAGCAGCCTCAGCCACCGCAATTGAAGTTCCTATTTTGGGATCATTGTGCACATATCGAGCATTGCAATCTACCGTCATCGCAATTCCTTTACCCGTTCCTTTAATATGAGCAACACCGGCATCGGACGGCCCATTGGTAGTCATGTTCCCTGTTCCCACCATAGTATCATATTGCTCATACACCCAACGCTTAGAAGCGATGTTTGGCAATGAGATCAGCTCCATCGCTACTTCAGGATAATTCTCGGGTTCGGCTATGCTGTCGATATCAAACTTTTGGTTTTCGGCGAAGTATGCAGGCTCTTTGTACTCTCGATCGTAAACAGGAGCGCCACCGCCAAGGACCAAGTCATAGGCAGGAACAGTCGCAACCATTTCTCCATGCATGTAGTATTCGAGCTGGCCACCTTCTGTGACTTCGCCGATCTGTACAGCATTCAAATCCCACTTCTCGAAAATTTCTTCAACGATTTTCTCTTTGCCTTTGTGAACGACCACAAGCATTCTCTCTTGCGATTCTGAAAGCAATATTTCGAATGGAAGCATTCCCTCTTGTCGGATAGGAACTTTGTCCAAATCGATCTTCATTCCAAAACCGCCATCGGCACTCATCTCGCTGGTGGAACAGGTGATCCCCGCTGCACCCATATCTTGCATCCCAACAATGGCATCTGTTTCAGCCAATTCGAGGGTGGCTTCGAGAAGTAATTTTTCCTGAAAAGGATCACCCACCTGAACTGATGGCAGATCGTCAGCTGAATCGTCGGTTATATCTTTTGAAGCAAATGAAGCTCCATTAATTCCATCTTTTCCCGTGGCCGAACCAACGATGTATACTGGATTTCCAACTCCCGAAGAAGTAGCGCTGATCGTCTTATCGATTTCAACGATTCCTACACTCATTGCGTTCACCAAAGGATTTGTGCTGTAACTCTCGTCAAAGAACACCTCACCGCCAAGGACTGGAATTCCAAATGCGTTTCCGTAGTCACCAATTCCCTTTACGACTCCTCTAAGCAACCATTTGGTGTGCTCATTTTCGATTGGGCCAAAACGAAGGCTATTCAACTGGGCAATCGGACGAGCACCCATGGTGAAGATATCGCGGTTGATCCCTCCCACTCCTGTTGCCGCTCCTTGGTATGGCTCGATAGCAGAAGGATGATTGTGAGATTCTATCTTGAAAGCACAAGCCAATCCTCCACCGATGTCTACCAAACCAGCGTTCTCCTCTCCAGCTTCAACGAGCAGGTGATCTCCTTTCTTCGGAAGTGTCTTGAGCCATTTGATGCTATTCTTATAAGAACAGTGCTCCGACCACATAATGCCGAAGATGCTGAGCTCCGTGAAATTGGGCGTGCGGCCCAAAACTTCTTTAATCTTCTCAAACTCTGACTCAAGCAACCCCAAATTTGTGGCTTGCTCCAAGGTTACTTCGTTCTGTATGGCGGTTTCCATAGGTGTAATTTCAGTGAAAATGAAAGCCCAAAAGTAATGAATTTGAAAGGAAAGAAACCCACGCGAAACAAGGGGTTTGATAATTTTTTATCCTCATGATTGTACTTTGATCTCGCTCAATTCCACAAAGTGCGCCCACTTCAATTAAACCCATTATTTTTGGAAGAAAAAAAACTTGGCCATTCTACTTTTAATAATCTATGCTACTATTTTTTCCATTCTCATATTGAAATGGAAATATTTTGAAGTCAAAGGAATCTCGAGAAAATACCTCCTTCTAGCTTTCGCGTTAAAACTCTGTTTTGGTTTTCTACTTGGCTGGATCTACACAGACCACTATACCGATCGAAAAACAGGAGACACCTACCGCTTTTTCGACGATGCCAAAATCATTTATGACTCGGCCGATGAGGGATTCGACGTCTACCTAAAGCTCCTCACGGGAATCGGTATGGAAGAAGACGAGGTGGCAATGAAGTCTTACAACCGAATGACCCATATGGAACGGTCTTATTCGGAGGCCTTCTACAACGATAACCAAACAATTATCAGAGCCAATGCTTTGATAATGCCATTCTCGCGTGGCAACTATTTCGTGCACATTGCCTTTTGGTGTTTTGCCTCTTTGATTGGCCTTACGGCAATTCTGAAGGTCTTGACGCGCTATTTTCCACGAAAACGAATTGCCATGTTTGTTGCAGTATTCTTGCTTCCGACGGTCCTATTTTGGGGATCGGGAGTTTTGAAAGAACCCATTCTACTTCTGGGCGTAGGGCTGTTCTTTCGAGGAATCATGCGTTTTGCCTACGGCGAATTTAAACCCCGCAATGCTCTGGGATTTCTCTTGGGGGTCACCTTGCTTATTCTGACGAAGGGCTATGTGCTGTTTGCTTTACTTCCCGCTTCGGCTGGGTTGCTCCTGGCTCGCGCATTCCCCAATCGCAACTTTTGGCTCATGTTTGGAATTCCCCATGTAGCATTAATCATCCTTATTTTCACGGGGCCACTCATTAGTCCCTCCTTTGATTTTTCCCAGCGAATGAATCTAAAGCAAGTCGCATTTTACAATGTTGCCACCGAATCAGACTCGGGTTCTCTATTGCAACTACCCGCCCTAACAAAGTCATCTGATCTATTGCTGAATGCTCCAAATGCCTTGCACGTAACCTACCTCAGGCCGTGGCCGTGGGAATGGACTAACTTTCTTTACATCCCTGCAGCTCTGGAAAACCTTTTCCTTTTCATCGCGCTCGGACTGATGCTTTGGAATTTCCGCAGACCATATGGATTGGCCATTCCGATTATTGCTTTCGGAATAAGTGCAGTACTGGTTTTAGGCGTCCTTATCGGCGAAGTTGTTCCCGTTTTAGGAGCAGTGGTTCGGTACAAGATGCCTGCACTGATTTTCCTCTTTGTGATCATTTTCGGGTTGACAGACCACGTGATGCTGCAACGCCGATTTCCATTTCTTAGAAAAATTTTGAAAAAACTATGAGAACAGCACTTATTACTGGAGCCACCGCAGGCTTTGGTAAAGCAATCGCAGAATCATTGGCGAAAGCCAGATACCGACTAATCATTACTGGCCGAAGAGTGGAGCGACTGGAAAGCCTTCGTGAAGAATTGCGCTCTTTGACGGAAGTCCATATTATGCCTTTCGATGTAAGGAATAAAGCTGAAGTGATTACCGCTTTCGCAAATCTCCCCGGTGATTGGAAAAACGTCGACGTTCTGGTGAACAATGCAGGTTTGGCATTGGGGAAGTCTAACCTAGAAGGGGGACTCACAGAAGACTGGGATCAAATGATGGACACCAATGTAAAAGGACTACTATATGTTACAAAAGCGGCGACTCCATTATTAAAGAAATCGAAAAATGCCCACATTATAAACATAGGGTCGATTGCGGGCACTGAGGTTTATCCAAGCGGAAACGTTTATTGTGCTTCGAAATACGCGGTGAATGCATTGTCAAAAGCAATGCGAATAGAATTGCTCCCTTACGCAATCAGAGTAAGTCAAATAAGACCAGGACTCGCAGACACGGAATTCTCCATAGTGCGGTACAAAGGCGACAAAGAAAAAGCCAGTCAAGTTTATAAAGGATTCGACGCTTTGCAGGCAGAAGACATTGCCCGAGCTGCACTCTTCATTCTGGAGTCACCGCGCCACGTATGCATCAACGATTTAGAAATAACCCCAACCGCACAAGCCAATGCCTACCTTCTTGAAAAGAATCATTAATCTCGGGCTTCTTGTTCTGTTGCTCTCATCCTGCTACAAATCGGAGGAAGCAGATCTCGTGGTGCACAATGCAACCATATATAGTGTAGATGGTCAATTCACAATCTACCAAGCCATGGCCATTAAAGATGGTAAGATCATAGAGCTAGGTGCCGAACGTGAAATATTGAACCGCTATCGGGCCAAGGAAACATACGATGCCCAAAAAAGATTTGTCTACCCTGGCTTTTACGATGCCCATTCCCACTTCCTTGGATTTGCCAGAAATCAAGGTGAAATCAACTTATTCGACACAAAGTCTTTTGACGAAGTAGTGGAGCGGATTCAAAAATTCGTTGCCAGCTCAGACCGCGAATGGATTGTAGGCCGAGGATGGGACAACAATACTTGGGAGACGACAACATTTCCCGACAGGGCGATACTGGATAGTCTTTTCCCCGATAGGCCCGTTCATTTGACACGTGTTGACGGACATGCTGCATTGGTAAACGGCGAAGCACTGCGGCGCGCGCAAATAGATGACTCTACTCAAATAGAAGGTGGAATCATAGAGAAAGATGAAAATGGAGAATTGACAGGAATTCTCATCGATCGTGCCGAGGAGTATGCCAGTGACTTTATTACACCGATGAGCATAGAGCTTCAAGCCAAGTTCATCCAGCAGGCTGAAAAAAAGTGTTTCGCAGCAGGGCTTACGTCGGTAACTGACGCGGGGCTATCTGTAAAGGACATCGAACTATTGGACAGTTTGCAAAAGGCAGGGGATGTGATGATCCGTATTTACGCCATGCTAAGACAAAATGAAGAGGCGTTTGCGTTCATGAGCAATGGTCCGCTAAAGACAGAAAACCTTCATGTGAATTCTGTGAAACTTTATGCCGATGGCGCTCTAGGATCAAGAGGTGCTTTATTGAAACAGCCCTATTCTGATGATCTCGACAATTACGGCTTGCAACTAATTTCGGATTCTACACTTAGATCTTACGCAACAGCAGCGATGGAAAACGGCTTCCAAGTATGTACGCACTGTATCGGCGACTCTGCGAATGCATTTGTCCTGAAAGCTTATGCAGATATATTAGAAGAACTAAATGACCTCCGCTGGCGAATTGAACACGCCCAGATTGTGTCGCCAGAAGACTTGCCTTTCTACAGGGACTTTGGAATCATTGCTTCCGTTCAACCGGTTCACGCTACTTCTGACAGAGCTTGGGCAGGAGACAGACTCGGCCAAGACCGAATTAGACATGCCTATGCCATCAAAACTTTAAAGGATCAGCTCGGTTGGATTCCACTCGGCACCGATTTTCCCGTCGAGCCTATTTCACCGATTTCCAATTTCTATGCGGCGGTTTTCCGCAAAAGCCCTAATGGTGCTGACGAAACCCCTTTCCAAATCGAGGAGGCTCTTTCGCGTGAAGATGCCCTTCGAGGAATTACGTTTTGGCCAGCCCTCGCTTCTTTCGAAGAAAAAGAAAAAGGAAGTCTCGAAGCAAACAAGATCGCAGACTTCGTCGTCTTGGATACAGACCTCATCAATTCACCAGAAAAGAGAATTCTTCAAGGAAAGATAATTGCCACCTTCTTGTCGGGAAAACAGGTGCACTAATGGGCAAAGAAGTTATCGTTAATGTCTGTGCCATAAAACCTAGCAGATTTCCAAACATTCCATTTGAAATAATCCTTATTTTGGAGCCTTAAAACCTAACAGATATGGAGCTTAAGGCGGATAAAACGAGGCTATTTGATTTCTACGATTTTCAATTAAAACACTTCCCGCAAGAAGATGCTTTAGCAGATAAAGTGAATGGGAAATGGGAAATACATTCGACCCAAGAAGTAATTGACACAGCCAACGCTTTGAGCACAGGTCTTTTGGGAAAGGGCATCAAGCCAGGAGATAAAGTAGCGATTATTTCCAATAATCGCTCCGAATGGGTGATGACTGATTTGGCAATACTGCAAATTGGGGCCATTAATGTTCCCGTTTATCCAACGGTTAGCGACGACGACTACGCGTTTATTTTCAATGATTCGGAAGTGAAAGTTGTATTTGTCTCAGACGAGGAACTTTTGGCAAAGGCCAGATTGGCAAAAGAAAAGTCGCCTACGGTGGAAGAGATTTACACTTTTAATACTATTTCGGGAGCTAAATCTTGGAAGGACCTGCAAAGTCAGAAAGCTGACCTGGATAAAATCCAAACGCTGCGCGATACAGTAAAAGCCGAAGACCTCGCCACGATTATTTATACATCGGGAACTACAGGTACCCCAAAAGGGGTAATGCTTTCGCACAAAAATGTGGCGAGCAATACGATAGCCAGCAAAAAGCGGCTCCCAGTCGACACAAATGCCAAAGGAGTTAGTTTTCTTCCGCTCTGCCACATCTACGAGCGTATGATCATTTACCTCTATGCCTACACAGGTGTGTCGCTCTATTTTGCTGAATCTATGGAAACGATAGGTGAAGATATTCGCGACGTTAAACCACAGGTATTTACGGCAGTTCCAAGACTTTTGGAAAAAGTATACGATAAGATTATTGACAAAGGTGCAGCATTGACTGGTATCAAGAAAGCCCTGTTCTTCTGGGCAGTAAGTGTAGGTAATCAATATGAGCCTTACGGCGTAAAAGGGCCGATTTATGAAATCAAACTCAAAATAGCTCGGAAGCTAATTTTCAGCAAATGGCAAGAGGCACTTGGCGGAAATGTCAGAGCTGTGGCCAGCGGAAGCGCTGCGCTGAATCCTCGATTGGCCAGGATCTTTAATGCGGCGAATATTCCTGTTTTGGAAGGCTATGGTCTTACTGAGACCTCACCTGTGATCAGTGTAAATGAGCTCGACAACAACGGATTGAAATTCGGGACCACCGGGCGACCAATAGATGACGTACACGTTAAAATTGCTGAGGATGGAGAGATTTTGGTAAAAGGTCCGAATGTGATGCTGGGCTATTACAAACGTCAAGACCTTACAGACGAAGTAATTAAAGACGGCTGGTTCCACACTGGAGATATCGGCGAATTGGTAGATGGTGAATTCCTAAAAATTACCGACAGGAAAAAAGAGATCTTCAAGACATCTGGTGGAAAATACATTGCTCCTCAGCTCATGGAAAATAAGTTCAAAGAGAGCCGATTTATCGAGCAAATAATGGTGATAGGAGAATACCAAAAACACCCTTCTGCACTCATCGTTCCTACATTCGACTTTCTGGAAGAATGGTGCACTAGGAAAGGAATTGACTGCTCATCCAGAGAAAAAATGCTTTCTAATGTAAAGGTCTTGGATCGATTCCAAAAAGAATTGGATCATTACAATGCACCTTTTGGCAAGTGGGAACAAATCAAGAAGTTCGAACTCTTGCCAGAGGAGTTCACCGTTGGCAACAATATGGTCACACCAACCCTCAAGCTTAAGCGCAAAGTGATTCTTGCAAAATATGAGGCCTTAATTGAAGAAATATACTGCTAGATAGCAGCTCGACATATTTCTTTTTGCAGTCCTCCATTTCAGGAGAATTCTTTACGACCTTTGCCCAACATTACGAGCCTCTGGGCTGTTTTTAGATTGACAACATTCAAACTATGAAAACTAGAAGTTGGGTACTTACATTGGTTATTTTCATTGTCATTCTGGCTGGAGGAATGGCTATTGCTTATCCCTTGCTGAAAAACGAGAAAAAATTAAAGATTTATCAACCTGCCGATATCAACCCTAAACTAGTCGACAAGACAAAGCAAGATGTAGAAAGTGATCATACCGTGGCAGATTTCGCATTGGTGAATCAACTTGGAAAAACCTTTACTCAGAAGGATTTTGAAAATAAAATCTACGTTGCCGATTTCTTCTTTGCCACATGCCCTTCCATTTGCCCGATCATGAGCAGAAACATTGCGGTTTTGCAAGAAGAATTTGCCGACCGACCAGAAGTGATGTTCCTCTCCCACTCGGTTACGCCTGATATTGACAGTGTAGCCGCCTTATTCGAATATGGAGAGCTATATGAAGCCAATCCAGAAAGGTGGCTGCTCGCTACGGGTGACAAAAAGCACATCTATGAGCTCGCGCGAAAAAGCTACTTCGCCGTTTTAGATGAAGGAGACGGAGGCAAACAAGACTTCATTCACACTGAGAACTTCATCCTAGTCGACACCGATCGAAGACTCCGTGGTTTCTATGACGGAACGAGCGAAGCAGATATGCAGCGACTGGCCGATGAAATTGAGATTTTGTGGGAAGAAGAGTTTGCAGAAGAATAACTTTTGACGGTTGGCTTTCCACATTTTACATTCCGCAATTGGATCCCGAAATAGTTCCCTTTGGAATGCATTTCTTTGCAGCCGCAAAATGATCACTTAGCAACATCGCCCCATACCTTATACTTAATACACCATCCTACACTATGAACGTCCTTTCTGTCGAAAACCTGTCCAAGCGCTACGGCCCTAAATTGCTCTTTGAGAATTTCTCATTTGGCATGGCCAAAGGCGAAAAGGTAGCCATCGTTGCTCCCAATGGATCCGGAAAGACAACGCTCCTAAGAGCCCTTGCAGGCACTGAGCCCGCTGATTCAGGCGAGATCGCATTTAGAAGCGGCGTACGTGTGGGGTATTTACCACAAGAACCCGTTTTTGCTGAAGGCATGAGTTTGACTGATGCCATCATGGTATCTGACAACCCCATGACCGATGCCATTAAGAAATACGAAAAAGCCATTCAGAATCCAGATGATTCCGATGCCTTGCAGCATGCAATGGACGAAATGGATCACACCAATGCGTGGGATTTTGAAGCGAGAGTGCGCGAAATATTGGGACAGCTTGGTATCGAGAATACCGACATGCGAATCGATACTGCTTCGGGTGGTCAGCGAAAAAGAGCAGCACTGGCGAAAGTGCTTCTTGAGGAACCTGAGTTCATTATTATGGATGAGCCTACCAACCACCTCGATCTAGATACCATTGAGTGGCTGGAAAAATGGCTCGCTTCGGGAAACTTCACACTATTGATGGTTACACACGACCGTTACTTCTTGGATCGAGTATGCTCGGATATTTTGGAGATTGAACGGGGAGAATTGGTGAGATATCAAGGAAACTACACCTACTTTCTAGAAAAGAAAGCGGAGAGAGAAGCCAGTTTGGCCAGCAGCATTGACAAGGCCAAAAACCTCATGAGCACAGAGCTGGATTGGATCAGAAGACAGCCTAAAGCCCGTGGAACAAAATCCAAATCGAGGGTAGATGCCTTCGATGGTATCAAAGCTAAAGCATCTATCCGCACAGATAAGAGCAGCGTAGAGCTCGGTGTAAAAACCGAAAGGCTTGGCTCTAAGATTGTCGAGTTTCACAAGGTCTCCAAGTCTTTTGGTGACTTGACGATTATAGATCATTTCGAATACAACTTCCAGCGAAAGGAGAAACTCGGTGTAGTTGGAAAAAACGGAACGGGTAAAACCACCTTCGTCAAAATGCTTTTGGGCGAACTGGAGCCAGACAAAGGAAAGATCGTTCAAGGTGAAACTGTGAAGTTTGGCCATTACGATCAGAACGGACTGGTCGGTGCTGATCAAAAACGGGTCATTGAAGTGGTGACTGATATTGCCGAGGTTATCGAACTACATAAGGGGCAAAAACTCTCTGCGACACAGATGCTCGAGCGATTTTTGTTTGCAAGAGACAAACACTGGCAGCTTGTCTCGACTCTTAGTGGAGGAGAAAAAAGAAGGCTTTATTTGCTAACCGTATTGATGTCCAATCCAAATTTCTTGGTACTCGATGAGCCAACCAACGATCTTGACATTGACACCCTGCAAGTGCTGGAAGACTACTTGCAGTCTTACGATGGCTGCTTGGTTGTGGTATCTCACGATCGATTCTTTATGGACAAGGTGGTCGATCACCTTTTTGTTTTTGAAGGCCAAGGCGCGATTCGAGATTTTCCAGGAAACTATACACAATACCGCGAAAAGAAGAGGCTGGAAGACAAAGCTTCATCCAAAGAAATAGCGACAGAGAAAAAACAAGTCGTGACTTCCAGTTCTGAGCAATCAGGAAAAACAAAACTCACTTATGGCGAACGCCTCGAATTTGAAAAGCTAGAAAAAAGCATTGAAAAGTTGGAGGAGAAAAAAGCAAAACTTGCCGAAGTGCTTTCAACAACCAATGACAATGAAGAGCTCATGAAAATTTCCGCCGAGCTGGAAGGGTTAGTCAAGGAAAGTGATGCGCAGAATGAGCGTTGGTTGGAATTGGCCGAGTGGGCTGACTAAATCCAATGAATGTCAGATAACCTCAATCTGATTTTTCATCAAATCTTCAAAGGTTTCTCTTTCTCGAATGAGATGAGCCTTTCCATCAAGGATCAAAACCTCAGCAGGCCGTAAGCGTGAATTGTAATTGGAAGCCATCGCAAAGCCGTATGCTCCTGCATTGTGAATAGACAAAACATCTCCTGCTCTCACTTCAGTGAGTTTTCGATCATATCCAAACGTATCTGTTTCGCAGATATAACCAACTACGGAATAGACACGCTGCGTTTCTCCACGGTTACTTATATTCGAAATATGATGGTAGGCCTCGTACATCATCGGGCGAATAAGGTGATTCTGACCTGAGTCGACACCCGCAAAAACCGTCGAGACCGTCTGTTTTACCACATTCACTTTTACCAAAAAAACGCCCGCTTCGCTCACCAAGAACTTACCCGGCTCGAACCATAATTCAAGCTTTTTGCCATAGGCTTCGCAAAATTCTTCAAACCGTTTTCCCAGTACTTTTCCTAGGCGATCAATATCAGTTGTCACATCATCTTTTCGATAGCTCACCTTAAAGCCCGAACCGAGATCAACATATTTAAGGTCATCAAAATTCATGGCTACCTCAAATAGAAGTTCAGCAGCAAGAGTGAAGACTTCAGCATCCACAATATCAGATCCTGTATGCATATGCAATCCAGCAATGTCCATATTATTGGCCTTTACCACTCGGATTACATGCCTGATCTGGTGAATTGATATCCCGAATTTTGAATCGATATGTCCTGTTTGAATATGTGAATTTCCCCCTGCCATCACATGAGGATTTATACGAATACACACTGGCACAGTGTTCTGGTACTTGTGACCAAATTGCTCTAGGACAAAGATGTTGTCGATGTTGATATGAACACCGAGATCCACTGCTTTCTCAATTTCAGCCATGGAAACACCGTTGGGCGTGTAGAGTATTTCTTGAGGATCAAACCCAGCCTTCAATCCAAGACGAACTTCATTCAGAGAAACAGCATCGATACCGCTTCCTTCCTGTTTCAGTAATTTCAGAATATTGATATTCGAGTTTGCCTTACAGGCATATTTGATCTTGACATCTAAACCTTTAAATGCGTTTGCGAGCTTTTGGTATTGCTCTTTGATTTTAGCGCCGTTGTATACATATAGCGGAGCACCAAATTCTTCACTCAGGTCAAGAAGGCTCAAACCTTCCATAGCAAAGTCGTCGTTGTCAAGTTGCATTTGAAATCAAATAAATAAAGCAGGGTTTATAAATCTCACTAGTAGAGCTCAAAATTAGAGGAACCCAATTGACTTAGAAAGAAAATTTCTCAAAAAGAAAGATGCATCCGACAAGGCGAATTTGGTTTGGCTGAAAGCTAGCGCAAGACTGACGCTCAACAAATCAACGTTAAATTTCAATGTGTAAAGGAACTCGCTATTTACCAATCCCAGTAGCGGCGAGTGCGGATGGGTTTCGTGAAAACTCACAGGTAGAATCAGTAAGTCTCGAACCATTTCCAGATAAATATGTTATGCATGCATACCTTTTTTTACTACCTTGCATCACATTATGAAACCACAACAGACAATAGATTTTCATTTGCGGTGGCTTTGGCAAAAGATCATCCGCATTTACAATCAGGAAGCCTCCAAATTTGGTGGAACCATGTCTGTGGGATACGCACTCTTGAACATCGATCTGGATGGAACGCCAAGCACAAAACTCGGTCCGAAAATGGGTATGGAATCTAGAAGCCTTACCCGCACGCTAAAGTCCATGGAAAAAAATGGGCTCATCTTTAAAACCCAAGATAATAACGATGGGCGCTTGGTGCTGATTCACCTTACAGAAGAGGGCAAAAAATACCGAGACACTTCGCGCGAAGTTGTTGTCAAATTAAACGAATACGTCTTCCGTAATATCGATAACGAAAAACTCGAAACTTTCTTTGAAGTATCGAACCAAATCAATGAGCTGCTCGACAATCCGAGTATTTATAGCACCAACATCGAATTATCCCCAACAGATAAATAGCAAATCAAACCATGAGCAAACGAACCATTGAAAAAGTAGCAGTTTTGGGATCAGGAGTAATGGGTTCCAGAATCGCCTGCCACTTCGCCAATATTGGCGTTGAAGTGCTCCTGCTCGACATCGTTCCCCGTGAACCAAACGAGAAGGAAGCATCCAAAGGCCTTACCCTTGAACACTCCGCTGTGCGCAATCGCATAGTAAATGATGCTTTGCAATTTGCACTGAACAGTAACCCCTCTCCTATCTATTCGAAGGCTTTCGCTAAAAGAATCACTACTGGAAACTTTGATGATGACATTTCTAAAATTGCCGATGTAGACTGGATTATCGAGGTAGTTGTTGAGCGTCTCGACATCAAACAGCAAGTCTTTGAAAACGTCGAGAAGTACCGCAAGCCAGGCACACTAATCACATCCAACACTTCGGGCATCCCCATTCAGAGCATGAATGAAGGGCGAAGCGAAGATTTCAAAAAGCACTTTTGCGGAACGCATTTCTTCAACCCGCCGAGATACTTGAGGTTACTCGAGATTATTCCAGGACCAGATACCGATCAAGCGGTAATCGACTTCCTTATGGAATACGGATCTCGATTCCTCGGAAAAGAAACAGTTCTCTGTAAAGACACTGCAGCATTCATCGCAAATCGCGTAGGTGTTTATTCCATTATGGAGTTATTCCATATAGTAGAGGAAATGGGGCTAACGGTTGAAGAAGTCGATAAACTGACTGGCCCTGTAATCGGTCATGCCAAATCAGCGACTTTCCGAACAGCTGACGTAGTCGGTCTAGACACCCTTGTTCATGTGGCCAATGGAGTAAAAAACAACTGCCCCGACGACGAGCGGAATAATGTATTTGCCATTCCAGCCTATGTAAACCAGATGGTTGAAAGCAACTGGTTGGGAAGTAAAACGAATCAGGGTTTCTTTAAGAAGGTAAAAGGAGATGACGGAAAATCGCAAATCCTAGCGCTCGATCTCAAAACGATGGAGTACCGTCCGAGCGAGAGAGCAAGTTTTCCGACTTTGGAAATGACCAAATCGATAGATAACCTTGCTCAACGACTTCCAATGCTTTACGCAGGAATGGACAAGGCAGGTGAATTCTACCGCAAGTCTTTTCATGGTCTGTTCAGCTACGTTTCTTACCGCATACCCGAAATAAGCGGTGAGCTCTACAAAATAGATGCTGCCCTTCGCGCTGGATTCGGTTGGAAAATGGGTCCATTTGAAAAATGGGATGCCATTGGCGTAGCAAAAGCAATGAAGAACATGAAAAAAGAGGGCGTCGAAACCGCTCCTTGGATCCAAGAAATGCTGGATTCAGGAATCACCTCTTTCTACAAAATCGAAAACGGCGCGAAGTATTTTTACGATGTCGCGAGCAAATCTTATAAAGAAGTGCCCGCTCTCGATGGACAAATCTTCCTCGACAATATTGGTAAAGATGGAATTATCTGGAAAAATTCAGGAACGACCATCAAAGATCTTGGCGATGGTATCTTGAACATCGAGTTCCACACGAAGATGAACACCATAGGCGGTGAAGTAATCGAAGGACTCAATAAAGCAGTCGATTTGGCGGAAGCCGAATACAAAGGATTGGTTGTTTCAAATACAGGCGACAACTTCAGTGCAGGCGCCAATGTGGGAATGATCTTCATGATGGCGGTCGAACAAGAATTCGACGAGCTAGACTTCGCGATAAAGAGCTTCCAAGACGCCATGATGCGTATGCGTTATAGCAGTATTCCTGTGGTTGCGGCTCCGCATAACCTAGCCTTAGGCGGAGGCTGTGAACTTTGTTTGCATGCAGACAAAGTGGTAGCACACGCAGAACTTTATATGGGACTTGTTGAATTCGGTGTAGGTGTCATCCCTGGCGGTGGTGGAACCAAAGAGTTCGCGGCGCGCACATCTGATGAGTTTAAAGATGGTGACATCAGAATCAACACTCTGAGAAATAGATTCCTCACTATTGGCCAAGCCAAAGTATCGACCTCTGCATACGAAGCTTTTGAGCTCGGGTATTTGCGAAAAGGAACCGACGAGGTAGTCGTGAATAGAGATGACCAATTGGCTTATGCCAAACAATCAGCCTTACTGATAGCCCAAAAAGGATACACTAAACCAGTCAAACGAACAGATATTAAAGTTCTGGGGAAAGAAGGCTTGGGAATCGTATATGTCGGCGCCCATAGTATGATGAGCGGAAACTATATGTCTGAGCACGATCAGCTTATTTCCGAAAAACTAGGATCTGTTCTTTGTGGAGGCGACCTCTCAGAAATGACAGAAGTTTCTGAAGACTACCTGCTCAAGCTAGAGCGCAAGGCCTTTCTGGAACTGTGTCAGACTAAAAAGACACTGGAACGACTGGAGAGTATGGTGAAGAAAGGAAAAGTACTTCGTAATTAAACCCCGAAAAAAGATGAACGCATATATAGTATCAGGATATAGAACAGCTATCGGGAAAGCTCCCCGCGGAGTATTCCGTTTCACTCGTCCAGACGATTTGGGAGCGGCAGTGATAAAAAAAATCATGGCCGATAATCCTCAAATTGACAAAGATCTAATCGAGGACATTATTGTAGGAAATGCCACCCCCGAAGCTGAGCAGGGCTTGAACATCGGACGGATGATTTCTCTGATGAGCATGGATACTGAGAAAGTACCAGGCATGACTGTCAATAGATATTGCTCTTCTGGATTGGAAACAATAGCTATAGCTTCTGCTAAAATTCACTCCGGCATGTCTCATTGCATTATTGCAGGAGGTGTAGAGTGCATGAGTCCGATTCCTTTTGGTGGTTGGCGAGTTGTACCAAATTCTGATGTCGCTAAAAACAACCCCGATTGGTACTGGGGTATGGGCCTAACTGCCGAAGCAGTAGCTCGTGAGTACAAAGTTTCTCGTGAAGAGCAAGATCAATTTGCCATGCAATCAAATCAACGCGCGGTAGCGGCGATAGATGCAGGCAGATTCAAGGATGATATCGTTCCGATTGAGGTTGAACACATTTTTGTCCAAGATGGAAAACGTGCCGCTAAATCTTACACTGTAGATACAGATGAAGGACCTCGTCGAGGAACCAATATGGAGGCTTTGTCAAGATTGCGACCTGTATTTGACGCTAAAGGGAGTGTGACGGCAGGAAATTCTTCTCAAACATCAGACGGAGCTGCTTTCGTAATGGTGGTTTCAGAGCAGTTTCTAAAAGAGCACGATCTCACACCGATCGCTCAATTGAAGAGTTACCACGTATCAGGTTTGGAGCCGAGAATAATGGGTGTCGGACCGATTTATGCTGTTCCAAAAGCTCTAGAAAAAGCAGGCTTAAAAGTCAACGACATTGAATTGTTTGAACTGAACGAAGCTTTTGCTTCACAGTCAGTAGCCATCGTTCGCGAGCTTGGACTAGATCCTGAAATTGTGAATGTAAATGGTGGAGCCATTTCACTGGGTCACCCTCTCGGGTGCACAGGTGCTAAACTTAGCGTACAACTCTTCAACGAAATGCGCCGTAGAAAGAACAAGTACGGAGTAGTCACGATGTGTGTGGGTGCAGGTCAGGGTGCAGCAGGGGTATTTGAATTATTAAACTAAAAAATTAAAAGAATGTCAGAAGTATCAGAACAAAACAAAAAGGCAATTAAAGGAGGGGAATGGCTTATCAAAACAACTGAGCCATCGGATATATTCATTCCAGAAGAGTGGAGTGAAGAGCACAAGATGATCGCCAAAAGTGCTCAAGACTTTTTAGAAGCAGAGGTCTTTCCAAATCTTGACAGAATAGACGACCAGGAGGAAGGACTTATGGCTTCTTTGCTGGAAAAAGTAGGAGAACTGGGCATGCTCGGGTTAAGTGTTCCCGAAGAACTTGGTGGCCTTGGAATGGATTTCAAAACGTCCATGCTCGGTGCAGAAGTATTCGGACCTGGACATTCATTTTCTGTAGCCACTAGCTGTCATACTGGTATCGGAACCTTACCTATTCTTTACTACGGTAACGAAGAGCAGAAACAAAAATACGTTCCAGGATTGGCCACAGGCCAGCTTAAAGCAAGCTATTGCCTCACCGAACCGAGCGCTGGTTCTGATGCCAACTCAGGCAAGACTACAGCAAAACTGACAGAGGATGGTAAACATTACCTCATTACCGGTCAGAAGATGTGGATCACAAATGCTGGGTTCGCAGACTTGTTCACTGTCTTTGCAAAAATAGATGACGACAAAAACCTCAGTGCGTTTATCGTGGAAAAAGGATATGGTGGGATCACTCTCAATCCCGAGGAGAAGAAGATGGGGATCAAAGGAAGTTCTACTCGTCAAGTATTTTTCAATGACTGCAAGGTACCTGTAGAAAACCTGCTCTCCAAAAGAGGGAACGGATTCAAAATAGCTTTGAATATTTTGAACATTGGACGGATCAAACTAGGCGGTGGTGTGGTTGGTGGAAATAAAGACATCATTAATCACAGCGTAAAATACGCTATCGAAAGAAATCAATTTGGAAGATCCATCTCGAAATATGGGGCTATTCGTTACAAACTAGCTGAACAAACTATTCGAACTTTCGTGGCAGAATGTTCAGTTTATCGGGCTACTCAAAATATCCAAGACGCAATCGACAGTTTGATTGCCAGTGGAATGGATAAGAATAAAGCAACTCTCAAGGGAATTGAGCAATATGCGGCAGAATGCGCTATGATGAAAGTCTTGGCATCTGATGCCTTAGATTATGTTGCCGATGAAGCTGTCCAAATCCACGGAGGAATGGGATACAGCGCTGAGACTCGCGTAGAACGAGCTTATCGCGATGCTCGAATTAACCGAATCTTCGAAGGAACGAATGAGATCAACCGAATGCTTATTGTAGATATGCTCATTCGTAAAGCATTGAAAGGGG
>JBLIEU010000033.1:0-23615 GCA_047633195.1 Cryomorphaceae bacterium | reverse complement strand
AGCTCGTCACTACCTGCTGAAATTCGTCAGCATCCGTCAGTTGTTGGAGACGACTGGGTAGTTTACGTGAACGACCTTCAAAATCCAACTGCGATTAATGGATACCGCGATGGAAATACATGGTACAATGCTCAGGGAGTTGAGATTCCTGATCCTCGGGCAATTAGAACAAGCTCTGGTATTGCGCCTCTTCTTGCTGACCCCGATGCAGTCGGTGAGGACTTGAACTCAGGTGCTTTCGAAGATTACGATCCACAATGGAATATAATGCCTCGTATCTCT
The DNA here is from genome assembly GCA_047633195.1 of Cryomorphaceae bacterium. GTDB lineage: Bacteria > Bacteroidota > Bacteroidia > Flavobacteriales_D > Cryomorphaceae > JAKVAV01. The sequence goes on along the minus strand of JBLIEU010000033.1, from coordinate 23,333 downwards.
TTCTCGTTTCCAATATCAGATGAGGCGGTTTTCTTTGCTCACTACGATGTGCTGACGCAAAGACCAACAGGGCAGAATATCAATAACCCAATCAACTACCTCTTTATTCAGAATATTGGCCAAACGGCTATCGCAAATCCTAACTTACGTCCTACGAGAACCATCGACTATGAGTTGGGTTTCCAACAAGTGTTATCGAGAACTTCGTCGTTGAAGATTGCTGCATTCTACCGCGAAACACGCGATGAGATCCAAGTGCGTAACCTGCTGGAGGCATACCCTGTATCTTACAACTCGTTTGACAATTTCGATTTCGGAACGGTTAAAGGGCTTACGTTGACCTATGATTTACGAAGAACAGGGAATGTAACGCTTCGCGTTGCTTATACCTTGCAGTTTGCTTCTGCTACTGGTTCAAATGCTGGTTCTGCGATCAACTTGGTGAATTCTGGGGAACCTAACCTCCGGGTTATCTTCCCGACAACTAGAGACCAGAGGCATTTGTTGATTACCACATTTGATTACCGATATGGTTCAGGTACAGATTACAACGGTCCTACTGTTGGGGGGAAACAAATCCTTGCGAACTCAGGTTTGAACATTGTAAGTACGCTTGGTTCGGGAACTCCGTATTCTCAGCAGAGATTGGTTACTGGTACTCAGCTTTCCAGCGGTGGAGGTACGCCACAGCTACAAGGTTTGGTGAACGGTTCTAGACTTCCATGGCAATTTAATGTTTCCGCACAAATCGATAAGTCGTGGGAATTGAAGCTTGGAAAAGGCGAAGAGAAGAAGAAGGCCTTCTTGAATGCTTATTTGCTTGTTAACAATGTCTTGAACACTTTGAATATTGTCAACGTTTACCGCTTTACAGGAAATGCTGATAATGACGGTTTCTTAGAATCACCAAGATTTCAACCTGATATCGAGGCGCAAATCGATCCAGAAGCATTTCGCCAAATGTACGCTTTGAGTGTAAATAACCCTTTTAACTTTTCAGTACCCAGAACTATCCAAATGGGTGTGAGACTTGACTTTTAATTACGAATGAATATTAAATCAAATACTATGAGAGTGTCCAAAATCGTCTTGATTTTTACTGCTCTGCTCTTGGGCCTAACTACTAGCGTGTCAGCGCGAGAATATTTAGGTCCTAAATCTAACTCATCGCAATCAGGAGTGCAGGCTAAATCAGCGCCGTGTTCTCCTGCACAAACGCAGAGTGAATTTTTTGTCAATAACGTTCGAACCGCGGCGGAAACTGGTGGAAACACTTGGTACGACCGTGGTAACGGCTTGCCATTCTATGAAGTTCCAGAAGGTGGTGGGAACCACGCCATTTTTGCGGGTTCACTTTGGATGGGAGGTACTGATCCTGCAGGAAACTTAAAGCTAGCCGCAGTTACATTCCGTCAGAATGGAAATGATTTTTGGCCCGGTCCGCTTACCGATGATGGCGCGGCCACTACAGATGATGAGACTTGTGAAGAGTATGACAAATTCTTCAATATGTCACTCCAAATGGTTGAGACGCATCGTTATTTTTACACATTGGTCAACCAAGGGATCGATCCGAGTACAGATCCATTGTTCGAAGACGGATACTCAATTCCAATAGAAATCATTGAATGGCCAGCCCACGGAAATACGGGTCAAGGTCAGAGTTTCACATTGGCACCTTTTGCTGATTTGCGAGATCCTGAAACAGGTGAGATCCTCACCACGCCCGGCCTATACGAGCCGCAGCAAGGAGATTATCCACTGTATGATTTGGATGCGGAAATCGACTGTAGAACAAGGTTGGTTACAGATCCTGTTCCATTATTTGGTGATTTTTCTATGTATTGGATATTCAATGACAAAGGAAATATCCACACAGAATCTCAAGGAGATCCAATCGGTATGGAAATCCAAGCACAAATGTTTGGTTTCAATACCAATGATGAGATCAACAACATGACGTTCTGTAATTACGTCTTGATTAACAGGGGTTCATTAACGCTTGAGGAAACATACTTTGCTCAGTGGGTAGATACGGATTTAGGAAACGCAGAGGATGATTATGTCGGTTGTGATGTTGGCAGAGGTCTAGGGTATTCTTACAATGGAACAAATTTTGACGGGAGTTCAACAAGTGGACCGGGATATGGAGATCAACCGCCTGCGATTGGTATTGATTTTTTTGAAGGTCCCTATCAAGACCCCGATGGGATTAATAACGATTATGGTATTGGAGAGGGAGAAGCTCTCAATGGTATCGGTTATCGAAATCCCGCAGATAGTCTCACTGTAAATGGAGTAGATTCCATCATTGATAACGAGCGCTTCGGAATGCGTAGATTCATCTACCATCAAAATGGAAGCGGTCCTAATGCAACGTGGGGTCCTTCAGTTGCAGTTCAATATTACCAAATGATGAAAGGTATTTGGAGAGACAATACTCCAATGACTTTTGGTGGTCTGGGTTATGCCCCAGGCTCAGGTGATCTCGTAGCTGACTTTATGTTCCCTGGAGATACTGATCCTCTTCATTGGGGAACTGGTGGAGTTGATCCAAATTATGCCACCGCAGGAGGGTGGACTGAGGAGAACGAGGGCAACCCCGCAAATGATAGAAGATTTCTTCAATCTGCAGGGTCATTCACACTCGATCCAGGAGAGTTTAATAACATTACAGTAGGAGCAGTCTTTGCAAGAGCAGCCAGTGGTGGCCCGTTCGCCTCAGTAAATAGTGTATTTATTGCAGATGACAAGGCGCAGGCATTGTTTGAGAACTGTTTCCGATTACTGAACGGTCCTAATGCTCCTGATATGACGGTGCAAGAATTGGATAAAAGTTTGATTTTCTACTTGAGAAATACCAATTTTCTAAGCAACAATTTGGGGGAATTGTATACTGAGATAGATCCTACTATTCCTGTGCGTGACACTGAAGGAAATTTATACGACCGTACTTATGATTTTCAAGGATACCAGATATACCAATTGCGTGATTCGGAAGTGTCAGCAGGGGAATTGGAAGATCCAGAATTGGCTAGATTGCTCATCCAGTACGATATCGAAGACTTTGATGAAAATGGTGCACCAATTGCACAGATCATTAATTACGAATTCGATGAGCAAATAGGCTTATCTGTTCCTACTGAAAAAGTGAATGGACAGAACGAAGGGATCAGTCATTCCTTTGAGGTTGTCACCGATCTTTTTGCGCAAGGAGATAATGCTCTTATTAATTTCAAGAAGTACTATTTCATTGCCGTAGCTTATGGATATAATCAATACGAGGCTTATAATCCTGACCCTGACAATCCTACAGGACAAGCAAGCCCATATTTGGTGGGACGATCTTCGGCTACTGGAGCCATCAATCCAGTAGTTGCTATTCCGTCGAAACCAGCACCTAGGACTTTCGGGACTGTCGCGAATTCAAGCTATGGTGATGGTTTACCAATTACCAGAATAGAGGGTATAGGTAATGGTGGAAATGAATTGAGACTGACTCAACCTACTATCGACAATATCATGGCTGGGTCTCCTTACAAGGCAGATACGCTCGTTTATGAAACTGGTTTTGGTCCTTTGAATGCAAAAGTCGTAGACCCTCTAAACGTTAGAGCTGCGGACTTCGTCCTAAAATTTTACAACGATGTAGACTCAGAAGGAAACTATGTTGGAGAATTTGACGAGGCTCGATGGTTTTTGATCGATAAATCAAATTTAAATGACACTATTTTCAGTGAGAACAGTATTCGGGTTGCGAATGAGCAAATTATACCTGAGTATGGAATAAGTATAGAGATTGGTCAATATGAGTTTGAGATTACAAATCCACAAGGCGCGAGTACGAAGTTTGCTCCAGCTCTTTTAAATTCCTCAATAACCTACGGTTCTCAAGGAGGTGAATGGTTGTCAGCAGTAAATGATCAAGAAGGGTTTTCATACCTCAACTGGATTAGATCGGGAACAGTTACTACAGAGACCCCGGAAGGAGAAGAACCTTGTTATTTGCCTGAAGAGGTAGATCCTACAAACCCATTCCCGTTTCCGCTTGATGCGTTTTGGGACGATAAATTGGGTCTTGATGACAGACAAGTTTATGAAGACGTAGTTGATGGTGCCTTGGCGCCTGCTCACTTGGTCTATCAAAACAATTGCGGCTTGGGACCATTCAATAGTATCGCTGAGTCTCAATCCAGAACCAATACTTCTAACAGGGATATGACAGATTTGAGTTCTATTCAAATTTTCATTACCCCAGACAAGAATCTTTGGAGCCGCGTTCCTGTATTTGAAATGCAGCACGATCCAGCTTTTGCTCAATTGGGAGCTGAGAAAATGTTTTTGAGAGGAGCACTCTCCGTGGATAAGAATGGCCTTAATCAATCACAAGATGGTGTGAATGTAGAAGAGGCTAGTTATTTTGGAGAGCAGGTCTTCACTGCTGAATATGTTGCTGATCTGGAGGAAGACCTTGACGATGATGAGTTAGCGGCTTTGTTGTTTGCTTATAATACAGAGTATCCATCGCTCAACATTGTTGAGGGAATCGGTTCGGAAACGGAGTTTTTCCCTTCTCGATTAGTAGGTCTTTCATTCGGAATGGGATGGTTCCCTGGGTTCGCTATCAATGTAGAAACAGGAGAAAGATTGAATATGGGCTTTGCTGAGAATTCGTTCTTTGGTTCCGATAACGGTAGAGATATGTTGTGGAATCCTTCTCCGCGCATCACTTCCCCACTTGGTCAACAGCTCTTCCTTGGAGGAGAACATTACTACTACGTGTTTGACAATAATGCGCTGTATAACGATGACGAAGATGAATTCCCAATGTATGATTCTGGTAAATTTGCATTCGATGCTTTTACCTCTGGGAGCTCAGGAGATCGTCGTGATACATATAAGGCAATTGAATGGGTAGGTTTCCCACTCTTAGCTCAGGGATTTGAATACGTAAGTCCTGAAGAAGGATTGGTGCCTGGCGAGGTTGTCATTTCAGCTAGTGTAGCGAGACCTTACGAGCCATATGCAACGGCTGCCGATGAACTAGGAGATGGTTTGTATCCAAATGGCTCATTGCCTTATGTTCCAACCGACACTTCGCTTGAATTCAGTGATAACCAATGGTACCCGATGTACGAGTTTAGTACAAACGGTTCGGAAGTTATGGTCAACCAGCAAGAAGTAGCTGAAGAAGCCCTAAAGCTCCTAGACATAGTTCCTAATCCATACTATGCTTATAGTTCTTATGAGCAAAGTCGAGTGGACAATAGGGTAAAATTTGTCAACTTACCACCTGAATGTAAGATTCAAGTATTTACAGTCAACGGTACTTTAGTCCGGATTCTTGAAAAGGATAACCCCAATACATTCTTGGAATGGGATCTTAGGAATGAAGCTTTTATACCAGTAGCCGGAGGTATGTATTTGATTCACGTTTCCGTTCCAGGCGTTGGTGAACGAGTGCTAAAGTTCTTCATGGCCACAAGACCCGTGGACTTAAGAAACCTCTAAGAATCTATTTGCGACAATTAAACGTTTATGATGAATCGATATATAAATCCAATCCTGACCCTAACAGTTCTTTCAGGAGTTTTATTTGCATCATCTGTATTTGCAGGTAATCCCGATAGAGCGGGTTCTGCAGGAGGATTGCAGCTGTTAATCAATCCTTGGGCACGCAGTGGAGCCTTTTCGGGAGCCAACATGGCTGACGCATCACCTGTAGAGTCTATGTTCACGAATGTTGCTGGTCTGGCTTTCGTCGAGTCAACAGAGATTTCATTTACACATACGAATTACCTCTCAGGTGCAGATGTTGCAATAAATTCTGTTGGAATAGCTCAGAGGGTTAGCGAGACTGCCGTTTTGGGTATTTCAATCAGCGCGATGGACTTTGGTGATATTAGACGCACCACCACCGAAACGCCTGATGGTGATGGTACCTTCTTCAATGTGAATATGGTGAATTTAGGTCTGTCCTATGCGAAGGCTTTCTCAAATAGTATTTATGGAGGTATTACACTTAAAATTATTTCTGAAAGTGTAGCAGATCTAAATGCTACTGGGGTAGCAATTGATGCTGGTATAAAATACGTAACAGGGGACAGAGACCAGATTAAATTTGGTATCACGCTTAAAAATGTAGGTCCAGCTCTTGCTTTTGAAGGAGATGGTTTGAGTTTTGAAACGCAAGCTCCTGACGATTTGTATGCCTTTACAGCGGAATTGAGAAGCGCGGAGTATGAACTTCCGTCTCTTGTATCCATCGGTTTTAGTTATGATTTCCTGCTGCCTGAAGATCACTTTTTGACTGCTCACGGTACTTTTATTGCGAACTCCTTTAACAACGACAATTACCTTTTTGGATTGGAGTATAGCTTCTTACAAAAGTTTTATCTACGTGGTGGCTATCACTATGAGGAGAATATTTGGAATGATCAAGAACGCAGAGTTGTGTATACAGGTCTTTCAGCTGGAGCTGGATTGGAGTTTGAATTCGGTGATAAAGGTTCTCGCGTTAGTGTAGATTACGCTTACCGTGCCACTATGCCTTTTGATGGTTCACATTCTATAGGAGCGAGAATCCACTTGGGACGCTCGGAGTAGATTACAGATAAACTTTATATCTTTGCATTATCGAGAAAGCCCTGAGTGGGTTTTCTCTTTTTTGATATATACCACACTGACATGTCGCAATTAAGTTACTATACTAAAGAAGGAATGAAGAAGCTTAAAGATGAGCTTCATCACCTTAAGAGGGTTGAAAGGCCTTCTATCTCCGTGCAAATTGGCGAAGCAAGAGATAAGGGAGATCTCTCTGAAAATGCGGAATACGATGCTGCAAAAGAGGCTCAAGGTCACCTTGAGGCCAAGATTTCTAAACTCGAAGACATCTATGCGAATGCACGGATAATAGACGAGTCACAAATCGACAATTCGAAAGCATTTATTTTGAGTACTGTAAGGATCAGAAACATTGCCAACAAAGTAGAAATGTCTTATACATTAGTAGCTGAAAATGAAGCTGATCTGAAGCTTAAGAAAATCTCTATTGAATCTCCCATGGGAAAAGGTCTTCTTGGCAAAGAAATAGGAGATATTGCTGAAATCCTTATTCCTTCTGGTTTGGCCAAGTTTGAAATATTGGACATAACTCGATAATGGCTTCGGTTTTTACGAAAATTATTGGTGGTGAGATTCCTTCTTACAAGGTGCATGAGAATGAGAAATTTTTCGCATTTCTTGATATCAGTCCCCTCAAAGCGGGTCACACTTTAGTTGTGCCAAAAGAGGAAATCGATTATATCTTCGATATGCCCAATGACTTGCTAAGCGAGATATTGGTTTTCTCAAAAGAGGTAGCTCGAAAGATTGAAGCTGTCATAGAATGCGAGAGAATCGGAGTTTCGGTGATTGGTCTTGAAGTACCACACGCCCACGTTCATCTTATTCCGATGAATTCAGTTTCGGATATGAATTTCGCTAAGCCAAAACTCGAATTGGATTCAGATTACATGATGGACTTGGCGGAAAAAATCAGACAAGCTTAATTCATCCTTTTTTCCTTCCAGGATTAGCAGAGAGAAAAGCCTTCCAAGAGGAAAAGGACTCCTTTTCTTTATTGCCCCCTTGAAAGGCGTGGCAAACAGCTGCAGCCAAAGCATCTGATGCATCTAGACTATCGGGGATCTCTTTGAGTTGAAGAACGGTTTGAAGCATTTTTGCAACTTGTTCTTTTGATGCATTACCATTTCCAGTTACTGATTGCTTGATCTTTCGAGGAGCGTATTCGCAATAAGGCATATCTCGACTCAATGCTGCCGCTATAGCCACTCCCTGCGCTCTGCCAAGCTTCAACATAGATTGTACATTCTTACCGAAAAATGGAGCCTCAATGGCAAGTTCATCGGGATGAAACTCATCAATTAGTGAAACGACGCGATCAAAAATCTTTTTCATTCGTACTGCATGGTCGGGATATTTGCCAAGTTTAATGACGCCATAGCCCAACATTTCTAGGCGCTTTCTTTCCATCTTAATGATGCCGTACCCCATGATCGTTGTCCCTGGATCCATGCCCAAGATGATGCGCTCCTTCTTCAAAATATTACCTTTAAAGGCCAAATGTATAAAAGAGTTTCCATAGCCCTTAAGAACCCGAAGATTTCTATTTCTCTGCGTTTAGCAACCCTGACTTTTTTGGGATCTTTGGCATGGTTAAAATTCAACGGACTTGAGCTTACCACTTCGTGGGTCGAAGTCGGTCTCCTCTTTCCGCTCTTGGCTGCAGTGGCTCTTTCAGTCGCCAATCTATCCACCGAAACGGTGAAGTATCAAAGTTTGTTGGGCGAGAATCGAATTGGTTTCGCCAATGCGTTCCGTTCCGTTCTGGCAGGCATGAGCGTAGGTATTTGGACACCTAATCGAGTAGGTGAGTTTGTTGGTAGACTCAGGTATGCTCCCCATGGCGACAAGAAAAGGTCAATGGCAGCGACGGTTGCGGGGTCTCTTCTACAAGGAGGAGTTACAATTCTATTCGGTTGCATCGGCTTGGTTTTTTTTGATTTCCAGGTTGATATTCCCCTTGATCTGAATTTAGTTCTAGCAGGCAGTTTGATCCTATCTCTCGCTGTGGTTGTTGTATTTCGTCGTGTGCCAATTGCTGCATTTCGGCGAAAGCACGTTGAAATAAGTGGATCCCAAATGTTCGTTGCATTCGCTTGGGCGATACTTCGGTATACTATTTTCTCTACACAATTCGTCATTTTGCTCTACGCGTTTGGGTTTAACGGGACACTGGTTGAAGCATTTTCGGGTGTTTTTCTACTCTACGCTATTCAGTCATATATCCCTGGATCTTTTTTGTCTGAACTTGGAGTGCGAGAAGTATTGGCCGTTTTGTTTTTCGCCTCGTTTTTTGATAATCCAATCGGGGCGCCCTTGGCCGCTTTTTGCCTCTGGTCTTTGAATATTGGTCTTCCAATCGTTAGTTGGTCTTTGTATTCAGGAGTTAAAAAGTTAGAAGCCTAGCCATGTATATTTTGGTTTTTGTGCTGAGTCTCTACTTTGTTTTTCTTCTGTACTCTCTAGCCCCAACATTTGGTGACGATTCTTCTGAGAGTTATTCAGGAATTGAAGAATTATCGATTTTAATTCCGTTTCGTGATGAGGCCAAAAATCTACCTTACCTCATTTCATCCCTGGAAGCAGTCAAGTTTTCTTTCCCAGTTGAGTTTATATTTGTTAATGATCACTCGCGAGACGAATCGGTTTTAATTGTCGAAAGCTTTGACCAAGCTCGGATCATTGCATCAGTTCAAGAAGGAAAGAAATTCGCCATTCAAAAAGGCATTGAAAACGCGAAGTATAAATGGGTTCTCACGCTGGATGCGGATGTGAAAATTACGCAAGAGTTGATTTCATCGCTTGAAATCATAGATGTTAGAAGGGAAAAGATGTTTTTATTCGCTCTAAGTCCGCAGCGCCGCCTTGGGTTTGTTTCGGCTTTCTTTGACTTAGAGTTCATCGCGCTGCAAGCCATCGGGATTGGTATGGCCCAAAAAGGAAAACCTATTCTCTCCAATGGAGCTTGTCTTCTTTTCGAAAAAGATGCTTTCATAGAATCGGATAAGAGAAGACGAGATTACCACATTCTTTCAGGCGATGATATTTTTGGGATGTTCGCCATTGCAGATCAGTTCGGAACAAAAGCCATCGAAGTAGCTTCGGCTGATCCTGTGGTATCAGTGTCTTTTCCATCAAAATTGAAAGAACTCTTCAATCAAAGATCGAGATGGATTTCAAAAACTTTGGACGTTCCCGATGCGAAGTATAAAGTTCTCGCATTTTTAATGGGACTTATTCATTTGATGCCGCTAGGGGTTATTCTCGCTCTTTTTTTTGGATTGAATTGGCCTGATGCTATTTCATTGCTTTTTATAAAATGGCTAGGAGAGTGGATATTCTTCTGGGTTGTTACCAAAAACTATCAGCGTAGAGACTTACTTTTATTTCTACCATTGACACAATTAGTCTATCCTATCTATACATTTGCCCTAATCGTTTCGGGAGTTTATCAAAAGCTTCATTTCAAGTAATCACAGCTCAATGCAGCAGGATAAGTCAGAATCACCCTTAAGGAGGAGCTGGAAACAATTCAAGCGAAATAGGACAGCTGTTATTGGGCTAGTCGTAATTTTGCTTGCGGCAATGATTTCGATCTTAGGAGCTATTATACGTCCTGATTCTTCGACCGATGCAAATAGCCAAAACGTAAGTCTGGCGAAGAAAGGCATTGGATTCACCGCAGATGTTATTGATGTCAGAAAGAATAAATTCCTCTCCGAGACTTCAGTTTTTAACTCTCTTTTTTTGGGGGGTCATGAGTCTCCTGATCAAATAATTCCGATACATAGTGTCGAAATCCTTCGAGACTCCATAGTTGGACTTACTTATGGCGGTGCAGATGACGTGATTGGTCAGCCGTTCAAATACCACTTGGTTGATGTGGTTTTTCCTCTAAAAGGCGAAGTAGTAGCGAGAGGAGAATTTTATGAGTTTGAAACGATACTGGGAGAATCTGTCCAAATCGAGAAAGCTCAGATTTTGACGGAAGTCCAGAACAAGATTGGAACAAAGACTTTTTACTTGGGTACCGATAAGTTTGGGAGAGATCTCTTGAGCAGGCTCATGGCAGGAACGATTATTTCACTCTCTGTGGGGCTTATCTCGGTTATAATTTCGCTACTCTTAGGTGTTTCTCTCGGAGCAATCGCTGGGTATTTTGGAGGCAGGACAGATGATTTGATCATGTGGTTGATCAACGTTGTTTGGTCGATTCCAACCTTGCTGTTGGTGATTGCCATCACATTCGCCTTGGGTAAAGGCTTTGTTCAAGTTTTCATTGCGGTTGGGCTCACCATGTGGGTCGAAGTAGCAAGAGTAGTCCGTGGGCAAGTCCTTTCGGTAAAGAATCTGGAATTTGTTGAAGCGGCAAAAGTTCTGGGATATTCGAACCCTCGCATTATTTTCAATCACATTGTGCCCAACGTCATGGGCCCCGTTATCGTGATTTCAGCAGCCAACTTTGCGTCTGCGATTCTCTTGGAAGCTGGTTTGAGTTTCTTAGGCATCGGAGCCCAAATCCCAATGGCATCTTGGGGGCGGATGATAAAGGATCACTACCCGTACATCACTACCGATTTGGCTTACCTAGCCATTCTTCCTGGACTTTGCATTGTCGTATTGGTTTTGGCTTTTATGCTCGTCGGCAATGGCCTCCGAGAAAGCTTCGATAAGCGATCGGCTTAGAAAATGAGGAGCCCAGCGATGTAAATCACTCCTGCTATCAGCATAAAGTAAACAGTGAAAGGCAAAATATCTCTTGCTCTAAGGCCCGTAATAGAAAGCAGAGGGAGAGCCCAAAACGGTTGGAGCATATTCGTGAGTTGATCCCCGTATGCCATGGCCATTATACTCTTCCCGAGGTCGAGTCCCATTTTTTGAGAAGCTTCAACGATAATCGGCCCCTGGACCATCCATTGACCACCACCACTAGGTACCAGAATATTTACAAACCCCGCAGAGATAAAAGAAAAAATAGGGTAGGTGGTTTGATTGGAAATGGAAACGAAAAAGGCCGAGATTTCGCTTACTATTCCCGTTCCTTTCATCATTCCCAAAATACCGAAGTATAGCGGGAATTGAATCAGAATTCCCGAAGCCCCTCTAATGGCATCTTCGACTGCTTCAGCGAATCGGCTCAAGTTTCCATGGGCGATAAGTCCCAATCCCAAAAATGTGGTATTGATGAAATTTGGATTGACAAAATTCCCATCGCCCGATTGAATGGAATGAGTGGCGATAGCCGCAGCGGTGATTAGAGCCGAAAGTCCCAAAGTCATTGACAATGCAGGGTGAAAATCTAGTTTCTCGGCGAACCCCCGTGCTTCCGATTTGTGCTCTTTCTTCTTGAAACGATGAAGGATATGATGGGTCGATATGCTATTCTTTCCTATCGCATACGCGCAGATTGGCAATATCAAAACCAGCGCCAGAGAAACGGAAAGGTTCATCGGCGAGAAAACCGTTTCGCTAAATCCAACGACTGATGGCAGCGCCGTAAAGTCTATTGAATTGCTGCCTTCTAATAGAGAGGCCAAATGACCTTCCTCGGCTACTTTGATGGTAGAGCTCCCCGAAATCCCTCCGTGCCAAACCAACATGCCGGTGTAGCCGCATGCGCCAATTAAAGGGTAGTTGATCTTGTTTCCTTTTTGGACCGCATACTCGCCCACCTTTCTGGCAAAGATGGCCCCAAAGATCAGGGCAAGGCCCCAATTGATCAGCCCCAAGATGACACAAGCCGCCGTAATGATGGCAGCGGCTTTTGCTGTGGTATCACAATATTTAGTGGCGCGCTTGATGGAGTCATCGACAGGTGGAGCCAGCGCCAATACATGACCCAAAACCAGTATGAGCATCATCTGGTAAGCGAAGACCAGAAGAGGAGCATTCCAAATTCCGTCGTACCAATAACTGACTACTTCGAGACCATGAGTCAAGAAGTTGACACCTGTGGGCTTAAAGAAAAATACAGCCGAGCCGAATACGACAAACGTTAATAATACCGCAAGCGTAAATGGTGACGGAAGCAGATTGTGAAACGCACGTTCGAAACGACTGGAAAAAGAAGACATTAAGCAGGATAGGTCAAAGGTTTAGTGTCTGAGTTAGAAGTTCTATAACAACGCTCACGCAGTGCTTTAAACTAAGGAGCTGACAATAGTCAGTGACTGTTTAAAGCTCAAATGGAAGGCAGGTAGCGGACTTTCTAAACAGACACTAATTAGAACGGAAGGTCGTCGGTCCCATCATCCAAATTAGCTGGCTCGCTTTGTGGAAGTGGAGGAAGATCAGATCCGATTTTCTCTGTTTCAGCTTTTTCCAATCTCCAAGCATCGAGGGAATTGAAAAAACGCGTTTCATTCGTTTTAGGATTTAGCCATCTTCTACCTCTTAGGTTGAAATTTACTTTCATCATATCTCCCTCGTTGAAAGGGTCGAGTAGATCAACTTTGTCTTGTACAAGTTGAAAGATAATTTCTTGTGGGTATTGGCTTCCTTCGTCAGCGATGACGAATTCGCGTTTTTTAAATTTTTCGGTTACTTGTTCAGTACCGTTTTTAACCACTAATTTTCCGTTAATCGCAAACATAATTCGGTTTTTTTCTAATTGTTAAAACTCATGAGGGTCATCCAAGCTTCGTTGACATTTCCCTCACCTAATAATTCATGGGCTTTCACGTGCAGCTGCTTCTCCAATTCACTTGGCGAATCTTCGAGCGCTACAAAGAGATCGCTCAATTCAGTTAATCTATATTCATTGACATCTGTCTCATTGGGTAGCTCTTCAACATTGCCTAAAAGGCCGAGGTCATTTCCCGATAAGATAGGACTATTTCTGATTTCAGCGGGTATTTGGTCTACTCCAATTCCCATTGTCCTAAGCGGCTTTGCCACTTCAAACAGGGCAGCTCCGTGAGCGCGGGTGTAGTAGTCTCCACCCATGCGGCCAACGGTATCAATTTTTGTTTGGTCTATCTGAAGCTCTTCGTTAATTAAGTCTTCGCGCACATGAATCTTCACGATCTCACAAATGATTAGATTTCCAGCTCCACCCTCTTTTCCCAACTCCACAATTTCATTCACCTTGCATTCGTATTGCACTGGGCTTTCTTTAACCCTTGGTGGTTTCACCATGTCAGATGGAATTGCTGTGAGACCCGCTTTTTCGAATTCGTTGACACCTTCAGGATACTCTGTGCTGGAGAGTGACATCTGCTGCACGATAGAGAAATCCACAATATTGATCACCACTTCTGGGTGGGCCTTGGCATTCTCATAGCTATGCTTCGTCGTATTGTCTCGTCCCCTTCTGGCTGGAGAAAAAATGAGAATGGGCGGATTGGCGCTAAAAACATTAAAATAGCTGAAGGGAGAAAGATTTGCAACTCCTTCTTTATTTACCGTGCTAGCAAAAGCAATAGGCCTCGGGCCAATTGATCCCAGAAGTATTCCATGAAGCTCGGCATTACTTAAATCGGAGGGGGTGAAACTGCGCATAATCCGTTTTTGGCAAAAGTAAAAACTTTATTTCCTCCTAGAGTTTGTCAGAACGCTTTGTGAATAATTCTTTCTAACTATCTTCGCGGATGCCAAACAGAAAAATGCGGATGTGGTGAAATTGGTAGACACGCTAGACTTAGGATCTAGTGCCGTGAGGCTTGGGGGTTCGAGTCCCTTCATCCGCACTAAACTTCGGGAGTCCATTTGGACTCCCTTTTTTATTTGAATTGAAATGGCAGCCAAGCGACCGTCGTTTCTAAGATTTGCAGTATATTTGCACCCCGTTTTTTAAAGGGATGATCACATTTAATGCCTTGTTATTATGCAGATTACACAAGAAAAAATTGACGAAAAAAATGCTCTTCTTAAAATTAAAGTTGAGCCTACGGATTACAACGATAAATACAGTGAGGCGTTAAAACGCACGCGCAAACAAGTTCAAATGCCGGGGTTCCGTCCAGGGAAAATTCCGATGGGCGTCATTAAAAGCCGCTACGGGAAGTCATTGCTTGCAGAAGAAATGAATGCAATGCTCAATCAGAGCATTCAGTCATACATCTCTGAGCAAAACTTGAAAATCTTGGGCAGTCCGATGCCCAAAGAGGATCATGTTGACACTGGGAACTGGGATAATCCTGGAGATTTCGAATTTGTTTACGAATTGGGACTTGCACCAAAGCTGGATGTCGAAATTTCCAAAAAGAACAAACTGGAGTATAACGCCATAAAGATCGATAAGAAGCTCGTTGATGACGAGGTGGATCGAATTGCTCGTCGCTACGGAAAAGTAGAAGACGTTGAGAAGGCAGGAGAGAACGATATGCTCGTTGGAGATTTCGTAGAACTTGACGATAGCGGCGAAGTTGTTCCTGGAGGTGTCATGAATCAAAGCACGGTTTCTCTTGAGTTTATCGATAAAGAGCAGACCAAAAAGTTCTATGGGCTGAAAGTCGGAGATGATCTTAAGGTTCAGCCCTCTTTACTTGCTAAGGATAATGATGATTTGGGAAGAATGCTCGGCCTCACAGGCGAAGCACTTGCAAGTTCAGGTGATAATTACAAATTCATCGTTCGTGAAGTGAAGCGAATGGAGCCTGCAGAACTGAATGAAGAGTTTTTCAGAAAGACCTTTGGCGAAGACGGCGATGTGAAAACTGAGAATGACTTCCGCGAAAAGGTTTCTTCTGATTTAGGAAAACACTTTGTTAGCGATAGCGATAGACTTTTTAAAAGAGACATTAGTAAGGCAATGATTGACAAGTACAATCCCGATCTTCCCGATGAATTCTTGAAGAGGTGGATTCGTCTTTCAAATGAAAAGACGATTTCAGCAGAGGAAGTTGAAAAGGATTACGCAGAGTACCGCAAGAGCCTACAATGGCAATTGATCTTCAATGAGCTTGTTAGTCAGGAAGCCATTAAGGTAAGTCAAGAGGACGTAATAGGTAAGGCCAAAGAGCTTCTCGTAGGAAACTACGCGCAGTATGGTATGCCTACTCCTGAAGACAAAGAACTCGAAGTGTCTGCCAAAAGAGTACTTGAAAACCAAGATGAAGCACGGAAGATTTACGACATGCTCTATGATGAGAAGTTGATCGCTTACGTGAAGGAGAATGCTAGTGTGAAAGATAAAGAAGTGTCGTTTGATAAGTTTGTCGAATTGGCATCCGAAGCTTAATCAACCTTTCGGTAACTTTCACGTTTCAATCACAAAGAAGACTATATGTCAGAAGATAAAGAATTCGAAAATTACGCTAAGAAACACCACCGCATTGATAGCATGTACTACCACGATTATGCAAAGGCACTGACGCCTTACATCATCGAGGAAAGACAAATGAATGTGGCCCAGATGGACGTTTTTTCCCGTCTTATGATGGATCGCATCATTTTTCTAGGTACTGGTATCGATGATCAAGTAGCTAATATTATTCAAGCACAACTTCTTTTCCTGGAAAGTGTAGATCCAAAGAAGGACATTCAGATTTATTTGAATTCTCCTGGAGGTTCTGTTTATGCTGGCTTGGGAATCTATGATACCATGCAGTACATCACTCCAAATGTTGCCACGATCTGCACAGGTATGGCCGCATCGATGGGCGCCGTATTGCTTTGTGCAGGTGAGAAAGGGAAAAGAACAGCATTAAAGCATTCACGTGTGATGATTCATCAACCTCTTGGTGGCGCTCAAGGTCAGGCTTCTGATATTGAAATTACAGCAAAAGAAATCGTCAAGCTTCGCAAAGAACTTTACGATATCATATCAATTCACAGTGGTCAGACATACGACAAAGTGAGTGAAGACAGTAATCGAGATTTCTGGATGACTGCCGATGAGGCGAAAGAGTACGGTATGCTTGACGAAGTATTGGTAAAGAATCCAAAGCACTAAAAAACAGACTCAATGGCTGGTAGTGAAAAACGAGAAGTGAAGTGTTCCTTTTGTGGGAGAAACAAGAGCGATGTGAACGTATTAATCGCGGGGGTGACTGGTCACATTTGCGATAACTGCATCACTCAGGCTCAGAGTATCATAAAGGAAGAGCTTGCGCAAAAAGCGAATGTTCAACTGGAGACAAGCCTCGTCTTGCAAAAGCCAGCCGAAATAAAAGCTTTCCTCGATAACTTTGTAATAGGTCAAGATGATGCCAAACGAACACTTTCGGTAGCGGTTTATAACCACTACAAGAGATTGCTTCAGGAAACTGGAGACGGAGGTGAAGACGAAGTTGAGATTGAAAAATCGAATATCGTTTTCGTAGGTGAAACAGGCACAGGAAAGACCTTGATGGCTAAGACCATCGCGCGTATGCTAAACGTTCCTTTCTGCATAGCTGATGCCACGATTCTTACCGAGGCAGGTTATGTAGGAGAAGATGTGGAGAGTATTCTTTCTCGCCTTCTTCAAGCGGCAGATTACGATGTGCCCACCGCCGAAAGAGGAATCGTTTTTATAGATGAGATTGACAAGATTGCTCGAAAGAGCGACAATGCTAGCATCACTCGCGATGTAAGTGGTGAGGGTGTTCAGCAAGCTCTCCTGAAGCTTCTCGAAGGTTCGGAAGTGAATGTGCCGCCGCAAGGAGGTAGAAAGCACCCCGAGCAAAAGTTGATTCAAATCAACACCAAGGATGTACTCTTCATCTGTGGAGGTGCGTTTGATGGAATCAAAAAATTGATTGAGCGCAGAATTAAAACCTCGACGATTGGTTACAGCTCCAGTACCGAGAATGCTGATTTTGATCCAGATCATGTGCTTCAATATGTCTCTCCAGTAGATTTGAAAAGTTTTGGTCTGATTCCCGAGCTTATTGGAAGATTTCCAGTATTGACATACCTCAATCCGCTAGACCGCGAAACGCTCACGAGAATCTTGACCGAACCGCGAAATGCGTTGGTGAAGCAGTACGTGAAACTTTTTGAAATGGATGATGTCAAGTTGACTTTTGATAAAGAAGCGCTAGATTTTATCGTTGAAAAAGCAATGGAATACAAACTCGGCGCTAGAGGTCTTCGCTCAATATGCGAGGCCATCATGACCGATTTGATGTATGAGATTCCTGGTTCCAATGATATAAAAAGCTTCAAAATTACGGCTAAATACGCTAAAGAGAAATTCAGCAAATCGAAAATATCGCGGCTTAAGGCAGCATAGTTCCTTATAAATCAATCCCAATTAACCCATGAAAAAAACAGTCTTAGTATTGGCTTTTGCCATAGCTACATTATTTACTAGTGCACAAGAATTCCCCGCTCCTAGCCCAATGGCACGTGAGTTCCAGATGGTAGGTCTTACAGAAATGGAAGTGGAATACAGTCGCCCTGGTGTAAAGGATCGTGAGATCTTCGGAGAGCTTATAGCTTTCGATAAACTATGGAGAACTGGCGCAAATAAGGCGTCAAAAATTACTTTTAGCAATGACGTTAGCTTTAATGGAACAGCAGTAGAGGCTGGTACTTACGCCATCTTCACTATTCCTATGAAGGATAAGATTAAGGTAATGCTTAACTCAGATGCTGGCCAAGGCGGAACAGGAAAATACGACGAAAGTCTTAACGTGGCTACCTCTGAAGTGCCATTTATGAAAGGCTCTCAAAAAGTAGAGCGTATGCGTTTCTCTTTCGAGAATGTAGAGGACAGCAAAGTTGACTTGGTATTCGAGTGGAGCAATATGATGTTCTCAATTCCTATCTCTGTTGATACGGATGCACTTGTCGTTGCTAGCATGGATGCTAAAATGAAAGAGATCAGCGGTGTTTTTGGATTCTACGAAGACGCTGCTAGTTACTATCTGGCTAATGACAGAGACAAGGTAAAAGCTCTTGAAATGGCTAAGAAGTCAGTAGAAATCAAGGAAGTATTCTGGAACATGCACACGCTGGCAAAAGCTTACAAGACAAACGGCGACATGAAAATGGCAAAGAAAACTGCTATGAAGTCTTTGGAAATGTCCAAAGAAGCGGAGTACGAGCCTTACATCAAAATGAACGAGAAGATGATTGCTGAAATGAAGTAAGCAATTCTTCCATTAAACTACAAAGCCCCGACGGAAATCCGTCGGGGCTTTGTAGTTTCTGTCTCTTGCGGTAATTAGACTTGGTTAACTGCCTTCCCGTGGCATTGCTTGTATTTCTTTCCACTACCGCAAGGACAAGGGTCATTCCGACCGATCTTCTTCTCAGCTCTTATGGGCTCAGTTTTACGCGGAGGTGGTGGTGCTTGTTTCGGATTGGCAGGTCTTCCGTTTGACGGAGCTGCTTGTTCAAGCCCAGGTCGACTCATTTGTAATTTACTCGAATCGTCTTTAGCTGTGGTAGAACGGTTTGTTGTTTGAACCTGATCTGCTCTTCCTGGCAACGCTGCCTTAGAAAGGAATGATACCACTTCCTTACTCACCCTTCCGATCATCTTTTTAAAGAGCTCGAATGATTCAAACTTGTAAATGAGAAGAGGATCTTTTTGCTCAAATCTGGCATTTTGAACCGATTGACGCAAGTCATCCATCTCTCTCAAGTGCTCCTTCCACTCATTATCAATGATGGAAAGTGTAACGCTTTTCTCAAGTGAATTTCGAAGGATTTTCCCCTCCGTCTCCAAGCATTTTTCAATGTTAGCGACAATCTGTAGTGACCTCTTTCCATCTGAAAATGGAATAGCAATGTTCTCAAAATTATTCTCTTTTGCATGAACTTGTTGGATCACAGGCATCGCAGAGGTAGTGACAGATTCCATGCGGCGCTTGTACCCCTGACGAGCTTGCTTGTAAATAGTCTCGATAAGCTCGGGCGCCTTTGCACTAGAAAAATCATTTTCGGAGATAGTGGCATCCATTCCAAAATATTGGAGCAGATCCATTTTAAAGCCTTCGTAATCTTTTGTTTCTTGGTTGTTTATGACAACTTGCTCAGCCAAGTCGCGGAACATGTTTTGAATGTCTAGCTCCAAGCGATCTCCGAAGAGAGCGTGCTTTCGTCTTTTATAGATGACTTCACGTTGCGAGTTCATCACATCGTCGTATTCCAAGAGTCGTTTACGAATACCGAAGTTGTTTTCCTCAACCTTGCGCTGCGCACGTTCGATGGATTTGGTAATCATCGAGTGCTGGATCACCTCACCTTCTTCAAGTCCCAGTCTATCCATCATCTTCGCAATTCGGTCTGAGCCGAAAAGTCTCATCAAATCATCTTCCAATGAAATGTAGAATTGAGATGAGCCTGGGTCTCCTTGACGACCTGCTCTACCTCGAAGTTGACGGTCAACGCGACGTGAGTCATGCTTTTCTGTACCTACAATGGCGAGTCCGCCCGATTGTATTACACCTTCACCGAGCTTTATGTCAGTACCACGACCAGCCATGTTGGTAGCTATGGTTACCGCGCCTGGTCGGCCTGCTTCTGCTACAACATCCGCCTCTCGGGCGTGAAGTTTTGCGTTAAGCACATTGTGTTCGATTCCGCGCATCTTTAGAGCGCGACTCAGAAATTCAGATATTTCTACCGAAGTTGTTCCGACCAATACAGGTCTTCCCGCCTTTGATAATTCTACTATTTCTTCTATCGAAGCATTGTATTTTTCTCGCTTGGTTTTGTAAACCTTGTCTTCCCTATCGTCACGCACAATCGGACGGTTTGTAGGAATGATCATCACATCCAATTTATAGATGTCCCAAAGCTCCCCTGCTTCTGTTTCGGCTGTACCAGTCATCCCTGACAGTTTGTGGTACATCCTGAAATAGTTCTGAAGGGTTACGGTCGCGTATGTTTGAGTAGCATCCTCAATCTTTACGTTCTCCTTAGATTCTATCGCTTGGTGCAGACCGTCGCTGTAACGCCGGCCCTCCATTATACGACCTGTTTGCTCATCAACGATTTTCACCTTGTTGTCCATCACCACATAGTCCACATCCTTTTCGAAAAGACTGTATGATTTTAGCAATTGGTTGATTGTGTGAATTCGCTCTGCTTTCACCGAGTAGTTTCGTAAAAGTTCGTCTTTTACTTTCACCTTCTCTTCGTCACTCGCTTCGGTATTTTCGACATCCATTAGGAGGGTGCCCATGTCTGGAAGTATAAAGAAATCTGCGTCTTCGGTATTCGAAGAAATCAAGTCAGTTCCTTTCTCTGTCAGCTCGATGGCATTGCTCTTCTCATCGATGGTGAAGTATAGTTCTTCATCCGCCTTCGGCATCTCTTTCTCATTGTCCTGAAGGTAGTATCCTTCCGTTTTAAGGAGCAATTGCTTTATACCTGGTAGACTTAGATACTTGATTAAAGCCTTATTCTTTGGCAAACCTCGAAAAGCTCTAAAGAGTGATAGACTTCCTTCGTTGAGTTCCTCTTTTGAGGATTTTTTCTCATCGGGATTTCCTATTTTCTTCTTGGCTTCTGCCAAAAGCCCAGTCACTAATTTTTTCTGAGCATTATAAAGCTTTTCGACCTTTGGTCTAAGATCGTTAAAGAGGTGTTCATCCCCTCTTGGTGTTGGTCCTGAGATGATCAGGGGAGTTCGAGCATCGTCAATCAATACCGAATCTACCTCATCGACAATGCCGTAGTGGTGTTTGCGCTGCACCAATCGGTCAGGTGTGCTGGCCATGTTATCGCGCAAGTAATCAAAACCAAATTCGTTGTTTGTACCAAAAGTAATGTCAGACTTATACGCCTTTCTTCGTTCGTCACTATTGGGTTGATGCTTATCGATACAGTCTACCGATAGGCCGTGAAATTCATAAATGGGACCCATCCATTCGGAGTCACGACGAGCGAGGTAGTCGTTTACCGTTACCAAATGGACTCCTTTTTCGGTCAGGGCATTTAGATAAACAGGAAGGGTAGCGACAAGGGTCTTACCTTCTCCCGTTTGCATCTCGGCCACTTTTCCTTCGTGGAGCGCGATACCACCAATAAGTTGCACGTCGTAATGCACCATATCCCACTTGATCTCGGTTCCCGCCGCAAGCCACGAGTTTTTCCAAATGGCTTTATCACCTTCTATAAGGATGTTTCCTTTTGTAGCTGCTAAATCACGGTCAAAGTCAGTAGCCGTAACTTCGATTCTCTCGTTTTTCTTAAATCTGTTGGCTGTTTGCTTTACCACAGCAAAAGCTTCTGGGAGAATTTCTAAAAGTATTTCTTCGATTTTGTCGTCCGTCTTAGCTACGATCTCATCGATTTGCTTGAAGAATTCTTCCTTCTTTTCAATCTCCATTTCGGGATCATCATCCACTTTTTTCTGGAGTGTGGCTTTCTCTTCTTCGAGGTCGTTGGTAGCTGCTTTGATTTTAGCCTTGAGCTCACTCGTTTTAGCCCTCAACTCGTCGTGAGTCAGAGAGTCGAATTGCTCGTAAAAACCTTTGGTTTTATCAACCAATGGCTGTGCCGCTTTGACATCTTTTTCGGATTTATCTCCGAATAATTTCTTGAGTGTTTTAGTAACAGAACCTAGCATAGGTGTAATCTTAAAATTCGATTTTTCATCGGGAGCTTAAAGGTACCCAATTCCTCTTTATGATGTCTGACGTCTCGACTCGCGACGAGACTCACAAAGTGTACCGAACAATATTGATGTGCCAAAATGGCTGAAAACAAAAACCCACGAATTGTCGTGGGTTTGTATTTAAGGAATAAATGAAATTCTTTAATATTCATCCTCATTAAAGAAGAAGTCTTCTTTAGTCGGATAATCGGGCCAAATGTCCTCGATGGTTTCGTAATTCTCGCCTATTTCTTCAATTTCTTGAAGGTTCTCAACAACTTCCATAGGGGCACCTGCGCGCATGGCAAAGTCAATTAATTCATCTTTCGTGGCGGGCCACGGGGCGTCTTCTAGGTAAGATGCTAATTCTAAAGTCCAATACATAATGAAGTCGTTTTGACTGTAATTTCAACTTTTGCAAAAGTAATTTTTTTACTCTCACAAACAAGCTTTTTTTTACTTTACTAAAAAGCTATCAATCAATATTTAATGTTTAGCTGCTCTTCCAGGGAATTTCATCTGCTCCGAGGTCTTTCGCCAGTTTTCTACTTAAAACGAAGAAGAAATCAGATAACCTATTCAAATAGATCGGAATCTCAGTAGGAACCTCACTTTCATCCTTTAAGTGAAGTACGATTCTTTCCGCTCTTCGGCAAATGCAGCGTGCTACATGAGCCTGTGCTACGGAGGGATGACCACCTGGCAGAACGAAGTTTCGCATCACCGGAAGTTCTTCTTCCATTTCATCAATTTTCGTTTCGAGATAAACGGTGTCCTCACCCAAAAGTTTCGGGATTTTGAATTTGGGCTCACCAGGCTCGGAAGCCAGTTGAGAACCTATGGT
Organism: Cryomorphaceae bacterium; assembly: GCA_047633195.1. GTDB lineage: Bacteria > Bacteroidota > Bacteroidia > Flavobacteriales_D > Cryomorphaceae > JAKVAV01. Next base: position 387 of record JBLIEU010000033.1, on the reverse strand, counting down.
GAAGAGCTTATTTTGAATCTCGATCAGTACTTCCGCAATTCCAGTTGACAATTCCAAAGACCGCAGCATGCCTACCGCAGTGTTGAGCTCATCTACGGTTCCGTAAGACTCAATTCTTAGGTGATATTTTGCAACTCTTGAACCCCCTAGAAGGGACGTTTTTCCCTCATCACCAGTTTTGGTATAAATCTTCATGTAAAGAAATGTTTAAATTCTTAACGGCAAAACGGCTTGCTTGTTCTGTGGAAATGGAGTAAGAGAAACTTTAAACCAATACTACTTTGCTGTCGCTTTCGATTACGCCATCTCGGAGACGCACAATGCGTTTGGCGTGCTTTGCAATGTCTTCTTCATGTGTCACCAATATGATGGTATTGCCAGCTTGAT
>JBLIEU010000032.1:0-25241 GCA_047633195.1 Cryomorphaceae bacterium | reverse complement strand
CTGAAAGCTCCAGGTGCACCAGCATATGAAGGGCTTACATCAGGTATAACCCCATCAATTGTTGCGGTAGGAACTCCATTTATCCCATAATAAGCTAGACGCGCATTCGCTTCATCAGGATTGTGCTCGTGCATTGGGTCAAAACCAGGAAAATACCATTGGTACTTAATAGAAATAACATTGTCCGTGTTGTTGTCCAACAAGGCATTGTATGATGGATTTTGTGCAGCACAAGGGCCACAACTTGCGTTGGTTCCTTCTTCTGAAAGCACTAATCTTTCTGATTGCGCAAAAGAGAATGTTGTTAATAAACATACAATCGCACTTAGGTAAATTTTCTTCATAGTTGGTCTAATTATGTCTTTAGGCTAATGTACTACTTTTGATCGCAAATTATTTCTTTATGTCAACCTCTATTGAAGTCCCAAACACAACTGAAGCTGGCTCCTTTCCTTTTTTCTACACATATAACTCAAGAAAACAAGGTTATAAGGAGAATTTCATACTCATAAATGGTGGCTAATGGATTTTTTTGTGTGAAACCTACGGTAATTGCTCGCACACTTTAGATTGTCTCTACGCTTCTAAATCTTTACTTTTGGTAAAAATCAAGCACATGAAAAAACTATACGCCATATTCATCGCGGCTCTTATCGGGGTATCCACTTTTGCTCAAACGGTAATAGAGCCCAATGAAATTGCTGTTGAAGGCATTACCGTGCAACAATCAGATGTTGTAGCCAATGCAGTTGTCATCAATCAATCTTCTGAACAGCAATTCTACACCTGGACTCGTGAAATTATAGACATTACTCCAGAGTGGTTTACTGCCGTTTGTGATGTGAATTTATGTCACGGCCCTGTTGTGGGTGATGCGACTTTTAATTTGAATCCTGGGCAAGAAGGGACACTGGATGTGCATGTTTATCCAAGTGGTTTCGAAGGTGGTGCGATTATTAGTGTTACCGTAATCAATGATAATGATCCTGAGGACACTGACAATGCTATGTATTATTTTAATCAGGCACTTTCAGTATCTACAACCATTACCAATGCCCTTAAGGTCTACCCTAATCCAGTCGTTTCTGAATTTTTTATTGAAGGATCAGATGACGTGGAGCGAATTGAGATTTACAATATCTCTGGTAAGCTTGTCAAGCAAGTTCAATCTTTTGGACAAGGATCTATAAATGTTGACGATCTCGGAACAGGAAACTACATCGTACGCATGTGGGATGATTCCAATGCTCAGATTTCTACGAATGTTTTAACGGTTCAATAGAATCCCTAAAAGTTCTTGAAAGCCCGCAGTAGCGGGCTTTTTTATGTGCCTTATTTTCGGGTCTAGGTGGTCGAATGTCCCAGGGTCAATTAAAAACACATCGGCATTTTTTGGTGCCATTTGCGCTAAGCCCGCTGCAGGGTATACGTTTAGAGACGTTCCTATTATAACGAGAACGTCAGATTGAGTAATGATGTCAATTGCCAAATCCATGGCAGGTACCATCTCTCCAAACCATACAATATTTGGCCTTATCTGAAATCCTGAAGGACAGAGGTTTCCAAGTTTCAGTCCTTCAAGAGGCATTTCAGCTATATAACTCTCATTGCCGGAACTTCTGCACTTCGTGAGTTCTCCGTGCAAGTGGTATACTTTTGTGCTTCCTGCTCTTTCGTGAAGGTCATCAACATTCTGAGTTACTACGCTAATGTCGTATTTCCCTTCCTTTTCGAGCCGAGCTATTGCCAAATGTGCTTCATTTGGTTCTACAGTTTTCAGCTGTTTGAATCTTATATTGTAGAAATCAAGAACATTCACAGGATTGCGCTTAAAAGCCTCAGGAGTAGCTACATCTTCTATTCTCTGGTTCTCCCAAAGTCCTCCACTATCCCTGAAAGTATTAATACCGCTTTCGGCGCTCATTCCTGCTCCTGAAAATACGACTAGCTTTTTCTTGTCCATGGGCTTTTTTTACTGTTAGGTATTTATACTTTTACGCACCTTTGAAAAATACGGTTTACTAATCTAGCCGATTCCGATTGAATAGACGCACTACTTCCCACCTATGTACGAGTACATAAAAGGCCACATCACCTTTAGAAACACCTCTTACTCCGTTATCGAGACAGGAGGAATAGGCTATGTGTTCCAACATAGCCTCAGTACCTTTGAGTCTCTCGGGAAACAAAACGAGGTGCAAGTTTTCATGCACTTAGCAGTTCGCGAAGATGCACATGTTCTATTTGGGTTTTTTCAGGATTCTGAAAGAATGATGTTCAGGCACCTCATCTCAGTGTCGGGTATTGGTCCTGCCTCTGCCATAGCTGCGTTATCGGCCATGAGACCTGACGAATTGCAAGCAGCGATCTTTGCAGAAGATGTAGAAGCCCTAAAAAGAATAAAGGGAATAGGAGCCAAATCTGCTCAAAGAATCATAGTTGATCTCAAGGATAAATTAGGTTCCCTTGAAGTGAATTTTGATAATTTTAGTGGGTCGAGCAATACCGTTCGATCAGAGGCGTTAAAGGCTCTGCAAAACTTAGGTTTTGACCGACGTAAAGCGCAGAAAGTCATCGACGAAGTGCTTAAGTCAACGGATGAATCGATAGGAATTGAGGATTTGATTAAAAGAAGTTTGAAGAGCTTATAGCTCTTTATTATGTTTTGAGTTTGCGGTTTAACAACATACTACGCCTATTTGCGGTAGGTGCGCTAATTTTATTTGTTTGGTCTGTAAGTGCTGAAGGGCCTGCGTTTACCCGAAAAGTTGTAAACCTTCCCGAGCTTACAATTATGCCCATCGACTCTCCGGAGGTGGATTTAATATACCCGATAGAAGATGGCGTAAATCCCTTCGGCGATAATGGTCGGATCAATCTTACTGATCCGAGTAACATGAATAATGTTATCGAATACGACCCTGACACAGGGCAGTATTATTTCTATAAGCGTATTGGGGACAATATAGATTACCGAAATCCTACGGTAATGACTTTCGATGAGTACATGGAATACGTGAACAGTAATTCTGTAAGAGACTACTGGGGGGAAATACAATCGGCAGATGCAATGGCTAGCGACGAAGAAGGAGGCCCCGATCCTTTTAGACCTAGTCTTCAAGTAAACAGCAAAGCCTTCGATCGGATTTTTGGTGGAAACACAGTAGATATAAGACCTCAGGGTACGGCAGAGCTCACCTTTGGGGCCAATATAAATAGCAATGAAAATCCTCAGATCCCAGTAAACCAGAGGAGGATTACCACATTCAATTTCGATCAGCGAATTCAGCTTAACGTGGTTGGGAATATTGGTGATAAGCTTAAGCTTAGCACGAACTATAACACAGAAGCTACCTTCGATTTTGAAAACCAAACTAAAATTGAGTACACTGGTTACGATGACGAAATCATTCAGAAGATTGAGGCGGGTAACGTTAGTATGCCTCTCAATAATTCCTTGATCTCTGGTAGCCAAAGCCTTTTTGGTATTAAAACCCAACTCAAGTTTGGTCGGCTGGATATAACCACACTCTTTTCTCAAGAACGAGGACAAAAGAAAGAGATCAATGTGCAAGGTGGAGCTCAAACACAGGACTTTGAGATTTCGATCGATAACTACGAGGCCAATCGTCACTTCTTCTTGAGTGGCTATTTCCGCGATAGCTACGACCGCGCCCTTCAAAATTTGCCAGTTGTAAATTCAGGGGTTCAGATTACGCGTATTGAAGTTTGGGTAGTAAACCAAACAGCTAACGTGGAAGAAACACGCAATGTGATCGCGTTTACCGATCTGGGTGAAGATCCTGAGTATATAAATTCTGAACTACCCCTTGAAGTTGGGGACAATCCATTGAATAATTTTCCTGACAATGGCCAGAATAGTTTGTATAGCCAGATGGCTTCAAATCCTCAAATTCGAGGATTTTCTCAGTCCTCTCAGTCTCTCGCTTCTCTTGGATTAATTAATGGTCGGGACTTTGAGCGTCTTAGCAATGCGCGTCAACTTACTCCCAATGAGTACACGTTTAACCAGCGTCTGGGATTCATCTCTTTGAACCAATCACTGAATAATGCCGAGGTGCTTGCCGTGTCCTATCAATACACCTTAAACGGGCGAACTTATCAAGTAGGAGATCTATCCAATGATGGGTTTACATCTCCAGATGCGCTATACCTCAAAATGCTTAAGTCTACCGTGGTAGATGTGCGCAATCCAATGTGGGATTTGATGATGAGAAACGTCTATTCACTTGGCGCTTATCAGGTGAATAGCCAAGAATTTATGCTAAACGTATGGTACAATGATCCAGAAGAGGGTATAGATGTGCCAGTGATTCCCGAGCCACAGGTTCAAGATATCCCGCTTCTTCAGATTTTTGAATTGGATAAATTGGATCAAAACGGAAACCCTCAAGCCGATGGTCGATTTGATTTTGTAGACCTGGCTGCTACAGAAGGGGGTACCATTAATGCCCAGAATGGACGGATATTCTTCCCTGTTGTTGAGCCATTTGGTTCACACTTGAATACTGTTTTGAAAGAGGCAGGGGTGGATACACTTCAAAGAGAGCGAATTGTATATCCGCAGCTTTATGATTCAACGAAAATCGTAGCTCAGCAGAACTTCCTTTACTTGAATCGATTCAAACTGAAAGGAAATTACCGTTCAGCTTCTTCGGATGAGATTGCTTTGAATGCGCTCAACATACCTCAAGGGGCGGTGCAAGTGACAGCTGGTGGAGTTCCTTTGATTGAGAATCAAGACTACACCGTAGATTATAATTTGGGTCGAGTAAAGATTTTGAACTCTGGACTTCTCGAGTCGCAGACCCCAATCAAGATTTCGGTAGAGAGCAATACACTATTTAGTATCCAGACCCGTAGGTTGATGGGCGCTCGATTTGATTATCGATTCAATGATAATTTCACTTTGGGCTCAACCATCATGAACTTGAATGAGCGACCTCTAACGCAAAAAGTGAACATTGGTGATGAGCCAATGAACAATACACTTTGGGGGTTTGATGCGCGATATCAAGATGAGTCTCGGTTTCTAACGGACATGGTTGACGCACTTCCTTTCATCAACACAAAGGAGACTTCGAACATCGATGCTGCTATGGAATTTGCACACTTAATTCCTGGTCACAACAAGGCCGTAGGTAAAACGGGTAGTGCCTATATCGACGATTTTGAAGGAACCATCTCGTTAATCGATCTACGAAATTTCGCTTCTTGGGGCTTGGCTTCCATACCTCAACTGCAACCAGATTTATTTCCAGAGGCCTCATTAAGTAATGATCGGATTTTAGGATACAACCGAGCTAAATTTTCTTGGTACATATTGGATCCTTTGTTCTTTAGAAATGACAATATCACTCCAGATAACGTAAACAGTGACCGACATTACCAAAGAGAAGTAACGGAAAACGAGGTTTTCCCTGACAAGGAATTGCCTGCAGGAACCCCCGCGAATATTGCTACTCTGGATATGTCTTACTTCCCAACAGAAAGAGGACCTTACAATTATGATGCGCAGTCAACGCCGCCATATTCGGCTGGTATTGACCCGCAAACAGGAGAACTAAACGATCCCGAATCCAGATGGAGTGGTATACAAAGGGCAATTAATACCACTGACTTCGAGCAAACCAATGTTGAATTTATTCAGTTTTGGGTAATGGATCCGTACAACTCTGATAGCCGTGACTTTGTGGGTACCGAGGGTAATCCGCGTGGAAAGCTTTTGGTCAACATTGGTAACGTTTCGGAAGATGTTCTCCGCGATGGTCAGATGAGTTTTGAGAATGGATTGCCCTTGGATCCTGGCAATCCAAATGGGCTTTTGACAGACACCACAAACTGGGGTCGAGTTCCATTAACGCAGAGTATCGTTAACGCCTTTGATAACACCACAAATTCCAATTTTGCCCAAGATGTTGGTTTTGATGGCTTCGATGATGCCGACGAGCGTATTCACTTTGAAAATTTCCTCGCTCGTATTTCAGCGCTTCCAGGGGTTAGTCCAGCCGTTATTGCTGAGGCAAATGATGACCCATCTTCTGACAACTTCCGTTTCTTCAGAGGTTCTGAATACGATGCGCAACAGACAGATATCCTGGAGCGATACAAGGATTTTAACGGTTTTGAGGGAAATTCTGTGACCACCCAAGATAGTCCTGAGGACTATCCGACTCAAGCCACTACCTTGCCCACTACTGAGGATATTAACCAAGATTTAACTCTTGGAGAAGCAGAATCCTACTACCAATATGAGGTTGACCTCCCCGATCCGCTTATTGATCCCAACGCTTGGCAAGTAGGAAACAACTATATCACTGACGCGGTAAATGGAGTTGCGCCTGACGGAAGACAGGTTAGATGGTATCAATTTAAAATTCCTGTTCGAGAAGGTAAATCATTTGGAGGGATTAGAGACCTGAGATCGATTCGTTTTATGCGGATGATCACCACTGGATTTGAAACACCCGTTGTCCTGCGTTTTGCTCGCTTGGAATTAATTCGAGGAGAATGGCGGCGCTATACTGATGAGCTTGCGCAAGGTGAGCGGATTCCTGGCCCTCCGGGAAATACTCAGTTTGACATTTTGGCTGTGAATATTGAAGAAAACAGTACGAGAGTTCCCTTGAATTATGTCACGCCGCCTGGTATTTCACGAGAGATTGATGCAGGTACGGCCAATCTTCGAAGCTTGAATGAGCAGTCTTTAGTGCTTCGCGTAAGTGAGCTTGAAGATGGTGACGCTCGTGCAGCATTTAGAAGCACTGAGCTCGACATGCGGATGTATGGAAATCTCGAAATGTTCATTCACGGAGAGACGCTGGATGAAAACAATCCGTTGGGATTTGGAGATGTTTCAGTCTTTGTGCGTCTTGGAACCGACTTTGACCAGAACTATTACGAATATGAGATACCAGTTCTGCCCACGGATCTCGACGCTTCCAGTACGGGTCAAAATATCTGGCCAGAAGAGAACAATATGAAGATTGAATTTGATCGGCTTCAAAGCGCGAAAAATTCAAGGAACCAATCTGGATTTGAACAAAGCCGAATCTATGAAGAGATGGATGGTAATCGAAGGATTCGTATCAAAGGAAACCCTGTCTTAAGTTCTGTTCGTACCGTTATGATAGGCGTTAGGAACCCTAATTCTACAGATAATATTTGGACTGAAGATAACAAATTACCCGAGAGTGCTGAGATCTGGGTGAACGAGCTACGACTTACCGACTTCAATAATGAGGGCGGTTGGGCAGCTCTAGCAAGAGTGAATGCGCAGCTTGCAGACTTTGGTAGCATTTCCCTTTCGGGAAATATTTCTACCCCAAACTTCGGATCGCTGGAAAGCCGAGTGAGTGAGCGGCCACAGGAGCAGTCAATGGGCTATGATGCCAACTCGAATTTGGAATTGGGTAAGTTTCTTCCAGATGAATCAGGAATAAAAGTCCCCATGTTCATTGGTCAATCCGAGCAAATTGTAAGACCTCGATTTGATCCTCTTGCACCTGATCTTGAACTCGATGAAGTAGCTGAGGGCCTGTCGGCAGACGAGAAAAGGGATCTCAAAAAGCGATCTCAAACCTATACCCGAAGGCGAAGTATCAACTTTACCAACGTTAGGAAGGAACGAACCAATCCCGATAAAAAACCTCAGCTATATGATATTGAGAACTTCAATGCCACATTCGCCTACAGTGAAATGGAGTTTTACGACATCAATACCGCATTTGATAACCAAAGACAATTTAGGTTAGGTCTTGGGTACAATTTCAATGCTAAGCCCAAAAATATCAAGCCTTTTGCCACGAGTAAGTTTCTGCGGAAGTCTGAATATTTGGCATTGATTCGAGATTTCAATTTCACATTGACCCCGAAATCTTTCTCATTTAGGTCTGAAATAAACAGAAGCTACAGCGAGCAACAGTTCAAAAATAATAGCGACGTTTTTAATTTTGAGCAACCTATTCTGTATACCAAAACATTCAACTGGAATAGAGTTTACGACGTACAGCATGACCTGACTCAATCTATCCGTTTAACTTACAGCGCCAATAACCTTTCATTCATTGACGAGCCAGAAGGCAGGGTAGATAGGGAAGATAGGGACTCTTACAATCAATACCGCGATACGATTTGGGCAAGTCTTACTCGATTTGGTGAGAACGTCACCTTCAATCAGAATTTCTCTGTCAACTACCGAGTGCCAATCAATAAGATTCCTATTCTCGATTGGATAAGCGCGGACGTGAGGTACAGCGGAAGCTATAATTGGCAACGTGCACCATTTTCTCAGGACACCTTGGGTAACGTCATTCAGAACGCTAGAAATATTTCGATAAACGGTCAGTTGAACTTCTTATCTCTCTACAACAAGATCGGATACTTCAAAAATGTAAATCGAAAATTCCAGCGCCAAGGCAGAGGGGGCGGAAGATCGCTTTCTCAAGGGTCAGGTCGAAAATCGAATGAAAAAGATGAGAAAGAAGAGGAAGAGCCAGAGAAAAAAGAAAAAGATGAAAACGACATAACCGTTCTTGACTATTTTGCCAAGTTGTTAATGAGCGTCAAGAACTTGAGCATAGTATACAGTCAGAATGAAGGAACATTGCTGCCAGGATACAACCGAACATCAAATATCCTCGGGATGGATCCAGGTTTTAGCGCTCCGGGTGTAGACTTTGTGTTTGGACATCAAATAGATAATTTTAATCAGCAAGCAGCCCTAAAGGGATGGCTTGTGGAAAATGAGTTCATTAACCAGCAATACTTGCAGACCTATACTGAGGATTTCAACTTGCGTTTAAATCTTGAGCCTTTACCAAATATGAGAATAGAATTGACCGCTCAAAGAAGCCGATCTGACAACGACGGGTCTTTCTTCAGGTACAATCCGGATCTTCAGCAGTATTTGGAAGAAAGTCGATTTGAGACAGGAAGCTTTAGCACCACGCTTAATGCTTGGAGCACGCTATGGACAGATGATGAAGAAAATATTAGCCCTATGTTTGCTGCGTTTGCTAGTGACACCATAGGCAGTTTAAAATGGGAGATTTCCAATCGTCTTGCTCGTGAAACGGGTCTGTCGGACCCTAACTCAGGTTCAGAAGGCTTCGCAGATGGCTTTGGTTCAAGCTCGCAGCAGGTGGTTATTCCAGCTTTCATAGCGGCCTACACAGGTCAAGATGCTCAGAGTGTTAATCTCTTCGTAAGTGATTACTCCCTTTTGGATGCGATCAAAAATCCCAACTGGTCGGTCAACTACGACGGACTGTCTAAAATCCCTGCGCTTAAGAAGATCTTCAGAACGATAAATATTTCGCATGCCTATCGCAGCACATTTAGCGTTAGTAATTTTACTACCAACTTAGCATCCGGAACAAACACAGATGGTACGCCTCGTCGAGACAATTCTATTGAAGCAAACTTCATTTCAGATACTCAAATCAACGCGATAACCATTAGCGAGCAATTAAGTCCATTGATCAGAATAGACATGACTTGGCAAAACTCGCTCATCACCAATTTTGAAATCAACAGGAACAGAGTCTTAGCCTTTAGTACAGCGAATTTCCAGCTGACCGAAAATAGAAGTGATGAGATTGTTTTGGGGCTTGGTTATCGTTTTCCGGATGTTGAGATCAAATTGGCAGGAAAGACTAGAAAGAGCGACCTCAATGTTAGGTTTGACGTGAGTATTCGAGACACAGAAGTGATCGCAAGAAGAATGGAAGAAGGCACAAATCAAATCACTTCAGGTCAAAACCTGCTGTCTATTAAAACAGCCATCGACTATGTGATCTCAGATAGGCTCAATATCAGGGCATTTTATGATCACCAGATCAACGAACCAAAAGTTTCCATTTCATTCCCTACATCAAACATAAACACTGGTGTATCTTTGCGCTTTACATTGACTCAATAAACAAAGGATAATGAATTTCCCAGCTGAATTAAAATACACTGAAGACCACGAATGGATCAGGATAGAAGGCAATACTGCCACTATAGGAATTACTGAATATGCTCAAGGCGAATTAGGTGATATTGTATTCGTAGAGATCGAGACGGAGGGTGAGGACTTGGACTCTGCAGAAGTATTCGGAACCATTGAAGCGGTCAAAACTGTTTCTGATCTTTTTATGCCCATGGCTGGAAAAGTGATAGAATTCAACAAGGAACTCGAAGCCAATCCTGAATTGGTAAACGAGGACCCTTACGGAAAAGGATGGATGATAAAAGTTGAATTTGATGGTGAGTCAGACTTATCACAACTATTAGACGCCGATGCCTACAAAGCGCACACGGCCTGATCAGCTTTCGTGGTTAAAAGCATACTCGGCGGCTCTGTTATGGGCCGCCTTTATTCTTTTATTGATGTCCCTTCCGGGGGAAAATCTTCCTGATTTTGACATTTGGGCCATGGATATTGAAGACAAGGTAGGTCATGTAGCTGTTTTTGCTTTGTTGGCCATATTGATGGTTTGGGGGTTGAGCCGACGTGCTGAACTATTGACTAGGAAAGCTCTCTGGACAGTCTTTCTTATTGGTACATTTTACGGAGGCGCAACTGAAATACTTCAAGGCGTAGCTTTCCCTTCAAGGTATGCGAGTGTCCCTGATTTTGTGGCAGATACGATAGGTTCAGTCTTAGGCACAGTGTTTGCAGGTTGGGCATTCAATAAACTCCGCAGACAAAAAAGCTGAGTGGCCACAAAGCGGTTTTTCTGTTAAAAAACCGTGTACTATGCAGATTAAGAAATCGCGCGAGCTAGAGCTCGAACGCAAAAAACCGACCTTATTCCTTTTGGGCCTTGCCGTAGCATGCGCCATTGTTCTCTCAGCCTTTGAATGGAGAACATCATCTGAAGATCGATATTCGGGTTTACCCGAAGTTGATGAGGTCCCTATATTTGAAGCGACACTTATTCCGCGTTCCTTCAGAGAAAAGGATACACCTGTCGAGAAAAAGAAAGACGTTAAAAAGGAAGTTGCAAAAACGATAATCGATCAGTTCAAGTTTGAAGAGATGGATCTCAATAAAAATGAACTTGACTTTCCCGATCTGGACAACGATCCAATACCCGAAGACATTTCTCAATTAACAGAAGAGGTATTCGAAGAAAAGATTCTGCCAATCGCGGACATTATGCCTGAATTCCCTGGTGGAGATTCAGCTAGAGTAGCATTCTTGCAACATGAAGTTGTCTACCCTCGAATGGCTCAAGATGGCGGTATTTCGGGCAAAGTTCATGTCGGATTTACCGTTAGAAAGGACGGTTCAATTACTGACATTGAAGTGAAGAAAAGAGCAGGTGGTGGACTGGATGAAGAAGCAATCAGAGTTGTTGAGGCGATGCCTAAATGGAACCCTGGAATCCATAGAGGAAGACCTGTCAACGTTAGTTTTGTAATGCCCATTTCATTTAAGCTCAAGAATTAGATCAGGCACAATAGTTGATACATTCATAAAGTTAAAAATCAAGACTCTCGTCGGTTAAGTATCCAAACTTTACTATTTTCGCTGAGTCTGTAAAAAATGGAACACATGGAATTAAAGAAAAGTCCTGATGCAAACCTCGAAAAAAAGCGCGTACCGCTCATTATTATTGGTTTGTTGTTTTCCCTAGCCTTGGTCTTGGTAGCATTTGAATGGAAAGCATTTGAAACCGAAGTTAAAGATCTCGGAGAACTAGAATTGGATTTGATCGAAGAAGAGATTATTCCCATTTCACAACAACAGCCTCCGCCTCCACCTCCACCTCCTGCCCCTACTACCGTTATCGAAATTGTAGATGATGAAGAGGAAATCGAGGAAGAACTTGTTATTGAAGACCTTGAGGTGGATGAAGATACTGAGATCGAGTTTATCGACGAGGTAGCAGAGGAAGTCGTCGAAGAGCAAATCTTTACGATTGTTGAGGAGATGCCGAGTTTCCCAGGAGGAGAAGCTGCTTTGATGAAATACTTAGGTAAGAACATTAAATACCCTGCTATTGCTAAAGATGCTGGTATTCAAGGAACAGTTTACGTGACTTTTGTTGTGAACGAACAGGGTGCCGTAAAAGATGTTAAAGTACTTAGATCTATAGGCGGGGGTTGCGATGAAGAAGCCATACGCGTAGTGGAAAGTATGCCGAAATGGTCTCCAGGAAAACAAAGAGGTAAGTCTGTTAAGGTGCAGTACAACCTACCTATACGTTTTACGTTGAGGTAAACCATTTTTAGAATCTTCTTAAAGCCGACTCAGGAATTCCTGAGTCGGCTTTTTTTATTGTTTCCTGATTGTTGTACATTCATGGACTAACTAAATCATTCTAACCAATGAAATCCTTGTTTTCCTCGTCTGTGAAGAGGTGTGTCTTATTGGCACTTATCTCACTCACATCTCAAACCCTATTCTCTCAGCAAACAAATGTCGGCACAGACTTTTGGCTGGTTTTTAATGAAACCTATCCAGAAGATTTCAACGCTAATCCTCCTCAATCATTAGAACTTCAAATATTCATCTCAAGCCGATCTGGTGCCTCGGGACTCGTAGAAATTGAAGGAATAGCCTTTAGTGAAGAGTTCGACGTTTTACCAGGAGGTCTTATTACTGTAACTGTTCCCGACAATGCATTCATAGTAGGGTCAAATACTGTTCAAGATTTAGGGATACATCTCTCGGCAGATAATCCCATCTCAGTATATGGATTGAACCAAAGAGCATTTTCGAGCGACGCTTTTTTAGCTATTCCCGTGAGTGCATGGACAAGTGACTATTTAGTCATGAGTTATTCCAATTCAGGAGTATTCGTTGGTTCACAATTTGGCGTCGTCTCAAGTTCAGATAATAATTTAATTACTATCACTCCTACGGCAGCTATAGGCAGTGAATTGGCAGGCGTGCCTTATGAGGTTATTCTAAATGAGGGCGAAGTGTACCAAGGTCGAAGCGGATCAGTTACCGACCTTACGGGAACGACTGTACAATCTTCTTCGCCTGTGGGTGTTTTTGGGAGTCACTATTGTGCCAATGTTCCAACCTCTACTGGATTTTGCGACCACCTTACCGAGATGCTTCCTCCTTCAAATAGTTTTGGCCAATCCTTCGTTACCGTTCCATTCGCCGACAGAGAAAATGGTGATTCTTTCAGAGTATTGGCTAGTGAAGATGCTACGAATATCGAAATTAATGGCGCATTCGAGGCCACTTTAAACAGAGGAGAGTTCTTCGAAACAATACTCACCACATCATCAACCATAGAATCGACAGCACCAGTATTGTTAGCTCAATTTATGCAAGGAAATGAAGCTGTTGGCCCTCAGTTTCTTGGTGATCCTTCTATGATGATTATTCCACCTCGGGAGCAGTTTCTTGGTGACTACACGGTTTCAACCCCCGCTTCAGGTTTTAATTCGAACTATCTCAACTTAGTTGTGGATGGGAACGGTTTGGAAACAATTGCGTTGGATGGATTACTTATACCTCCTGGAGCATTTTCTCCTATCCCAGGAACCAACTTCAATTCGGCACAATTGGAAGTAGAATTGGGCACCTATTCTTTGACTTGCAATACCGCATTTGGAGTCTTTGTATACGGAACAAACAATGAGGATTCATACGCTTTTCCGGGTGGTCAAGCATACTCTGACGTCATTGAAGCCAACGATCTTACATTATCACCCCCAAGCTCAGAAGCATCCATATTTACCGAGCTATGTTTTGACGCTGCTCTCTCAAATATTTTTGGAGAACCGCTGGAAGGAGTTCGAATTGATTTCACTGTTCAAGGAGCCAATACGGCAAGCGGGTTTGTCTTCACCGATACGAATGGTGCTGCTACTATCTGCTACATGGGCGAGAATGAAGGAGCGGATGTACTTACTGCTTTCCAAGGAGGGTTATCTCAAGAGGTAACAGTTTCATGGACGGAGGTAGTTTCGTGCTCGAATTACAGATATTTTCTAGCAGACAACCCTACAAGCGGAGGAGACTCTAAGCTTTATGAGTACACGCTGAATGAGGAGAGTCAAGTTGCAGAACTGAATGAACTATTGGCGCTGCCATATCCATTCCATATTGCATACGATGGAAACGCCAATCTTGTCTATGTCGTTCGATCTTCCAACGGGAATTTTAGAATGCTGGATGTGAGTTCTAACGGAGCGCTTTCAGAAGAAGTTGTTCTGTCAGAAAACCTTGGTGGCGCTGTAGCTGCGGGTTTCGACCCCAGTGGTGTTTTGTACATCGGTAGTGAGGCTAATAATGCTATTTATACTGTTGATAAAGCAACGGGCGTAGTAGAATTCGTTCGAAGCGCGCCAGTGCATGGCGGTGATTTAGCCTTCTCTGATAACGGAAATCTCTACCTCGCAACAAGAGACTTTGGTGGCCGAATTATTGAATTGAATACCGAAGGCCAAACATCTTATGTCCAAAACCTTCCTGCACTGGTTACTGGTTTTGCTATATCTGAATCGGGTTATGGATTAGTGAGTATTAAAAACAGAAATAGAGTATATCTTGGAGATTTCACAGGAAACCTACTGGATAGTTACCTGCTATTGCTGGACGGAGAGCCCTTTATGAAAGGCAATGGAGATATGGCTTCGGGATGTGATGGATCTTTTCAAAGTGGAGAATGCCTCAACTTCTTGACCTATTATACCGGTTACCCTCAAAACAATGCAGACAATGAACTTTATGGAATCAGTTTAGGAGAAGACAACTCTATTGAACTGACGCCTATCGAAGGGTTTAGCGCCGAAGACAACCACATAGCTTTGAGTCCCGACGGGTTGATTTACGCCGTGAGGGAGGATAAAATCGACATTTTCGATCCTGCATCTGGTATTTATGTTCAGCAGAATATTCCAATTCAAACCCATTCTGGACAATCATTGAGTAATTTCCCAGCAGCCACATTCGATTTGAATGGCGTTCTTTTCCTTGGTAAACCATCAAACAACACGGTTTATAGCATTGAATTCGTGCAGGGAGTTGCCGAAGCTTCAGTTGCTTTTTCTGGGATTAGTGTTAGCGGCGGTGATTTGATCGCAACAGGAACTCCTGAAGATCAGATTCTATGGTTGGTTAATCGAAGTGAGAGCACTCTGACCAATCTCTTGGATAATAGTTTTGTAGAATTGGAATTGACCGAAGTGAACGGTGCTTGCTTACTGGTCGATGGCCGACTGCTCTTGGCAAATGGTAACGGTTCAAACGGCGGAGGGCTCTACGCAATGGACTTGTCGGATTTTAGCACAGAAATGCTGAGTTTAACGGGTGGTCCTGAGGTATTCTTTAATGGAGACTTGGCGTCTGGCTGTATTCCTGCTCTGGCAGCACTACCAGAGTTTGTTTCTACAAACTCAAGTTTTGACGAAAAGCTATCCCTTATGCCAAACCCCTCACAGGGTATGACTAACATTGTTTTCTCAGTTCGAGAAAACGAAAGAGTTACGATCGATATCCTCGATATGAGTGGAAGAGTTGTCGAGAATCATTTCAATCAGACGATTGAAATGACAGGTGATCAAAGACTTGATTTCAACGCAGACAGAATGCCAAACGGGATTTATTTAGTGCGCATGACCTCCAATGGTTTCCAGAAAGTCGAAAGACTGGTAATCTCGAGATAAGAATATTTCGATTTGAAGATTTGAAGATTTGGAGTGGCTGTCCCGACGTTCGGAACAGCCACTTTCTATTTTCTGTGCCTCAAGTGCTTTTTCTATATTTGAAAAAAACCATCTATTGTCAGAATCAACATTTAGTCTTTCCAATATAAGGCGTAAAGCCATCGATCAAGTCGGAGTGGAAGAGCGATGTGCTCGCTTTCAAACCCGAAGCATTAAGACCGATGCTAAGAAACAGGGCCTCAAAATGGCCTTGAACATGATCGACCTGACCACTCTCGAAGGAAAAGATACCGAAGGAAAAGTTCGTCAGCTTTGTCACAAAGCCGCTCATTTGCATCATGGATTTCCCGACCTCCCTAATGTAGCCGCAATCTGTGTCTATCCCACTTTCGTGAAATTGGCTAAATCCCTTGTGGCCGATAAAGGAATCAAAGTGGCGTCAGTTGCTACGGCATTCCCTTCAGGACAGTCCTTTCCGAAGTACAAGATTGACGAAACGAAACAAGCCGTTGCCGAAGGGGCAGACGAAATCGATATGGTCATTTCACGCGGTCGATTTCATCAAGGTGATTATGCCTATGTATTCGATGAAATTAGCGCTGTAAAGGAAGCTTGCGGTAAAGCAAGATTGAAGGTAATCTTGGAAACAGGAGAGATTGGAAATCTGGATGCCGTCTATTTTGCCTCCCAAATGGCTATTGCCGCTGGAGCCGATTTCATTAAAACCTCAACGGGTAAGATTAAGCCCGCGGCTACGATGCCAGTTACATTGGTAATGCTCGAAGCTATTCGTGATCACTATCACGAAACTGGGAAGATGGTGGGAATGAAACCCGCAGGCGGAATTTCAACTGCTAAACTTGCTTTGCACTACCTTATTATGGTAAAGGAAACATTGGGTGAAGCTTGGCTTACCAATGAGTGGTTTCGCTTTGGAGCTAGCTCCTTAGCCAACGACCTCCTCAAACAGTTGGTAAAACAAGAAACTGGAATCTATCAATCAGCAAATTATTTTGCCCTCGACTAATATGGCCAAAACAACAAAAAATATCTCATGGGATTTGTCCCCTGCTCCCGAAAGCACAGGACACGTTACCATCGATAAGCGATACGACCTTTTCATTGACGGAAAGTTTGTGCCTCCCACAGCAAAAAAGTATTTCAAAACAATCAATCCTGCTACTGAGGAGACTCTAAGCGAAATCGCGCTAGCAGGAGAGAAAGACGTAGACAAAGCAGTGAAAGCTGCGCGAAAGGCTTACGATACCACTTGGTCTAAAATCTCGGCTGCCGAAAGAGGAAAGTACATCTATCGCATTGCCCGCTTACTACAAGAGCGTGCTCGTGAGTTTGCTGTGATCGAATCATTGGATGGCGGAAAACCCATTCGCGAGTCGCGAGACGTGGATGTACCATTGGCGGCAGCGCACTTCTTTTATCACGCTGGTTGGGCTGATAAGTTGGATTATGCTTTCGCGAATAGCTCTCCCACTTCAATAGGCGTTGTTGGACAAATCATCCCTTGGAACTTTCCACTGCTCATGGCAGCTTGGAAAATAGCTCCTGCATTAGCTTGTGGAAACACCGTTGTCTTGAAGCCAGCAGAAACGACTTCACTTACCGCATTAAAGCTCGCCGAATTGATCCGAGATGCAGGCCTTCCCGACGGGGTGGTCAACATCGTGACAGGTGCGGGTGATACTGGGAAAGCCTTGGTAAATCATCCTGATGTCAATAAAATTGCATTCACAGGTTCAACGGATGTTGGGAAGATGATCCGCCGCTCATTGGCTGGAACAAACAAAAGATTGACACTTGAGCTGGGCGGAAAAGCAGCAAATATTGTTTTTGAAGATGCCGCTATTGATCAAGCTGTTGAGGGAATTGTCAATGGAATTTACTTCAATCAAGGCCACGTTTGCTGCGCGGGTTCTCGACTATTCGTCGAAGAAAGTGTGGCTGATGAGGTGATCAGAAAGCTGAAGCACCGCATGAATACACTCATTGTAGGCGATCCCATGGATAAGAACACTGATGTGGGAGCGATTAACTCACAGGATCAACTCCAAACCATCGAGAAGTATTTGAAGGCAGGAGAAAAAGACGGCTATGAGATGTACCAGTCTCAAGTGGCTGTGCCGCAAAAGGGATATTGGTGTAGGCCCACTCTATTCACCAATGTTTCTCAGAGCAGCATTATTTCAAAAGAGGAAATATTTGGACCCGTGCTGGCGATGCAGACTTTCCGCACGATAGATGAAGTGATTGACAAGGCGAACAACACGCCATATGGTCTTTCCGCGGGAGTTTGGACTGATAAGGGTTCCAAAATTTTTAACCTGACCACGCGCCTCAAAGCAGGAGTTGTTTGGGCAAACACTTTCAACAAATTCGATCCTACCTCTCCGTTTGGAGGGTACAAGGAATCGGGATTTGGAAGAGAGGGAGGAGTTCATGGATTGTCTGCCTATTTAAACTTGCAAGGATAATGGCCAAGAAAAAATCAACTTCAACTGAAGGTATAGCAGTCATGAAAACGTACAAACTTTTCATCGGTGGAGCTTTCCCAAGAACGGAAAGTGGTCGCTTCTATCCTATTCGAAATGGCTCTGATGAGCTCATCGCCAATGTGTGTCTTTCTTCCAGAAAGGACTTTAGAAATGCAGTGGTCGCTGCCCGAAAAGCTCAAGCTGGCTGGGAGGCCAAGTCTGCCTACAATCGCTCTCAAATAATCTACCGCATTGCAGAAATGCTTCAGCAAAGGGAAGAGCTCTTCGTGAAAGAGATGAGAGATTTGGGATACACTGATGAGAGTGCTAAGGAAGAATTTTCTGCTTCTGTCGACTATCTCGTTCATTTTGCTGGTTGGTGCGATAAGTATGTGCAAGTATTTAGTTCCGTAAATCCTGTTGCATCATCACACTTTAACTTTTCTGTGCCCGAACCCATGGGAGTGGTCGCAGCTTTTGCATCAAATAAAACGGCACTACTCGGATTTTTGGAGTCCTTCGTTCCTGCCATCTGTGGCGGAAACACCGCGATCGTGCTGGCTTCAGAAGATATGCCTACTTGTGCCATGAGTATGGCCGAAGTCATAGCTACATCTGATGTGCCCGGAGGCACAGTCAATGTTCTTACAGGAAACCGCAAAGAGCTATTGTCTCATTTTACCTCTCACATGGACGTAAATGGGTTTGTGATTTGGGACGCAGAAACTGCAGCTTCTATTGAAATAGGTGAGTTAGCCTCTGAGAATGTGAAACGAGTGAAGTTTTACAAATCGGATGATTCTGCTGTTCTAGTGCCTCATAGAATCATGGACTTACAGGAAATTAAGACGACTTGGCATCCTATTGAAAGTATTTCAGGAGCTAGTTCGGGATACTAAGATGTAAGAGCGTATTCTTTTTAATTTTACCAAAAATAGGACATGTCAAGAAAAGTAGCCTTAATCACAGGTGTAACTGGGCAAGATGGAGCATATCTTTCAGAGCTTCTGCTAGATAAGGATTATGAAGTCCATGGAATCAAGCGTAGAA
The DNA here is from genome assembly GCA_047633195.1 of Cryomorphaceae bacterium. Lineage (GTDB taxonomy): Bacteria > Bacteroidota > Bacteroidia > Flavobacteriales_D > Cryomorphaceae > JAKVAV01. Next base: position 6,057 of record JBLIEU010000032.1, on the reverse strand, counting down.
GTTCGCTATTCAACACTGACCGAATCGATCATCTTTACAAGGACCGCCATGAGAAGGACGTAAATTTTTTCTTGCATTACGGTGACCTTACCGATGCCTCAAATATTATCAGGCTTGTCCAAGAAATACAACCCGATGAGATTTACAACTTAGGTGCACAATCTCATGTGCAAGTTTCATTTGAAACTCCAGAATACACAGCAAATGTAGATGGGATGGGTGTCCTTCGAATTCTCGAAGCAGTTCGAATATTAGGATTGGAAAAGAAGACAAAAATCTATCAGGCATCGACTAGTGAGCTTTACGGTTTGGTGCAAGAAACACCCCAAACGGAAGAGACTCCATTTTACCCAAGGAGTCCATATGGAGTCGCCAAGCTCTACGCTTTTTGGATTATCAAAAACTACCGAGAAGCGTATGATCTCTTTGCAGTAAACGGTATCCTTTTCAATCATGAAAGTCCTTTAAGAGGAGAGACTTTTCTTACGAGAAAGGTAACTAGAGCAGTAGCGAGAATTAAACTCGGCTTGCAAGAAAGACTCTTCGTGGGTAATCTCGATGCGAAAAGAGATTGGGGTCATGCGCGAGACTATGTTGAAGGAATGTGGCTTATGCTCCAACACGACGTGCCTGAAGACTTTGTTCTGGCCACAGGCAAAACGTATAGCGTGCGCTTTTTTATTGAAAATGCTTTTTCTCACGTAGGAATCACCATTAAATGGCGCGGTGAGAAAGAGAATGAAGAAGGTTTCGATGAGAAAACGGGAAAAGTACTGATCAAGGTTGACGTCAAATATTATCGCCCTACAGAAGTAGACCTTTTGGTGGGTGATCCCACGAAAGCTCAACAAAAATTAAACTGGAAACATAAATACAACATCCAAGATCTGATTAGTGAAATGGTCGAATCCGATCTCGATCTGTTCAAGCGCGACAAATATCTCTTGGATGGCGGACATTCTGTTTTGAACTATAACGAGTAGTGAATAAGGAAGCTAAAATATATGTAGCAGGCCATCGGGGAATGGTCGGTAGTGCGATTTTTCGTGCCTTACGAGAATCAGGATACACCAATCTTATTGGAAAAACTTCTTCAGATCTCGATTTGAGAGACAGAACTGCCGTTGCTACTTTTTTTGAAAACGAACAACCCGAATATGTTTTTCTGGCTGCAGCGAAGGTTGGTGGAATCCATGCGAATGACACGTTCAGAGCTGAATTCCTGCACGATAATTTGGCCATAGAGCTAAACGTGATAAACGAATCCTATATAGCAGGAGTGAAGAAGCTTCTCTTTTTGGGTTCATCATGTATCTACCCAAAGCTGGCGCCGCAGCCGCTTAAAGAAGAATACTTGCTAACGGGACTTCTGGAGCCTACAAATGAGCCCTATGCTATCGCGAAAATTGCGGGAATCAAACTCTGCGAAGCTTATCGAGATCAGTATGGATGCAATTTTATTTCGGCAATGCCCACCAATCTTTATGGCCCAAATGACAACTACGACTTAAAGAATTCCCACGTTTTACCTGCGCTCATGCGCAAGTTTCACGAAGCCCAGGAGTCTGGTTCTAGCGAGGTGGAAATTTGGGGTTCGGGCACGCCGAAAAGAGAATTTCTCCATGTGGATGATATGGCGGAGGCCTGCGTTTTCTTAATGGAGAATTACGATGGTAAGGATTTCGTGAATGTGGGAATAGGCGAGGATATCTCAATTGCCGATTTAGCAAATCTCATAGCCCGAACCGTAGGTTTTGAGGGCAGTCTTAAATTTGATCGATCAAAACCCGATGGGACACCTCGGAAACTCATGGATGTTTCCAAGATAAACCAACTTGGGTGGACAGCTCGAATTCCTTTGGAAAAAGGGATTAAAAAAGTCTACGAAGAATTCAAAGCCTCTCTAGTTAAAGCTTGATTATGTTGAGGTTCACCCTCATTTTCATTTTATGTGCACTCGGGGCTGATTCTTTTTCCCAAGTCTACACCCTTCCTTTCGATAGGCTCTCTCAGCTCAGGCAAGGCAGGACTGGTCTTGGCGCTCAGGCCTCAGTCCATAGCGGAGCAAAACCAATTTTGCTAAGTGATGCCGATGTATCTCGGGTTCCTGGATTTGGAAAGGACACAGCAGAATACTATTATAAAATCACACAGAAAATATTTAGTGCGCACCTGATCGAAGTCGATAAACCTGACTTTAAGATTTACGCAGACTTTTTGTTTGATTTTGGTATTGGTGGCGAAACAATCGATCAAATCAGTGCTGACGGAGAAAAGAATTCTCTCTTTCAAAACACTCGTGGCTTCGTGGTGCAAGGCGAGATTGGCAAAAAGGTCTATTTCTACACCGATTTTAAAGAAAATCAAGGAAGGTACGCTGGCTACATCAACAGATTTGTAGACTCGACACAAGTTTTTCCAGGGTCTGGACGAATCAAACCGTTTGGTGAAGGAGGTTATGACTATAGTATGGCTAGCGGTTTCGTGGGAATTGAGGCCGCCGACTGGCTGAATCTGTCCTTTGGTCATTTCAAACAGTTTATTGGTCATGGATATCGATCGCTTCTTCTTTCTGATAATGCCCACAATTATCCTTTCGCATCATACGAAATAGACGCCTTGGAGGGGAAACTTCAACATCGCTATACACTGGCTTTATTGCAAAATTTGGAAAGATTGCCGCAAGGAGAAACCCCCGAGGCAATATTTAAAAGGAAGGTAGCTTCTTGGAATTATCTGTCTTTTAAGCCGCTTCCCAATCTTGAGGTGGGCCTTTTTGAAGAAGTAATTTGGAAAGTTTTTGACGATAGTTTGGGAAGCCAGCCCTTTGACTACCGAGCGCTGATACCTATTCCCGGTGTGAATTCTGCCATACTCGGTTTGGATGACGAAGAAAACAATGCAAGATTAGGCCTCAACGCTGCATGGTTCGTCACTCCTACTATCAAAGTTTATGGCCAAGTGCTATCGAACAGTTCTCAGGTCAATCTGGATGGTTTTCAAATAGGAGGTCTTTGGTCGGGAATTTTTGATCGCTTTGACATTCAAGCTGAATACAATCAATCGAGCAATAGTGCGACTCGTGATCCAGGTAACCTCCAATCGGCTTATCACTTTAATCAGCCTCTTGGACATGTGCTTGGCAGAGACTTCAGTGAAGTGGTTGGCATTATTAGTTATTACCACAATCGAATATTTGGGCGTTTGAAATCGGTCTACGTAAATTCTGACTTTGAGGAGGAACTTTCATCAAATTCGATTTCAATGGAAATATTAAACACGGACATACAGTTGGGTTATATTTTTAATCCAAGCTGTAACTTTCAGCTGTATGCTGGGTATACATACCGAAGCGAGAAGGTAGAAATTAATGGAAGTACGAATGGTTTTTGGTATCTGGGTATCAGAACATCATTGTTCAATATTTATCGCGACTTTTGAAAAATTTTTTAAATAACACCGATACCTTATGAAGGAGATTGTCCTAGGTTTTGTGACATCTTTTTTTGTCGTTCTACTTGCTACTCCGTCACTGATTAAAGTGGCCAAGATGAAGAAGTTAGTAGATGATCCCAACGAGGAAAGAAAGAAGCACCGCACAAGCACCCCCACGATCGGAGGGATAATTATTTTCGCTGCCAGTATCTTCGCATATGCACTTTGGTTTCCATCAGATAACCTGAGCTACTTCGGTAGCCTTCATCACTTTTCTGAGTCAGTCAGCGATTTCAAGTTTTTGATTGCTGCCACAATTCTCTTGTTTTTTATCGGTGTTAAAGACGATATAATAGGTGTCGCACCCATGAAAAAACTCCTAGGACACTTCATTGTTGGGTTCATTTTGGTGGTAATGGCCGACATCAGAATAATGGGAATGCACGGCGTATTTGGAATCCAAGAAATTTCTTACGAGGTCAGTGTCCTTCTTTCCGTTTTCACCTATGTTGTTATTGTAAATGCTATCAATCTGATCGATGGTAGCGATGGATTAGCGGCAGGAACAGGCTTTATTTGTTCCGTCTATTTCGGTCTGTGGTTTTACGGAACGTATCAATATGATTTGAGTATGATGGCTTTTGTTTTGGCTGGATCGCTGGCAGGGTTTCTTCTTTTTAATTTTTCTCCAGCCAAGATTTTTATGGGAGATTCTGGCTCCCTGTTTATCGGTGCTTTTGTATTCGTGATGGCCATGAAGTGCATTGAGACTGATACCAGACTTCTCGATGGATGGACAGAAAATGTATCCTCTGCAGTCTTTGCTTTGTGTGTCTTGGCTTATCCGCTCGTCGATACATTGAGGGTTTTTACTTTGAGAATATTAAAAGGGAGGTCGCCTTTTTCTCCCGACAGAAATCATATTCACCACCAACTTATCGACAGTGGTTATAGTCACGCTTTCACCGCTTTGTACCTATATTTGATTGTTTTTTCTGTGCCACTTGTTTCCCTAGGATTTAAGGATTTCAGTCCTACGGTTGCCTTTTTCTCAATGTTGCTGATAAGTATTGCCTTTGTTCACACCGTATTCTTGCTCAGATTCTGGAAGTCAAAACAAAAGATTTCTAAGGCGAAGGAGGCTTAGGTTCTCCCTCCTAGCAGCCATACTGTGTATTTCAGGTCAGGCAAATTCTCAGGGATTGTTCCTTGAAAATGAAGAAGACTACTCTATTTCCAATAGATCATTCACATCCATTCAGAATCATTGGTACGAGGCCATACCCGATTCAGGGACTTCCATTCTTCTCAATTCAGCAGGAGTTGACTTTTGGTCAAAACCCGACGCTGGTAGAGCTAGTTTTGGAATTCTCCCAATCGTTCAATTAGAAGGCGGTTACTCCACACAAGCCGATGCCATTTATGAGACGAGCACAGGTTTTGCTATTTCTGCCTCAAAGGGCAAATTCAAATTAAATGCCGACTTCATAGGCGGCGTATTGTCTCAACCTCAATACATCAATGTCTTTAGCGATAGTCTAGGTATCCTCCCTTCTCGTGGCAGAAATCTTTCGACTAGTGGCGGTGCTGCTTTTTTTATTCCAACTGCTGCTCTGAATTTTAAAGCGAATGATTTCTTCACTTTCGAGTTAGGGTATGGCAGAAATTTCTTTGGAAATGGCCATCGGTCATTATTCCTGAGCGATGTAGCTTACAATTACCCGTATTTGAAAATTGAGACGGAAGTCTGGAACATTAAGTACACCAATCTTTTCAGTGCACTTCAAGATATTTCTGCTGATCCTTCAGAATCTTCTTCTTACCGCAATAAGTTTTCTTCTACTCACTATTTCAATTGGGCCATCTCATCGAGATTCAATCTGGGCCTATTTGAAACCATCATTTGGCAGGGGAGTGATACCTTATATGAGCGGGGCTTTGATCCGAATTACTTGAATCCGATTATCTTCTTTCGACCCGTTGAGTTCTCCATTGGCTCTCCAGACAATGCCATTATCGGTTTGGACTTGTCGTTTAAGGCAAGCTCGAATACTATGCTCTACGGGCAGGTTGTCTTTGATGAATTTCTTCTTAGCGAATTTCGCGCGCGGGATGGTTGGTGGGGAAATAAGTGGGGAGCGCAGATTGGCTTTAAGACTTTTGATGTTCTTGGTTTGGAGAAGTCTTTTCTCCGCGGGGAGTTTAATTTGGCCAGACCTTTCACCTATACACATGGGAGTGTCTTGCAAAACTTTGGGCATTACAATCAGCCTCTAGCCCACCCACTGGGAACCAACTTTTATGAAGGACTCATCCAAGCCTATTATGAAAGAGAGAATTGGTTTTTCGAAGGTCAATGGAATTACGCTCTTTACGGAAGGGATCCTGATACATTAAACTTGGGCGGAGACATCTACCGCAGTTATGATAACCCAGCTGAGATTTATGGAAATGAAATTGGTCAAGGTGTTCAGTCTGAATTATTTTATCAGAGACTGGCGGCAGGTATGATCCTAAATCGAAAAATAAATCTGAGAGCTTCTGCCTATTACATCTACCGCCGATTGGATCAAGAAGGTTCAAGTGTAAACAACGAGCACATCTTTGGTGTTAGATTGGCTA
>JBLIEU010000031.1:0-25598 GCA_047633195.1 Cryomorphaceae bacterium | reverse complement strand
GCCTCATGAATGAACTACCTCAAAATCTTTTTTGGGTTTAAAGCCAGGCTTGACGGCTAGCTATTTGCTATAAGGGTTGTTTTTTGTCTGCAATTAATCAAAAATGAACCAATTAGGAAGATTCGGATGCAAAGTGTGCAATGAATAGGAGTTGGATAGGGATTGATATAAGGGCGTTTAGAGGTTAGGTAGGAGATGTCAGGGATTAAACAAAATGGTGTGTGTGGCTCCTTTTAGGGTTCGGGTGAGCGCAGATGTTAGTTGTTACGGCTTTTGGCGGTCGGCTGCCAGCTAATCGTGATTTAGGAGAGGTTGAGTCTTAAAGTCCAATTTGGGATTTCTTTTGTCATGAATTACCGACTAGCTATTGGGCTCTAAAAAGGGCTGCCCGCGTGCGGCTTTTAGGCTTTGGGTAAGGGAAAAAATTAAATACAAGAAGCTTTAGGCAGTATTTTTCATCTTGCTCTAAAGTGGGTTGGAAACAACTACCGCGTTTTTTGTTTATTAACTGCGAGACACAAAAAAGTGTTCCAAGTGAAATAGTCACCATTAAGTCTTAACTCCACTAATGGTTTTTTTTGACAATGAAACATTTAGTCCTATATATTTTTTTCTTTTTTCTATTGAGCTTCTCTATTTTGGGGCAAGGGGTCTATTTTAAAAATGTGGCAGGTGAACTCACTGCTATTCCAAACGAGGGGCTTATGTTTAGCCATTGAGAAGGAGCCCTTTCTGGAAATGAGATAACCATGTCATCAGCTTTTAATATAGACTCTGTTTTTATCAAAGCAATATTTACACCCGATACTGCTCTATCGATATCTGCTGAAAGCAGAATTCAGAGAATAAAAGTATTTCCAAATCCTTCATTGGGATCTTATTCTATTGAAGAAGACGCTCAAAAAATCGTCGGGTACTTCGGATTTGATCGGAAGAAAGATTTTAGAAGTCACGGTGTCAAGCTCAGGTGATTTAAACTTTACCATTCCAGATTCTCCTGGCGTATAGATGTTAGTGGTTCAATACCGAGATGGAAGCGAAGGAAAAGCGAAGCTGATGAAACAGTAGACCGTGGTTTTAGATTGGCTTCTCCACCACCACCGAATACACAATCGCAATTTCATTTTCAAAGTGTTCAACCCGAAACTTCTCCCGTTCAAAGAGCATTTGCCCCGTTCTATTGACAAATATTTCCTGATTGAGAAGCTCTTAAAGATGTCGAGAAGATAATCTTTGAGGTCATTTTTTTTAAGTGATTTTTCCAGTTGTAGCTCTGACCTGATTTTAATTAATGATGGTAGTTTGACCAAATCGCGATTTCAGAGAACTTGACTCCATGGCCACAACTTTTGGGGCTAACCTATTTTACGGTAATAAAATCTTTTTAAAGGTCGTAAATTTGATTTAGATTAGTATTCATTTGATATTATAATAGATGAAGGTTGAGCTCAATAGGAAGTCAGATCTAAATCCGAACCATTTGCGAATATGAGAAGATTCCGCTGCTTTGTATTTTTTTTGATGATCGGTCTGATTTCCGAAGGACAGAGCATTGTAATCAACGAAATACAGAATCGAAACTATTCCACCCTTGAAGACGAGGATTTAGACTTTAAGGATTGGGTAGAATTGAAAAATACCGAGGATTTCGCAGTTAATCTGTCGGGTTACGGAATTTCTGACGACCAAGCTGATCCCTTCAAGTGGATATTTCCCGAGCTTGAATTAGCCGGAGGGGAATACCTACTTGTTTTTCTTTCAGGGAAAAATCGGGATAATCCGCTTTCTGAATTACACACAAATTTCTCATTGTCGACGTCTGAACCACTTTTAATCATTCAGCCTGATCAGGAGGGGTCTGATATATATCCTCCTGTAGCATTGCTGAAAGACGTCTCATTCGGAAGATCGACAGATGGAGGGAACTTGGTCTATTTTGTTGAGGCAACGCCAGGCGCTCCAAATCTGAACGAATCATTTATTGGAATTTCTCCACCACCCGTGTTCAATCAAACATCTGGGTTTTACAGTGAACCTTTTGAGTTATCGATTTCGGGAATTGATGGAACAAGTATCATTTACACCCTTGACGGCTCCGATCCCAAAACTGAAAACATTACCGATCCCGAAATTTTTCTTTATAAGAACAGCTATCCCCTATTTTTAGGTCAGGCTTTCGGAGATTTTCTCGAAGATTCTTTGACGACTCATTTGTACAATGGCAGCCTGAACATCGTGGACAGATCGGAAGAACCGGACAAAGTCAGTCAAAAATCTTCTACGGTTTCTTCAGCATCCTATATTCCAGAAGCTCCCTCTTTCAAAGGGACGGTAGTACGGGCTAGAAATACCGCGCCCAACATGCTTCCAAGTGAGATCGTTACTCGTGTTTACTTCGTTAGTCCTGATGCTTGGAATCGTTACAATCTACCCGTAGCATCCTTAGTTATTAATGAAAAGGATCTTTTTGAATACGTTCGCGGAATTCATACTGCGGGGAAGGAGTTTGACGATTGGCGTGCAAATTTCCCTGATGTTTTTCCTCCTCCGATTTGGAAAGCCAATTACGGGAACAGAGGCATTAAATGGGAGCGAGCTGCCTGGTTTGATTATTTCAAAATGGATGAGGAGAGCCATCCGATCTCAACCGAAGTGGGTATAAGAATTCACGGTGCTGCGAGCAGGCGATTTTCAAGGAAGAGTCTGAGATTGTACGCTCGAGGGCTTTACGAAACCGAGAGTTTTAACTATGCCTTTTTTGAGGATCACTTCACCGATTATTTTGAAAGAATACTTTTAAAAAATGCAGGGAGCGACGAGCGGTATGCAAATATGCGCGACGCATTGATTCAAGGCTTGGCAAAACCTATGAGAGCGATCACCTTCGGAGCAAGTCCGACTTATTTTTTTATCAACGGAGAATTTTATGGTCTGAACATACTGCAAGAATATCCGGATGACAACTATTTCCGAATCAGGTATGGGATGGAAAAAAATCAACTCGATTTAATCAAAGGTGATGAGTTGGCCTACGGGGACAATGAGCGCTATACAGAGATCACTGAACTCTGCGCAACAGAGGCTTTCCAGAACGAGGAAGAGATGAGTCAGTTTTCGAATTTTGTGGACCTCCACTCATTCATGGATGTATTTGTAGTGAATTTCATCACATCAAACTCTGATATGTTTCCAAAGAATACCCTTTGGTGGCGAAATAAAACTCCAAATGGAGACGATCGTTTTTTCTCAGCTCTAGTGGATCAAGACAAAGCAATTGCATTCCCGACTACCTCACTTATGAGCAGTCCAGAATACAATAGGGTGACCCATTACTTGGTCGACACCGAAGAGATAATTACTCCCTATTTGAGCTGTTTTCAGAATGCGATTTTGAATGCTCCTTTTAGGAGAGACTTCCTCAACCGCTCGGGGGATGCGTTAAACACTTATTTTTCCTCTACGAGAATGGTTGAATCTATTGAAGCCTTTCAAGGAATATATACACCTCATTACAATGAGCATATAGATCGCTGGAGTGGAGATAACAATATTCAATCAATCGCCGAATGGGAGGCCTATCTTCAGGAAATGAAAGACTTCTGTGAAGTCCGTCCGAAATTTCACCGTCAGCATCTAAGCGAATACTTTGAAACCGACGGGACCTACAAATTGGCCTTAGATGTCTCTGATTCGGATCATGGCTTGATTCATCTTAATACCATCGAGATCAGTACCGAAACCGAAGGGATCCTTGCGCCGGTCTATCCGTGGGAAGGGATTTATTTCCGCAACGTAGAGATAGAATTAACCGCGATTCCTGTAGAAGGCTTTCTCTTCAGCCATTGGGAAGGAAGCATTTCTGGCGAAGCCAGTACTCAAACATTTACCTCTCAAGAGGATTCCGTTTACATAAAAGCTATTTTCAGTCCCGACTCGACTTTGGCGACAATTGAGTCTGATTACTTTTTAGGTTTAAGTGTTTTTCCTAACCCTTCAAAAGGACATTTTATGGTGGTTTCCGAAATCAATAAGATAGAGGGGTATAAACTCTACGACGTAACAGGAAGATTGCTTGAGGAAAATCGAAATGCCAATAAAAAAGAAGTTGAGATTCTAATCGAAGGTTCGGTTGGTTTATACTTTTTAGAAGTTATCGGGCAAGATAAAAGCAAAGGGCGATTAAAGTTGCTGAAAAAATAGTGACTTTATTCAGCTCTTCTCCACCACCAACGAATACACCATCGGTATCTTATCTCCCAAATGCTTAATTCTGAATTTCCCCGGCTCGAATTCTATGGTATGTGCGAAACAGTCATAGGGTGAATAATCGTATTCTTTGAACGACGAAATGGTCAGGCCTTGAGCCAAAAGGGCAGAAACCACTTCCCCGAGACCATGATTCCAAGACACGTATTTGGGTCTGATGTCGGCGTCGCGGTCGGCGTAGGTTCCACTCTCCTGCTCCACTATCGGCTCGGCATTGTGGTATGGGTATTTCACTTTCGTGAAATCATCGTCAAACATCCAGACTACTGGATGGAATTCCACGAAAATGAGCTTGCCACCAGGCTTTAAAAAGTGATTGACCACCGCTGCCCAACGGTTGATGTCGGGTAGCCAACCAATGGTGCCATAACTGGTATAGACGATGTCGAATTTCTCGTTGACTTGATTGGGTGTGTCATAGACATCGCAGGCGATAAACTTGGCATCGAGACCCAGTTTTTCGTTCAGTTCTTTCGCGGAAGCAATAGCCTTATCGGAAAGGTCGATACCCGTGCACTTGGCTCCCATTCGCGCAAGCGAGAGCGTATCCTGACCAAAATGGCATTGAAGGTGAAGAATGGAATTACCGCTTACGTCGCCCAGCAAAGGCAACTCGAATTCTTTCAAGGAGGTTTTTCCTTTTAAGAATCCTTCTACATCATAGAAGTCACTTTTGAGGTGGGAGTCGACACGCTCGTTCCAGGATTGGCGGTTGATGTTTTGGTAGTCCTTCATTGGGTGAAAATAGGTGTTTGAGATCATTGACAAAGTCTCAGCTATTTTCTGAAAATTTGCCCTCCCCAAATAATCAGACCTTGTTATCCTGTAAAATTGAAGTCGCCATGAAATTCTTAAAAAATACCCTTATCGCAATTTTACTGATTGTCCTGGTATCGGCCATCACGGGTTATGTCCTCTACGGAGGTGGCGAAGAGTATCCAGATATTTCGACCGATCCGATCTACAACTCCAGTCAACTGAAAGAGGTCTTTGCATCGCCATGGCCGTTGGGCAATGTAGCCGCGGCAAAAGACTCTTCACACCGCCTTTTCTTTACCGTGCATCCCGAGAGCCGTCCCGGTACCTTCAAATTAATGGAGGTCATCGAGGGAAAGGCTTTCCCTTATCCTTCGGCCAATGATCAAAGCAAGTTCATTACCCCGCTAGGTCTTTTTACCGACGATTTTAATCGACTTTGGATTATCGATCACGGAAACCACGGCTTCTATGGTGCTCGATTGCTCGCCATCGATTTACTGACGGATCAATTGATCTTGGAATATCCCTTTCCCAATGAGGTGGCAAAAACCCTGAGTTTCTTTAACGATCTCAGTGTATCTCCCGATGGGAAATATGTGGCAATAGCCAATGTGAGCTTCTTTGGTAAAAAGCCGAGTCTGGTCATTTACCAAACGGAAACAGGTGAAAGCAAAAACCTACTTGAAGGACATGAAAGCATGCGGCATGAAGGCTATGTGCCTTTGACGCCGATCAAGAAAATGAGCTTCTTCGGCGGGTTGGCCGATCTTCTGACGGGAATTGATGGGATAGACTTTAGCCGCGACGGTAAGTACATTTACTGGGCCCCGATGGGCAGTTCAGGACTCTACCGAATTCCAACTGAAATGGCGGTGGACTTTTCCAAATCCGAGGAGGAATTAGCAGCGGCAGTTGAAAGAGTAGCCGATAAGCCACTGAGCGACGGAATTCGCACGGACCATCAAGGCAATGTGTACATCACCGATGTCGAAAATCAAGGAGTGTATGTGGTAACTCCTTCCGGGAAAGGAGAAACACTGATCAAGGACAGTCGCGTGTACTGGGCTGATGGGCTTTCATTGGGCGGTGATGGATATTTCTACCTCATCGATAGTGAGATTCCGAATCAAATCATGCAATCACAAGATCACATTCGGGCGAGCGCACCATACTACATCTTCAGATTTCGTCCGTTAGAATAACTAAGGGAGAAAACCAAGCCTGAAGCCCTTTATCCAAGGGATAATAACTGAATTGAAACAAGGTGTTGGAGATCGATGAAGTCATCATAGTCAATCTTGGATCAAACGAAAATACCGACACTCCATTACAAAACAAAAATGAAGTACGTGAAGGCTGTTAGGCTGGCTCAGGCAAACGAATGTGCATATCAAAATCCTTCGCCTCTTTCAGCATTCTCCCGATCAAGGCTCCATCCATTGATTGCTCTTTGGCGTTCTCTTCGTGTACAGAAACGCCCATGGTTTCGAAAAAAGACCTAAATCCTTTTGGGCTGTGAAGGTTTACCCACTTGCAATCAGTACTTCCCGAATTTCTAAAAGTATGGAGTGTGCCTTTTGGCAAATCAACTGTCTCACCAGGTCCGACTTTAAAAGGTTTCCCATCTACCACAAAGTCCATTTCACCTTCGGTAATCAGAAACACTTCGTTGTATCCCTCGTGGAAATGGGGAGGTGGCCCATCTGAATTTGCGGGAGTCATACCCGTTACCATATCATAGCTTCCTGATACCTCACACGGATTAATGAGGTTGCCGACACACCATACTGCATTCTTGTTCATGATTGATTATTTTATGAGATTTCTGTCTCACAAAATTAATGCTCATTTTGGATATTCCAAATTTTATGAGAATTTTGTCTCATGAACATCGAATCAGGTAGAACCAAGCAAAAGCTTCAAACGCGCTCGCTGATCATACAGACGGCCAAGAAGATGATGGACAACCCTCAAAGTTTGACTTTAGAGGAAGTAGCGAAAAAAGCATCCGTATCGCGAGCAACGATCTACCGTTACTTCCCAAGCATCGATATGCTATTCAGCGAGGCGGCTATCCACTTGGACTATAAAACACCCGAAGAACTGAACGAAGAGTTAACTGGTTTGACCGTCTCCGACAAGATTCGGCATATCCAGAAATACTACAACAACTTTGGCTTGCAAAATGAAGTCGCCTACCGTCGCCACCTCAGCGTGGTGATGCTCGAAGCGATCAAGAACAACGAGAAACTCAGGGGAGGTCGAAGAGTAGAAGCCTTGAAAATGGCTCTAGAACCACTCAAGTCGAATATGTCAAAAGCCGATTGGGAACGCTTGATCAACGCCACTGCCCTACTTTCTGGTTTTGACGCCCTGGTTATTTGCAAAGACGTTTGCGGCCTCGATGATGGAGACGCCGAAAAATTACTGGAATGGATGATTGAGCTGGTCATTGATACTGCACCAAAAAATTAGGTTAATAAATTCTGCCTTTGAGCGCCTGACTAACTCATGGTTAGCTACCCCTTCACCTCTTTCAAACCATCAGCATGCTTGGCAAAACGACCAAGGGACGAATCGTGCACCATATCGCGACGCGGCCAAGGCCAGCCACCAAACTGGGTTTTGTGGTAGTCGTCAAAAGCTTGTTTAATCTCGTCTTTGGTATTCATCACGAATGGGCCATATTGACTAACGGGCTCATTGATGGGCTTTCCTTGAAGTACGAGAATCTTTCCGTTGTCATTTCCATTTTCTAGATGAATCAAACGGTCGGCGTGCACACGGGCCATATGGTAATTGGGTATCCGATTTCCCGCAATTTTCAATGAATCTCCCTCGTAATAGTAAAGCGTGCGATTTACTCCTTTTGAAGCACGTGGCAGAGTCAGTGATGCGTTTGGATCGAGATTGATATTCCATATACCCACCTCATTGGCATGATCGGCCGCCCACGAATCTGGTGGTGGTGAGGGAGCAGTATGACCGCCTAGTTTTCCAGCGATAACTTCAATGTGCGAATCATCTCCCTCTTGGTCCGACTCTTTGTAGCGAGGCGTATCTTCTCCCCAAAGCATCTTAAAATAGGGATCTACCATTTTATTCTTTCGGGGCAAATTCAACCAAACTTGAAACAGTTCGAGCCGATTGTCCTTGGATTCATTTAGTAAGGGAAACATCTCAGAATGCTGCACACCTCCGCCTGCCGTCATCCACTGGGTGTCTCCATCTCCGTAACGACCAGATGCGCCAAGCGAGTCGGCATGATCTACCATACCCTTTCGAACGATGGTCACAGTCTCAAATCCTCGATGAGGGTGACCTGGAAATCCGGGAACTTTCTTCCCGTGATACATTCGGTAGCCGTCTTTGATAATAAAGTCATCTCCTAAGTCTCTACCATCGAGTGAACCAACAGGCCCCATCTTTCCGTTTCCTTTGGGATAGTCGTCTTCGTGATGGGCACAAAAAAGAAAGGGATCGTAAGTTTTCCACTGAAAACCCAAGGGTTTTATGTCGATAACTGGATCGAGGTTTAAGCGGTACGCGATACTTTGTCTCACGGTATTGGCAGAACTAACAAAGGGCGCGACGATAACCGTTCCCAACCCTAAGGTCAAATCGCGGAGGAAATTTCTTCTTTCAGAGTTCATTGAAATTCAATTTGAATGGACATGAATATAAGTGAAAAACGCGGAGGAAGTTTTATTGATGAATGAGACTAACTTCAAAGTTCAATAAATCATGGAAACTCAAGAGTACATCGATTTACTAGAAGAGGCATTTCGGGATAATGCAAAACCAGAAATGGCCAAAAAGCAATCGGCCTATATGCGCTATCAATTCTCTTATTATGGCATAGTGGCTGGTGAGCGAAAAGAGCTTCTGAAGCCATTTCTCCGAAAGGATAGTAAACCCAGAAAAGTAGATTTAGATGTGGTAGTAATGTCTCTTTGGCGAAAGCCCGAACGAGAATACCAATACGCCGCACAAGAGCTGGCCGCCAAATACCTGCGAGAATCTGAAAAGAAGGACATCGAACTTTTCGAATGGATGATTACCACCAAATCGTGGTGGGATACAGTAGATTATATTGCGGCTACTTTGGTGGGAAACTACTTCCAAAAATTTCCAGATGAGCGAGATAAACGCATCAAAGCATGGCTCGATTCCGACAATATTTGGCTCCAGCGAACCACACTTATTTTTCAATTGAAGTACAAAGATCAGGTGGACTCGGAATTGCTATCGAACAATATCCATGAGCTAGTTGGCACAAAAGAGTTCTTTATCAATAAGGCGATTGGATGGGCGCTGAGAGAATATGGAAAAATGAATCCGGATTGGGTGGTAGACTTTGTCGACAAAAACAAGCTGAGCAACTTGAGCAGACGGGAGGCTTTGAAAAGGATCAACTTGGGTTAAGCTCTTTCGACCTATCGCCGTCGCTGAGACTTTGGACTCACCTGAGGCCGATAATTGACAAACTCTTTCTCTACCACCGCGGTAAATTCTTTGGCGAAAGCCGTGGCTTTTTCACGATTTAGAAATTCTGCCACTTCCACTTTCGTTCGATGTGTCTTACTCAACAGGTACACCTCATACACGGTATCGGTAGTCGTCACTGTTCGGTTGGACATACTCGCTGCTGTGTGCCCCTTTTGCACGGTGAGTATTGCCACAAAAGGAAAATCGGCCAATGCCTTCCACTCACCTCGTTTGATTCCAAAGGTTTTGCTGTACTCACGGAACTGACCTTTGGCTGCATCCACTTGAAAACCATATTCAGCGCTAACAATAAAGCCAAAGAAAAGTAGAAGTGCGACACCCAAAAAAGCTTGTTGAAAGATCATGAAAAATGAAATCACGCAGAAAACACCTGCACCAATTCTTTGAATAGGGCTAAATGAAAAACCAAGTCTGCGAGATTGCTGTCGCAGCGGATGATTGTCGATGTCTAGTATTTCTTCCATCAGATCAGTTGACCGAAATGTTTATCCGATTTAAGATAGGGAATATAGGGAATATAGGGAATATAGGGCAAAATTAATTTGCATTTCTCAAGATTTCATTTTGTTATATCGATAATATCATTGGATTAGTCGACAAAATCACTATTTTCATCATGTTCAATATTGAACATCAACCAATTAAAGCAACCAATATGAAAAATTTAGCCAAAGTGGCTTTTGCCGCTCTAGGTGCATTACTGTGGTGCACCCCAACTAATGCCCAAACCATTAACATTGGGCCAAATCAATATGCATTCCAATACACTGTCGACCCTGATTTCGGGTTGTTTTTTAATGCTACTGATGTCAGGTATGAATTTCGAAATGGCTCGGCAAATCCCGTGTTAGGTTTTAGTGCGAATACTGGGGCATTAACGACCAACCTGAACTTTAGCGCTGGTTCAGATCTCCTAATCGGCAATAATCGCTATGCATTTAGAGCCGCGAGTAATCCGAACTTCGGCTTGTTTTTTAACAGTACGAGCACGGAATATCAGTTCTTAGATAATTCCGCTATTCCAGTTTTTGCAGTAAATGCGAATACTGGAGAAATCTCGACTGATATCGAGTTTTCGGGTGGTGCAGGAGTTTTAGTGAAACCCAACACGTTTGGACTGCGCTCTGCCGCAGACCCCGATGCTGGACTTTACTTTGGTGGTCCAGAATACCAGTTCAGAGATTTAGCTGGCGCTGCTGTTATGGCCATAAACGTTAATAATGGTAATACCCGCGTTGGAGGTGGTCTTCAAGTAGGCAACTCAGCTGTTTCCCAACCTGGCAATATTCGATGGACTGGTGTGGACTTTCAAGGATACAATGGGTCATCTTGGTCGTCACTTACAGGAGGTAGTGCAGGACCAGTCGGACCAGCAGGACCTCAAGGAATACAAGGTCCAGCGGGACTTCTACCTGACGGAACTACCGATGCGGTTCCTCGCTACACAGGTACTACTTGGGATGTAACAAGCACAGGTATGACTAATAATGGTACTTCTGTTGGAATAGGTACTTCACCAAGCACCAGTTCACGTCTTGCAGTCGAAGACCTTGGTGCAGTTGCCGTGGGAGGAAGAAGTGTAATTAGGGCAGACCGCACGGGTCTTGTAGGAGCAGCAGGAACGCTTACCAGCTGGTCTAATTCTGACGCCGCCATCAGGGGAGCTGTAAATTGGGGTAACTCTTATTCTACAGGCGTTTTGGGTTCTTCAGTTCTTGATTACAACAATTCGGCAGCGGTAATAGGTACTGGTGGCGGAGTTTTCGGAGGTCTCGCTTATAGAAATAGCGATGGTGATGTAAAAGCCGGTTATTTCAATGGAGATGTACAAGTCACAGAAGGAAGAATCACAGTTGACAATAGCGCAACGGATTCGATTGGTATCGATCTTCCAGGCAACGGCAACTATTTCCAATCGGACGCTTGGGCATTCGGAGAATCAGATGGAGTCGGTCCGGCAATTGCCGGAGACTATATCATGTCACGATCTGGAACTCAAGAATACATATTCTGGACTAGTTACTTCAGACCCGTTCAAGATGCCTCAAATTCTCTAGGTGGGCCTAGTAACAGATGGACCACCATTTATGCCTCTAACGGTACCATCAACACCTCTGACGCGCGAGAAAAGAAAAACATCAAGGAGCTGGACTACGGTTTGGAAACATTGATGCAACTGAAGCCCGTTTCTTACGAGTGGAATGAAGATGTCGCAAACATGGGTACCAAACTTGGTTTTGTGGCGCAAGACCTTTTGGAATTGATTCCCGAAGTTGTGGTAACAGAAGAAGCAGTAGAAAACCGCGAAACAGGTGAAGTGACCTATCAGGAAGCTGAGCGAATGGGCGTTTTCTACGACGACTTGATTCCTGTTCTTACCAAAGCCATTCAAGAGCAGCAAGGAACGATCGAAGAGTTGACTGAGGAAAACGTAAAGCTTCAAGATCAACTTGAAGATGTGATGGATCGCATGGACAAGTTTGAGCAAGATCTTCAGTCTTGCTGCTTTAGCTCTCAAGGTGGAAGCGAAATAGGAACGAACAATAACTCGAGTGAAGATGCTGAATTGGGTCAGAACATTCCCAATCCATTTTCTGAGAGCACTATCATTCGTTACTACCTTCCAGATGGAACGACCAACGCTATTATCCGTGTGACGGACATGAGTGGAAGCCCTGTTAAAGATCTTCAACTAGGCGCAACTCGTGGCACCAACCAAGTGGACTTCCAAACACAAGGTTTGGCAGCGGGCACTTACCTCTACTCTCTCTTTGTAGATGGAAAGTTCGTTGACACGAAAAAGATGATGATCGCGAGATAAATCTCACCGTTCACTTTTGAACTAATAAAACCCTCGTCATTTGACGGGGGGTTTTTGATGGAAATTTTCCAAGCTTGATTTAAAACAATCGAAAATATACCCGCACGAATAAAAGCAGTGAGCGGAGCCCTTCGGGATGGTATTGGGATTTCAGAAAAACGAAAAAGCATTGTACTCTCTTTGCGGTCATCTTTTTCCCGTCTGTTCATTGTCCATCGATCGACATTGACCCAAATGAACCCCAATCAATAAAATATTTGGTCGCCTTTAAAAAATAATTTTGCGCGATTTTCAGCCTAGAGATTACCAAATGTCCACTTTTAAATAGCGATCTCCACAGTTTTTGCATTTATGCCCAATTCGTGGATTCCTAACACTGATTTTCCACTAAACTCCACCGCTGACTAATGCACAGGAAAAAATCGTTTTACGATTAAAGCAGCTAGCAATAAAAATGAATACGTAATGAAAGTGATAACTCGTGCCAATACCTTGATACAAAAAGGAGACCATACTCCTACAATTAAAAACCTCTTACTCACAATGTGTTGACAATGGCCCAGAAATAGAATAGCTTGTCGGCACTTAAACGAAATTACTCTGCCTTATGCTAATCACTAAAACCTCGCGACTGTCCATTTGGGCGCTCATTTCATTCACACTTTTACTTTCGAATCACTCCTTTTCTCAGGCAATTGCAAATCCTGACACCTACTGTTATCAGGAAGGACAAACCATCACCGATAACGTACTATCCAATGATAGTATAGAAGAAGGCTTGAACATCTTGGTCATGGAAATCTCTACCGACGATTGCCTTCAAATCGATGAACTAGGTTTCGTACGATGGACGCCTCTCGACCCAACTTCTGAACCATGCTGCGGAGTTCACATTCTCGAATATTACATAGCAAACCCCAACAATCCTGACGTTCCGTTTTCTGAACCTACTCAGGTTGAGATTACCGTTAAATGTCCCAAACCAGATTGCAACCTCATTGACCTGAGCTCTTTTTTCAGCCCTCCTGGCAGCAATCCCCCAGAGGAAGGCTGTGTGAATGTTTGCGAAAATTCAGACGTCACGTTTTTCGTACCATGGAACACGAATAATACGTATCAATGGTCAGTTCCGTCAGGAGGATCAGGAGTAGTGGGGAGTAATCCTGCCGAATACATTGTGAGCTGGGGAACGGTTGGCAGTGGTTTTGTATCGCTTCAGGTTACAGATGCTGCCAATATCGTTACGACCGTATTGATCTGCGTAGATATCTTGCCAACACCGGTGGCTTCATTTACTACAACAGGATACGCGTGCCTCGACCAGTGTCTGCAGTTTACAAACACATCAGTGAATGCCAGCCAATACCTTTGGGATTTTGGCGACGGCAATACTTCTCCAGCCTTCGAACCATGCTATACTTATGCTAACCCTGGCAGTTATACAGTAACACTTACAGCTACCAATCAAAACTTCGCAGCCGATGGGAGCGCACTTTGCTGCTGCACAGATGTGTTCACTTTCGATGTGGAAATAGATCCTTTGCCTGGGCCTCCAATATACTGGGTAAGCACCCTCTGCGAAGGTGATGAGGCCTGCTATTGGACCACTGCCACAAATTGTACTAACTACACCTGGACTGTTCTTGACGCCAATGCTATCGATATTACCAGTTCCAGTTCAGTTACGGGGCAGGGCACCGATACCATCTGCGTTAATTGGGCCATAGGTCCTGTTGGAACGATCTCACTCATGGTAAGTGGTTGTGACAGCCTTTATTGCAACAACCCTAGTACTGTTCAGGTGCCAATTATTCCATCAGTGAGCACCATTACAGGGCCAATCGTTGTATGCGCCAATAGCACGGAAGTATATTCTTTGCCGAAATGGCTCAGTACAAATTACGATTGGACCGTTACTGGAGGAACCGTTAGCGGATCTGGACATTCTGAACCCATTCAGTGGGGTGCTCCAGGAACAGGAACCATTCAGATTAATTACAGCAGCGAATTTCTGCAATGCACCGACGGCCATGATGAAAATGACTGTTCGGGTGTAGCTACGCTAAATGTGACTATTCTGCCGTCGTTCGACTTGATCAACCCTGGCCCAACAGAGGTATGTGTTGGAAGCACATCGAGCCTCTCCACAACTTCACTGCCCTCACCGAGTTACAATTGGACTGTTTCTCCAAGTCTTCCAGCAAACGTAGAAGTCGGCAATGGCACTAGTAACTTCTCGATAACCTGGGGTGCACCTGGTGTCTATGTCATTACAGCTCAGCCTAACTTGCCAAACGTGTACTGCAATGATCAAGAAACCACAGTAATTAAAGTCATTGACGTTCCGCCTCCAGCGGGAATAACAGGTCCTCTAGAAATTTGCCCGAGTGAGACCGCTTACTACACGGCCGTTCCAACTGGCAGTGGTTTCGGCTTTTCTTGGACAGCATTAAACGGCACACCATCGCCAACTTCGGGTTCTACAGTGGGTATCACATGGGGAGCCACAGGCCCCTATTCCCTAACTCTGGTCCAGGTACAGCAAAATCTTCCGTTCTGCCAATCGCTACCTGTTACTATTACCCCTGTGGAAAAAGGGCCGAACGGCCCCTACACAATTACAGGCGGGCCATCATGTCTAAACGAACTTAACACATATACCCTTGTACCCAATACTCCTATTCCGCCTCCACATCCTGATATTGTTCTTACGTGGTCGCTTAGCGATCCCACTAAGGGTAGTATCGTAAGTGGTCAAGGCACCAACAGCATTCAAGTGCAGTGGGGAAATACGCCCGGTAGCTCGGTCGTTCAAGTAGGAGCTGAATTATGCGGTAACACCGTTACCACCTCATTGCCAGTAGTTCTTACTCCAACCCAAGTGCCAGTCATATCGCAAGTCGGTTTGCTCTGTCCAGGCGGAGGCCCTGTGACTCTAAATGCTACAGCTGGCTTCACATCTTATTTGTGGTCAAACCTTGCTACAACACCAAGCACTACTACTAGCACGGCAGGCACGGTGAGTGTAACGACTATTGACCCTTTGAACGGATGTCCCGCCACCGCATACAAAAAGGTAGAAACTCAGCCAGGGCCCGTAGCAAATATTTACAGCAACGATGGTAATCTCATCTGCCTGCAGAACCCTTCACCCATTACCATGATTGCCCAAACGAGTGCCAGCTACCAGTTCACTTGGTACTGTAGCGGGCCCACTTTCGTTGGGACTGTGGTAGTGCAAGGACCTTCGTCTACAGCTACTTATACACACAATGTAATAGGTACTGCGGGGACATACACTTATTACTTTACGGTAACCGATCTAAGCACAGGGTGTACAGAGCAATCGCCCAATTACTTCATTATTGAAGAGACCTGCTCAGGATCGGGATCACCGTGCATCACTGAACCACACAATCTCACCGGCTTTTCTTCGGTGGTAGCCGCAAACTGTGACGAGATCAGCTTTGGTTTCACCTCTTCAAATTTCACATTTGGGAGTTGGACTTTTGGTGATGGAAACAGCAGCACCAATCCGTCGCCAACGCATACGTATGCATCCATTGGCTGCTACACCGCTAGAGTTTGTGGAACGGTACCCGAAGACGGTGTACCAGGTAGTTTTTGTACTGTTTGTTTTGATATACCAATCTGTATTCCACTCAAAGCGGATTTCAGCGTGGCAAATCCCAGTTGTGGCGTTTTCAATTTTACTGACCTGACTACTTTTCTGCCTGGACCTGGAAACGGGGTACTCTCCTACTCATGGAAAATCAATGGCATACCCTCATCCACTTCGCCCAGCCCAAGTTTTACCATCACTACCCCTTCGACTGTAGAACTCACGGTAACAAACGGCAACGGTTGTGAGTCTGTGTTAAGCACATCCATAACTCCCAATTTGATTGCAAATCCCACCATAACGGCTCCTACAAGTATTTGCATGAACGAATCGTTTAACTTTTCGCTGAGTGCACCCGGAGCGGTATCGTACGCATGGACCTTTGGTCCCAGCACCTTTGGCGCGCAAATGGGCCAGTTTGCTTATGCATCGCCGCCCACTACACCTGGTCCGAATACCATTTCTGTTATTGTAACCGATGTTATTGGTTGCACAGGGACTGCTTCTGTCAATATTACCGTGTTTCCCGAAATACCACCTGGGGTCATAAGTGCAGCGCCAGATCTGGTTATTTGTCAAGGAAGTACCACTACCCTCACGGCACCTCCTGGCTACAGCTATTTATGGAGCCCAGGTAGTGAAACTACCCAAAGTATTTCGGTAGGCATGGGTGTTTACGGGGTAACCCACACGGATTCCAATGGTTGCACAAGAGATCTTGATGAGGTAGAAGTGGAGGAATTGCCACTACCAGATGCGTCCATATCAGGCAATTTGTTCATTTGCGATGCGGGTTGCACGATGCTTTCGGCGCCAATTAACCCATCGAATACATACGAATGGCTTGACAATGCCAATACGGTTGTAAGCACCAGTTCTCAAATAAATGTTTGCGTCGGCGGCCCACTATTTCCGGGTGCATATTCCGTAAGGATTACCGATCAAAATGGCTGTAGCAATACTGCTGGCCCGGTAACCGTTCAGGTAGCTACTTCTCCGTCATTTGCGGTGAGTATTGCCCCTGTTCCAGCCTGCGCCGGACAGCCAACTACACTTGGGGTAACTCCGTTCGATCCAAGTCTCAACTACGTATGGAGTACTGGTGCCACAACGCCCACTATTACGGTGAATCAGGCAGGCACATACACTGTGGTAGGCACTGATCCTGTATCGGGATGTTCGTCATCTGCTTCGGGAATTGTACATCCATTGCCCGATTTGTGCCTTGTGCCAGTAGGCTGCTATGACATTTGCCCTCCGAAAACGATTTGCGGACCGTCTGGATTGGAGTACCAGTGGAATCTAGATGGAATGCCAATTCCAGGTGAAACCGATTCGTGCCTAACGGTTATCTCTTCAGGCGACTACAGTCTCACAGCTACCAACCAATTCGGATGCCCAGCTACTTCAGGTCAACTTATCCTGAACGTATTAAATTGCCCTGACTCACCTTGCGACAGCCTCTCAATAGAATATGAATTTCTGACCACCTCCGCTGGACTGGTTGATTCGTGCTGCGCAGTGATTAGCTATGGCAATCAACTTGACAGCATAAAAGGGCTCAATATTACAACCAGCGATGGAGACTTGAACTTACTGAGTGGATCCTTGAGTGGCTTATTGAATCCGCAGTCAGTCCAACCCCAGTATATCTCACTTACCAGTATAATCCCAGGTAATCCTATCCCGGAGGGAGTACTCAGCGATTTCGCGACTATTTGCATAGAAAACGCCATCACGACACCACAGGTAATTTATCTAGAATGGTTGAATATGGAAAACGAAGTCATATGCAATGATTCCATAGTGCTCAACTGCCCCGTAGAGCCAGATTGCATCTATCTTGCCTCTGACAGTATTTACTGCAAGGGCAATGACATCGAATATAGTTTCACCGTTTGCAATCCTTCAGACGCAACTTATTCCATAGGCTATATTGATCTATTGGTTTCAGGACCTGCTGGGATTGTGGTTTCGCCACCATATATAGATCTAAGCGGCAGTCCACTCCTAGCGGGAAATTGTCAGACTTTTACGGTTCAACTATCTGGACCAGGTATTGAAGGGGAAACCTTTTGCTTCAACATGGTAGGGCATCTCCAAAATCCAGTGGAATTCCCAGGAACCCTATGTTGCTCGCTCGATACGACATATTGCATCGACATCCCGTATTGCAATCCTTGTCCGTTTGTACAAGTGGAGGGAGCAATACCAGCTCAAGGTGATGGCTGTTGCCATGATATTGTGCTGATCAACAACTTTACCCCTGGTTACTTTGATGAAATTGGTATATGTGTGCTTTCCCCGCAAACCACCTTAACAGTAGACAATCCCATTGGCTCAGGCTGGCTCACGTCTGGATATACGGGTACTTCGCTTAGCTTTTTGCCCGACCCTGTAGGCTCAGGTGTGCCTATAGGTACTATTATATTACCGCGTATTTGTCTGCAAACAAATATAGCCCCGATGCAGGAGGTGGAGGTCAAATGGATGAAGGACGGCATCGTCGTTTGTAGAGATACCATCGATCTATTTTGTGAACCTCCATGTGGTTACTTCTCAGAAGAGACCATTAGCTGTGAAGGAACCTCTGGAAATTATTTCTACCAGGCCTTGCTCAACAATAATTCTGGTCAAACCATTAACGATGCATTTATCCAATTTACGAGCCCTGCGGGAATGGGAGTCTATGACCAAACAATTACGTTTGCGCCTTTACTTGACGGGCAATCAGTCCCAATAAACTTCAATTTTGGGCCTCCTACGCTTCCGGGAGATTCTGTTTGTTTTACAGTAACCCTTCACTCTGAAAATGCAGATGGTGTCCCCATCCAGTGTTGCCAATTCGAATACTGCTTTATTACGCCTCAATGTCCGATAGATAATCCAACATGCACATGCGACGATGATTTTGAAGACGAAGTTAATCTTGGATTTACGGTGAACCAAAACTTCAGCTATACCTTTGGCTTTTCACCAAACTCATCTTTTCTTGGAGATCCCTGCAATACTATTACATGGGTATGGGGCGATGGCTCACCTTCAACCATGACAAATGGTGCATCAGATGTAACTCACTCCTTTCCCACTTCAGGGAAGTACAAAGTGTGCATGATTGTGGAAAGAATAGATCCAGTAACTGGCGAAAAGTGTGAGTACGAAACATGCATGAAGCTGGGAGTTCCATTCGTGGCTGGACCAATTTTGCACCCAGTGGATTTCACTGTGTTCCCAAATCCAGGAAATGGTTTATTTGTGATAACGATGCCTTCGGATTTCGTCTATCCTTTGGAAATACATGTTGCAGATATGAATGGCAAGGACGTCAAACGTGTGTCGTATTTACATAAGCCTACAAACGATCAGATTCTGCTTAACTTATCTAACGAATCGAAGGGTGTCTACTTCATCCGCCTACAGAGCAGCGTAGTTTCGGAAGTGAAGAAGGTCATCATAAACTGATAAAAAAAGGAGTATCCTGTTCCAAACCTTCAACTTGGCACCACATGTGGTGCCAACCAATTAGGATTCCAAACGTAAGGTTTGGCAGCGGGCAATTACCTCTACTCACTTTTTGTGGAAGAGCCCTCACCGCAACGGTGGGGGCTCTTTTTTTATGGCCGAAGAACCATTCATCTAATCAGCTTTGCCATTCAACATTTTTTGGTGTGCTTTCAGATCAAGGTATCTCATCTTTGAAATATGGCAAAGATGAAAACCTACTACCTCGACCACTATGGTGATCCTGAAGAGGTACTCCAACTTCAAACTGTTGAGATACCCAAGCCCTCGCCAAAAGAGGTGCTCTTGAAAGTTCAAACATCTGCTATCAATGATTATGATTGGGCTTTGACTTCGGGTACTCCCTTTGCCTATCGGCTCTTCTTTGGTTTGATAAAGCCAAGAAAAAAGATGCGTTACCCAGGAATGGAGGTAGCAGGAATTGTCGAGAAGGCTGGTGCGAATGTGAAAAACCTTAATGCAGGCGACAGGGTATATGGCGACACTTCAGATCATGGATTTGGCAGCTTGGCTGAATACATGGTGCTCAACGAAAAGGCACTTCGAAAAATGCCGAATGATCTCTCCTTTGAAGAAGGAGTGGCTTTGCCGCATGCGTCTGCTCTGGCCATGCAAGGATTGAAAGACGTGGGTCAAATCAAAAAGGGAGAAAAGGTTCTCATCAATGGCGGCGGCGGTGGTGTAGGTATGCTCGGTATACAAATCGCCAAAACGTACGGCGCCGAAATCACGGGAGTGGATTCTCGCCAAAAACTTGATCGGATGCTTCAGATGGGTTGTGAATCGGTCATTGATTACCGCGAGGAAGACTTTACCCGAAGCGGAGGGAATTACGACCTCATCTTGGATTGCCGCACATCGAGATGGCCATTGGCGCATTTGCGAGCGCTTAAGTCGGGAGGGAGATATGTGTCCATCGGGGGGCAATCGGGAAAGCTCATAGCCATGATGTTGTTGAGTAGATTGATCAAGCTCATCACTAAAAAGAAGCTCCTGATGGTAGCGGTGAAAGCCAACAAAGACCTTCCCGAAATAGAACGGCTGCGTGCCGAAGGGAAATTGAAATGCGAGATAGACGGCCCCTACCCTTTCGAGAAAACGCCTTGGGCGATCAAGCGATTTGGCAAGGCTGAACATACGGGGAAGGTTGTGATTAAAATTGGCGGTAGTCAGTAGTCAAAAACACAAAATGCCTGAGGGAGATACTGAATACAAGATACCAACTACAAAGCCTAATAAACTGTCGTAATCACCACCAGACTTGTATTATCGCTAATCTGAAGTGTGGCATCGCGATCCGGATTCATGATTAAATCAACCGCTACTTCGTCTCTATTCACAATGCGGTATAATCCAAGTGCTGTTTCGTGAAAACCCTCGGCAAGGGCTTCCAGCTCTCGAAATTTGATTTCTCCGTTTTTCAAACCATATTCCGAAGGCTCTCTGAATATTATTTCGGCTCCGCCCACGGTTAACAATTCATTGTAAAGGCTATGCAGCTCCCGTCTCAAAGCTATTGCTGCCAAGAGGTGACTCAATATCAACGGTCCGATGATAACCTCGCTTTTGAATCGTTTGATAAGAACTTTGTTGCTCGGATCAGCCAGCTCCAGCAGCACTTGAGGACGTTTCTCGACTCTATCCAATATCTCTTCAAGCAAAATATAACCGACGATGGTTCGCGCATCTGCTTCTTCCTCGTCTTCAATGAGGTCGGTGCTTACGAGTAATATATTATCAAATTCGCTCGGAAGGACCATGCGGAGCTCATTCTCCTTTACATAATCGACCACTATATGATTGACCGTAATCCGCTCGGCGTCTTCCAAAACAAGTTCCAAATCCTTCACTCTGTTTTTAATAGGACGCAATGAAGCCATGGTGACCTCATAATGCTCATCGTCGTAGGTGCTAAACTCTTTGATCAATGCTGGAATGTGATTGTTCCATCCAAGAATAAGCACTTTGGTAACGTCCTGCTGATCCTTTACCGGTAAGAGCTTCTTCGGTTTAATCAAACGTGGTTGGCTCGGTTTTTTGGACAATTCAATTGCCTCATGATTTTTCGCCAAAATCACCAATCGATCATCTTTTTCCAGAAGGTAATCTCCAGGCAGGTTAAGCATTGGCTTGTAGCCTCCTGATTCAAGCCGTATAATCCCAACAATAATCGCCCTTGGGAAAAAAGTTCTGGCTTCGGCAATAGACTTTCCGATTAACTCGTCATATTCTTTAGCAAATAGATTGTTGTTCAGACTCCTGGAAAGGAGCTCATTGTAGACCTCAGACAATCCATGGTGTCGAATGTTTTGCGCAAGCAATCGACTAATAATCGTGTTGCTTCCCACCACCTCGATAGGACCTGTATATGCGCGATATGCTGCCGATATTTTGTTCTCGTCTTGAATTTCTGCTACCACAAACG
The DNA here is from genome assembly GCA_047633195.1 of Cryomorphaceae bacterium. GTDB lineage: Bacteria > Bacteroidota > Bacteroidia > Flavobacteriales_D > Cryomorphaceae > JAKVAV01. The sequence continues at coordinate 3,674 of JBLIEU010000031.1, read as the reverse complement.
GACGCTTTCTGCCAAGGGCATTTTCCGATTCGGCATTTAGCGAAAGCAAAGCCTTAATGGTCTCCACGTCGGGAGTTACAAATTCTCTTTGTCCATTGGCTTGACTCGGAATAATGATGGCGGCTGCATTGAGGCTATCTACTCTTTTTAAATGTTCTCGATCTATGGCCACCCCCGAACGGAGTATGATCTCGTGAGCTCGCTTACCGATCAGGGGATTATCTTTGAGTTCCTGCACATGGTCAGGAGTTACATCGTCAGAAAGTATGATTAGTCGCAGGGAGCGCGTTCCATTGAGCTTTAAAAAACGCCGCAATCGACCGACAGAATGAAATATTTCTGCGGCGATGTGAATGGTCCGATTTGTCCAACCGAGAATAATCACATGATTATTGGCAGCCACTGGCGTGAGGCCTTGTTCGAGATTCCTAATTTTTCTATTTAACCAGGTAGTGATAATGGCTACGAGCGAGCCCAAGAAAACCACGTAGCCTAAAACCGTGATGATAGTCGATACAAACCTGCGCCAAGCCCCTTCATCATCTCCTAGATAACCAGGATCGGTAAGCCGAAGAAATGCCCACCAGACAGACTCATTGAAGCTGGTAGTAGGCTCTCCTGATGGCAATACCAACAAGCCCCCAACTACTGAAATAAGCCCTATAGCAGCAGCTACAAATAGGAGTTGATAATAGGCTCCTTTGACGAACTGGCGTTCCAGTAAGAACAAGAAGCGTTCTTTGATTCTAGGTTTTTTTAGGCGCATGTACAAGAGCATGATAGCTGCTGTGAAACTATGAAAATTATTGAAATGATTAGCAAGCCAACCAAGAGTCAGTTCAGCTCAAAAATCGCCTCTCATCATTTGCCTTTCTTGCCTTTATTGTCCTTTCCTTTTAGAAATGGCAAGACGCAGTATGGCGACAAAAAAAGCCGAAACGGTGACGTTTCGGCTTTAAGCATTTTGAGGTAGAAGAACTACATATCTCCTACAAAAGGAATCTCATCCATCACACTCAGTCTATAGAGCATGGTAATGGCATTGTCGAGCTGAACAAATCGAGCAGCAGTCTTACCATCCACCGTTTTTGAAATTTTAGCATGGTACTTCTTTTGGATTTTCAAACGGCTCATTTGGCGTTTGTAACTCGAAGCCGTCAATTCGTTTGCCTGCTCATCCGTCATCGTGATGTACTCATCGGCATACTTTTTCAAGTCTGTCATATAACTCCTGCGAATGACCTCCAATTCTTTCTCGTACTCATCGTAAAGCAACCAAAAGGCTTCTTTTTTGGGAGACTCCAGATCCATGGATTCGTTAAAAACAATTCGACGCTCTGTTTCCACCATGTAATTGGTCCACTTGGTATCGAGCTCTCCCCCTTGCGAAAAAGAGGTTGCCGCAAAAATGAGCGCCAATGCTGATAAAATTAGTTTTTTCATTTGTTTCTTTTTTTTAATGTTTGTGATTAAGGTATTTCAACTCAATTTAGCACCAAAAAGATAAAATTATATAGGTCAAAAATAGGATATTCTGCTGTACGCCAAGATTTTTAGCCACAAATATCTAAATATTCTCATTTGACTTCATTCGCCAAGAGCCCAAATACTAATGACTAATGACTAATGACTAATGACTAATTTAAAACTTCCACCCAAAGCCACCCGTAAAAACGTAGTCCGTTTCTGATGCGCCAGCTGCTGGTTGATTATCGTAGTTTAACGTGAGCCCCGTTTTTATGTAAAAATCTAAGGGCATATCGTAAGCAATATTTATAGAGTAATTAATTCGATTACGCCTTTTCTGCGTAAAACTGGGGTACCAAGCAATATTTGTAAATACGTCAATATCACCAAGATTGTAAAGATTCAACTCGGTGCTGACTAGACCCTCAAAACTCTGTCTATCTTCAGAAGGTTCTTCGGCTATTTCAGTGAAATTCTCACTGTTAATGGCTGAACCTATAAAAGTTTGCCAGTACATGTGGTTGTTTCGTACTATATAATAACCCACTCCTAAATTTCCAGTTGTCCGCAGATCGAGAAGCTGCTCTGTATTGCTCAGAAAGTTCAAACCGCCTCCAAAGAAGACTCCATTTCGCAGTGCATAATCTGCCTTCGCATTTACTTCTGTTCTGCGCACAGGATCCACATCATCTTGTTCAGACCGATTTTGCTGATAGGTCACTCTATAAGTCCATTGAGCTGATTTATAACCCAACATAGCCGCCGCATTGTATTGCTGAAGATTACTTGCTTTAGTCAGGTTAAAACCCAAATCAATTGTTGCGGACAATTTGCTCCAAAAACCAGTTTCCACTTGCCTGAAATATGCCACCTCGCTTAGCGGCACCACTCTGGTGCTCAATTCCCCTGAGATTTTCACTTCATTAGGCTTCTGAAAAACCATGGTTGCGTTGGTGAAGACAGTTCGGTCAGTGATCTGAACCATATAAAGTTGATCGCTGTAGAATTCAGTTACTTTCTCCCACTCAATTTTGAAATCGCTGTCGCTGTAGTCCGTTTCAATTGTCAGTATATTTCGGTTCATGTCTTTCACTTCTCCTACTATGATTTGACCGCCATCGAAGATAAGTGAGTCTTTCTGTCCGAATACCAGAAGAACGGAAAAGACAGCTGGTAATATGAGCAAGAGCTTCATTGGAAATATTTTTTGAGAGGCAAATTTAAAAATCCAGTTCCTAAATATTTTAGGACCGGGAAATGAACCAACAAATGCTTTTTGACAATCTAGTTCAACGCTCGGTACCACTCTACAAATTTCCCCAAACCATCCTTGATACTCGTCGTGGGATTGTAGCCGAATAATTTCTTGGCTTTCTCAATAGAGGCAAAAGTGATGTCCACATCACCCGGTTGCATTGGCTGGCGATCGATATTCGGTTCTACATCAAGCGCATTGCCAATGCTTGATATTAAATCTGTCAGCTTCACGGGTTGGTTGTTACCCAAATTCACCGTTTCAAACACGTCGCTATTTTCACGCAAGTAATCCATGGCACCGTTTATTCCGGCCACCGTGTCGGCCACGAAGGTGTAATCACGTGACGTAGATCCATCTCCAAACATAGGAATAGATTCGCCCTCACTCAATAAACGAGTGAATTTGTGAATGGCCAAATCAGGCCGTTGACGTGGGCCATAAACGGTGAAAAATCGCAAGTTCAATATGTCAATTTGATAGAGATGATGAAAAGTATAATTCATCAACTCGCAGCTACGCTTAGAAAAAGCATACGGCGAAATGGGCTCGTACTCCACTCCTTCTTCTACAAAGGGAATGTGCTTAGAATTGCCGTAAATGCTACTGCTACTGGCAAACGCCATTTTTTTACAGTCCTTGCTTCGACAAAGCTCCAGAACATTTAGGGTGGCAGTGATATTCGCATCGATGTAACTTTGGGGTGCATCGATACTCGGTCGGACGCCTGCTTTTCCCGCCAGATGAACCACCATATCGAAAGCGGGAATTCGCTGCAGCTTATCTGCTTGGGTCAGATCCAATTCAAAGAATCCAAACCGCTCATGATTGCGAAAAGACTCGAGGTTTCTTTCTTTGATTTTACGGCTGTAAAATGGATCGAAGTTGTCGATTCCATATACGGTATGCCCTTGCTCCAATAAGCTTTCGCAAAGATGCGATCCAATGAAGC
>JBLIEU010000030.1:0-26884 GCA_047633195.1 Cryomorphaceae bacterium | reverse complement strand
GGCCCCGATGACCAATACCCAAAGCCACGAGGACGGCACCCTTTCCGACGAAGAGTACCGTTGGCTCACGATGAGGGCTGAGGGTGGTTTTGGCCTGACCATGACCTGCGCCTCCCACGTGCAAGCCATTGGTAAAGGGTTTCCAGGGCAGCTGGGAATCTTCGCTGACGAGCAAATAAAAGGTCACCGAAGACTGAGCGCAGGCATCAAAGCACACGGGAGCCTAGCCGTGATTCAATTGCACCACGCGGGTATGCGCTCTCCAGAAGAGCTCATTGGCGAAAAGCCAATATGCCCATCCGACAACGAGAAAACAGGCGCTCGCGCCATGACGCTAACCGAAATTGAGCAATTGCGAGAAGATTTTATCACCGCTGCAATGCGTTCGAAAGAATGCGGTTACGATGGTGTGGAAGTCCACGGAGCGCATGGCTATATCCTCACGCAGTTTCTCAGCAGCGAGATCAACCACCGCACCGACCATTACGGCGGTAGTCTCGAGAACCGGTCTCGTCTTATGTTTGAGATTGTGAATGCCATCAGGAAACAATGCGGTTCTGATTTCCTTTTGGGCGTGCGGCTTTCGCCCGAAAAATTCGGAATGAAGCTCGGAGAAGTGAAGGAAGTGACTCAGCGGTTTATCGACGAAGGTCAAATCGACTTCTTGGACATTTCGCTTTGGGATGTTTTCAAGCTTCCCGAAGAGGAAGAACACCAAGATAAATCGCTCATGGAGCACTTTGCTGGCCTCGAAAGAGGAGAAGTGATGTTGACCATCGCGGGACAAATCCGAACGGGAGAAGACGTGCAGAAGGTCCTCGACGGGGGGATTGACTTTTTGACCATTGGCCGCGCAGCCATTCTACACCATGACTTTCCTGAACTGGTGATGAAAGATGCTCACTTCACTCCCATCGATACGCCCGTCTCCAAAGAGTATTTACGAAAAGAAGGTCTGAGTGAAAAGATGGTGATTTATATGCAGCGTTGGCCTGATTTTGTGGCGGAGTAATTGCCAAAATAAATCACCGAATAATAGGCGGTAAAATTTATACTTATTCTACCGAAGCTTGGCAGTAAAATAGTGCTGAGTTCCACATGATGAATGAAGTATTCTGACCTTTTCTTGAATTAAATATTGGTGACCTGTCAGTTCGAGTGGGTTTTCACAGCGCCTCAGCGATGGGGAAATCTGTATCGAGAACCTTGTTTTCTACTTGAAACTTTTATGCCTTTTCGATAAAATTTCCGACTCCTTTGTCATCGAAAAACACTCGAAGTGACACATTGCATTTTACTTTAAACATGTGCTAAGCATAGTTATAAACTTGTTTGACTACACGAATGTATGCCTATGCGATAATATAGGGACATTAAAAATTTAGTCCTACGAGCGAACAAAGTATATTTCGGCCATGAAATTTCTTGCCAAATCTTTAAAGATTCTCCTGATCGGCTTTGGAACATTGGCACTACTGGTCTCGATCTCTTTCGGCTATGCCGACATTCCTCTAACAGATTTAAAAGAAAAATATGCCCCACCACCATCGGCGTTTGTCTCCGTTGATGGCATGGAAGTTCACTTTAGGGATGAAGGACGTTCCAGCGACTCCATTCCCCTTGTGCTCATCCATGGCACTGGAGCCAGCCTTCAGACGTTTGATGGATGGACATCCACATTGTCGAAAGACCGTCGGGTCATCCGAATGGACTTACCTGGCTACGGACTTACGGGTCCTTTTCCCGATCGAGATTATTCGATCGAAAATTACGTCAGCTTCCTGAAGCACTTTCTAGATTCCGTTGGAATCGAAACTTGCGTGCTCGGTGGCAATTCATTGGGTGGCGGAATCGCATGGCGGTTTACCTCCAAATATCCCGAAATGGTGGACCGACTCATTTTGATTGATGCTAGCGGTTATCCCGACGAGGCGGAGAGTCTTCCAATTGCGTTTGAGGTAGCCAAAATACCGATAGTTAAAAACCTCTTCAAGTTCATCACCCCTCGGCTAGTTGCACGATCTAGCCTCGAAAATGTGTACTCCGATAAAACCAAAGTAACCGACGAACTAGTGGATCGTTATTTTGACCTCACGCTGCGCGAAGGAAATCGAGAAGCATTTGTAGATCGTTTTGAAGCCAAGAAAGACACCACAGCTTATCGGAAAATAAAAGAGATTACCCAGCCCACATTGGTTCTTTGGGGAAAGGATGACCGACTGAAGCCAATCGCATCGGCCTATCGTTTTCACAGTGATTTGCCAAACGACACCTTGGTGATTCTTCCCAATCTGGGACATGTACCCATGGAAGAAGATCCCGAAGAAAGTGTGAAGCCTGTTCTTACTTTTGTGAAGTACTGAGTTTGAAATAAGCCAAACCGATATGCAAATGACGTGATCACATTCTCCTGAAAACCGAGCGTGTGAAACTGTCTGGCAGATTTTTTTTTAGCGATTGGGTTAGATTGCCGCAGGACTTAATTTGGCTTTAGACTTCGACTCAAAATAAACAGCCCTGCAATTGCCGAGATAAACGAGGCAATCAAGATGCTCAATTTAGCCCCATCCAAAGTCTCACCTTCAAATGCTGCACCTGCCACAACGATGGACATGGTAAAACCAACTCCTGCCAAACACGCTGCGCCGAGTAGCTGAGACCAATTAAACTCAGGAGATAACGAAGCCCATTTCATTTTGGAAGCTATCCAGCAGAAGCTCATAATACCCAGCGGTTTCCCAATGCAGAGGCCGACGATAATGCCAAGGTTGATTGGGGTGAAAACGTCGAAGTAAGTCCCCACCACCAAAATACCTGTATTGAAAAACGCAAAGAGCGGAAGGATGAAATAATTCACTGGATTTTCTAAAAAATGCTCTAACTTTTCTCCTGGACCCGTAAGCCGATTAATGGCTTTGTCGATTACCCGAAGTGCCCCATGACGAATGTTCTCCTGAGTATTATTTGCATCTTGGATTCGCTCTATTTCATGATCGAAAATAACCCTGGCTTGGGTGGCAATTCCTACAATATTACCTCTGCGCCGTGCTGGAATTAACACGGCTGTTAGAACCCCTGCCAGTGTAGCATGCAAACCGCTTTTGTAAATAAAGAACCAAAGGAGAATCCCCAGAAGAATGTAAGAGGTCTTTGAATAGACTTTGAAGTAATTCAAAAGTCCCATAATTGCTATAATCACGAGGCTTACAATAAATGAGTCAAGATGAAATCCATGGCCATAAAAAAGGGCAATAACGATAATGGCACCCAAATCGTCAGAGACAGCCAAGGCAGAAATAAATACCTTCAATGAACCAGGAACCCTACTGCCCAATAAGGCCATCAATCCCAAGGTGAAAGCGATATCAGTGGCCATTGGCACTCCCCAACCATACGCTTCTTCTCCATTCCAATTAATGGCCAGATACAAAAGTACGGGAACCACCATGCCTCCAATTGCCCCAACGATGGGCATAGCTGCTTTTTTCATTTCAGACAATTCTCCTGAAATGATTTCGCGCTTTATCTCTAGTCCTATTAATAGAAAGAATACAGCCATAAGGCCATCGTTGATCCAAACTTCAAGCGGAAGGATAAAATCGGCATCACCTGCATTGAATCCGAGTTTGAAATGGCGTAGGAATTCATAGTCTTCAAGGAAGCCTAAGTTGACAAATACCAATGCAGCAATCGCAGCCACGAGCAATGCAATCGCAGCCGAAGCTCCCCAATGGATAAAGCCCACCACGGCTTGTTCAACAGGCTTGGCTTTCGCCCCGTTGATGGCTTCCATTAAGGCTTCTTCATCCCAAGCGTCTTTGTACATGTAGCCGTTAATGGTCAAAGAAGGTGCGAAATTGACGTCTCGTTCTTTTGCATGACTCTTGTCCTCTTCGAGCCTTACTGAAACATATTCGGACTCAAAATCCTCTCGGAACCGGTCCATATCCAAATCGATACTTTCGGCCAAAGTGAAAACAGCATCTTCAGTGAAAGTCTCTTTGTAATGAATGAGCAACTCGTGCAAGTCATCCATTCTACCTTGAAGCTCTGCCGCTAATGCTGCTTTAGATGAGATCACGAACTCGGAATTACTCGGACTTGTTGAATAAAACTTCGTTTTCATCTCGATTCTATCGCCAAAATGATCGAGAACACTCAAAAGAAAAGGGCGAGTGCGAATGGACACCCTCTTCGTGTAATCTACGAAGCTTGTCAGTTCTATTTTAGAATTGTCTTTCAATTGAAATTTCTCGCATTTGAAATTAGATTTCTTAGGTTATCACACCAAGCTGTTTTTTTGATGGATTGCTCTACAATTGCGGTGGTTTTTTCACTTACATATGCTCCATAGTGTTCCCGCAAACAATTCAAAAGTTGCATAGTTTTATTCTTCCAGGAGACTTTCGTCAAACGTATAATCTGAATAATCTATTTTATATAAAATTCCATAAAATGTTGGAATAAAAAACAAGGTGATTATGGTGCCGAAAAGCAATCCCACCATAATTCCAATCGCCATTCCTTCCCACATTTCACCACCCGTTAAATAGAGCGGAGTCAACCCCAAAACGGTGGTAAATGTCGCAAGCAAGATGGGCCTGAAACGCTGCAAGCACGCCGTAATTACAGCGTCTATTTCCTTTCTATTCAAATCATTCTGTTCGACTTCCATCCGATCGATCAAAACAATCGCATTGTTTATGATAATTCCCGCCAAGGCAATCACTCCCAAAAATGGCATAAAACCAAATGGCTGCTGGAAAGAGAGCAAGCCCACAGCCACACCGATTAGCGATAGTGGAATGGTGCAATACACCATGATCATTTTGCGAAATGAATTAAATTGGATAACCAAGAGTAGTAAAATAATAAATCCGCAGAGAGGTAACCAAGTGATTACCGCCCCCATATTTTCGGCGGTGCTTTCAGCATCACCACCAAATTTATACGTGTATCCTTCGCTCCATTTTTTAGACTCTTCTTCCAGCCAAGGTGTAATCGCTGCAGTGACTTCAGAAGCATTACCTCCAGCGCGCAATTGACTTGTGATGGCAATGGTTCGATCAATGTCCACTCGTTTTATCTTGGCATATTGCCAAACAGGCCTGATGCTGGCTACTTGCAACAAGGGCACGTTTCTTCCTGTATTCTGCGAAAAGATATTTAGCGTTTCGATTGATTCTAAGGTCTGTTCTTGACTTTTGTCGCTGCGCATCAAGATGGGTATCGACTTATCGTCCTCGCGGTATTCTCCCGTTGGAAATCCATCGAGAACCGTCTGCAATGAAATGGCAATATCCTGACTGGATACTCCTGCCGATTGTGCTCTTACCTGATCGATATCAATGATGAACTTCTTGGATTTTGGTCCCCAATCATCTTTGATGTTTTTCGTTCCTTGAATAGAGTTCAGCTTCAGTTTAATCTGCTCAGAGATGGACGAGAGTTGATCGGGATCATCGCCCGTGACCTTTATTTCGATGGGGTCTCCCGTAGGTCCAGATCCAAGGAATGCCACTTTAATGTCGGCATTCGGGAAATTATTGAAGCAAAAGGCATCCAATCGGCTCACCATTTCTTGGTTCACCTCATAGCTGGAGGTATTCACCAGGATGTGTCCGTAGCTGGAATTGGCCTCATCGAGCTGATAGCCCTGATCGTACGACGAAGGACCCTCGCCGATGTACGATGACCAGTCGGAAATACCTTCGACCATTATTTCTGAAGTTTCTAGTGAATCGGCTATGAAGACTTCAATATCATTTACCACCTGCGTAGTCCGCTCAATCTTCGTTCCTTCTGGCATATTGATGTCTACCGTAATCATGTTCCTATCGCTATCCGGAAAGAACACGAAGTCGATCTTGGTAAAGCCAAACATGGCTAGCACAAACATGCCGACGAGCAACACCATCGTTTTGGTCTTGTGCTTTAAGGCTACCAAGATGTACCTGTTGTAGTAGGTCTTTAACCAATCTATCGATCGATCTACAAGGCTCTTTTTAGCGTCTTTGGGCTTTACTTTCATAAACTGATACGAAAGCAAGGTGATCACCGTAAGCGAGATGATCCAAGAAGAGATGAGCGCAATGGTAATCACCAGAAAAATAGGCCCTACAATATCTCCCATGACCGATTGGGCCAAGTAGAAGGAAAGGAAAGCTGCCGAAGTTGTCAGCGTTGAAATCAAGAGCGGGGTGAATAGTTCAGAGCAAGCCTGTATTGCCGCGTCTTTTCTATTGATACCCGATTCGAGCTTTACTACGATGGTCTCTGCCACCACAATTCCATTGTCTACCATCATCCCCAAAGCCATGATCAAGGCGGCGAGTGACACCTTATTGATACCAATATTCATGATGCCCATCATCATGAAGGTGGTCACGATTACTAAGGGAATTAAGGCGGTGATGATGATACCCGTTCTCATGCCGAGAAAGACCAGCATCACCAAGAATACAATCACCACGGATTGCAATAGGTTCACCATGAAACTGCTTACCTGGTCGTCTACATATTTATCCAAAGATGAAAGCGTATGCAGCTCCAAGCCAACAGGCAAAAGTCTTTCCCATTTCTTTTTGACGGCATTGACTTCGATACCCAAGTCAATGATATTGGCATCGTCCTTAAGCGAGATATGCATGGTTATCGCATCATTTCCATTCACGCTTACCTTTTGCTTTGGCGGTGAGATGTATCCCTTTTCAACGGTGGTAATGTCTTTGAGGTAAACCAGCTGACTCCCATCGCCAACAGGGATGAGCATATCGCTGATATCAGATAAATCATTGAAATTTCCCGTCGGTTCAAGAACGATGCGTTCGTCTTCTAAATTTACTTGCCCACCTGTACTTAGAATATTTTGTGAAGCAATAATCGAACTCAGTATTTGAGAAGAGAGACCGTACTCCTTCAATCTGGACTCATCAAATTCTACAAAAACACGCTCGTCCTGATCTCCGCCCAGCTCGACCTCGGCCGCATTGTCCAGTTTGATAAGGTCGTCCTTAATATCGTCCACATACTCTTTCATTTCGGCATAGGAGAACCCATCACTCGTTACACCGAGTACGATTCCATATACATCGCCAATGGTTTCGTCGTCCATTATGGGAATGACACCTTCTGGCAAGCTTTGAATTCCGTCGAGTTTTCTGCGCAGCCTGTCCCAAACAGTTTGCAAGTCTTTTTCTGCAACGTCGTCTTTTAGTTCAACCTGAACCACCGAAAGACCCGTTCGAGAGGTGCTACTTACCTCTTTTAACTCGGGCAGTTCTTGAACTACTTTTTCAATTTTATCAGTCACCAACTCCTCCACACGCTCTGGTGCTGCGCCAGGAAAAACGGAGACCACCGTTGCAATCCGGATGGTCATAGGTGGCATACTATCTCTGGGCAATGATTGATAGAGCGCAATTCCCATCACGATGATGGTAGCCACCAATGTGTAGGTGATTCTATTTTTTTCTATTGAAAACTGCGTAAGATTCATAGGCATTGTCTTTGGAATCTGAAGAATAGGAAGGAGGCTGAAAATGAGGTTACCACAATGTGAGGGCCGAACTAAATCCGAACGAATACCGTTAATGCAACCTTACTTCTTGTCCATCCAGTAGAGTTTGTAATCCTGCGATCGCTATCTTATTACCTGCCGACAAACCTGCGGTGACTTCAAAGCCTTTCGACGTTAATTCTCCCACGGTGATGGCTTGTTTTTTTACGAAGATCTTCTGGCCTGAGTCGTCTATTAAAAAGACAAAGTTCCCCTTGGCATCCTCTCCCACCGATGCGGCTGGAACAATCAAAGACTCCTTTGACGCAGTTGGTTCACTGAACTGAAAAGTAACATTGGCCGCCATCCCCGATTTGATTTCCTCAGACGCATCAAGAATTTTAACACTCACAGGATAAGTAGAATTTAGGGGGTCAATGGACGGAGAGACTTCGGTTATTTGACCTTCAAATTTTTCATCCTTAATCGACGAAATATCAATCATCACTTTCATGTCTTTTTTAACTCGATTGATCACGTTTTCGGGTAAACCCAAAGCGATTTTCATATCAGCACCTACATTCAAAACTGCGATGATTTGTCCAGCACTCACGTTTTCATCAATTTCAGAATTGACTTGCGCAATGACGCCGTCTTCTGGCGCATAGACATAACCATAGCGCACTTGCTCTTCTTGAATTGATACTCCGCGGACGGCAGATTCATAACCAGCCTGCGCCGAACGGTAGGAATTTTTCGCAGCCTCATACTCACTCAAGGAGGTGCTGCCTTTCTCGAAAAGCGAACGCACCCGGTCCAAATTCAATTTAGAGGTATTCATTTGAGATTGCGCGCTGTTGAGTGACGACAATGAGTTTTCGTAATTGAGTCTCGCTTGCACGTTATCGAGCTTGGCCAAAAGGTCTCCCTTCTTTACGATTTGCCCCAGTTTCAAATTAAATTTTGTGATAATACCGTTGTTCCTGAAGCTCAGATTTACCACTATCTCGGTAGTTGCGGTTCCGCTAAAGGTTCTGGCAAAATCGCTTCCTGAAAGACCGACTTCCAAGTAAGCAACAGGACGTAGCGCTACCGCTTCTTCCGTTTGCTTCTCGCCACAAGAGACCAGGAAAATTGTTGCTAAAAGCGCACCGTGTTTGAGTAAATTGTATTTCATAATGAACGATTGTAATGGTCTTAGTTTCTATTTTGAACGTATGCGTAAAACCCTTCTATAAAGGCTTGATTCTCTTCGGGAGTATGAAGCAAGAAAAAGTAGCTCAGGTACCTCTCTAACTCTATTGAGCTTGCCAAAAAGCTATAGACAGCGGTTATTTTTGCCTGTTGTGCAAAGAGAAAATTGTTTTGAGCATCCAAGAGCTGAACGATATTAACGGCTCCATTCGAGTAGGATTCTTGCACCAGCTCGAGGGATTCTTTTGCGGCCTCTTCCGAAATTTTAGAAATCTCAATATTGGCGATCTGATTGTTCAAATTCAATATGGCAGAGTTGACAGTGGCATGGATGTTCAGTTCAATATTCTCCCGGTTTATTCTTAGCTGGTCTTGCTGTATGATGCCAATCTGCCTGTTTATATTGGTTTGATTTCTATTGACGATCGGAATCGACAAGTTGATACCGATATTGTATGAATCGTTTATTTGTCCAATACCCAACCCTTCTGGCGGAGTACTTCCAGCGCCCGATCTATTGAAAGTATGGTTGTATTGGCCTTGAATTGCTGCTGTTGGAATAAAACGACTTGAACTGTTCAACTGTATGTTGCGCTCATTGGCATTCAAGTTGTAATCCAAGGATTTGATGTCGGGTGAATTCGCAATGGCAAAATCCACCAAATATTCAATGAAAGGCTCGCGAAGTGCCGGGTTGTCTATGAAATTCTTTAATTCCTCGTAATTGTAATTTGCCAAGACCCCTCTACCCAATTCAGCTTCGTCGACATCGATCTCCATGCCAATCGGATTATTGAGAAGCTGGTTTAGAGAATAAAAAGCTTGTTCCAATTGGTTGACCGCTTCTACCAAAGCCTGTTTGTTCTGTGCTTTTTCACTGGTGAAACGGAGCACATCTGACTTACCCGTTTGACCAGCTTCAAAATTTTGAGTGGCAATCTCTAGGTTCTTGCGGGTTAGATTCAAATTTTGATTCTGGATCGACAAATTGGCCTTAATGATCAGCGCATTGAAATACGCGTTTGATGCACTAAAAACAGCATCCAATTCATTTGCATTGTAGAACTGACGCTGAGCTTCTAAGAGATCTTTTTGTATCGAAATACGCGCATTCGCCACTGGAGAATACACCACTTGGTCCAGCGATATATTTCCTGCGGTAGAATACTCGGGACTATTGCCCAGAGATATTTCAGCCAATCTAGGGTCTACGTAATTGAAATTGGCATTGCCCGTTATGCTCGGATAATAATTGCTCTTGGCCTTTCTTACATCTTGCTCACTGAGCTCTATCTCCTTTAAAGTTGATTTGAGGTTGAGGTTCTCGCCGACCACAGTCTTCATGACATCCAATAGATTGTATTGTTTCTCGGAAATGGCATTTTGCATATCCCCTACAATATTTGTGCTTCCGATAAGGCTAAATTTAAAGGGCATGCCGACAATTTGAGCGGTATTCATATTTACGGTAAGGCGGTTGTTAAATTCGAGTAATAATGGCAATTCAGACAAGTTCGTTCCATTTATGTACGATTCTATATTTAATGCAATACGCCTGAAAAAGAGACTGGTACTTTCGAGTGAGCGATTGGTTGCCATAAGCCCATTTTCAACATCTGCTATGCTGGTGCTGGTAAATGATGGTATTTTTTCTTCGATGAGCTTATTGGCGATACTGGAAATATCTGCTTCACTCAGAGCGAACCCCGAAGCCAAGTAGAAGGCATCCATTTCAGAGTCAATACTGTTCACGATCTCTTCAGCATTGCTGTAAGGAATGAGTTCATAGCTAACGCCCAGCTCTTCAGATATGCTTTCAAATACCTTGTCGAAGGCCAATACCTCGTAAATGCCCTGCTCTACAGCGATCCCAACATGCGTAAATCCAGTAAGCTCCCGCAACTGGCTTAAATCACTCGAATACGAAAGTGGGGCGAGCAAGTAGGTGAAGTTGTCGATGCCCGAATTTTTCTTTGCGCTATTCAGGTCGTAAAAGTCATTGGTAACGGCTCCAAATAAGATTGATGGCTTTTTGTGCTCTTCTACTTCCGAAAAAATCTGGTTGTTTATTGCCCCAAAGGCAATAATGATGTCGGTGCCATTATTGAGTAAGGCAGTGTAGTTGGCTAGGGCCTTATCCAAATTGTATTCATTGACTAAAATGTTTTCATTGGAAAATCTAACAATCGCGTCTTCTCCCACAATTGATAGCACCTCAGTCTGCAAGGCAGAAATAAGCGGCTCTATTTCGGGCGTTCTAAAATCGAGTAAAACACCAATATTGTAGGTCTCTTTTGTCTGCGAAAATGCAGCGGCAGTGATGAAGAGGAATAATGCCGTGATGTACTTTTTCATTGATTACCTATTTGGGTTGCAACTCTATTGGTTCAATCTTTCGTTGCGAAGATTCTTAAACGAAATGCCATTGTCCTGGTCTCCAAAATTCTATTGGGTAAAGAAAAGAATTAAATCGGCTGAAAAAGGGTATCCAGTCCAAAGGAGATCGCTTTGTTTCATAAGGTTTTACACAGCAATCGGAAAGACTAAATTTAGTCTACGAATAAATTCAAAAAGACGCACAAAAAAATAGTCTCAAATTTCTCGATCATAATATTTTTCCTGGTCGACTTCTCTTTTTTACCACAGACAATTCCCTCTTGGAAAACAAGCTACATTTGTTTTCTGAAAAAAACGGTGCCGTTCCATTCATTGTGTAGGTAAACCGATTAATTCAAAATTTAAACAATGTTATAGGTTTACTCAGTGCTAATTGCAGTAGACTCTTTTCATTTTAAATCGTGTAATAACTATAAGTGGTTCCGATAACAAACAAGTCCATTTTCTTCCTCCTACTTTGGTTACTTCCATATACTGCGTGGTGTCAGCCCATTGATCATTGGGAGGCAGTAGTCTTAGCAGAAGAGGAATGGGCTTACCGAATTGGAGATTCGGAACCTCCAGCCTCCTGGAATCAACCGGGCTTTAACGATGATATTTGGAATGTTGGAGAAGGAGGATTTGGCTATGATGACGGTGATGACAATACGATAATTAGTCCAACTATATCTCTGTACTTACGAAAGGAATTTGAGATAATAGACACCTCAATAATCAGCGCGGTTTCCTTTTATGCTGACTTTGACGATGCCTTTGTAGCTTACCTAAATGGCGTTGAAATAGCTCGATCAAATATCGGTACAAACGGGATTTCCCCTGCATACAATGAAACAGCGACCACTTTCCTGGAAGCACAGCTATACCAAGGCGGACTCCCTAGTCAGTTTACGGTTTCACAGCAAGAACTGGACGATCTTTGGAATAACGGCACGAATACGCTGGCTATACAGGTGCATAATGTAGGCTTGAATTCTTCAGATTTTTCGGCTTTGTTCTTTTTAATAGTCGGCATTAATGACAGCTCCAACTCTTATCAGCCACTGCCCGATTGGTTCAGTGCACCCTTTACTTCTTCAAACTTACCCTTGATCTTTATCAATACAGGCGGAGCTGATATTCCCGATGAACCAAAAATCGATGCTCAAATGGGTATCATAGACAATGGTCCCAACGAGATTAATTCTTTGACTGATCCTTTCACTGATTATAACGGTGACATTGGTATTGAAATCAGAGGCTCATCCTCCATTCTTTTTGAGAAAAAAAGTTTTGGGTTTGAAACCCGACTTCCAGATGGCGAGAATAACAATGTTTCGCTTCTGGGAATGCCCGAAGAAAATGACTGGGTGTTGAATGGACCCTATAGTGATAAAAGCCTCCTTAGAAATGTGCTCTCCTTCCATATTGGGCATTCCATGGGACAATACGTGCCCCGCACCCGATGGTGTGAGGTTTTTATCAATGATCAATATGAAGGCTTGTATGTCTTGATGGAGAAAATTAAAAGAGACGACAACCGAGTGGATATTGCCAATCTAACTCCTGAAGATATTTCTGGCGACGAACTCACTGGTGGCTACATTTTTAGTATTGACCGCGCGGATGAAGGACCTGAGAGCGGCTGGAGTTCGCCCTTTACCGAAGCCGTTTTTTACAAATATCAAGACCCCGATTTTGACGAACTAGCGCCTCAACAAAAAAATTATTTGAGGAACTACGTTACGAATTTCGAGGAAGATATGGATGCCTCGCCCACGGCTGATACCTATGAAGAATATATAGACATACCCTCCTGGATAGACTATTGGATTGCGACTGAAATTTTCAAGCACATTGATAATTTCAAGTTCAGTTTTTACATGTACAAAAAGAAGGAAAGCAATGGAGGTAAAATCCACTTTGGCCCGCTATGGGATTTGAATTTAGGGTATGGTAATTTTGACTTTGCTCAGGATCCTGGACCTGAAGGATGGTCATACATCTGGACAGAATCTGGTTTCCTACGCCCTTTCTGGGTCTTGGATCTATCGGAAGATCCTGCTGTACAAAATGAAATCAACTGCCGCTGGAATGAACTTCGCACTGGAAGCTTACACACCGACAGTTTGTTACAGTTTATAGAAGCTAATGAAGCCTTTTTGGAAGAGGCTCAGAGTCGGAATTTTGACCGTTGGCCAATACTCGGAACTTATGTATGGCCCAATAGTTTCGTCGGTGAAACCTACCAAGATGAAATCAACTTCTTAGAAGACTGGCTCACCGAACGGCTAAATTGGATGGATGAAAATATGCTAGGCGATGACTGCCCTTTCGTTTCATCCACTGCTACGAAAATAGTCGCTTCAACCATTGAGGTTTTCCCGAATCCCTTCCAAGACGAAGTCACTTTCAAGCTAAAAATTGATTCTCCAGAAGCGGCTCATCTAACGCTTTATGATCCCCTCGGGAAAAGGCTGATGGAAAAAAAACTGGAAAACAATACTGCTCAATCATTTTCACTGAAGTATTTGTCTTCCGGACTCTATTTTTACCAGTTGAAGATTGGTGAGCACGTCTTAGCGTCAGGAAAAGTTGTGAAGGAGTAAACATTGGACGCTTGTTTCATTTTCGGCCATTGCCTTGAGTTTCTTGGGCTATTTGAAATTAAAGGACCTTTTTAAACCTTTCTACAATGGACGAGTCGAATCGTTCTCAACACTAACTCCATTGGCCTTTAAACTCACCTGTTTTAATCCTCTTCACCTGGATCACTCACTTATACCAGAATAAGGACTTTAATTCGTGGTTTTAAATTGAGCCCATTCAGATCGATCAATATGAAAAGAATCGTTGCACTGCTTGCACTTACCTCACTTTCGGTTGGTGGCTTTTCTCAAACGTTTTACGACCAAAACACCATTCAGACCATCGAGCTCACATTTGAGCAATCGAATTGGGACGCATTGCTCGACGCCGAAAAAGCCGGTGATGGAAATTACATCATGGCGCAGAGCGTGTTGATAAATGGATTGGAGTACGACAGCGTCGGTGTGAAGTACAAGGGAAATAGCACCTACAATGTCAATCAAGTCAAGAACCCATTCCATATTGAACTGGATACCTACAAGGAGCACGAGCACGATGGCTATACCGATATCAAGCTGAGTAATGTGGCCAAGGATCCATCCTTTCTTCGTGAGGTCCTCTCCTACCAAATTCTGAGAGACTACATGGATGCTCCGCTTTCCAATTATGCCAATGTGCATGTAAATGGAGATTTGATCGGGCTTTACAGCAATTCAGAATCGGTGTCAAAGAAATTTGCAAATAGCCGATTTGGCTCAAATGACAATGTCTTCATTAAATGCAATCCTGTGGATGGCGCCGGGCCTGGAAGCAACGAATTACCCGATCTGGTATATTTGGGGCAAGACAGCGGAGACTACGATGAAGCTTATGAGCTCAAGTCTGACTTCGGTTGGGAAGACTTAATCAACCTTTGCGACACCTTAGAAAATCACGTGGATGCCATTGAAGAAATTCTGGATGTAGACCGCACACTCTGGATGTTGGCTTTCGACAATATCTTGGTGAATCTGGACAGCTACATTGGCGGCTTCAAACAAAACTACTACCTGTACCGTGATGACAATGGCCGTTTTGTTCCCGTAGTATGGGATCTAAATGAATCATTTGGAACCTTCTCTATGACGGGGTCGGGCAACCTGAATGGCACAACTGCCAAGCAGCAGATGAGCCATATTTTGCATGAAAACGACGCCGACTTTCCATTGATTAGTCAGCTACTCAGCAATACATCTTACAAGAAAATGTACCTCGCTCATTGCAAAACCATTTTGGAAGATCACTTTGCCAATAGCGACCAATATGCGGCCGCAGCGGAAGACCTCCAAGCGCTGATCGATACCGAGGTACAAGCCGATGACAATAAGTTTTTCAGCTACAACGAATTCCTATCCAATCTCAATTCGGATGTGGGCGGCGGCGGTGGCGGCCCAGGTGGAATGAGTGCTCCTGGAATTACCAATCTAATGGATGGTCGCTACACCTACTTGATGAATCAGGCCGACTTTACTGCCACACAGCCGAGTATCGATAATATAGAACTGTCGAACGAAAGTCCATTTGTAGGGGATGTGCTCATGGTTACGGCTACCATACTGAACGAAAACACGGCATTTATCGGATACCGATCGGAGCCCAATACACCCTTTCAAAAGGTAGAATTGCTTGACGATGGAATGCATAACGATGGAGCGGAAAATGACGGTGTCTTCGGCGCAGCAATGCCAATTTCAAGCAACTTGGTGGAATACTACCTCTACGCAGAAAACGATGACATCGGCGCCTTTTCACCAACCAATGCCGAGCACGAGTTCTATTCAGTGTCGGCGACAAATGTGGTGATTGGTGATATCGTGCTCAATGAATTTATGGCTTCCAACGACGCTACGGCCATCGATCAAAACGGCGAATACGACGACTGGGTTGAGCTTTACAACCGAGGCAGCGAAACGATAGATCTCGAAGGCTACCACTTAAGCGATACCGAAACGGACTTGGGAATTTTCGCTTTTCCCGAAGGCGTATCACTAGCACCTGACGACTACATCGTGGTTTGGACAGATAAGGACCTGGAACAAACAGGATTTCACGCCGATTTCAAACTCTCCGCCAGCGGCGAAACTATTTACCTTTTAGATTCTGAGTTTACTCTACTCGATGCGATCACTTTCAACGAGCAAACAACGGACATCTCCTTCGGGCGTTCGCCAAATGGCACGGGAAATTTCCAGTTTATGGAGCCAACCTTCGGTGCAGAAAACGACGTACCGCTGGGCATTGAGGAAGCGGTAAGCCAAGATGGAGCGATGAAGCTCTTCCCAAATCCCACCAAAGAGAGTTTCACCTTGGAACTCGCGGGTCCAGAACAAACCATTCAGCAAGTCGTGATTTACGACCTCCAAGGAAAAACCGTTTTTCAAGGAATGATGTACGAACGCATTTCCATTGATGCCGCAGATTGGCAACCAAGTTTTTACGTGGTTAGCGTCGGAGCAATGAACGCAAAGCTGGTGGTATATTAAAATGAAATATAAGGGCAGTTTAAATCCCTTTAGACAATCTACAATGCCATAAAAAAACCCAGAACAGCTTTTGCCGTTCCGGGTTTTTCTAATTTATTCGGTTCTTGTTTAAAGGTATGATTTCACCGATGCTGCGGTGTCCAATACCGTTTTCTCCAAGGGAATTGGTTTCCAATTAAATGCCTTCATCGTTTCACTGATATCTCCATTGAAGGTGTTGCCGATAAAAGGGCGCATTCCTTTCAAATCACTATTGAAATTGGACATGAACTTCAGTAAGAAATTCGGAGCCAGCTTGTCGCTTACTTTGTCGTAACCGTTAGATTTGAGAATCTGAGCGATCTCCTGAAAAGCGTGTGCTTTCTCAGTCGTTACGATGAATCGTTTGCCATTGGCCTTTTTGTTTTCCAAGGCCTTCACGTGAATGGCGGCAATGTCTCTCACATCCGACATATTGATAGCCGCTTTCGGAAGCATTGGCATTTTACCCGTGATCATAGTCTTGAACATAGTCATCGACTCACCAGAGAGGTTAGCAGAAAGTGTTGGGCCATAAACAGGACCTGGATTTATTACAACCAACTCCAGTTTGTACTCTCCTTCTTGGGCATTGATGAAATCCCAAGCGCTTTTTTCAGCGAGTGTCTTACTCTTTAGATAAGCCGTCGCGTGCTTTGCATTTACATTCGTCCAACTGTCTTGATTCACATCAACGGAGCCATTGGCATCGCCCAACATGGCTACCATGGAAGAAGTGAGAACCACTCGCTTAATACCTGCTTTCTTTGCAGCTTTTAAGGCGCGTTGGGTTCCTTCAACGGCTGGCTTGATCAATTCATTCTCGTCTTTTGGTTCTCTAGAAACATAAGGAGAAGCCACGTGCAAGACATAATCACAGCCCTCCATCGCTTTGTCCCAACCTTCATCTTTCAAGAGGTTTAGCTCGCAATATTCTAGGTTGCCTTTCGGGTCAACAACCGTTTTGACAGCATTTGTTATGGCATCTGTTTTGGCCAAACTTCTTACAGAACCTCTTACTGCATAGCCCTGCTTCAATAGTTCAGCTGCACAATGCTGGCCAATGTATCCTGATACTCCCGTTACTAGTACTTTCTTCATTTTATGCGAATTGGATTTATTGCTTTTCTTGAGCAATCAAAAGTAATCAATTCGGCTTTGAACCAAAGCCAGCGGGAACAACCGAAAAGCTCAATACCTTCATGAACTATTTGGATTTACTTGGGATGAATTCCCTCACAAAGGGAAGGCTGAACTTCCCCATGCTGAAGAAGAGCTCAACCGACGCAACAAGTGTAAATAAGCTTCTGGAAGCAAAGGAGCAGTTTTTAAAGATCAAAAATTTCTGGAAAGAAGATAAGATCGGCAATCTCTTTTCAGGCTTCATACTCGTGACGATTGCGTTCAATCCCTGATTTTTCAAATTCGTTCCATTAACGGAAAAAGCGCGTCTACCCTGTTATTTTTCAAAGATCAAAAACACGAAGGCACATAATGGAATCCGCTATTAATGTGCGTTATTTGGTTTATCCGAATGCTGCATCAACCTAAACACCAACACCTGAATGACAACCAAACGAGAAAACTCCATTGAAATGAGCAAGGCCGAATTTCAAAAGATCGGTTACGAACTCATCGATACCATCTCTGATTTTTTTGATGTCATTGCTGAAAAGCCGGTTACCACGACTAAGTCTCCACTGGAATTGAAAAAAGAGCTGGGGAATGCCTCTTTACCAGAAAACGGACGGCCCGCAAAAGAATTAATCTCTTCTGCTTCAAAATTATTATTCGACAATTCGCTACTCAATGGCCACCCCAAGTTTTTTGGTTTCATCACTTCGTCGGCTGCGCCAATCGGAGCCTTAGCCGATTTGTTGGCCGCTTCGGTCAACCCCAATGTAGGCGGACAAATACTGAGTCCGATGGCCACCGAGATCGAAAAGCAAACGATTCAATGGTTGGCCGAATTTATCGGGGTCTCCCCTACTTATGGCGGCGTATTGGTAAGCGGTGGCAACATGGCAAACTTTACTGCTTTCCTTGCTGCGAGAACCGCCAAAGCACCCAAGAGCATCAAAGAAGATGGTCTTTCAAACACGACAAACCAACTGATCACCTACTGCCCGAAATCTACTCATACGTGGATTGACAAAGCGGCTATCCTTTTTGGACATGGTTCCAAATCCGTGCGTTGGATACCAACCGACGAATCCAATAAAATGGACAATGCCATTTTAGAGCAAACCATAAAAGATGACTTAGCCCAAGGTCATCAACCATTTATGGTGGTAGGCACCGCAGGCGATGTGAGCACTGGTGTAGTGGATGATCTCGAAGCCATTGCTGCTATTTGCAAATCCTATGATTTGTGGTTTCACATAGATGGCGCATACGGCATTCCCGCCGCAGTAATTCCCGAACTAAAGGAATTGTTCGTCGGAATAAAAGAAGCGGACTCCATTGCGCTAGATCCGCACAAATGGCTTTATAGTCCGCTAGAAGCGGGTTGTACTTTGGTGAAAAACCCCCAACACCTAATAGACACGTACAGCTCACATCCCGAGTATTACAATTTCAGTTTAACGGAAGAAGGCGGGTCTGTGAACTTCTTTGAATATGGGCTCCAAAACTCGCGTGGCTTCAGAGCCTTAAAGGTGTGGCTGGCATTGCAACAAATAGGAAGAAGTGGCTACGAGAAGCTGATACGAGAAGACATAGAATTGTCAGAATACTTTTACCAATTGGCTGACAAGCACTCAGAATTACAAGCCATAACTCAAAATCTAAGTATCGCCACAATGCGCTATACCCCACAAGATCTCACAGAAAAAGGAGAAGAAAGAGAAACGTATTTGAATACCTTGAATGAAGAAATTGTGAACGAATTGCAAGCTGGCGGCCAGATGTTTTTATCCAATGCCATTGTAGCAGGGAGGTATTGCCTCAGAACCTGCATCGTAAACTTTAGAACCACCGAAAAAGACATCGAAGAATGCATTGAAATCATCGTTGAAGCAGGTCGAAAGATCAATCAAAGACTTCAAAAACTGTCATCAACTCATTGATCAAGTAAAAATGAAAATAGCTATCATCGGAACGGGCGGAGTCGGAGGATACTTCGGAGCCAAATTGGTCAAGGCAGGATTTGATGTCACCTTTCTGGCCAGAGGAGAACACTTGAAGGCGCTGCAAAACGAAGGCTTAAAAGTGAAGAGTATTCATGGCGACTTTGACGTGCGCGACTTTCGAGCTACGGATCAACTCTCTGAAATCGGAAGCCCCGACCTGACGATGGTTTGCCTAAAAGCTTGGCAGGTTAGAGAACTTCGAGAGGATCTTAAAAACATAGCGAAGTCAGGAAGCTTGATCTTGCCCTTGCAAAACGGTGTGATGGCTGTGGATGAATTGTCTGAGGCAATCGATAGAGAAAACATCATCGGTGGACTCTGTCGGATCATTAGTAAGATTGAGGCTCCTGGAGTGATCAATCACCTTGGTGTCAACCCGACGATTATTTTCGGCGAAGTCGACGGGCGGAAATCCCAAAGGGTGAACGAAATTCACCAGGCTTTCACAAAGGCGGGAATAGAATCGAAAGTAACGGATGACATTCAAGCTGAACTATGGAAAAAGTTCATGGTGATTTGCACCAGCGCGCTCCTTGGCATCACCAAAGCTACCTACGGTGAAATAAGAGAACTGCCCGAAACCAGAAACCTCATGATCGACTTGATCAGTGAAATCTACCACCTTTCGCAAAAAATCGGAGTGAATATCGCACCTGATTTCGTTGAGAAAACCGTTTCATTTATTGACACCTTTCCTTATGATTCCACCTCCTCATTGACCAGAGATGTATGGGAAGGCAAACCATCTGAAATTGAATACCAGAATGGAACAGTCGTCAAACTGGGAGAAAAGTACGGTGTTGATACTCCCATCAATCGTTTTGTTTACCAATGCACACTGCTTATGGAGCGCAAATCCAGAGGCCAATCCTAACTGGGTAAAAGAGTCCTCAACTTACTTTTCATCATTCATCACATGCTCTTGCTGCGTGATACTCTCGTCGTGGACGCTTTGCAAATAGGCCTGGACAAAATGCTCGCTTAACCCGTGGCTGGTGGCATATTCTCTTCCTTTTTCAAGGATCGCATTCCACCTTGTTTTCTGAAGAATAGTGATGTTGTTTTCCTTTTTGAACTTACCAATATCTCTGGCCACTTTCATGCGGTTGTTCAGCAGGTTCAACAGTTCATCGTCGATATGGCTGATCTTCTCGCGAAGCATATCCAATTCGGCGTGGTCGGTCTCATCGTCAAATTGCGGCTCGCGCACCACGATGGCATTGATCAAGTCTTTCAAGGCCTCGGGAGTGACTTGCTGCGCCGCGTCGCTCCATGCATTGTCGGGATCGATGTGAGACTCGAGCATGAGCCCATCAAAATCCAAATCCATCGCCTTCTGCGAAACGTGCTGCAAGAGTTCTCTGCGCCCACAAATGTGGCTGGGATCACAAATCAGCGGAAGCTCGGGCATCTCGTTGCGGTAGGCTATGGCCAATTGCCATTGGGGACGGTTGCGGTAATGCGTTTCGCCCAGGTTTGAAAACCCGCGGTGAATCGCTCCAACCCGCTTCAGTCCCGATTGGATCAGTCGCTCAGTAGAGCCAATCCAAAGCGCCAAATCTGCGTTAATGGGATTCTTAATCAGAACAGGAATATCCACTCCTCTCAGCGCTTCGGCGATTTCTTGAACTGCGAAAGGATTGACTGCAGTTCGTGCGCCAATCCAGAGCATATCAATTCCATGCTTCAGCGAAAGCTCCACGTGTGCGGCATTGGCCACCTCGATGGTGACGGGAAGTCCCGTTTCCTCCTTCACCTTCTGCAGCCAAGGAAGCCCCTTCTCTCCTACTCCTTCGAAGGAACCCGGTCTCGTTCTGGGCTTCCAAATACCTGCCCGTATGTAATCCACCTTGCCTATGGCGGCCAGTCGCTTTGACGTTTCCAAGGTCTGCTCTTCCGTCTCCGCACTGCAGGGCCCACTAATAAGGATCGGCCCTCGACCAGTGGACATCCAAGTTTGCAGTTTCGTGGTTTTCTTTTTCAATTCCATAATTTGCAATTAACGGTTTTCAAGTCGATTTCCCTTTACTTTCAGTGCGTGCTGAATGCGCTGATGTGCTTCTTTAAACAGATCAACACTGCCACACAGCGAGATGCGAATATGCCTGACTCCATTCTCGCCAAAGACCATCCCAGGCGTGATGAATACTTTTGATTTCACTAATATTTTTTCCGAATAGGCTTTGGCAGAATTTAGCGTAGCGGGAATCTCCCCCCAAACAAAAAGACCCGCCGTTCCTGATTCATAAGTGCAGCCCAATAAGTTCATTATTTTCTGTGCCCACTCTCTTCGCTTTTCATACTCCTCATTCAGTTCTACAAACCAGCCATTGCCTTGTTCAAGCGCAACAATGGCCGCCTCCTGTATGCCTTTGTACATCCCTGAATCCATATTGCTCTTGAATTTCAACACGGAATTAATGTACTCATCTTTGCCCGCCAGGCAGCCGATGCGCCAACCAGCCATATTGTAACACTTGCTCAACGAGCTTAGTTCCAATGCGTGCTCTATTGCTCCCTCCACTTCCAAAATGCTCAATGGCTCGTCGTTCAAAATAAAAGCATACGGGTTATCGTGGCAGATGAGTATCCCGTTCGCTTTCGCGAAAGCGATCAACTCTTTAAAGAAACCTCGATCGGCCTGCGCTCCCGTAGGCATATTGGGGTAATTGATCCACATGATTTTCACAGCACTCAGGTCGAGCTTGGCCAATGCTTTCAAATCGGGGCGCCAGTTCAAGTCTTTCTCCAGCGGATAAATCACTGCTTCGGCTCCGGCCAACTTCGTTGCGGAAGCGTAAGCTGGATAACCCGGGTCGGGAATCAAGGCCTGATCTCCAGGGCCCAAAAAGGTCATGGCAATGTGCATGATGCCCTCTTTTGAACCAATCAAGGGCAAGAGCTCCGTTTCGGGGTTGAGTTGAACGCGAAAGTGGTTTTGGTACCATTTCGCGAAAGCGCCTCGCAAAGTAGGTAACGAACGGTAAGACTGATACATGTTGACACCAGGCTCGTGAACGACCGCCTTCAATCGCTCGATCACGGCGGCGGGAGGCAGCAAGTCGGGACTCCCGATTCCCAAGTTGATCACTTGGTCTCCCGCCTCATTCATCTGCCGAATCTGTGCGAGCTTATCGGCGAAGTAATACGTGCCGATTCCTTCGAGTCGCTTGGCTGTTTCAATCATTGATTTCCGCTTTTTGATAGGTTCCCAGTACTTCGAGCGAATCGGTGCAATCCTTCAATTCGTTCAAGCATGCTTTGAATTCACTCGAGTCATCAAACTCCAAATCGAGGTGGAAGTAATAGCGACTCAGTTCTCCCAAAACAGGATATGATTGAAGCTTACTCAAGTTGATATCGTGTCTGTTGATTGCGTCCAGCACTTTCAAAAGTTTTCCTCTGCCGTCTACTACCGTCAGGTATATCGAAGCTTTGTTGACATGCGTTGGCGGCACAGGCTTGTCTTTTGTCTGAACGATAAAGAAACGGGTGTAGTTGACTTTGGAAGTTTCAATACCTGCGGCCAAAATTTTCAAACCATAGATTTGCGCGGCGCGTCGGCTGGCTATCGCAGCGACGCCCGATGACTGGCTTTCGTAGATGCGCTTGGCACTTAAAGCCGTATCTGCTGATTCGACCATCTTCATCTCCTTTTCCCGCAAGTAAACCAAACACTGGTTCAAAGCCATCGGATGGGAATGAACTTCTTTAATATCTCCAATCCCTTGACCTGGCAGAGCCATCAGGTTGTGTTTTATGCGCAAGTACACCTCTCCTACTACTCTGTAATCATGCTCTCGAAGTATGCGGTAGTTTTGCAAAAGACTGCCCGCAATCGAGTTTTCGATGGCCATAATGGCAACATGATCCCTTGGATTATCATCCAAGTGCACAGCGAGATCGGGGAAAGATTGGGCGGGAACAAACTCGTGTCCATTCTCACCAAAATACTTCAATGCTGCCTCCTCGTGGAAGCAACCCAATTCTCCTTGTATGATTATTTTATCTGTGGCCATCGCATAAAAAAAGAGTCCCGATTTATCAGGACTCTTACGTTTTGTATATCTAAAGATTAAAAAAACGCCGTCCCTTGCTATTGACTAAAATAGAAGAAGAAACCGCTGAAATATGTACCTTTTTTAATCATGTGTTCCAATGAGTAGATGCTAAATGTAAATGATCCCAAATTGATAACCAAGCCATTCAGCATAGATTAGGCTAACTAAGTGTCAAATGGACGTAATGCCCCGTTTTACTAACGGGGAAAGGATGTGCTTTAAAAATGCTCGGCGTAAAATGCTTCGGTAGATTCCAAATCCGTGAGCGGTGATGTCAATACCTCCTTCGCTGGGACTCCGATCGCTAAGCGGTGCAACACTGCGGCTCATAAAGCCCAGATGAACAAAACACACAATTTAATTGCAAGCCCTACCCCGCAGGATACTCAACATGCGGCATCCGATACCTAATTGACCCAACCAATCACCCATGCTCGTCTGAATGAATTAGATAGAAAACACGCACTGAGCATTGAAATCAAAAATTTCCATTGCTTTTTTTAAACCTTATACCTTCGTTTGTGGTCTTGTAACTACCCCAAATTAGAACGGTCGTCTTTCATGCCTGAAATCAAAGCGTTTTTCCTATTTATTTTTTTGACAGTCTTTTCTGGCTTGACACTTTATGCTCAATATATTGCAGTTTCAGGCATGGTAGTAGATGAAGATAGAAACGAACCCATTCCCTTCGCCACAGTGGCACTACTGCAATCTGAATCGAACGAAATTTTGTCTGGTACCACCACAGACATTGACGGTAAGTTTGAGTTAATCACAGAAAATCCTAGTATCAAAGTCCAGATTAGCTTTATCGGTTACCATGTTAAAGTAGTGGATGCTCCTCCAGTCGCCAATGGAAAAATGGACTTTGGCATTGTTCTGATTCAATCGTCCGCATTGGGCCTTGATGAAGTAGAAATAGTCGGAGAGAGATCCGAGATGGAATTCAAACTTGACAAACGAATTTTTAATGTGGGCAAAGACATTGGCTCTACAGGGATGGGTGCGCTGGAATTGCTGGACAATGTTCCCTCAGTCAATGTCGACATCGAAGGACAAGTGAGTCTAAGAGGGAATTCAGGTGTTCAGATTCTCATCAACGGCAAACCTTCTGTACTTGCCGACCCGGAAGGCAACGCCTTGGGCTCCATCACTGCCGATATGATCGAACAGGTGGAAGTCATTACCAATCCATCGGCTAAATACGAAGCGGAGGGAACCGCGGGTATCATCAACATCGTGCTGAAGAAAGACGAGAAGCGTGGCCTAAACGGATCCATCTCGGGAAATACTGGTATTCCCGACAACCACAGCTTGGGTGGAAGCATGAATTACCGCACAGAGAACTTCAATTTCTTTACCCAATTCGGCGCGGGGTATCGGTCATTGCCGCGTTTCCGCGAAAGCGAGAACCTCGACCTCACCACGGGGAATAAGCTGGTTTCGGAAGGCACGGAGTACCGCAACGAGGCCTTTTACAACATCACCTTGGGAACGGATTATTACCTCACCGAAAGGGATGTGATCACCCTCTCGGGAAGTGTGGCCTTCGAGGATGAAGACCAACCCAGTGAAACGGAATTCTCCTTTTTTGGTGAAAACGGCCAACTCGAATCTCAATGGATTCGAAATGAAACCACCGAAGCGGCCAATCCCAAATACCAGTACGACTTTAACTACACCAGAGCGTTTGCCGATTCGGAAGACCATACCTTACAGTTTAGCTCTTTGGGAAACTTTTTTGGGAAAGAAAGCTCTTCCTTTTTTGAGAATACCGCCCTACTCGATGCGGAAGTAGATCCCAACCAGCGAACGCAGACCGACTTTTTTGAGAGAAGGTTCCTCTTTAAACTGGATTATTCCAAACCCATCAGCAACCGTTGGAGCTTGGAGGCAGGATCGCTGTATGAAATCAAAAATGTTGGGAACGATTTTGCCGTGTTCAACGAGGTAGACGGGGCGTTCATTCCCGACCCCAGCTTCACCAATAATTTTGAATACAACCAAAAAGTGCTGGGCGTATACGGAACGCTAGGGTACGAAGCGAAGGGCTGGGGTGTAAAAGGGGGGCTTCGTGTGGAAAATACCGATTTGCAAACCCTGCTCACCAACACCAACGAGCGAAACGTTCAGAACTTCACCGACTTATTCCCCTCACTCCATGCCTCGTACAAGTGGAATGAACGCTTCTCCATGCAAGCGGGTTATTCGCGCAGAATCTACCGACCGCGCCTTTGGGACCTGAATCCCTTCTTCAACATTCGAAACAATTTCAACATCCGTCAGGGAAATCCGGAGCTACTTCCAGAGTATTCGGACTCTTACGAGGTCACGGGGATTCTACTCTTCGATAAAGTGTCATTTAATTCAAGCCTCTATTACCTCTACACCACCGAGAAAATCGAACGCGTGACTTTTTCGGAAGACAACCGAAACATCACCAAACCCATTAATATTGGAACGCAGGACAAGGTCGGCTTGGAGCTCAACGGAAAGTACAAAGCCGTGGACTGGCTTTCTTTCAACGGCGATTTTAACTGGGGTTACTTTAGCCGAAACGGCGATTTCGAAGGCCAGAGCTTCGACTTTGCCGATGATCAATGGACGACAGAAGTCACGGCAAAATTCAAATTCACCAACGGTATCGAGTTCGAAGTCTCGGGCAATTACCAATCGGGATTTGAGACCATCCAAGGAAACCAATCGGGATTTTCCTTTGCCAATATGGGGCTTCGAAAGAAATTTCTCAAAGGAAAAATTGTCGCCAATTTTGCCGTGCGGGACATTTTCAATTCGCGCATCCAAGAGTCCTTTACCACTCAGCCTGACTTTACAGCCTATGACTTTTCGCAGCGCGGGACATTCTACACGCTAGGCCTTAGCTTCGGCTTTGGCAAGGGCGAGGCCATGACGTATTCGGGCAGGAGGAGGTAGTTTTGACTTCTGAAAGGTGTTGGGATTTTTTTGTCTAAGTCAATCTCTTTTCACATGCGATCCCGTCCTTCAGTCTGAGTTAGATCGGCTGCTCCATCGAAGCAGGAAAACGTCGGATCGCATAATTGATTATACTTGTAGGCATAACACAGACTTGAGCTGAGACCTTCCATTTGCATTATACCAAGTAAGGCCAAAGGCGAAAAAGACACACTAGTGTGCGATAGCCGTCAATATCTCGGTTAAAAGAACACTAGTGTGAGTTAGCCAATTGTTAGCAAAAATTAAAACAACTACATCAATTTGATCCTTTAAACAAATACAAAATGGAAACAACGACAGTAAACCAAGTTGACCCTTCTAAAATAATGCAAATTGGAATGGGGTTTTGGGCATCCAAAACATTACTTACAGCGGTTAATATGGGGTTGTTTACTCATCTGACTAATGGAGAATTATCAGGACAAGACATCAAAGAAAAATTAGAAATACAAGACAGAGGGCTTTATGATTTCCTTGACACCTTGGTTGCATTGGGTTTTTTGAAAAGAAGTGGCTTAAAGA
>JBLIEU010000029.1:0-28007 GCA_047633195.1 Cryomorphaceae bacterium | reverse complement strand
ATGTGCAGCACACGCCAAAAGTCTCCTTGAGAAAGAGGCATAAAAGCCGCCTACTTCGTAAATTTAATACTACTTCAACTACAATCTATGAAATACAGTGCTGAAGACCTACTGAAAGGCCGAACCAAAAATGATCTCATTTCCGTTGCAACGGCCAAGAACATTCCGATTCGGAAGACCTTAAAGAAAATCGCCTATCTCGCAGAACTAGAGAAACTCCAAGCGGAATTCGTGAAGCTGCAAAAACACATTGCCGACAACAAGATTCGCGTGGCCATCATCTTTGAAGGAAGAGACGCTGCGGGAAAGGGAGGCTCAATCAAGCGTTTCAAAGAGCACCTTAATCCGCGTACCTCCAGAGTGGTGGCTCTTACGAAACCTACCGAGGTCGAAAAAGGGCAGTGGTACTTTCGCCGTTACGTCAAAGCTCTTCCAAATCCAGGTGAAGTGGTATTCTTTGACCGAAGTTGGTACAACCGCGCCGTGGTGGAACCCGTAATGGATTTTTGCACGAAAGAGCAGTACAATAAATTTATCGTTCAAGTGCCCGAATTTGAGCACTTACTCTACGAGGACAATTTGAAGATCATCAAGTTCTGGTTTTCCATTTCGAAAGAAGAACAGAAAAAACGATTTACCGATCGACTGAACAACCCACTAAAGCGTTGGAAATTCAGCCCTGTCGACATGAAGGGACAAGAGCTTTGGGACAAATACACACATTATAAGGAACAGATGTTCAGCAAATCACACACGCCTTTCAGCCCATGGATTATCGTGAAAACAAACAATAAAAAGCAAGCCCGACTAGAAAGCATGCGTTACATCCTTTCCCAATTCGATTACGAAGGAAAAGGCGAAGAAAAGGTGCCCCTCCTCCCCGACCCCAATGTGATAATGCGCTACCACAGAAGCGCCATTCAAATCGATAACTAATGGCTGCCTATAAAGCCCGCTCTCGGTGTTACTCTTGTTTGATAACCAGCCAATGACAATTGGCTCCCTATTTAGAAGGCTGCGAAAGCCTTGGTAGCGAACTTTCTCGACTGGACATTTGAAAATTATTAATGAACTACAATTAATACAATATGAGCACCCAAAAAATAAGTCCCGAAGATCTTGAGCTTTTGAATTCAAAGCTCGGACTGCATTCACTTCTGCGAACGAAAAAAGTAAATATCCCAAAAGCACTCAAAGAAACGAAGTATGCGGTGGAGTTTCGAAAGCGACAGGAGGAACTCATCAAAATGCAGAATTGGGTAATAGAAAATGGCAAGAAAATCGTCTTGATATTCGAAGGTCGCGATGCCGCAGGAAAAGGGGGTGCCATCAGAAGAATAACAGAGTACATCAACCCCCGTCATTTCAGAATTGTGGCCCTCAATAAACCCACCGATGATGAACGCCATCAATGGTTTTTCCAACGCTATATCTTACAGCTTCCTAAACCAGGTGAAATGGTGCTGTTCGATAGATCTTGGTACAACCGCGCTGTGGTAGAACCCGTAAATGGATTCTGCACCCATAAAGAATACGACATTTTCATGTCGCAGGTCAATGAATTCGAGAAGATGTTGATCGATTCAGATACTTACCTCATCAAGTTTTACTTTTCCATCAATAAGGAAGAGCAAGCGCGAAGATTTGAAGACATTAGAGAGAATCCATTGAAGCGATGGAAAATGACCGCTGTAGATAAGAAAGCCCAAGAGCTTTGGGACGAGTATACCAAATACAAGCAAGTCATGTTCGATAAGACAACTAGCGCGCATTCGCCTTGGAAAATCATTGATGCCAATCAGAAATCAAGTGCGAGGCTGGAAGCGATTAATCATGTTTTGAGTACGATCCCGTTTGACGCTTAGTCGCTAGTTACTAGCGACTAAATACTCTTCCAAAATCTCAATTCGTTTCACCACCGATTTTCTCAACCCAATCCTGATCACCCCAAAAAGAATTCGAACCAAGATATTGGCAGGATAAACGAACTCGGCAATTTGAGCAATGCGATCATCGCGATTGGCAATAACCCTCGCGCGCTCATTGTTGAGAGTAAGGGAAAGCTCTTCGGCAAATTCCCATGCACCATCCCGGGCCAACTTCATACTGAAATTGATGAGCCTATTGTCCAACTTGCCCGAAAGCTTCAAGAGAACCTTAAGGAATGGCCATATCTCAGAAAGCTCATCCTGAACCTCCTCAACGAGCTCAGCCAAAACGGAATTAATTTTGTCAAAATCATTTTTTAGTCCTTCTATTGATTGGTCTCCGATTGTCTCCACTGCTGCAATTCCCAGGTCGAGGTTGATGTGCGCATTGATACCCCAAAGCAAGTGCTGCAAAGTAAGTGGCCACCAGTTTTTGGTTTTCTCAAAGGCAAATCCCCAACTATTGGTAAGGGGTAGATCACTCTTAAAGCGGAAATAAGCATCGAGGTATCGATTGGCAAAATGAACATCCAACAACTCCATTCGTGGACCATCTTCGAATTCGCCTTTGGCAATTCCCTCCTTTATGCGAATGGTCACCTTTCGGTAGAGCGCAGGAAAGTACCCCATAAAGGAACTCTCTCTTTTCGACTCCTCGATTATTTGATCTAGGAATACAATGACATCATCGATGGTTTTAGCATTCATACAGCAAGTATTGGTTGTGCTAAAGATAAAATCCTCAGCCTTACCACTTCACTCAAAAGCCAATGCATAGGGTCGTCGCCCCAGTGCCGACAGAAATAGGGGAATGGATGACTTTGATCTCAGTCAGAAGCGCTTACTCAATCTCTCCATAAAATGGCACAGAACACTATATAACCAACCTGGCTTCGTTACGTAGAATAAGGCCAAAGGTCTGCGTTTGTCCCCTTTTTAAAACGCAGAGCCATGAATTAATGCTGTATTATGAAACTTTACACCAAGTTACCGTCTCGTCTCAAGCCTTTTTTCGAAACTGAACTGGCTCAATTTCGCCAAGCATATGCAGAGGAGCAACTCCACATTGCTTGGGAGCACTTGGAGCGAGCACACATCCTTGGCCAGCGGTATCCTTATGAGCACTCATACGTCCATTGGAAAATGCTTCAATTCGGCTTTCGCATCAAGTGCACACGGGAAATTTTTGGTCAGATTCCGAGATTGATTTTTGGAGGAATAAAATCTTTTGTGGGCAAAGTCCCCTTTGGCAATCCAGGAGGTGCTGACGTACCAGCCCTAAAGACTTTTCCTATTGATCCCCAAATTCGTGCGATCTTTGCCGAAGCAGGTATTGACCGACGCTTTTAACTAAAGCATATTTCTGAATAAATACATTATGAACAAGTTAAATCAAATCTTTCCCAAGTTTTCCCTCCTCATTTTTGTTTCGATGGTTTTCGTGGGGTGCGAGCACAAACGGCAAATAGACGTGCAGAAGTATCAACTGCTTGTCGACGTAGCTGAACTCGCCATTTGCGACGAAGATTACCGAACGGCGCTAGACAATTACGGATTGGCCTTTCGGCAAATTGAGAGACCTTTCGGTAAAGATGTTTACAATGCAGCCTTAGCAGCGCACGCTGCCGATTTCCGTGCAGAAAGAGATGAGTACCTGCAACAGCTCGTCAACGGTTCCGATGATCTTGGATATATTAAATCAACCTTTCTGTCAAACTTCATGTCGGTTCAAGAGTGGGATATTCTCGAAGGCAAGCGCGAGCGTAAATACGACGCTGATTTTCGGTCTGAGATGATTGAAATTGGGGAGCTTGACCAACTCTTTAGACCCGACTACGATAATTACGACGATACCATCAATGCGCTGAGAATGATCAACCTCAATCGGATCCTGGAAATCACAGAAGCGCAACTATTCCCCGCACAGATGGAAATGGGCTATTCAGAAAACTTGAGAACACAGCCACACCACATTGTACTGCATCACACGACTCAAAGAAGAAGTGCGGACAAATCCGTCACAGACCTAGAACCTGCCATCCGAGTAGCGGTAAAGAAAGGAAGACTCGACCCCGAGTTGGGAATGCAATACCTCAAATTTCAGGAGGATGCGGAATACGGACGAATCGAAATCTATTCGACATGGCAATACAGTCATCCACTCTTACCTGATAGCATGAACTATGCGATCTGGGTTCCGAAATTATCCAGTTCGGAGTTGGAAGAAATCAACCAGATCCGAGCGGAGCGATACGCCGACTCGATTGAAGACATTCAAACCAAATCCATGTTTTTAGAAAGTACCGATTGGCCATTTATTTTGACTTCCGTGAATAAGTCCGTCGCCAATATCTCTGAGGATATCACTGCCGAAGAAGCGGTAGAGCAGTATTTGATGTTTACTTCTGATAAGGTTATGGCAAAGTAAAAACTAGCTAGTCCATTCCCTTCTTATCGTTTATCATCTCTTCGCCTTCATAAAGTCATAAAGGACTTACCTTCGCCGATCAAAATCTGAATCCTTGAAGAAAATCCTACTAATGACCCTCTACATTGTTCTGTCCATCGTAGCACTTATTGCTATTGTGGCAGTGCTGTTTGTCAATTTCAACCCTGAATTTGGCGGAAGCCATAGCGATGACGATAAAAAACGCTACACTGCTTCTGGTCATTACGAAGAAGAAAAATTCCAAAACCTTATCGAAACGTCCATGGACATGGACGCCAAAGGCATAGCGAAAACCATGTGGGAATTTATGGCAGGAGGCGAACGACGCCAACCCGCCGCACCCTTTCCAGTGATCTACCGTGAGTCAACTGAAATTAGCGGTTACCAGGGTCCAGCCAGATTGATGTGGTATGGCCATTCGACCTTCTTGCTCCAAATGGAAGGCAAAAATATTCTAATCGACCCCATGTTTGGTCAAGTTGCTGCTCCTCATCCTTGGTTGGGATCCAATCGCTTCAATAGCGAAATGCCGATTTCCATCGAAAACCTTCCAAGCATTGATGCCATTATTATCTCACACGATCACTACGATCACTTGGACTATGGATCCATAAAATCCTTGATATCAAAGACAAAACACTTCTACTTGCCACTTGGCGTGGGTGCACACTTCCGTGAATGGGGAGTTCCCGAAGAGCAAATCACCGAATTCAACTGGTGGGATGAAGGAAACATCGGAGGAATAGAAATAGCCTTTACGCCTTCTCGTCACTTTTCAGGTCGCGGCGTGACCGATCAAAGCGCTACCCTTTGGGGTTCTTGGGCTATCAAGAGTTCGGTCTCGAAGCTTTTCTTTAGTGGCGACAGTGGCTACGGCCCACACTTTAGGGAGATCGGCGAGAAATACGGCCCATTCGATTTTGCCTTGATGGAATGCGGACAATACAACAAGCGCTGGGCCGCCATCCACATGTTGCCCGAAGAAACAGCGAAAGCTTCGCAAGAAGTCGGTGCCAAAGTTATGATGCCCATCCATTGGGGAGCCTTCACCTTGTCACTTCACCAGTGGGATGACCCAATCAAGCGCGTAGTGCCCGCTGCCGCGGAATTAAATATCCCCGTGGTAATTCCACAAATCGGTGAGTTCGTTTCGGTGAATGAACCGAGTACGGAGTATAAAGGTTGGTGGGAAGATCTAAAGTAGTTGGTTGCTGGCTAATATAACATTCCTCTATAGCGCATCATTGAAAGGATACTCTATTTGCCATAAGGGCTTCATAACTTTGTCTCATGGCAAATAAATCTGAGAAGCCCTCCTTTCGAGACCGCCTCGACGCATTCAAAAATCTTCCGCGTTTCTTCAAGATGATTTGGGAAACGAGTCCCTCGATGACCATCGGGAATGTGGTGATGCGAATCATCAAAGCTGCCATTCCTGTGGTGATGCTTTGGGTTGGAAAACTCATCATCGATGAGATTATTTTCCAAATGGATGAGCCAGAGGCTTTCTTCGGGAACATATGGCTTTACCTGGGCTTAGAATTCGGTCTTGCGATTTTAAGCGATGTGACAAACCGCGCCATTACCCTTCTGGACGGGCTCCTCGGGGATTTGTTTAGCAATAAGACTTCCGTCAAACTCATTCACCACGCTGCTACTCTAGACCTCTACCAATTTGAGGACAGCGAATTTTACGATAAGCTGGAGCGTGCTCGACGGCAAACAAATAGTCGAACCGTGTTAATGAGCCAAGTGCTCACTCAGGTTCAAAATATCATCACCATTGCATTCTTCTCGGCAGGGCTCATTGCTTTCAAACCGATTTTGATACTCATCCTTGTCGTGGCCATATTGCCCTCCTTCTTGGGCGAGACAAAGTTTAGCGCCGACAGTTACAGCCTAACGCAAAGTTGGACTCCCCAACGACGGGAACTCGACTACTTGCGATACATCGGTGCGAGTGATCAAACGGCCAAAGAGATAAAAGTATTTGGCTTAGCGGGCTTCATCTCAGATCGATTTAAGACGCTCGCCGACGAATACTACAAAGCAAATCGAAAACTGTCTTTGTCACGAGCATTTTGGGGCTCGGCTCTTTCGGTCATCGGAACTGCAGCTTATTACGGAGCTTATATCTTCATTGCCATGGATACTGTAAACGGAGATATTACTGTCGGACAACTCACCTTCTTGGCGGGATCATTTTTGCAAATGCGAAATATGCTCCAGAGCATTATGAACCGCTTCAGTCAAATAGCCGAGGGCGCACTCTACCTGCAAGACCTATTCGACTTTTTCAAAATCAAACCGAACATCCACAATACGGCAACACTACGCCCATTTCCCGAAAGCATTAAAAAGGGCTTTGCCTTCGACAATGTAAGCTTCCAATATCCGGAGGCAAAGAACTATTCCCTGAGAAACTTGAGCTTCAAGTTAGAGCCCGGTGAAAAGCTAGCCTTGGTAGGCGAAAACGGTGCGGGGAAAACCACCCTGGTCAAACTGCTTTCTAGGCTTTACGAACCCACCGAGGGGCGCATCTTGCTCGAAGGTCACGATCTACGTGAATACGATCTGAATGATCTACGAAAGAATGTGAGTATCATCTTTCAGGACTATATGAAGTTTCAGCTCGCCGCGGGCGAGAACATTGCCGTTGGAAACATTGAAGGAAAAGACGATCAAGCCACCATTGAAAACAGTGCTTTGAAGAGTTTGGCGGATACCGTCATCAATAAACTGCCAAAAAAATATGAGCAGATGTTGGGCAAGCGATTTAAAGGTGGAGTGGAACTCAGCGGTGGCGAATGGCAAAAGATAGCTTTGGCCAGAGCCTACATGGGAAATGCTCAATTGATGATTCTCGATGAGCCTACCAGCGCCCTCGACGCCCGCGCCGAGAATGAAGTGTTCATCCGCTTTGCCGAATTGATGAAGGGCAAAAGCGCCGTATTGATCAGCCACCGCTTTAGCACGGTGCGCATGGCCGATCGTATTCTCTTTTTGGAAAACGGTAAGCGTCTGGAACTTGGCACCCACGAGGAATTGATGGAAAAGGACGGGAAGTACGCCGCCCTTTTCAAATTGCAGGCGAAAGGATATATTTGATCGAAACTTTGCACAGGTCGTTTAGAATATTTCTGTTTTTAGTATTCATTACTCTATTATTTAACGCCTTCTTTGGCCAAGACACCAGTGACACGCTACATCTGGATTCGAATAAATTTTTAACTCGGTATCTCCTCAATGACGAAAGAGTCGAAACATCAGAGCTCAGAAGTGCTACTAAATGTGTGCCGGTTGCCAACGAAAAAATGAAATCAGCCTTCTCGTTCAAGCGGGTTTCAAATGGGATTAAATATGCCAATGGGCAATGTTGTTACCTCCTGTGTTGACCAACTTTATTCTAGAAGGTGAAGCTCTGGCAGATGTAGTCGGTTTCCGCCCTATCTTCCTAGCGTCCGAACTGTTCGCTATAAGCATCCCGTTTAATGAGGTGTTCAAGAAAAATGCCAGTGAAGGTGAAGAGTTGTACAATAAAGCAATCAGATACAGAAAGAAGTCCTTTGCATCAATTAAACTCGATTGAACCGCGAACGATTTGGGGTTTACTTGTGTTTTCTACATTGAATTCTGCTCAATTGCCACACACAAATCGTTGAAGTTATAGTTTACTTTTAGCAGCCTTCAACTCTTGTCTCTTTTCGCGAATTAGTTCATCCACTGTTAAAGTTTGATCGCTCAGATCATCAGTTACCGCAAGGAGCAATACTTTCTTACCATCAATTTTACAGAAAACCTCCTGCCCTCTAGCTAAATCCACCCCACTATTAGACATGGGCGAAAGATTGGGATTCATCACACCTGAAATCTTGAGTAGAATGGATTTCAAAGAATTATTCCTCAGCGTGAATGAAACAGCCAAGAGATTTATGGATAAAAATAGAGCAAGAAAAATAAACAATCGTTTCATATTTGTTATTCACATGATTGAATCAACTAGTGCAATAGCCCCTGTAAACTCTTGTGGGTTTGAAGAGGCCTCAGAGGGTAATCGCACTTAAAGATAAAATGGCAAACACCATCAGAGGAAATAAATCAGAATTCCAATTCTTCATTGCTTTCCAAATTCTAGCATGTAAGACCCAAATTTACCTTACAAAGCGGCAATTAAAAAGATTGAATTATTCTTATCCTTACGCAGGTTTCAGATGCGTAAGATCAGGAGCTGACCCTATTTGGAGACTGGCCATGCAATTGAGCGTTTGAAAGAGAAAGTTCGATAGCAAACGCTCAGGTAGTTATAAGACTCCAGGAGTTGACTGCGGTCAATGCCAAGAAGAGAGACGAAAACAGACCTCAAAAAACTAAATTGCAAATGCTTAACCGCCTTTAAATGAAACCAGCTTCCCTAGCAGAAATCAGACGAGAATTAAAGAACCGTGATCCAAAAGAATTGGCTGAGTTATGTCTACGGCTCGGCCGATTTAAAAAAGACAACAAGGAACTTCTTACCTACTTACTTTTTGAAGCACACCACGAAACAGCCTATGTGGAAACGGTAAAATATGACATTGATGAACTAATGGCGGAAGTAAATACCAACCATATCTACTATGCCAAGAAAGGACTTCAGAAGATTCTCAGGCAACTAAACAAGAATATTCGGTACTCTGGAAATAAGCAGACAGAGGTGGAAGTGCTCCTCCATTTCTGTCAGTCTATCAATGATTCGAATATAGCAATCGAAAAGAGTACTGTGCTGACCAATATGTATGAACGGCAGAAAGTCAAAATACAGAAGGCTTTAGCCTCATTGCATGAAGATATTCAGGCCGACTACATGCACGAATTGGAAAGCCTCTAATCAGGCCTTAACTATAAAGATCTAGCTTCCCTCCCAATTATCGGAATCCTAGTACTTCATCACTTTAACGGTTTGGACTTTCGCGTTGGTCGAACTAACTTTAAGAAGATACACACCATTAGGCAGATCAGCCGAGTTGATTCTCTCGCCCGAAGAAGCCGTGATCTGCTTTACCATAGCGCCGTTTAAGTTGTAGAACTCAACTTGAAATCTCTCCAAATCAGACTCGATGATAAAATAGTCTTGAAAAGGATTTGGGTATACCTTGGTTTTAGAAACATTATCAATTGGTCCTTCAATGTTGGTCGTTCCGCCTATCAGATCTAAGTTTCCGTTTTCATCAAAAGGATCAGACCATTGCTCGGCGGTGTAGACTTCGCTTCCGGATAGGGTAATAAGAAAGGCTTCCAATGCTGCCTTTTCTGCATTGTTCAAATTTAAAGGCGGCCCTTGCAGTCGAATATCAAGGTTGGTATTCTGAGGGTTTGGCGGGATCAGATTATAGTGGTCAATAACTTCTGCCAAGCTAAGCAAGCTGCCATCGTGCATAAATGGTCCGTTTTCCACACCATTGGGATTGATGAGGGCCCTCAAAGAAGGAGCTTTAGTATTGGTGAGATCCGTCTCGCCTTCTGCACCTGCTACACCAACAACTCCATTGTTTAGAGACAAGGGATCAATACTAAACTCAGGGGGAGAATGACACCCTGCACACCCTGCGCCACCATCAGGTGGCGGCAGAAGGTAAAGCTGCTTGCCCAAGTTTTCTTGGTTGGAGAAGTTTGGAAAAGGATTATTGATATTATTGACTTGAGCTAAACCTTCGTCAAATGAGGTATCAAAAGACTGAATGCTCCGAATAAATTGAGCCAAGGCCATTTGAACTTTTTCCTCTGTGATCTCGAGGGTTTCAAAGGCAAGTGGAAATAGGACTTGGTAATAGTCTATTTCCGATAATCTAGTGGTTAAGGAGTCAAAATCTGGATCTCCATCCTCACCGCTGAAGCCCATTTCAATATGGTCTTGAATCGGCATAGTGACCTGATCTTCTAAAGTGGCTGCCCTTTCATCCCAAAAGAATCTAGACTCGTCAGAAAAACGAGCATTTACCAACCGCATGGAATGTCGGCCCGTATTGCCATTCATACCTATACTTTGAGTGGCCGTATCTCCGAACGCGAATTCTTGATGGTGACAACTCGAACAAGAAATGGTTCCATCCAACGAAAGCTGCTTATCGTAAAAAAGCACTCTTCCTAGTGTCGCACCTTCATCTGTAATGGGATTTCCCTCTGGTGTGTTATCTGCGTCGATATAATTAGGAGCTTCCAATTCACTGTAAAGAAAAAGATCGTCAATATCAATGGTGGCGGCGATGGAGATCAATCCCAACAGAAGGATCAACGATAGGTAGTCTTTTCTCATATTGACAATTTTAGCGTTTGACCAAAATTGTGGTCGAGGGTTTAATGAGGCTTCACAAAACTTTATTCCCATCTCGATGTTTTATTTTTGCACAAAAGATTATCGAGGGAAAGCAAGTTTTAACACCCAGCAAACTACACCTCTAGTCTATTGATCAAAAGCGAATTAACAGCAAGACCACCGATTAAATGTACCTTTGCCAACTAAAAGTGTTGAGAAAAATATTCTTATTCGAAACAGGTGCTACCAATTATT
This sequence comes from Cryomorphaceae bacterium, assembly GCA_047633195.1. GTDB lineage: Bacteria > Bacteroidota > Bacteroidia > Flavobacteriales_D > Cryomorphaceae > JAKVAV01. Next base: position 17,083 of record JBLIEU010000029.1, on the reverse strand, counting down.
CTCATTTTTGCGCTAATTAAAGGAAGATAAAGTGTAGAAGGAAATACAACAATATATGATGAAGCGATACAAGTTTTCAAGACAAATCAACAAGGATTTCTCAATTGAATTGAGAAAGAGAGTTAATGCTTATTTTAGCGATAACCACCTAGAAAGAAGCGGAAACGCGAAAATGAAGTTGAAAACAATTTCAGCTTTATTCCTTTATTTCGGACCGTTCATTGCCATTCTTTTGGCTGGCTTCGAGTCACTCGCTGTACTTTGGGCTCTTTGGATTGTGATGGGCGTAGGTAAAGCATTCATGGGCACTTCAGTAATGCATGATGCGTTGCACGGAGCCATGTCTGGCAAGAAACCTATAAACCGTCTTTTCGGATTTTCATCAGTCGCACTAGGTGCCGATGCTAGAATGTGGAAGATACAACACAATGTACTTCACCACACTTATACCAATGTGGAAAATGGTGATGAAGATATCGAGGTAAAATATCTATTGCGCTTCTCCCCTAACCAGCCTCGATACTGGTACCACAGATACCAGCATGTTTATGCTGTTTTCTTTTATGCTGTTAGTACATTCTTCTGGGCAACGGGAAAAGATTTTATGAAACTGGCTCAGTACAAAAGAAAAGGTTTTGTTAAGTCGAAAGGAGAATACAATGGAAGACTAGCGAAAATCATTTTCGGCAAGGTTCTATACTTTTCAGTATTCCTTGTTCTCCCTTTACTCCTAGTAAATATTCCAGCTTGGTTGACCATCCTTATGTTTCTCACCATGCATACTGTAGCGGGCGTAGCTCTTAGCATCACGTTCCAATTGGCTCACGTTGTTCCGAGCTCTGAGTTCGTAATAGCTGAGGGAGAAGAGATCAAACAAAATTGGTCGGTTCACCAGCTTTTAACCACATGCAATTTTGCTCCTAAAAGTAAAATCGTCGGCTGGTTTACAGGTGGTCTAAATTTCCAGATAGAACATCACTTGTTTCCGAATATATGCCACATCCATTACCCAAAGCTTTCTAAGATCGTTCAAGAGACGGCGGCGGAGTTTAATATTCCTTACCACATGGAAGACACCTTTTTCGCAGCAGTGAAAAGCCACTTTAAGATGTTAAAAGATTTAGGTAGAATTGACCCCGTTGTAGCATAACACTGAGCACTTCAATCAAAACATATCTATTTTAAACGAAAAAGAGTCTGTTGAAACAACAGACTCTTTTTCGTTTAAACATGTTCAGCAATCTTACTCCGCCATGTTAATAACCTCCTTACGGCTCCATCTTAGCCATCGACTTTGAGCCGACAACCCAAAGAGTACAACACCGACGATGAGCGCTGAGTCGGTAAGCTTAAATCATCTTATGAATAATCTTCTTGAAGCTTAATCTTGTCCTAGTAACTCTGATTCCAAAACCTCGGGAGAACATTAGCGACAACAAGCGTTGATGGTATAAGCTTAGTTCGTGCCATTAAAAATCTCCTTGCGGCTCAATCTTAGCGTAGAGATTCTGAGCCCACAAAACCAAAACTCCAAAAAGCACAGCAACGACAATAAGCACTGAATTGAGAATTCCTTCTGTCCCGAATGAGAGCTTAATAAGGATGGTAGAGATCACGAATCCTGAGTTTCTTATCACTAGGCTAAATCGATCGACGTAGAAAAATGAGAGCAATAGCAATAGCACATCTGTGAGTATAAGAATCCCAAAAAATTCATCGAAGAAAATTTCATTTACATCCCTTATGGTGTCTACCATTTCCGAAAGAGTGAAACTTATATACACCCAATTGAATACGCTATAAATGGCCAAAACAAGGAAGATGGGGACTAGGAAGATGGAAATTATTTTCTTCCTCAAAATGAATTTCTCAGTCTCAGCTCTTTTCTCAGTGCCGCTCTTCTGTATCGTTTTTTGGGAATTGAGACGGTAAAAAAGATAAATGAGGAAAAACAGAAAAATCGTTGCAATAAGATCATAAGTAAACTGAAGGTCATAGCTCACATTGAACCAATCTTCAGTGAATTCTAGATTCGATAAATCTTTGAATATTCTTCGAATCACAATTAGGGTAATGATCTCGTACTGCTTCGCAATGTAGAATGTCGTGGACTTGGGCAAGTAGTAAACCAATAGATACGCCTCGTACAAAAGGATAAATGAAAAAGGAGTGTAAATGGCGGCAATTGGGCTCGAAAACAGCTCGGGATGGGCCTCTATACTCATCCACCCAAACTTCTTCAGATAAATCCCAATGAGGTGAATAAAAAAGCAGACAATAGCGATGGTGATGATCACCGTCTCACTTTTCTTTTTGGTTTCCTCGGAGAGAAGGATTCCGAAAACTCGATCAATTATTCCTTGAATTTGCACAAGTTGTTTTTCGTACAACAACTTTTATTCACTTTCGTTGCAGTTTGTGTAAAACATTTCATGGAGCAATTCTTGTAAATTGGTTTTAAACCATTCTCAGAATTGCAGGTCTTAATCTCCTGAACAACATGACTTCACTACAGAACATTAAGCATTATCACTCTCGCTTTGGTTTCGGCTTAAGTCTAGAGGACTATCTCATTTTCACAAAGTCGAATTCATTTGATGCTTTAGCACATCTGAATAAGCAGATTTCAGTAAGTGACTACCGTCCGCTAAAAATATCAAAACCCACTACTCCACTTTGCTTCAAAGAAATGGCGGAAATGGAAAAGTCCGATCGGAAAGCCATGGTTAAGGATGACCGCAAGGTGGTGATGGAGATCAATGGCGAGTGGGTTGCGGAGATGGCTAGTACCTCGACTCCACTTCGAGAAAAGATGAGCCTATTCTGGCACGATCATTTTGCGTGTAAGCCAAAGACCTCTCACATGGCGGCTTCGTATCTGGAGTTGCTAAGGAAACAGGCATTGGGTAATTTCAGAAGTCTGTTGCACGGAGTAGCCAAAGAACCCGCCATGTTACTCTACTTAAACAACCAGCAAAACCGCAAAGGACAACCCAACGAAAACTTTGCTCGAGAGGTAATGGAGTTATTCACCTTAGGAATCGGAAAATACACCGAGGAAGACATCAAGGAGTCATCGCGGGCATTCACTGGCTGGGCTGTAGGTGCCGACAAAAGTTTCAAGCTGAACGAACGACAACATGACTCAGGAGCCAAAACGTTCTTTGGTGAAACAAAAAACTGGAGTGGTGAAGAAATAATTGATAGAATACTTGAAGAGAAGGATACCGCAGAATATGTATCAAGAAAAATTGCCCGTTATTTTTTAGGAAAACCACCGAGTGAAAAACTACAGTCAAATTTGACGAAAACCTTCTACGATGGAGACTATGAAATAGCTCCTGTTCTGCTGGCCATCGTAAATTCGAAAGAATTCTGGTCAGAAGAAATCATTGGACAAGATATTCTATCTCCAGTTGAACTATTGGTTCGCCTCGAGCGAGACTTCCACCTCAAAGTCGAGAGCAATCTCCATAGAATAGTCATTCAAAAGAGTTTGGGACAAATCCTTTTTCAGCCCCCAAATGTAGCAGGCTGGCCTTCCGGCAAAGGCTGGATCGATGCCTCAACCCTGCCTACTCGACTTTCTCTATCACGGGCCATTCTGCTCAAAAACGACTATGAGGTAAGAACGAATCAATCGTTTGCCCAAGAGGAAGACTTGACTAAAAACCTCTCGGGACGGTTGAAACAAGGCTTACAAGTAAAGCCCAATATCTCGGATGTGGAAAAAGCATTTGGACACTTATCCTACTCCCATGCCACTGCCGAAATAGCCAATTGGCTGATTCCACAACCAGTCCTCGCGCAAAACGAAATGATTGAGGAAATCAAACTCCTCAATTTTGAAGGAACAAAAGGTGCCTTAGCCCTCATCGCATCATTACCCGAATACCAACTCAAGTAGCCATGCAAAACAGAAGAGACTTTTTAAAGACGACGGGCCTAGCGGGAACTACATTGATGGTTCCTAAACTGTTTAGGTTTTCGACTCCTTCCGCTTTCGCGGGAAAGCGATTGGTCGTGGTACAACTCTCAGGAGGAAACGATTGGCTCAATACAGTCGTTCCTTACAGAAGTGACATCTATTACAAAAGCAGGCCCAAGTTGGCTATAAGCCCTGCCGATGTAGCTCAATTAACTGATGAAATAGGTCTACATCCATCATTGAGTTCTCTGAAGAATTTTTTCGATGAAGGAGAGATGGCTATTTTCCAAGGGGTCGGTTATCCCGAACCAAATCGGTCGCATTTTAGAAGTATGGATATATGGCATACAGCCACGGACGGGAAATCATACTCCGACCAAGGCTGGCTGGGACATTGGTCTAAAAATAGCCAAAGCGACTTTCCATCGCTGGAAATCAATGAAAGCTTGAGTCTGGCAATGAAGGCCTCCGAGGGGAAATCATTGGCCATAGCCAACCTGAACGGAATCAAACGGATCAAGGACGATCGACTTTTGCAAGCCATGGCTCATAGCCAGAAGCACGATCACGGTATGGCGTCTTATCTATACCAAACTGCGACTCGCGTTACTGAAGGTGCAGATTACCTTTCAAGTTTGATCAAAACGAATTCAAAAGAAAACAATTCTCCGTCGAATGCCCTTGGTGCTGATCTTCGCATCGCTTCCAATCTTATCAAGGCAGGTGCCGAAACGAGGGTCTTCTATACTTCCATCTCGGGATTTGATACACATGCCAATCAAAGAGGGACACAGGAACGATTGCTCATGAATGTCGGGGATTCATTAACCGCATTCAAGAATGACTTGCAGAAAGCCAATCTTTGGGATGACACGCTGGTAATGGTCTTCAGCGAGTTCGGACGCAGGGTGGCTCAAAATGCGGGTGGTGGAACCGATCACGGCACCGCAGGAAACCTTTTACTCCTCAGTGGTGGCTTGAAAAAACCAGGACTAAGAGGCGAAATGCCTTCGCTCCAAAGCTTGGATCAAGGTGATTTGATTTACACTACCGACTTCAGAGAAATCTATTCGGGTATTCTTCATTATTGGCTGAAAAGCCCTGAAGCAAATAACATTCTCGGTTCTGGGATAGGACGATCGGTAATCTAAATAAAACAGCGTTTGCAGCTAAACTGCCTCTTCTTCCTTCACTTGAACTTTCGATAGAAAAAACTCTCCTGTGACTCCCTCGGGCAGTTGATAAATGAGTCGGTTCTCTACCACTTTGAAGACTTGGCTATTTCCTTTAAAGCTCTTTAGGGTAACTTCAGAACCTGCCTCGTTCCACTCGAACATTCCCATGCTAAGCAGTGGAGTCTTCGATTTTCCTTTGTAGACCAATTTGCGGGAGAAGCGCCCATTTTCTCCCAGAGTTACTTCAGCTTGGAGTTCTTCGCAATCGTCGCAGGGAAGAATGCCCGCATACGTTCCCATCCAGTCCAATGAACCTTCGCTGTTGTGACCTTCATCTATCTGAGGTGCTTCTGTTGCAATGCTATCGCTAGCCTGAGCAGAATCTACTGATTCTCCCGTTCCACAAGAGTGAAATAAGAGTGTAATCGCGAAAAGGAAAAAGTATTTGGGGGTTTTCATCGGGCAATGATTTGGTTAAGTGAGGATAAAGAAATGAAATATTAAAAAGAGAGGGTTAGTTCTCTTACTCTATTTGATATTTCAATCAATCTTAATAGTTATCAATTACTTGAGGGGTATCCAAACCGAGAATATTTTCTGCCATGATCGAAGACACGACTCCTCTCATCTTCCATTTGTCATCAGCAGGAATGATCTGCCAAGGAGCTCAGTCCGTCGTGGCCGCTTTAACCGCCTCTTCAAAAGTTTGCCTGTATTTAACCAAGAGCTGCCTTTCCTTCGAATTTCCCTAAGGAAATCTCCAATTTTAATGGGATCTACTCATTCGATGAAGCCCTTAAAGTGATTACTCTCTAGTAAAAATCAATGATTCGGTGCTGAATTCCAGCTCTTCGGGTAATTTATTTTTATCCCAAAACTCCATTTTCATTTGATTCTTGCTGATAATTTTGACTAGACCGAAAACATTGGCGTTAAATCCATTAATAGCATTGGTGTACTCCATGGTCATCACAAAAAAGTCTCCTTTTTCTTTAAGATCATATCCGACAGGCTTCTTTGTAGTTATTTCCTCGCCTGCGTAGTACATCTTAACTATTTCACCTTCTAGAAATTCGTAGGCCAAATTTTCATCGCCTGAAAAACTTGAATTCACCCAACGTCCTTCTATGTCTTGGCAAAAGGCTAAAGAGTATACGAGAAAGGCAAATAGCGTAAAACGAAATTTCATATTGGTTGTAGCGTTAAATTATTTGAGTGGAAAGTTACAAAAACTAATAGCAACATGTCAATGTTTCTGGGAGTCCAATCCATCATTTTTCAACGTGCGATGTGCCTTGTGGGGATTATCTTTTCAGTTAACTTCGCTTGATCAATTTCAACCACCTACATGGAATCAATTTTAATCGAAAAGCAAGGAGCAATTACTTTTCTCAAGCTTAATCGACCCAAAGTATTCAACAGTTTTAACAAGGAAATGTCTTATGCATTGCACGCTGCTCTTGATGATTGTCAAGCTGATAAAGCGGTGCGAGCAGTGGTAATTCAAGGAATAGGAAAAGCGTTTTGTGCAGGACAAGATTTGCAGGAGGTTACCGACCCAGAAGGGCCGCCTCTTAGCAGTATCGTTCGCGACCACTACAATCCTATCATTGAGAAGATCAGAAACCTCGATAAGCCAGTGATTGCCGCGGTAAATGGCGTTGCAGCAGGCGCTGGAGCAAACATAGCCCTAGCTTGCGATGTGGTAATAGCCCGTGAATCCGCCTCTTTCATACAGGCTTTTAGCAAAATCGGACTCATTCCCGATAGTGGAGGAACGTTTTTTCTTCCAAGGCTTATCGGTTTTCAAAGAGCTTCGGCTTTGATGATGCTCGGCGACAAGGTTTCTGCAAAAGAAGCCCAAGAGATGGGAATGATCTACAAAGCAGTGCCCGATGACGACTTAGATTCTGTCATAGAATCAATAGCGACGAAACTAGCTGGAATGCCCACAAAGGGGCTAGCTTTCACAAAGAAAGCGCTGAACTACTCCATGCAAAATAGTTTATCCTCCCAACTTGCCCTGGAAGAACAGCTCCAAACGAAAGCGGGGAGCACATATGATTACAATGAGGGTGTAACCGCATTTTTGGAGAAGAGAAAACCTGATTTTAAAGGAGAATAAGAAATGAGTAAACTAAATAAGGACTCCAAAATTGCGGTAATCGGAAGTGGCTCAATGGGTGCAGGTATCGCTCAAGTAGCCGCCACCGCAGGACATGACGTTTGCCTATTTGACAACAGTAGAGAAGCCCTGGAAATAGCATCGGGAAAGCTGACAAAAATACTCGATCGACAAGTCGAAAAAGAGCGCTTAACGCGTAAAGAAGCAGATGCTATTCATGCAAGAATCGAATTTTGCAATAATCTCGAAGACCTAGCTGGCGCCGACTTAATGATCGAAGCTATTGTTGAAGATATAGATGCTAAAATTAACCTATTCAGTCATTTAGAGCTAATAGCTGACGACACTACGATACTTGCTACGAATACGTCAAGTTTGAGTATCGCAAAAATTGCGGCGGCATGCACTAAGCCTCATCGCCTTCTTGGAATTCACTTTTTCAACCCTGCGCCTTTGATGCCATTGGTAGAGATAATACCCGCTGTTCAAACATCGGGAGATGCGTTGGTTGAGGCAAGGAATCTGATCGACTCATGGGGAAAAGTGACAGTGATCGCGAAAGACACTCCTGGCTTCATTGTAAACCGTGTGGCTCGCCCGTTTTATGGCGAAGCCTTGCGTATTTTGGAAGAAGGCATCGCTGACATTCCCACAATAGATTGGGCCGTAAAAGAGCTGGGTGGTTTTAGAATGGGGCCATTTGAACTAATGGACTACATCGGAAATGACATCAACTATGTTGTTACGGAAACGGTTTTCACCGAATTCTTCTACGACCCTCGATACAGACCATCATTCACTCAAAAGCGAATGATGGAAGCAGGCTGGTTGGGTCGTAAATCAGGAAGAGGATATTATGACTACACCGATGGAGCCGAAAATCCTAAGCCCACAGAAGACAGGGAACTGGGGCAAAAAGTGCTTCACCGAATTCTGGTGATGTTGATCAACGAGGCTGCCGACGCCCTTTACCTCAACATTTCTACCCGAGAAGGAATCGAACTAGCCATGACTCGCGGGGTAAACTATCCAAAGGGTTTATTTCAATGGGCCGATGAATTGGGGATAGATGTCGTTTTACAACAATTGGAAGCGCTGCAAGAGTTATACGGTGAAGACCGTTACAGACCGAGTGTATTGCTAAAGAAAATGGTGAAGGAAAAAAAGTCCTTCTATTCAGAAAATCTAATTGAAAATTAATGCCCGATAAAAAGCCGTCATCTTGGAGGATTGTGGAGGAGATGATGAAAAAAGATGCTTTCAGCCGATGGCTGGGCATTGAGGTAATAGTGGTGGATAAAGGCTACGCCAAGCTCAAAATGAAGGTAAAGGACGAAATGCTGAACGGGTTTGGCATTGCTCACGGTGGTGTAACCTACAGCCTTGCCGATAGCGCATTGGCCTTTGCCAGCAATGGCCATGGAAAAATGGCTGTATCAACGGGGACATCCATAGCTCACTTTCGGCAAGTGCAATTGGCAGACATACTAACGGCTGAAGCGCGCGAAACCAACCTCGGCGAAAAAGTAGCACATTATCAAATTAGCATTACCAATCAAGATGAAGATGTTGTAGCATCCTTTTTTGGTAGCGTTTATAGAACTTCAAAAGACTGGGAAATCTAATATGAAAGAAGCATACATCGTAGATGGAATCAGAACGCCAATAGGCCGATTCAGAGGTGCATTGAGCACTATGAGGGCTGATGATCTCGCAGCATATCCTCTCAAGGGGCTCATGGATCGCCATCCTGATATGGATTGGGCGGCGATCGATGACGTGATTATGGGTTGCGCCAATCAGGCAGGTGAAGACAATCGGAACATCGCTAGAATGGCGCTCCTTTTGGCTGGCCTACCCTTCACCGTTCCCGGTGAAACGGTAAACAGACTTTGCGCTTCGGGAATGAGCGCAATCGTTCATGCTTACAGAGCCATCAAAGCAAATGAAGGTGACGTGTTTATTTCGGCAGGAATGGAACACATGACGCGCGGCCCCTGGGTAATGTCTAAAGCATCAACCCCATTTGGTCAGGACAGCAAGCTCTATGACTCCAGTTTTGGATGGAGATTTATCAACCCAAAAATGGAAGAGATTTACGGCACGGATGCCATGGGGCAAACTGCCGAAAACCTAGTCGACATCCATAAAATTTCGCGTGAAGACCAAGATCGCTTTGCCGCTTGGAGTCACGAGAAGGCTGCAAGAGCCCAAGAAAACGGAAGACTTGACAAGGAGATTCTACCCGTGTTTATTCCTCAGCGGAAGAAAGATCCTATACGATTTGCTCACGATGAATTTGTAAGGAAAGGCACAACCGCAGAGGTTCTTGCTGGACTACGACCTGCTTTTCGCAAAGAAGGAGGCACCGTGACTGCAGGAAATGCTTCGGGCCTAAATGACGGAGCCTGTGCCACTCTCATCGCTTCTGAGCAAGGACTAAAAACACACAACTTGAAGCCACTGGCTCGCATCGTGTGCAGCGGAGTAGCTGGTGTGGAGCCACGAATTATGGGCATAGGCCCAGTTGACGCCACCAGAAAGGCGCTTAAAAGAGCGGGACTTAGCCTAGATGACATGGACGTTATTGAGATCAATGAGGCCTTCTCTGCACAGAGTTTAGCAGTCACTCGTTCGCTTGGACTTGAGGACAATGATCCACGCATAAATCCAAACGGCGGAGCTATAGCACTGGGACACCCGTTAGGCATGTCTGGAAACAGGATCACTTATTCTGCGGCTCTAGAACTCAACCTTCAGAACAAGCGCTACGCCCTCTGCACCATGTGTATTGGTGTAGGTCAAGGCTATGCTGTGATTCTGGAAAACCCAAACGTTTAATTTATGAGTAATATCTTTTCCTTCAAGGGCTTCACTCCTGTTGTGCACCCAACAGCATTTATTCATCCGAATGCAACGGTGACAGGAAATGTGACTATCGGAAAAGATGTCTACATCGGACCTGGAGCCACCATACGCGGAGACTGGGGCCGAATAGAAATTGGAGATGGCTGCAACGTTCAGGAGAATTGCACCATCCATATGTTCCCAGGAAAAACGGTCGTTCTGGAGTCTTCAGCCCATGTGGGTCACGGAGCTGTAATTCACGGTGCGCATCTAGGGGAGAATTGTCTCATTGGCATGAATGCCGTTATCATGGATGATGTTAAGATTGGCAAGGAATCGATTGTCGGGGCCTTGAGCTTTGTCGCATCAGGACAAGATATTCCCGCGAGGAGCCTAGTGGTTGGGAATCCTGGGAAAGTAATCAAACGAGTGTCTGATGAAATGATAGCTTGGAAAACAAAGGGAACCGCTCTGTATCAATCTCTACCAGAAGAATGTCGCCAATCGCTTAAGGATACCCCAGCTTTAGCCGAAGAGGAAGAAAATCGTCCCAATCAGGATAATCTCATCGACACTTGGAATAAAATAAAAAATGAAAATTAGCCCACGGCTTTTGAGATGAACCCCCTTATTAGATCAGCTGCATTGTGCTGCTCTACAATAGTTTGAATAAGATTATCTGAAGTAACAATTTCAGGAGAAGATTCACAGAAATAATACATATTCTTCTTAAAAATGAGCGGTTCTTTTTTGGCAGCTTCCATGAGCTCTTTGTTCGGCAAGCGCTTATTCTCGTCTCCATAAATTTCTTCATAGAACTTCAAAAACTTCTCATCTTCAATCGCCTTTCTGAACCTCTTAGGGTTATCAGCTATTGCTTCCCTGATGCTTTGCAGCTCTTCTTTCTCGGGGTGAAATGCTCCGCCTCCTACCATCATCCTTCCCGGACCTATTTCTATGTAGATCCCACCTTGGGCGATACTCTTCTTACCGTTTGGCGCAATGGCAGCCGATCGATTCAGCTTATAAGGAGATTTATCCTTACTGAAACGTATGTCTCGATTGATTCGAAAAATGGCTGATTTCGGATTGATATTAAGCCTGGGGTCATCTTTTTTCAACTCATCTACCAAGTCCGAAACGAATACTTCAAAGGGTTCTTTGATGGTTTTGTGGTAGCGATCTCGGTTGATGTCAAACCAATCTTTGTGGTTGTTAGCCGCTAGTTCTTTAAAGAATTGGTTGAAATCTTTGGAGAAATGGATCATGCTCTTACAAGTCTGGTTGTTACGAAATTGTTTGATTTCAAAAATACACTGGTCAGTCATTTTTCAACAGCAGTAAGCTGAATTTTCCAGCTGAACTGTTTTTATTCCTTGCAATATTCACCTACCTTCGATATTCAACCATCATTATTTGACCATATGACCTTAGACAAACTTACCGCAGAACTAAAGACCATTCCTACTACTGACATAAAGAACGGCTGGTCTAAAAAGATCACGAATGGCGATGATACCTTCGGCTTAAATATCTCGACCGTTCAAAAAGTGGCAAAACAACTAAGCACTGACGCCGTTCTCGCTGACGAACTCTATGCGGGTAACAATCATGACCTTAAAGTATTGGGAACTTACATCGACGAGCCTAAGAGCTATACCTTAGATGAGATGTCAGATAGGATTGAACAAGTCTACCCGTCACCTTTTTCAGATAAGTTTTGTGAAAATATTGTCGCCAAATCCAGCCATGCCGTGCACTTTATCGACGTTTGGAAGAAAAGCAAAGAAGACGATAAGCGTTGTTATGCCTATTCCACACTAGCTTCCGTAGCGAAGCAAAAAAATACATTAGGCGAAGATTTTTTCATTGACCACATCAACGCTATTTCAGGTTGCATAAAAGACGAGCCACGCCATGTAAGAAAGGCCATGTACAAAGCGATGATCAATATCGGCTGCCGCGATAACTTCTTGAAAGAAGCCTGCATGGCTTCTGCCAGAAGAGTTGGCTTGATCAGACTGAGTGGGAAATCATCTGTTGATCTTCTCTTGAAGATCCAAAAAGCGACAGAAACGAGAAAACCTGTGTTTGCCTAGCGGATTAACACAACGTGACCTCTAAGGGTCATAGGTCCCCTGTCTTCTACCGATTTTATCTTCAAGATGTATATGAACATCGAAGGACTGGAGGTGTAAGAGCTTTCCTTAATCGTCCCGTCCCAATTTTCATCGGGATTGGTTGTGAAGAATACTTCGTTTCCGTTTCTATCCAAAACCATAAACTCGTATACGTCTATTTCAGGTCCATTTACGACCACCCCAAACGAGTCATTCAACCCATTTCCATCAGGAGTAAAAGCATTGGGGATAAAAACATCTAGCGGACTATGGGGCAACGCGTCATCGCCTGATGATTTCTGAGCATTCATGATTGCTGCAGTGCACATGAATAAAAAGACGAAAAGAAATATTTTTTTAGTGACCATAACGAATAGCTTGTAATATAACTAATTCACTGAAAACTCGGAGATTATACTCTGAGAAATTTCATCAACTATAAGGCGGTCTGAATGGAAAAAAGGTGAACGATTGGTCGCTCACCTTTTTAGACGCTGAAAGGTGCTTTAAAGTTGCTTCAATTCCTTTCTCTCTTTCGCTTGTTGCGGAGCAATAAAACTCCTGCCAATACCACGAGAGGAAATAGCCATTTAGCCCATGATTTTTCATTACCGTCTGCACCAGGTAAAATCGACGAGGGCAGAAATGAATTTCTTTGAGGAGCATATTTGTCTGGCTTAAATTGCTTTGAATACTCAGTAACATAATCGGTGTAATTGGGATTGGTCCATCCCGCAAGGGCAGCCAATTCCTTCACTTCAAGACTTCTTCGGCTTTCCAGATTGCGAACATATCTATCTCCCTCTGAGCAATTGAGATCGCCTTTGGCAGGATGCGTGATAATGTATCGTGCCTGAAAATGTTCTGCATTCGGAGTAACCTGAAACTGCAAGTCTTGCGGAAAGCGATCCTCGGTGTAGCGCACGTGGAGGCGAGTAAAAAACACTTGACTCTCGTAATTCATACCCGACACCCAGCTTACCCCTGCGGTAGCAAAATCACCGAATACCGGTGGTGGAGATACACAAGGGTCGCACTTCATTCCTTGCATCGGGCTTACGTTCCAAGCGTATTCTAAAAATACCGCACTTCTTCCCTCTTTGTGATACGATCGATGAAAGAGGTCTTGGTAAAACTCGCCAAAGTATCGATTCACAAACAAAGGAATTTTATTTGCAGTAGGAATTTTCACCGTTCGGTAATTAACGGCCTCTACTCTGCCCGTTCTGGTAAAAGCATAAACGATCAAATCTTGAGGACCATTGGCATTTGCCATTCCCAGTCTGATGGGAAGCATGAATCGGTCGCTCTCAAAACTGATTTGAATCGGGCGCAAGTAATCAAATCCCTTTCGCTGTTGCTTGTCCAGATTGACCTTTACCACAAAGAATTTCGTGTCGCTCAGAATATAAGGCTCCAATACATCCGCAGCCTTGGCAGGAATTTGGTATCCATTTTTGGTAAGCCAAGTCTCTAGCCCATCAGATTCCTCGGCACTAAGCAAAAGGATGTCGTATTCCCCAATGGTGTATTCTGCCTCGATGGTCACACCGTAATCCGATGCATCGTCGTCCATCTCCTCTTCCATCACCATGTCAGGAACCGCCGTGCTCTTCATAGACATTTCATTGCGGTAAGCCACCACCGGCTGACACGGATTCGCATCGTGGTACTCCACCAATCGAGGAGCTGAGTATGCGTCCAGTCGGTCAAATATTTCTCTTTCCACGACCTTGATCTGGTCTTCTCTCAGAACGACCGGCACGGGCACGACCATCGCAAAGTCTTTGACGTCGCCTTTGAAATCGTTGCTCATGGTGATGACGGTGCGATCGCCATCTCTTACCAGAATGACTTCTGATTTTTCGTTGAATAAATCGGTCGATGCTTTTGCGACGTAAAATCCGCAGAAAGCCGACACATCGGTGCTGATAATCAGCATGGCCATAAAAATGGCGGTGATTCTCCTTTTCATATGTTTTGGGTTTTAGGTATCCACTTAAATCGCTCGGCTTTAAATACCTTGTCGATGAGTGGAGTGGTGAATGAAATGATGAATAATGCAATAAGCGGGGCTTGGTACAGGTAGAAAAACTGACCAAGGAAAAAGCTGAGTAAGGCAATCATTCCAGACCAGAGGATTCTCCCCTTTCGGCTATTGGGAGTTGTCTTCGGGTCGGTAATCATAAAAAAGGCGAAGAGCAGAATGGTGCCGCTATTGAAGCGGTGAAAAACCACGGGCCAATCCCAGCCGAGATAAGCGATAAGTCTCAACGACTCCAAACCAAACAGCACCAAGAGAAAAGTCAAAGAGAGATCCCAACGCTTTACTCGGAGCAGGATGCCCGTGGCCCCCAATAGTATAAGCAGTATGCCCGTTTCGCCGTGGCCCCATTGCCCAGGTGAAATCCAAGCATGACCCGTGAGAATGGCCAATATGATTCCAAAATTGGTGGGGTTGAAGACATGTTTGCCTTTGTATCGAATTAAAAATTTAGACGAAATGGTGGCAATTCCCGCCAAAGACATGACCCAAGCGGAATCCACTCTCAAGAGCAAACAAAGCCCCAGCGCGCTGATCAGTGCGCTCTTGACGGAGGTCAAAGGCTGATTCTTGAGTTTTGCCCAGACTATTTGGGTGGCAATGGAAGAAACGACTGCCGCAGAAAAAACATCGAGCCTCGCGGACCATTGAAGAAATAGTAGCCCGTAGGCCAAGAATGACCCCAGTAAGAATATCTGGAGATACCTTGGGTCATTGCGCTCTTGAGTAATTGTGGAAACCAAATTCATTGCTGTTGATTTCCCTTCGGTACACGGAAGATTAAGGTAGGTTCAAATTGGGGTGGATTTTTTTTGATTGACTTACCTAAAGGCACTGCTCCAATCAACGAGTATCCACCTCCGTCTGGGAATCCCTGTGGTAGCTTCACGAGACCAAAGAAGAATATCCTCCCCCGCCAGTCGGGGGAGACCACACCAACTCAATTTATCTTTTAGATTGAGCTTCCGTTTCTATCTGGACAATCTTTTTTTTTTAATTAGCATACTTAGCCCACGTCTGGCGGGATTCAGCGTAGCTTGCGAAGCTGAAGACGGGGGTGGAATCTTCCGAAAGATTCAAGTAATTAAAGTCACCTTTTTTATCCAAATTTACCCCAAAATTCAACTATGAAAAATACCCTCTTCGCCATAGCCTTAATGGCAATGATCACAAGTTGCTCGGCACAGCGCAGCTACACGCAATACCAGAAAGTAAACGGACTGGAGATCTCCACCAAGTGGGGACAGGCCAAAGATGCGGACGGAGTAAAGAAGGATGCGCTTTTGCTAAAAGTAGAAAACACCGCAGACCAGGCGGTGACTTTGGCGATGGACATCAACCTTTACTACGAGGGCATGCTGAGAGAGTCGGGGCGAATCGAAGGCGAGTGCATCCCCGGATTGAAGTCGAGGGTGGGAAAACTAAACGGAATCTATTTCGTTCCTGAGAATTTTACTTCCGAGCAGTTAACCAATAGCAACTTCAACTTTACTTTGGATGAGATCGAAGTCGAAGAGGTGGATGAGTGTTTGGAAGATTGATTCATCAATTGTTAGTCAGTGTTTGACATTTTAGTATTCATTTTAGCGGTTCAAACACTGAATATTAGCGGTTCAAACACTGAATACCGAGTTGAGAATAATGAAATCAACTATCTTTCAAGATAATCCTTCTTTCGCCACACCATTTCGTCATTCAGCGTTCGTTAATCCTTTCGACTCCCTTTGACTCCGCTCAGGATCCACCGCTCAAGACAGGCGGCGTTCGTTTTTCATTTTTTTAGTGTTGCACAATAAATTTATCGGAATATACTTGTCTTCCTTCTTGTACAATTTCGACAATGTAAAGCCCTTCTGCAAGGTCTGACACGTCGTAGTTTCCCAATTTACCTTGCCATGGATACTCCGCCACCGTTCTTCCTGAAAGGTCAACGATTCTTATCGATTCAATTCGGTTACTTCGGCTCCACCTCGACCCCGCTCGGTGACCGCGCTCAGTCACCAATTGAACCGTAACCCTATCGCTGGCCGGATTGGGATAAGTCTTGATCACATTCTCCATCCGATCTAGATCTCTGGTGCTCACCGCCCCTTGGATTAGTTTGACCATGCTATACCGCTCCACGCCCATAAAGTCGCTGAAAGATCCACCAACCATCAAACTACCATCGGGCAGATGTTCCAAGGCGCGAATAACCGGAGCATCATAATCGGTCGGATCATTAGGATCGTATGAATTGAACGTACTCCCTTGATTGTCGAAGTAGTTTTCTTGAATGTACCCCCCGTCATTGATGCCAGTAATAGCAGCTTGAGCAGTATCGTTGTAATGGCTGAATACGCCCGACAAAAAGAATACCTCGGCTTCCAAATCGGGCTCGATTATTTTAGAGACTAGCGTCAGTGGTACAAACCATCCTCCCGGATAATTTGCTTCTATACGTCCTATTGAAAATTCGGGATCAACCATACCATCGGGCAATAGCCGAACCAAATCAAGTACTTCATCAGAGTTTTCTGCTAAACGTACTTGATCTCCAGAAAACCAAAGCCGTTCCTGGCTATCCATTAATTTCATTTCTGTGTGAAGCCCACAGCAAATGGACTCGTAAAAGAGCGGCGAAACAAATCCCGTATCCACACTGAAATCGGGATTGAGCTTTGCAATGTGCGTATTCAATCACTGAGGCATCGCTTCGACAATGGGAAAAGTATCATCGTGGCTCCCGTCGGGAAGCAAGCGCATCAAATGGCGAAATAAGTTCGGTTGAAAGGTGTCCGTGGCAATGGCACCACCGATTAATACACTTTGGTCTTCCAGGATAAAAATGTCCCAAGTCCAGCG
>JBLIEU010000028.1:0-29336 GCA_047633195.1 Cryomorphaceae bacterium | reverse complement strand
TCTGCATCGATAGAAAAGACGAGTGGAGCCAGCCCCATCGCTTTAGAGATCGAGTTCAAACTATCGATCATCGCCTTGTGGTGCTCCTTTGTTCCTTTTAGAAAAACAACTCCCCCAATCTGATTGTTTTGAGCTAATTGGTAAACCACCTCATCGGGTTTACCCAAATCTCCTGCGGATGTAACGATCATTTGGGCAACCCTAGAGCGCTCGTCCATCGCATTAAAATGCTTTTGGACTTGTGCGTCAAGTTTAGAGTCGTTCGAAAAAAATCGCTCGGAAATATTCGAGTCCTTTTGTGCTTGACATGAATGGAATAAAAGGAGAATAAAAATTGAGATAGATCCAATGATCGATGTCTTTTTCATGATAGGTGTTTCTTGCAAATCCTTCACCAAATAAACGCAGATTTAGTTCCACTGAAGTAGAGTCATTTCTGTTTGGTTCATAATGACCTCCTATTTGAGGAGCGAAGAAGTTGAAAATACTTGAGTTTCGTCACCGGAAATTCAAGTTTCAAGTAAGAATTAAAGGGTATCATCGAAAACAGCCCTAGAAGCCTAAACTTCAACTAGAGGTAGTCGTTATACCTTTCAAAGTGTATCCATTTTAGGAAAAAAACGTATGCCATTCGACGCTCACTTGACTCAAAATGTTCACGCTTCGGCAGAGATCAAGAAGTATGATTTACTGGACAAAGGAGAGGACGAAGAGCTCAACGAACTTCTTGAAATTGCAGCCGCAATCTGTGAAGCGTCATTTGCGCTAATCACATTATCTGATGGAGATCAACAATATTCCATTGCAAAGAAAGGAATGGACATGAGATCAGTCTTACTGAAAGATTTCTTTTGTGTTGAAACCCTTCAGAGTGAAAAACCAATTTTCACAGTCCATGACGCTTTATCTGACGAGAGATTCAAAGACAATGTATATGTGACAGGAGAGCCAAATATTCGATTCTATATTGGCGCACCACTTGTTACCCCAAGAGGAACAAAAATTGGCACTCTTTGCTTGATGGATAAAAAAAGCAGAAAGCACAGTGTTGATAAAGAACATGCCGTTGCACTTATTGCCAAGAAGGTGATTCGATACCTCGAAAGACGAAAGTTGCTCCTTAAACAAAGTAAGCAGATACAATTTGATCAAAAACGATTGAGGTTTTTGACAGACAATGTACCAGGAGCGATTTTTCAACTGGACTATCACCACGAGGAAAACCAGTACAACTTTTCTTTTACCAGTGCAGGAATATCCAATTTACATCCCGCGCTAAAACCAAAACAGCTAATGGAAGATCCCTTTTTCATGGTAAATTTGGTTCATCCCGATGACAGAAAATCATTCAAAAATAGCATTGGCGCGGCCATTCGAGACTTCCAGCCATGGGTCAAAGAATTCAGATTAGTGGGCAATACTGAGAGCAAATGGATGCGAGGTATCGCTGTTCCCAGAAGGTATAAAAACGTGACCGAATGGTACGGAGTTTTTGAAAACATCAATTACCTGAAAGAATATCAAATCACACTAGAGGGAATCGCTTTTGATATTTCACACGGTTTGAGAAAACCCGTAAGCAATCTGCTGGGCCTTATCGATGTATTCGAAGAGGATAGAATGAGCCAAGAAGACAATGATAAATTTAAGTCTTACGTAAAAACGGTGTCAGCAGAGCTCGAGAAATTCACCAAGCAACTGAACGAGACCTACTCGAAGAAAAAAAATGAATTCCAAAAAGTGCTTTTGCAGTCAAAACCAATACAGGAATAGGCACCGTTTAGTCCAGGGCATCATGAGTTTCATACGTGCACTACCAGCCCGACTTGTCTTTCCTCTTCGTCTTAAAAGCGTCTGATGGCTCCGGAACATAGTGTCCTTTCCCACCTGCTCGAACATCGTTAAAAGTATCTGGGATTTTATTGGTTTTAGTCAAATCATCCCAAGTCTCATGTTGTGTTCCGTCATCTTTTTGCACCATGGTAATGCAATCTTCCACAGGACAAACCAAAGAACAGAGGTTGCACCCCACACAGTTTTCTTCGATGATATTTGGAACATGAGAGCCATCAGTAGGCAATCCTATAGCCTGATGAGCTCCATCGTCACAAGAAATGTAGCACAAATTACAACCGATACATTTGTCGGCATTGATTTTGGCTTTCACATCGTGCTTCAGATTCAGGTGTTTCCATTCGGTCACATTGGGCAGTGCTTTGCCAGCAAAATCATAAATGGTCTGATAGCCCTTATCGTCCATGAATTGGCGTAGACCAGCTTCCATTTCTCGAACGATCCCGAATCCGTAATGCATCACAGCTGTGCATACCTGAACCGAAGTGGCACCTAAAAGAATAAACTCAACCACATCACGCCAATTTTCAATTCCACCTATTCCGCTCAGAGGTGTTCGCTTAATTTGCTGATGCTGGGCCAATTCTTTCAGCATATGCAATGCAATTGGTTTTACAGCAGGGCCGCAATAACCTCCATTCGTTCCCTTACCATCAACTACTGGATATGGAGCGTAGGTATCCAAATCGATGCCCACAATGCTCTTAATCGTATTGATTAATGAAATGGCATCGGTCTTGCCCTCAACAGCAGCCAAACCTGGATCGGTGATATGTGAGATGTTTGGAGACAGTTTTGTAATCACTGGAATTATAGCCGCGTCCATCACCCACTCTACAATTGTTTTAAGCACAACCGGATCTTGACCTACAGCCGAACCCATTCCACGTTCGCACATGCCATGTGGACAACCAAAATTCAATTCAATTCCTGTCGCACCTGCATCTTCCACTTGCTTGATGATGTCGATCCATTCTTCACGGGTGTCAACCATCAATGATGCAATGACCGCATGATCTGGAAAGCGCTCGGTTACTTCGCGTATCTCGCGCAAATTGTCCTCCAGAGGTCGATCGGTGATGAGCTCAATATTGCTAAACCCAGCCATACGCGTGTCTCCATAATTAGTCGAACCGTAGCGGCTAGAAACATTGATGGTGGGCATACCCATAGTTTTCCATACGGCGCCTCCCCATCCTGCATCAAATGCTTTCATGATTTGGTATCCCGAATTGGTAGGTGGTGCCGAAGCAAGCCAAAATGGATTTGGTGCTTTTATTCCTGCGAAATCAACTGATAAATCTGCCATCTTAGTTTTTTCTATTTCTTATTTGTCAAATACGCGAGGATTCCATTTGCCGCCAGCTTGCCGTCGTATGCAGCATTGACCACTTCTGCTCCACCGTTAATGGCATCGCCACCGGCAAAGTACTTGGGGTTTGAAGTCTGGTTGGAATCTGGGTTTACTTTTACTCGTTGGTTCTCGTCTAGATCCAAATCGGCAATCAATTCGAAAAGACCACCGCTTTTTGCTTGACCTGTTGCCTTGATTACTTGATCACAACCCACAACAAATTCTTCTCCCGAAGCAGAGGCGAACTTCACGCCACTTACACTCCCATTGCCCAATATCTCAATTGGATTAGCCTCAAAAACACCTTTTACTCCAGCGCTCAAGGCCAAATCGTATTCAAATTTGTACGCACCCATTTTCTCTTTGGTTCCGCGATAAGCAAGGGTAACTTCTGAAGCACCCATTCGGGCAGATTCCGAAGCAGCATCCATGGCGGTATTTCCCCCTCCCAAAACGACCACCTTGTTTCCAAGGGGTGTTTTCTCATGGTTCAATCTCAATTTTTCTATGAATTCAACGGCGCCAACCACGCCGCTCAAATCCTCTCCAGGGATATTGCGGAAAGCTGTTGCGCCGAGTCCGACTCCAATGAAAACCGCATCGAAATTTGCTTCTAGTTCAGCAATTTGGGCTTTGGTTTCAATCGGGCTATTGTAATGAATCTTATAATTCAACTGGCTCTGCAGGTAATCCATTTCGGCCTGCACCTCTTCATTGGTAATCTTGTAAGGTGCGACGCCATTGATTAAAAGACCAGACTGGTTGTCTTTCGCTTCGAATATCTCAACGGCAACACCCAATGTGCGCAATTCGGCAGCACAAGAAACACCACCAGGACCAGCACCTATTATGGCCACTTTAAAACCCGTGTCCGCGCCTTCACTGAACAGCTTCTTTCCAGCAGAAATCACTTTGTCGGTGGCATAATTTTGAAGGCGACCTATTTGAACGGGTAAAACATCCTGATGATTGTAAACGCAGGCCCCTTCGCAGAGCACACCAGTAGGGCAAACTGTTCCGCAAGCATTCCCCATCCAGTTGGAATCGTAAATGGTCTTAGCTGCTCCGTCTACATTCCCAGTGTGAATCTGCTTAATAAACAGCGGAATATCAATCCCTGTCGGGCAAGCATCCATGCAAGGAGCATCGTAACAAAACAAACAACGGGCACTTTCAAAGTGCGCCTCGGTCTGGTTCATCAATGGTTTTTTCTGCTGGAAGTTCTTAGCGAACTCGGCAGGGCTGCTCGGTTTTTTATATTCTGACATCCTGATTTTCTGATTTGTTCATCACTCAATTCTCATGGGAAATCCATGTGCTTCAACTGCTCATCACCATTTTGGCGACTTACAGTTTGGTCAAACCGCCATACGTTTCTGGACGACGGTCTCTGTAAAATTGCCACGTAGATCTTACCTCTTCAATTAGATCCAGATCAAATTCGGCGACGAGTAACTCATCTTTGTCGCGAGAAGCTTGGGCAAATATTTGACCACGCGGATCAACGAAATAAGACTGTCCGTAGAATTCTCCGAGGTTCCAGGGTTTCTCCATGCCCACACGGTTGATGCAGCCCATGAAATAGCCATTGGCGACAGCGTGTGCGGGTTGTTCTAATTTCCATAGATACTCGCTCAAACCAGCTACGGTAGCCGACGGATTGTAAACAATTTCGGCTCCATTCAATCCTAAGGCCCTCGCCCCATCGGGAAAGTGTCGATCATAACAGATGTAAACACCCACTTTCGCATAGCGCGTTTGGAAAACAGGGTAACCAAGATTTCCAGGCTTGAAGAAGAATTTCTCCCAAAAGCCATTTGTATGTGGAATGTGGTTCTTGCGGTATTTCCCTAGGTATTCTCCATCGGCATCGATCACTGCAGCGGTATTGTACAATATGCCTGCTTGCTCCTTTTCGTAAAGCGGCGCAATGATTACCATCTGGTATTTCTTGGCAATTTCTTGAAGACGCGTTGTGGTCGGGCCAGGAATAGCTTCTGCTGATTCGTACCATTTGCTATCCTGTCCAGGACAGAAATAAGGCGTTGTAAAGATCTCTTGCAGACAAAGAATTTGCACTCCAGATTTGCCCGCTTCTTCGATAAAAGGCAGGTGCTTTTGGTACATGGATTCACAAATTTCGGGGATGGTTCCCTCGCCTTCAGTCATGGATAGACTCATTTGTATGAGTCCTGATTTTACTTTTCTAGCCATAATCTTGCTTTTAGTCGTTTATATTTTGCCTGAACATTTACAGGCGATTAGGGTCTCTATTTAGTTTTTCATATTCTCAATTGGCTCAACTAGTGTGTTCATTAGCAAGGCGCACGTAGTTTTAAAGATCAAGGAGTTGACCCTTGTCAATGACTGTTTTTAAAACAAGTGCAACGCCGATAATGGACACCATAAACAACCCCATTAAATTACTTTCGAGGTCTTTCCTCTTGGTATAAATTTCCCTTCTCCTGGTTTGATGAGGCAGGTTTCATCCTCAATTGCAACCCTTCCTCGAAGCAAGACGGTCTCCACCTTGCCCGTTACTTCCCATCCTTCATAAGCCGAATAGTCGCAACGCATGTGGTGGGTATCCACCGAAATGGTATGCCTCTTTTCTGGATCAAAAATCACAATGTCCGCATCGGCACCAATGGCGATGTCTCCTTTGTGGGGATACATACCGAATATTTTGGCTGCATTGGTAGAACAGAGCTCTACGAATTTGGGCAAGCTTATTCTTCCTTTTCGCACACCTTCAGAATACATAAACTCCATACGGTGTTCGATTGCAGGATGACCATTCGGAATTTTGGCAAAATTGTCTTTCCCCATGGCTTTTTGCTCAAGCATAAACGGACAATGGTCTGTCCCAACCACTTGAATCAAACCTTGATTGATTCCTGACCACAAAGCTTCTTGGTCTTTCTTCTCACGCAGCGGCGGGCTCATCACCCATTTTGCTCCATCCTCTCTTTCATAAAGCGAAGCATCGATCATCAAATACTGGGAACAGGTTTCTACAAATATTTTTTGGTTGCGCGTTGTGGCACGTCTTACCGCATTCAAAGCGCCTTCGCAAGTCATGTGCACGATATATCCGGGACAGCCTGTGTATTCAAGCATGTCGGCAAAACGCGCGGAAGCTTCTGCTTCTGTTACTTCAGGTTGCGACAAGTAATGGTACAAAGGGGCCGTGTTTCCAGCGGCTACATTCTTCTCGACTAAGGCATCTATTATATCGCCATTGGTGGCATGGACAGTAACTAATCCACCGTGCTTCTTGACCACTTTCATTAGTGCGACCATCTGCCCGTCGTCAATCATCAATGCGCCTTTGTAGGCCATGAATGTTTTGAAAGAAGTTATGCCTTCTTCCTCTATCATCTGCACGACTTCTTTGGCTACATCATCGTTAAAATCGGTGACTGCCATGTGGTAAGAAAAATCGCCTACAGCTTTGTGTATGGATTTGTCTTGCCAAGTTTTCAAGGCATTGTGCAAAGTGTCTCCCTGCGTTTGAAGGATAAACTCGATAACGGATGTGGTTCCACCGAAAAGCGCTGCACGCGTTCCCGTTTCGTAATCGTCGCTAGAATAAGTTCCCATAAAGGGCATCTCCAAATGCACATGTGGATCAATTCCACCTGGAATTACGAGCTTACCAGTCGCATCAATTTCTCGGTCTGCAGAGACATTTAGGCTTTTGCCAATGGCAACTATTTTCTCCTCTTCACAATATACATCCGCAAAAAAATCCGCAGATGCAGTGACCACTT
Source organism: Cryomorphaceae bacterium (assembly GCA_047633195.1). Lineage (GTDB taxonomy): Bacteria > Bacteroidota > Bacteroidia > Flavobacteriales_D > Cryomorphaceae > JAKVAV01. The sequence continues at coordinate 22,355 of JBLIEU010000028.1, read as the reverse complement.
TTCCACTTTTAATTAGAACTGACATAGTTTCTTTTCATTAAAAAATAATACACTCCAAAAGCGACAATAAATCCAGCAAACCAAGACACATCATAGAGATGTTTCATAGTTGGAATCCATTTCCCGCCAATGGCAACAAAAGCGCCAATGACCAATGCCGCAATGGCTTTGTAATTTACTCCTGAACCACCGAAAGCATAGATTCCATTTTCCTTGAATAAGTCTGGCAACGAAATATTCTTTTTCCGAATGAGGAAATAATCGCAAACCAACACCGCTAATACTGGCCCCAGCACAGCCGAAACATCAATGAGCAATCCTTGGATTTCATTCAACAAAAGCCAAGGACAAATAATAATTCCAACGATTCCAGTAATCACTCCTCCCATTCGAAAGCTCACATGCTTGGGGAAAAGATTTGAAAAGGCATTGGCTGGCGCAATGACGTTGGCGGCAATATTGGTACTTAGGGTAGCGATTATCATGAAGACTTGCGCGGTGACCACCACCCAAGCAGAATCAAATTTGGCAATCAGCGATATGGGATCCCATGGCGCATCAGCTGCAATGAGGATACTATCAAAATTGATCACCGCCGCGCAGGTCACAAAAATCCCAACAAAAGAATAGAGCATCATGGTGCCTGGCAGTCCGATAAATTGTCCTTTCACTTGTGCAGATTGTGAGGCTGCATATCGCGTGATGTCCGCAATACTCAAGGACATGGTAGCCCAAAAGCCGACCATGGCCGTAAGCCAAATAAGGTATTTCCATATTTTGCTCGAAAAGCCTTCATCTGCCATCCGTTCCACGGCGGCTACCTTAGAAGATGTTTGGCTGTCATTTTTCAATTGAACTTGAATGGCATCATCTCCTGAAATCTGAATAGGCGCTTCAGTTATAGGCTCCCAGCCTTGTTCGACATCTAAAATTGTGAGCTGGTATTCGGTAGCTTTCACCAGGCCCGTTTTGTCTTTGATTGGATGGATCTCAAGGTAGCTCTGTCCCGATTCTTCGTAGTACTCAGCAGTTGGTTTTTCTAACTGTGCGCTTTGATCTAAGACCAGTCCAAAACTTCCTGCATTGACCCAGCCCCAACCAATTAGAACAAGCCCCATAGCCACCAAAATAGGTGCTGCATATTCCTCAAGCCACCTTATGCTTTCTGTTCCTTTCCAAATGAAGAACATATTGAGTAACCAAAATATTCCAAATGACACGAACTGGCCGAATGAGAATCCAGTAGCGGCATCGCCACCAGAAACCACAATAAAAATTGAGTAAATGGCCAAGCCGCCGAGCCATGTATTTACACCGAACCAACCGCATGCTACGATGCCGCGAATGATAGAAGCAACATGGATTCCTTTCGTACCAAAGGATGAACGTCCAATAACGGGAAAGGGCACGCCGTATTTCACTCCTGCATGTCCATTCAAGACCATGGGAATGGTAATAATTAAGTTGGCTAGCCCAATAATAACAAGCGCTTCCAACCAAGATAGACCTGTCTTGATCATATATGAGGCCAGCAAATAAGTAGGAATACAAACAGCCATTCCAATCCAAAGCGCTGCCAAGTTCCACATCGTCCATGTGCGTTTGGATTTTGGCACAGGAGCTAGATCCTCGCTGTAAAGCGGCGATTGAGATACATCCTCGTTGAGTTCTACGATTTCTTTATTCATAAAAATTAATCGTGGTAGTATTCGTCCGCAATGTCAATGACTTGAGAAATAATTTTTAATCCTCTATCAATTTCCTCCTTGGTAATGCATAGCGGTGGTGCAATAAAAATCCAATTCCATCTCACGAAAGTGAACATACCCAGCTCGCGTACTTTGGCAGCCATTCTATTGGTAGGGTCCATTTCACTTGGAGCAGCATTCCAAGGTGTCACAGGCTCTTTTGTCTTTCGGTTTTTCACGAGTTCAATGCATCCAAGCAATCCCGTATTTCTAAAATCGCCAATCGATGGATGTTTGTCTTTTAATTTCTCTACTTCTGCTTCAATGTAAAGCCCCATCTCGGCCGCATTGGCGACCATGTTTTCATCTTTGATAATCTTCAAGTTCTCAATAGCCGCAGCGCAGGCTGTAGCGTGGGCGGAGCAGGTAAGCCCCAAAACCATGGGAACATCATTGAAGTGATTTGCAATTTTATCGGTAACGATCATTGCTCCAAGTGGTAAATAACCCGAAGTAAGTCCTTTGGCCAGACACATAATGTCAGGCGTTACGCCATGGTGGTCTATTCCAAACATTTTTCCAGTACGTCCAAAACCGCTCATTACTTCATCATCAATCATCAAAATGCCATATTTATCGCATAAAGCGCGAATGGCTTTGAGGTACATCGGTGGATACTTTATACAACCTGAAGAACCTGATTCCCCTTCCATCAAAATGGCAGCAACGCTGTTTGGATTTTCAAATTGAATGACCCTTTCGAGGTGAGCCAAGGCGCGTTCGCCACATTCTTCTATTGAGGATGAACTCCAAGGACAACGGTAGAAATACGGATTCTCGACATGAACCATATTGGGAACTCCCTGACTGTCCACAGGAAATTTACGCGGGTCTCCGCCTACCGATATGGCACCATAAGACGCTCCATGGTAGGCTCTATAATGTCCAATAATCTTGGGTCTTCCCGTATAGATTCGCGCCAGCTTAATTGCATTTTCAATGGCCTCTGCCCCACTGATCGTGAATAAAGATTTTGTCAGATTTCCAGGTGTGATTTCAGCAAGCATCTTTCCGAGTTCTCCTCGGACATCGGTTGCCATCCCTGGATACACATAACTCATCTTCTTCATCTGATTGGCTACTGCATTTGTAATACGCCGGTTGCCATGTCCAATATTGACATTCATCAATTGAGATGAAAAATCAAGAATCTGATTTCCATCTGTATCGTACACGTAGACTCCTTCTGCACGTTCGGCGTGAATTGGATTTAATCCGGCTTGCTTTGACCAAGAAAAGAGGGTGTAATCTAGATTGTCCTGAATCACTTTATCCATTAGTAAAATACTGGTTTAACGTTTTAAAATTGGGTTGAGGGGTCGAGTTATTAGCTCATCCAATTTGTTTTAGCCGACTGATTCCATTTGATGGTCGTCTTCTTGTTTTGTGTCCAAAACTCGATGGAACTTCTTCCAGTGATATCACATACCCCAAACTTGGATTCGTTCCATCCACCAAAAGGAAATGGTTCACGTGGCACTGGCACACCGATGTTGACACCTATCATTCCCGCACTGGCGCGCTCTGCGATTTCTTTGGCCATTCTACCACTTTGGGTGAATACAGCTGCTGCATTTCCATAGTTGGAACTGTTTTCAATTCGAATGGCTTCATCCACGTCTTTGGCTCTGATAATGGAAATTACAGGGCCGAATATTTCTTCGGAAGCCACGCTCATATCGGGTGTCACATGGTCAATAATCGTCGGCCCAACATAGTAGCCGCCTTTCTTTCCAGCGACAGTTGCTCCACGTCCATCTACCAAAATATTGGCTCCTGCCTTTTCAGCAGCATCGATGTAGCTTTCAATTCTTTGTTTAGCTGCTGCAGATATTACAGAACCCAAATTTTCTCCAGGCACAATGGCCTTGGCTTCAAGTACCATACGGTCAATAATGTGTTGCACCTTATCTACGCCCACCATGACCGAAGCAGCCATGCATCGCTGGCCTGCACATCCTACCATTGAAGCGACTACATTCGATGCAGTCATTTCAAGATCGGCATCTGGCAATACAATGAGGTGGTTTTTTGCACCACCTAAAGCCACACACCTTTTAAGGTTTGATGTCGCTCGCTTGTAAACTATTTTGGCCACAGCCGTGGAACCCACAAAAGAAACTGCTTTGATTCCAGGGTGGTCACAAATGGCTTCGACTATTTCCTTACCGCCATTTACGATATTGAAAACGCCATCTGGCAATCCAGCCTCTTTGAGTAATTCGGCCATGCGCATGACACTCAACGGCACGAGTTCTGAAGGTTTCATCACCATGGTATTTCCCAACATCAATGCGTTGGGCATAGTCCAATGAGGCACCATATTTGGAAAATTGAAAGGCGCAATGGATGCCACGACACCGAGTGGTTTGCGCTCTATTCTGCACTCTACTCCTTTGCTGACTTCTTGTATTTCGTTGGAAACAATTTGCGGCAGGGACGTAGCAAACTCGCAAAGCTCCATGCTCTTCTCTACTTCCGCTTTTGACTCTCCGTACATTTTCCCATTTTCGAGCTGCACCAATTTAGTAAGTTCGTCCATGTTCTTTTCGAGCAGTGCGCGGTATCTGAAAAATATTTGCGCTCTCTCCTTATAGGTCAATTGTGACCAAGAAGGGTATGCATTTTCTGCAGCTTTTACAGCAAGGTCTAAGTCTGAAGCTGTCGACATAGGCAGTGTAGAGATCACTTCACCTGTGCTCGGACTTTCTACGTCTAATGATTTTTGGCCGTTGCGTTCGAACTTGCCATTAATGAAGTTTTTTACTTCGGGTTGATTCATTGATATTTCCATCGAAATGCGCTTTTTTAAGTCTGAACCGAAATAAAATTATCTCGGCAATCAAGGGCATACGATTGCTATCAAATATGTCTGAGTGGTTTCAGTCTGCCTTTTTTTTAGGCACCATCTAGGATAATCACTGCTGGAATATTGATAATATGCCAGTGTTTAAATCAAATATAGAAAAAATTAAGGCATCCTAGTTTTGCCATTCAATTCTCAAAGAAACTGGGACTATTAAAACTGCAACTTATTGTCTTTGCATGTACTTTCTATTCTCGCTTTCAAAGCGAAGCTCCTTTAGTCCATCGAGGAAGATCGATGTTGATTAATTTAACGCAATAATTGAAGCGCAGTATTCGGCACGGAAAGAACCATTTATCTCTTGAAAAACAAGAATCAAGAGGCTCGCTTGCTAGGAGTACGTTTCTACCTAATAAAAGTAGAGGGAATACCTGAAGGCTATTAAACACTACTCGTCACTACCCAAATCGCCCTCTTCCAAATCAATTAGAATGGAACCTATTGAGTAAGAAAACCATTCTTTAAACATGTCTAGATCAATTTCGTCGGGCCAAAGATCCTCATCAGTAGTGGTGAGGAATAATTCATTGGCAAAAATATCTTCCCAGTGTTTTAGGAGTGGCTCGTCAATATTTTCCCAGTTGCCTTCAACCAAATACATGGTAGCCTCATCTTTTTCAGCAGGCTGTGTGGGATCCTCGTCGGGGAGGATCGCATTGGCCCAGTCGTGGTAATCTTGTTTTGGGATAACGGCTATCGCGCCGCGGTTGAGTGTATCTCCGTAAGCCATAATGTCTCGATTCTATTTAAAAAGCGAAACTAATGTTTTTGCCTTTCTTAAATGTCGCTTTCAAATTAGACTTTTAGGGATTCAGACTATATATTTGTAGTCATTACACTATTGGGCATTTTCCCTTTGAAATCAGAGCAGAAAGACAAATAAACAGTGCAGATGAAATTTTCAATAGCTTTTGGATCCATTTTAATTCTTCTTTATTCTTCCTCAATAGCGCAAACTGTAGAACTCAGCGATAACTTCGAATCTGGCTCAGAGGGCCTAGAGTGGTCGGGTGATGAAGCAACGGTGAATAACGACATTTCCAATCCATTTGCCAGTGGAATCAACACATCGACAGGCATTCTCGAATACATAGATTACGGCAGCGATTTTTCCAACTTCCGTTTTGATACACCTATCAATCTTGACTTAACTGAGAATACCACCTTTACTCTTAAAGTCTACGTTCCGTCTTCAAGTATTTCAGGTGAACAGCCCAATCAAGTCTCTTTTAAGCTTCAAAACGGAAACCTCATTGAACCTTGGTCGAACCAAACAGAAATCATCAAAAGCATTGAGCTCGATCAATGGCAAGAGATGACCTTTGACTTTTCAACTGATGAGTACATCAATTTGAACGGCTCCTCTCCTGCCCCAGTAGAAAGATTTGATTTTAACCGTGTTTTAATTCAGGTAAACGGCGAGGGCAATACTGATTTAGTCACTGCCTACATAGACGATTTCGCCTACGATGGTATACTCGACCCTAGTATAAATCCATCGAATTCAGTCTACAACACCCTTGTTTGGTCAGACGAATTTGAAGGCGAAGGTGCCATGGATTTCGGGAAATGGTTTCACCAAACTCAGCTCCCAAACGGTTGGGGCTGGTTTAACAACGAGCAACAGCACTACACTGATCGAGAAGAAAACTCTTACGTTGAGGATGGTTTCATGCACCTTGTTGCTAAAAATGAAACATACTCTGATCAAGGAATTACGAAACAATACACATCGGCTAGGTTGAATTCAAAGTTCGCTTTTACCTACGGACGTGTGGTGGCTCGAGCAAAGATGCCAATTGGCGGTGGCACATGGCCAGCCATCTGGATGTTGGGTAAGAACATTACGGAGAGTGGCGGTTATTGGGCGGGTGAATTTGGGACAACAGGATGGCCAGCATGCGGTGAGATTGATATAATGGAGCATTGGGGAAACAATCAAAACGTTATTTCGGCAGCACTTCACACACCTTCTTCTTCTGGTGCTACGGAAAACTATGGTACAATCTTGGATGAAGATGTATCTGAAGAATTCCATAATTACGAAATGGAATGGACACCTGATGCGATCAAATTCTACCTGGACGGAAATAATTATTACACCTACGCACCACAGTTCCAAAATCCCGAAACGTGGCCCTTCACGGAGGATCAATACCTTCTGTTAAACGTGGCAATTCAAGAAAACGTGAGTGCTCTTTTTGAAGAAAGCGATATGGTGCTAGACTATATTCGCGTTTACCAGCAGGGCTCTCCTACTTCAACCAGCGATGTCAAGAAAGTCGACCTGAAGCTCTATCCGAACCCAGCGCAAGAAATCCTAATCGTTGAAACAGCCGCAGGCGATCATTCAGCGTTGATTGAAGTCTTCTCTGTAATGGGAATCAAAGTGCTTTCGCAAAATGCAACCGGCAATAAGACCTTCATTTCACTTGACCAATTAGCTGCGGGATCTTACGTGGCTACTTACAGAAACGACGAATACTTCGAGTCGATTCCTTTTGTGAAAATGGATTAGGCCTCCGTTTCATGAGCACTCCTTTGAACGGCAAGCCAATGACCGTGGCAGTCTTCGGTCCTATGACCGAAGCATACATTGCCAGAGCCTTTTTAGAATCTAGAGGTATTCATTGTTTTATAAAAGAAGAAACGGGCAGAAACTACAACTTCGCTAGGCTTCATTTTTACGAGATCACTGAACTACAAGTCGGTCAAAACGATGCCTTAAAGGCGCGCACCCTTTTGATTGAAAACGGATATGTAACTGAAAAGGCAGAAGGCCCTTCTAAACTAATGCTGGGTCTCGATAAATTTACCGCTGACATTCCACTGATAGAAACGTGGGCATTTGAGAAACGTGTAACAGCAGTTGCCGTCGTACTCCTCATTCTTTTGGCTGGATTGGCCGCTTTAGCCATGCAGAATAACTCGCTGCGCTAGTCGCTAAGAATCTTCCATGAGATCTTATGACTTGGGCTTTTATTTTTCTTTCTTTTCTGTGCTCTCAGCGTAAATGAAAAGTCAAGATAGTTCATTCCGGTTGCCCATCACTATTCGTTTTTCCCCTCGGGGCTGATGTGAGCAAACCTAAAATAACATTTTGAGTAACTTGAAACCTTGATAGGTCATTAAACCTATGAGCTTCAAGCCTCGCTAACAACCAGATATCAATTCTGACTGAACTCAGAAAAAATACTCTAAAGATCTGCGATTCATTTACCTGGCCCACAATAGAACACTTTCTCTTGCCATGCGAAAAAGATGTATTATCTTGAGAATACTTCTTCACCATGAATTTACCAATATCCTTTAGGGCCTCCCTTCTTCTGTTCTTCTTCTTTTTCGTTTTCAATAGCCTGAAAGCACAATCTGAGGAACGACTTTTTCACCATAGTTCGCAGGGCGCGCCTCAAAATGCCGTTTCAGCAATTGTAAAAGATACGTTCGGATTCATATGGATTGGATCTCGCTATGGACTAGAACGTTATGACGGCTTAGTCTTTGACGAGATTGGAGAAAGTGATAGTCAATTTAGTTCTCTAGGTGTGGTTAATGATCTAGTAGTAGATCATTCAGGAGATATCTGGATAGGAACAAATGGAAACGGAGTATTCAAGTTCCAATATAAAACGAATGACTTAAAACGAATAGTAACGAGTGGCCCGAATTGCAAAATGGAAGCCCTCTGGATCAATACTCTTTTCGAAGATGAGGAACACCGTATTTGGATAGGGACGACCACTGGTCTTTACACTTATGATCCGATAGATTCTTGCTTCAGTCACTATTCGCATGATCCGAATGATGTTTCCAGCCTATCTTCAAATAATGTAAGATCGATCGGTGCTGATGCCGACAGCCAAATATGGGTGGGAACCTGGGACAAAGGATTAAATCTCCTCAACGAAAAAACCAAACACTTTACTCGATTTCACAAAGACAACGTCGAGGGTTTAAGTCGCAACACCATTCGCTGTTTCGAATTGCTGCCCTCCGGGCGTTTCATGGTTGGAACCGATGAGGGTGTCAGAGAAATAAAACGGATCCAAGGAGAATATCAATTTACAAGTCCGATTTCTGAAGCTCAAATCATCGAGATGAGCCTAAGAGACCTTCGAGTCCTGAGCATGGAAGGAGACAAAGAGGGAAGCTTGTGGTTAGGAACTGAGAATAACGGGCTTTTTCTACTCAATTTGCATGATTCGCAAGTAACCCAATTCGTGAACGATGCCAACGACGAAACGAGTTTGTGCTCCAACTCAATCTGGTCGCTTTTCATGGATGAGGAAAGCATTCTGTGGTTGGGAACCTTCCATAAAGGCTTGTGCAAGTTAGACCCTCATGAGAAAAAATTCCCTCCCCCATTTCGCAGCACTTCTAATCCAAATGCATTGAACAGTAATTTCATCAGCTCATTTGCCGAAGATGATGATGGTGGAATTTGGATTGGGACTGAAGGCGGAGGTCTCAATTACCTCGACCCAGAATCCGATCGTATCACTCATTACACAAATGACCCGACCAATCGAAATAGCTTGTCCAATAATTATGTAATCGATGTACTAGTTGATTCAAAAGACCGTCTATGGGCTGGGAATTGGAGCGGCGGACTCAATTTACTCCGAAAAGGGTCGGCTAATTTCGAACACTTCACCTTTCACCCTGATAGTTCAATTGGCCCCGCGAACAACGATATTATTGCCATCTGTGAAGACCAAAAAGGGAGAATTTGGATGAGCTGTTTTGGAATGGGTCTGGATTGTCTTGACCCAGTGTCTATGTCGTTCACACATTATTCGTCGATGGAAGAAGGCGACCACTTTATACCCACAAAACTAGCTCGAAGCATTCTTGAAGATAGTAAAGGACGCATTTGGTTAGGAAGCGATAGCGAAGGGCTTATCTGCTTTTCATTAGATGAAGAAGGGAAAATAACAGAGTTAGAAAGCTACAAAACAGACAATAGCGAAATCCCAAGTAATTTCATTACGGATCTAATCGAAGATGACCGAGGGCGCGTTTGGGTGGGTACCGAAGGGGCCGGACTCGTTGAATGGTCAGCTGAAGAAGGTCTGAAACGACTCATTTCTGCGAAAGACGGATTGGCAGGAAACTTCATATACGCAATGGAATGGGTCGACTCGACGCTTTGGATTAGCACAAACAAAGGCCTCAGCAGCTTTCAACCTGAATCTGGAAATATCACAAACTTCGGAATTGCCGATGGCCTTCAGTCTGCCCGTTTCAATTTATCTGCCTCTTTACACACCAATAAAGGCATGCTTTTTTTCGGCGGGATTTCAGGTTTCAATCGCTTTGATCCTGCCTCCATTAAATCCAACCCGAATAAACCAGTTGTATACATTTCGGGGTTCAATCTGATTGAAAAGGACGAAGGACCTCTTTCATTGCGCAATGGAGAATCAAATATTTTGCTTCAAACGACATTGAAACTGGAACACAATGAGAACGACTTTAAATTTGAGGCATCTGCATTAAATTTCAGTGAATCCCAAAAAAATCAGTACGCGTTTCGGCTGACCAATTACGACCAAAGCTGGAGATTCACTTCTAATCCGCGAGAAATTTATTACACCAACGTACCCGCAGGATCTTATACGTTTGAGGTAAAAGCCAGCAACAATGACGGCCTGTGGAGCCCTGATATTGCCAGCCTTGATGTGATCATTTCGTCCCCTTGGTATCTGACCAATTGGGCCTATCTCCTATATGCCATGCTCGCTATAGCTTCTCTGGCTTGGGCGCGCCGAAGCATCATCAAAAATGAACAACTGAAAAGTGAATTGAAATTGGAACACTTACAACTGGATCAGATTCGGAAATTGAGCCAGGTTCGCCTGAAATTCTTTACTGACATTTCACACGAATTCCGCACTCCACTGACTCTGATCATCTCACCGCTTCAATCCATTCTTAGGGAACCTTTAAACGAAAAAATAAAAGGGCAACTTGAACTAATGCTCAAAAATGCAAAGCGATTGATCAACATGATCAACCAGATAATGGATCTCTCTAAGATTGAAAGCGGCACCCTTCAACTATCTGTTCAAGAGCATGACTTAGTAGAATTTGTCAAAAGTGTAGGGCTTTCTTTTTCGGGTTACGCTGATCGCTCATATGTAGATCTGAAAATGGACCTGTCTGAAAAACCGATTGTCGCCTACTTTGATCGGCTAAAAATGGAACAGGTTATCATAAACCTCTTATCCAATGCCATCAAGTACACTCCCCGATTTGGTAAGGTGACACTTTCGGTTCAAGTAAAAAAAGACCATTTCCACATCACTGTTAAAGACTCGGGAAAAGGAATATCCGAAAAGGATCAGCAATTCATTTTTGAACGTTTTTACCAGGTACAAGAAGGCGATCAGCGCAGGGGAACTGGTTTAGGTCTGGCTTTAGCCAAAGAAATAGTAGAACTTCATCAAGGTCGGATATTCGTAACGAGCAAAGACGCCAAAGGGTCAAAGTTTGAAGTCGTACTTCTCGCGGGATCAAACCATTTCGAAAAGAAATCCCTCCAAGCAGCGAGGCATCCTGCGGTTCCTTTAAGCGCTTCATTCGATGAAGCGCTATTGAAGGATTCAGCCAAAAACGAGGAACCCACAGACTTTGCTAACTCGGATAAGCCATTAATTCTGATTGCCGAAGACCACGATGAAATAAGAAATTATCTTTCGGACTTGCTCAAGGAGAACTACCAATTGCTGGAGTGCACCAACGGAACTGAAGCTTTAGAGCATGCAAGAGAGAGCATTCCTGACTTGATAGTATCTGACGTGATGATGCCGGGAATGGACGGTTATGCCTTAATTGAAAAACTCAAAGAAGACCAACGCACCAGCCACATTCCAGTTATTATTTTAACGTCCAAGGCATCACCCGAAAGCGAATCCAAATCCCTCGAGCTTGGCGCCATACAACATGTCACCAAGCCTTTTGACCCTTCACTTTTAATGATGCGCATTCAGAATACGCTCCGCACCATGCGCACTTACAAGCAACATTTGCTGCATGAAGTCACATTGGACGCGGAACCCAAAATTGTCAGAAGTAAAAGCATAGAAGCACGCTTTATCGAACAAGCGCTTGAAATCATTGACGCGAATATATCAAATGCCGATTTTCAAGTGAAGGATCTCAGTGATGCATTGAACATGAGTAAAGCACAACTTTACCGTAAAATGAAAGGTGTTACGGGTACATCTACCAATGAGTTTATCCGAACCTACCGACTTAAAAAAGCTGCTCAAATATTGCGCCTTGGAAGTTTAAGCATCTCCGAAACAACCTATCAAGTGGGTTTCACAGATTTACAATATTTTAGGAAATGCTTCGTAAAACAATATGGCGTAACTCCATCCGAATACGCTGATAATCAAAGTAAATCAACAGTAAACAACTAAAACTGACTGGAACCGTGATTATTTTACCATGGCATTTTGAACCAAATACCCTTGCTCTGTGCATCTTGCTTAACATAGATTTAGCGCCACCTAATTTATGTTCATGCAGCTCAATCAATTATTGTCAAAGAGTCTCCTTATCGGATTTATTCCAATACTGTTCGGTGTACACCATGTAACGGCCCAAGATGTCTCGGGCAAAGTGATGGATAGTGGAACCAAAGAAACCCTTCCAGGTGTAAACGTCGTCATTAAAGGAACCAGCAATGGCACTGCGACAGATATGGATGGTAACTTTTCACTGGAAGCTCAAAGCAGCGATTCGCTTATCTTCTCCTTTCTTGGGTATAGATCTCAAACGCTAGCCGTAGGAAATCAAAATACCATGACTGTTTTCCTAATGGAAGATGCAAAACTACTCGATCAATTAGTCGTCGTGGGTTACGGCTCCGTTAAAAAGAAAGAACTAACAGGGGCGACCTCTACTGTTGATGGCGAGGAGCTCACAAAACTAAACATCCCGCGTATGGATGCCGCTTTGCAAGGACAAGTTGCTGGGGTCACCATCAATACCAACTCTGGCTCTCCAGGAGGAGCCTCAGCCATCAGGATTCGAGGTCTCTCGACCTTCGGAGACAATGACCCACTCATTCTGGTCGATGGTATCGTGTATGATTCAGAAGGCCTAAATGCCTTGAATCCAAATGATATTGCCTCAATTAATGTCCTGAAAGATGCTACCGCAGGTATCTATGGAGTCAGAGCTGCCAATGGAGTAATTCTTATTGAAACCAAGAAAGGGAAAATAGGCGCAGGACCGAAAGTTGAGGTGAGTGGCTTCTTTGGCTCCCAAACCACTTCTAACGAACTTGACCTACTGAACGCTTCTGAATATGCCGTCGTAAAAAACAACGCTTTCGCTAACGGAGGAATGCCCCCACCCTTTGAAACAACGAATTTGGGAGAAGGAACGAATTGGCAAGACGAGGTTTTCCAATCTGCACCCATTCAAAGCTATAACATAAGCGTGTCAGGTGGCTCAGATAAAACCACCTACTCTATTGGGGGATCTTATTTTGATCAACAAGGAATAGTAGGAGGAGAAAAAGCCAACTTTGAACGTTACAATGGACGTGTTAATATTTCTACCGCCATTTCTGATCGAATTCAGTTCAATAGTGTTCTGCTCTACACCAACGAAGCAAGAAGTACACTGGAGGAAAACGGCATTGGCTCTGTGCTTTACAATACGATCAACGCTTACCCAACCGAGCCAGTTCGACAAGCAGATGGATCATATAGCTACTTGGAATTGGTAAATGATATCATCAACCCATTGGCTCAAATGGAAAACACTTTCAATGAGGCTTACGCCAATAAGTTTGTGGGAAAGGAAGAGATCGTTGCTGATTTGGGCGACCATTTTCAATGGACGAATCGCTTTAACTTTAACTATGCAGCAGTAGAAGGAAAAACCTTTTCACCCCTAGTTTGGTATGGCCCAGGAAAAGCGCCCAATACGGCGTTGAATGAAAACCTCGATCCACCGCTAGTCGAAATTGCCGACAGTACCTTTTTGGAGCGTGGCGCCAGTGTCTATGAAAACCGAGACAGTTATATTGATCTCACTTTCGAGAGTTTCTTGAATTACGGCAGAACATTTAACGAGCTGCATGCGGTAAAAGCCACATTTGGGGTATCCTCATTCACTAGGCGTGGTGAAGGTTTGAATGCCACTGCATTTAATATCCCGAATAATTCAGAAGAGTTTGCCGACATCAGCGCAAACCAAGCTGCGCAAGGCTACTTGAATAATGCAGGTTCTTTTCAATACCAAGAGCGATTGCTCTCAGCATTTTTCCGTGGAGAGTATAAATATGACGACCGTTACTTGATCTCGGGTATTATAAGAAGAGATGGCTCGAGCAAATTCGGTGAAAATGAGCGCTGGGGTATCTTCCCGACTGTATCAGCCGCTTGGATCATAAGCGAAGAGGAATTCTTTAATTCCAGAGTGATTGATTTCGCCAAGCTTCGCGTGAGCTATGGGGTATCTGGAAACGACCAAATTCCCAACTTTGCCTACCGTGCTTTGCTGGACGGTGAAGGAACTTACGTGCTCGATAATATCATTCAAACGGGGGTCGCTATTGGTAGAGCGTCCAACCCAGATTTGAAGTGGGAAACCACTAACCAATTCAATGTAGGCCTTGACCTTTACCTCTTCGATGACTTCACGGTCTCAACCAATTACTTCATCAAAAACACCCAAGATTTGCTTTTCCAACCTGATGTATCGGGACTATTGGGAACTTATGGCCCTGGTGGTTTCCCTCCATTTGTAAATGCAGGAGATGTTAGAAACCAAGGTTTTGAGCTTGAACTTGGCTATACCACAAAGCCAGTGAATAATTTCATCTTCTCGGCATCCTTGAATGGAACCTACATTAAAAACGAAGTATTGGAAGTTCCCGACGGAGTTGAGTTCATTCCAGGCGCAGGATTCGGGGTCGGCGGAACGGTGGCAACTAGATTTGAAGAAGGTTTCCCTATTGGTTACTTTATCGGATACGAAACGGATGGCATTTTTCAAACCCAAGCAGAAATTGACAATGCCGCGGTGGTTCAAGCAGGTGCCAAGCCAGGTGACTTACGCTTTGTAGATCAAAACGGAGATGGCCAGATCACTTTTGGTGACGATGGCGATAGAGTAGATTTAGGCTCTCCCATTCCTGACTTCACCTTTGGTTTAAACCTTAACGGTCGTTACAAAGGTTTTGACATTAGCGCCAACTTCTATGCTGCCATCGGACAAGAGATCATCCGAAATTTTGAGCGCTCACAACCTTACGCAAATCAACTGGGTTACACACTCGATAGATGGGCAGGACAAGGAACATCAAACGAAATACCAAGTGTAACTACAGGTTCTACAAGAAATACTGAGTTCAGTGATTTCTATGTAGAAGACGGTTCTTTCCTTCGCTTACGAAATCTCCAAGTCGGGTACACGTTGCCACGAAAACTTTTGGATAAAATCAAAGTGAGCTATTTGCGCGTTTATCTAAGCGCCAACAATCTTTGGACTTTAACCGGTTACTCGGGATACGATCCTGATATCGGTTCTTTCGGCGGACCTTTGTCTGCAGGAGTTGACTACGGCTTTTATCCACAAGCCACGACAATAATGGGTGGATTTAACATTCAATTTTAGTCCCATGAAAAATCGACTTTTAAGAGTAATTAGTCTAGCATTTCTTCTTTCCATTTCACTGTGGAGTTGCGAAGATTACCTAGACGTAGATCCTGAGTTTACGCAAGACGCTGATAACTATTTCAATTCTCCGAGTGATTATAACCTCGCCTTGATTGGCGCTTATGATTTGCTTCAGGGATCATTTACTTCCTATTGGATTGGCGATATCGCATCTGATCATTCCATAGCAGGAGGAGAAAGTGTGTTTGACTCGCAAGGCTTGCACGAGATTGACGAAATGCAGCACAATGCAGTCAACAATGAATTACGCAACGTATTTCGATGGAATTACGCCGGGATCACGAGAGCCAACTTCATCTTGGAAAATGCAGACCGCATTAACTTTTCTGGTAAGGATATCATTTTGGCGGAAGCCCGATTCCTTCGTGCATTTTACTACTTCGAATTGGTGAAGACTTTCGGTGGCGTTCCTCTTATCATAGACGAGAGAATAGGAACCGTTGAGGCAACTGAGATCGAACGTGCATCGGCTTCAGAGGTTTATGCTCAGGTAGAAGCTGACTTGAATGCTGCCATTGGTGTCTTGAATTATGGCGCATCTCAACTCGGTAGAGCCGATAAAGGTGCTGCGCTGGGTTTACTTGGCAAAGTCCACCTCTACCAGAGAGAATACGAACAAGCTGCTTTAGTGCTGGACCAGCTAATCATGGAAGGCGGCTATACGCTGCTGAATGAATACGAAGACCTTTGGTTTGTCGCTACACAAACGAACAACGAAGAGGTATTTACCATTCAGTATTCTGGGCAAGAAGGGGGCGGTTACGACTGCTTGATTTGTTTGGAAGGAAACGCCGCTCCTGGTTTTCAGGGTATACGCCAGTACGACGGACCTGTTTATGGAGATGGAAATAGCTACAACCTACCCACGCAGAAACTGTATGATGCCTTTGACGAAGCTGATCCCAGAAGAAATCTATCCATTCTTGACATCGACGCATTTATTGCCGAACAAGAAAACCCCAACGAGATTGAGTACGCGATAGGTGGTGGTGGCCATACTGGTTATTACAACAATAAATACATCAAGCGCTCGAATGAACTTGGCTTGCCCGACACAGATTTGACCAGCCCGTTGGACTACAAAGTGATTCGCTATGCAGATGTGCTGCTCATGGCTGCCGAAGCGCATAGCCGAACGGGAAATGAAGGGTTAGCTCTGGGTTATTTGAAGCAAGTTCGTGATCGGGTGGATATGCCCGAAATAAATTCAGGAGGCAACCAGCTTACGGATGACATTCTTCAAGAACGCATCTATGAACTTTCAGGCGAGGGTCATCGATTCTTTGATCTGGTAAGAACCGAGCGCGCAGCTGATGAAATAGATGGTTTTGTAACCGGTAAGCACGAATTATTTCCAATTCCACAGCTCGAAATTGATTTGGCAGGTGGCAACTGGCAGCAAAACAATCAGTACTAATCGAATAGAACAGAAATCTCATGAAAAGCAATAAACACATACATATCCTGAAGCCCTTCCTGATGGTTTTCGCCCTCATGGCCCTTTTCAGTTCTTGCAAAGAAGATGAACCTGAATTGGCTGATCCACCGGTAGCGGCAGATGCAGATTTCACCTACACCCCTTCAACGCAAACCGACAACATACTTGAGTTCAGAGCCTCCAATCAAAATATTCAGGCATTTTGGGATCTTGGAAACGGTAGTTTTGCAGAAGGGGTTACTGCTGTAGGCGTATATCCAGCCGCGGGAATTTATACCGTGACACTCACCATATTCAATCAAGGTGGAAGCACCTCTTCTGTGCAAGATGTAGTCATCGAAAACGATGATCCTGGATTACTGGACAATCCTATTTTTGACTTGCTAACTGGAGGTACCAGCGGTCCAGGTTCAAAATCCTGGGTGATCGATTCACTAACGCCAGGGCACTTTGGCGTTGGACCAAACCCATCTCCGAATGGTGATTTCCCAGCGTACTATGCAGCAGCTGCACTAGAAAAATCAGGGTCTGGAATGTACAATGATGTCTACACCTTCACCCTTCAAGGGTTCCAATTTGATATGGTGACCAACGGGGACATTTACTTGAATACTGCCCACTTGGGAGATTGGCCCGATGCCTTTAAAAGTGAAGTGGGAGACTACACCTCCCCTTTCCCTGACCAACTCGGAAAAGCTTGGACATATAGCGAAGGAGAGGATACACTCATTTCCATTTCGGCAGATGCATTTATCGGTTACTACACTGGTGTGCGAACCTATAAAATCGTAACGATCGAAGAGAATTTACTATTCCTTCGAGTGGAAGACTCACAAGATGCTGCTCTCGCTTGGTACCTTCGTTTAATCCCAGAAGGGTACATACCCGACCCCAATGAAACACCTCTTTATAACCTACCTCTGGATTTCGAAACTGTGGAACCAGAAGTGAACGCTTTTGGCGGAAGCACAGTGGCTTATATTAATAACCCTGATGCTTCGGGAATTAATACCAGTTCTCGTGTTTTGGAAACCGTTCACGGCTTTGAAACGTTTGCAGGTTTTTCAGTGAATCTGGAGAATCCATTGGATTTCAGCACCGACAACACCATTTCAATAAAAGTATGGGCTCCGACTACTGGCGTGTTTCGTTTGAAATTAGAGGAACAGTCAAATCCAGGCAGCTTCGCAGAATTGGACGTGGATGTTACGGCGGCAAATAGCTGGCAACAATTGACCTTTGACTTTACTGGCGCCGCAAACACTTTTGATCGTATAACAATGTTTCCAGGTTGGAATATTGCCAATGCGGGCACTTTCTATTTGGATGAAATCAGTCAACCCTAATCTGAGAAAATCTTAAAACCGAAAAGGCACTGTATGTACAGTGCCTTTTTTTTTTCTAAAACTCTCAGAAAACAACTGGGGTATGCCTGCTATTCTAGTTCAAGAATCTGAAAAGAAATGAGTCTCAATAGCTATCGGAGTGACTACTTTTAAAACTATTGGAAGGAAGAAGACAGATTTTTTAGAAAGACACTTATTAAACATCTATCCAACAAAAAAGCTTGCCACAACCGCGGCAAGCTTTTAATGAAAAAAGTCTTCGAAAGCCTATGCTTCCCCCTTGGGTTCAGGGGAAATAAACCTATACACCACTCCAGCTAGGAGGGCACCGACGATAGGCGCAACCCAGAAGAGCCACAATTGGCCGGTAGCCCAATCTCCTACAAATAAAGCCTGACTCGTACTTCGAGCAGGATTTACCGAAGTATTGGTAACAGGAATACTGATTAAGTGAATCAGTGTAAGGCCCAATCCAATTGCCAGTCCGGCAAAACCTGCAGGAGCCTTTGAATGTGTAGCGCCTAGAATAATCATTAGGAACATGAAGGTCATCACTATTTCTATGGTAAGCGCAGCCACCATGCCGTATCCTCCTGGCGAGTGGTCTCCAAAACCATTGGCAGCAAAGCCTCCCAACTCAAATCCAGGAGCTCCCGATGCAATAACGTAGAGAATTCCAGCACCTGCTATACCACCCAGTACTTGAGCAGCGATATAACCTGGAATATCCCTAGCTGGGAAACGCCCTCCTGACCAAAGGCCAAGGGTAACAGCCGGGTTTAAGTGACAGCCCGAAATGTGACCGATGGCATAAGCCATGGTAAGCACAGTGAGACCAAAGGCAAGGGCTACTCCAGCAAACCCGATTCCAAGCTCGGGGTAACCCGCAGCTAAGACAGCGCTTCCGCAACCGCCAAGTACGAGCCACCCCGTACCGATAAATTCTGCAACTAACTTTTTCATGATTCTAAAAATTTAGGTTGTACAATGGTTTAATTAGGGTTAAGTGGCTGAAAGTATGAATTTTATTAAAAGGAGATTACCGTTCTTTCAAACAACTTATAAAACATGCAATGTGCATTCGGAAATAGCGTTTCCGATTTACAGGCCAGATGATCAAACGGTTGTGTATTTCTTTGACAATAAACACAGCATAAAGGTTGAAGCTTTCCTTGTAAAAAACCCTTATTATTACAGTATAACCAGTGCTCGTCCAATCATTAAGACAACCTAGAGGATTGAATTCGGATGGATAACCCAGACTTCATGCTTACGGAAGTAGAAAGGTGGGGCTAGTAATTATAGGATTACATCCTTAAGAAGAAGCTAGATGTCAGAATCACGCCAGCTCTCCGCTATTATGTTTGCCGATATAGTGGGTTTTTCAGGACTCATGCAAAGTGATGAAAAACGCGCATTAGAACTGAGGTAGAAGCTAAAAGATGAACGCGAGTCTCCCATTGATAAGTACGCTGGTCGAATCGTAAAGTGGATGGGCGACAGAGTAATTTGCACCTTCAACAGTGCCGTCCAGTCGCTTCATAGCACCATATCCGTGCAAACGGCCATGCGCAAAGAACCCGCAGTACCTATGCGGATTGGTATCCACCAATCCAATGCCACCTTTCACGATGGCGATGTACACGGAGGTGGCGTCAACATTGCTGCACGCCTCTAATCGTTTGCCATACCCCGCAGCATCTTTATCTCTTCCAAAGTGCAGGACGATGTAAAAAGTCAGAGCGGTATCAAGACCATTTCTCTAGGCAAGTATCTCTTGAAAAACATGGATGAGCCCGTCGAGATTTTTGCAATAAGCAACAGAGGCCTTCAAATGCCAGGCGACAAAAAACTGGAAGGAAAGGGCATCAAGTAGGTGAGCGATAAGATCTCCATCAAGAAGAAATCGCTCCTTCTCAGAATCGCAGCGGTCTTGGCAATTCTAGGAATGGCGGGTTATTTTCTCATCCCTCCTTACCTCAATAAACAGCACGCCCGCAGTACCGTGCTACCCGCCATTCAAAAAATAGCGGACGACAATTTATATGTTCCGACGGATGGCTGCGATATGGCCTTGGAAGCGGAAAAATACATTGCTGAAGATTCTGTACTGATAAAACTCTGCATCAGCGAACTTCTTGAATCCTATTCATTCTTTTTCACACTCACCATTACAAATTTTATTCGTGATCATGTCCGATGTTTTAGGGGTCCGATCAGAGGGTTTCTTCCTCTTTATGGGATTTGTATTGTTGAGCCTATTTACTTCTACACGGATGGAGAAAACATTGCCTTCAAAGATCATTTGAGACCTATATTTAAACCATTTCACTATAAATGGGGATGAGTATTCATTACAATGAGTAAATAATTTTCTTTTCTATAAGGAGATTTTTACAACAAACCCAGAAACCATGACAACGAAAAGCAACTCAGTACTCATTAGAGCAAGTCGATTTAAACTTTTATATCTATCATTAATAATGTTGATCTCAATATCATCATGTGAGCAGAAACCCGCCGAAGAATTTATTGAAACAAACAATGATGAAAGTGTAGTCACTATTTTTTCTGGACCAATTACAATTGGGCAGCTAAATGCTGCTAGAGGGTTGTTCCGAGCGCACTACACATTTAATATTGATCCAAACTTAGATACTTTCGATGTAATTGTGAACTTGGACAAACGAAGGGTTGATTTACTGACTAAATATCCAGCACAAAAGAAATAGCCGAGGCACGATTTATCTCCCACCACACGGTCGACAGCCACCGCAAAAACTTGATCCATAAGTTTGAAGCCAAGAACAGCATCCACTTGATTTACTTGGCGCTGCAGAAGGGTTTTTTGACGGTTTGAAATGATAGCTGCTAGCCTTTAGCTCTTAGCCAAGAGC
The DNA here is from genome assembly GCA_047633195.1 of Cryomorphaceae bacterium. GTDB lineage: Bacteria > Bacteroidota > Bacteroidia > Flavobacteriales_D > Cryomorphaceae > JAKVAV01. Next base: position 1,356 of record JBLIEU010000028.1, on the reverse strand, counting down.
GCTGCCTGTAATGAGTTCAATCACAATAGATAAAGGATTCATTTTCACTAAAAGACAGTGCTTGTACCTTTCCTTCTGCGATATTCGTCCGGATTCTTAACAACCATAAAATGGAAAATCAATCATTGCGAGCCGTCAACACCAACCTCTCCTACTTTACCCTTAGAAAAATGATAGGATGGCTCGGGCTCCTCCTCCCTTGGGCCGTTTGGATTATCGCTAGAACCAACGAAGGATCCATCAGCGACTATTACTATACAAGCGCTGGCGTATTATTTACCAGTGTGCTGAGCTTGGTAGGCGCCTTCCTGATCTCCTACCGAGGCTACGACAAGGGAGAAGACACCGTAAGCGACAACGTGCTCACCTGGATTGGTGGCGTCCTTATTCTCATCGTCGCAGCGGTACCCACGCCCTATTTAGGAACAGCGGGCAACTGCCCTACTCCTATCTGTTTTGAGAATGAGATCTGGGGATGGATTCATTTCGCGGCAGCGGCTTTGTTTTTCGTGACCATGGGCTACTTATCGGCTTTCCATTTCCCCAAGGGTAAGGAGCCTTTTTCACCTCAAAAACTCAAAAGGAACACGATCTACCAATGCTGCGGCTACGGCATGTGGGTGGTGTTGATTTTGACGGGTGTTTTAATCCTCCTTGAAGATCAGATCCCCATTGCACGATTGGTCTTTTGGTCAGAAGTGGTGCTGCTCGTCCTATTTGGGTCTACGTGGTTGGTAAAAGGAAAAGGATTGGTTGATTTGGGGATTCAGAGTGAGGAGTAAGATCCTAGCCATCACACAAGGGGGACAACACGTTTAGCGACTTTCCTTATTGCTCATTCCTAATGGATAATTGAATATTGATGATTTCCTACCATCTCGATCCTCCTTATACGGACAGGTACACCGTTCTTTCTCCGGCCGCCACTCGATGCGACAAGGCACTTAATTTTTAATTGTTAATTCTTAATTGAAAATTCCTAATTGAACATTGCCCTTCAAGTTTATTCTCCCCCGTCATCGACCTCGTACCTCGTTCGATGCCACCCCCTCCGCTCACGCACCGGCCGTCACACAAAGGGGATAACATCTCGTTTTTATTCGAAATGACACTTTAAGAGGATCAGATAATAGCTAAAGGCTAGCGGCTAAAAGCCAAAACACTTTTCACTGATCTCTTCCGTGCCATCTCGATCCTCCTGAAGCGGACAGGTACACCGTTCTTCTTCCGTCCGCCACTCGATGCGACAAGGCACTTCATTCTTAATTTTTAATTGTCAATTCTTAATTGAAAATTCCTAATTGAACATTGCCCTCCAAGTTCATCCTCCCCCGTCTTCACCTCACTCTGTTCGTT
>JBLIEU010000027.1:0-30632 GCA_047633195.1 Cryomorphaceae bacterium | reverse complement strand
GGTGGCCATTCGCCCGAGGGTTTGACCCTCAGCGTCAACTAAAACCCACTCCTTACGAGCAGTTGCTTTGTTGGCCGAAACGGTTTTATAACTAAGTGTATCCACTGTCTTAAAGCTATTTAGCTAGGTTACTACCCCAAATTGGGGCTGCGAAGATAAGATGTTTTTTATTACTCACAAAGATGGCGATGTACTTTCTTTCACCAAGGTATTGAACAGAAAGGCTGTGAGCGATAAACAAAGAACAAACGAAAGACCAATTTAGCTCACCAGCCATTGATAATCTTCGATGTTTCTCCTTTTTCAGAAAGCCGCTTCTAACACGCCCATTTCCTTCCCCACTTTCTCAAAAGCGGCAATCGCTTTATCCAAATGTTCTTTTTCATGGGCTGCAGAAAGCTGAACCCGAATCCGCGCTTTCTCTTTTGGAACTACTGGGTAATAGAATCCAATTACATAAATCCCTTCTTCCAAAAGCTTATCGGCCATGACTTGCGAAAGTTTGGCATCGTAGAGCATCACGGGTACAATCGCAGAATCTCCATCTACAATGTCAAACCCGAGTTTGGACATCCCCTCTTTGAAGTAATTGACATTTTCTTCCAACTTATCGCGAAGATGAGTGCTTCCCGAGAGTATATGAAAAACCTTTATGGAAGCTCCTACAATCGAAGGTGCCAATGAATTGCTAAAAAGGTATGGTCGCGACCGCTGACGAAGAAGATCGATAATTTCTTTCTTTCCTGTGGTGTAGCCACCCATGGCGCCACCGAGGGCTTTACCGAGTGTCCCAGTAATAATATCCACTCGGTCCATTACGCCGTGGAGCTCTACCGAGCCTCTTCCTGTCTTTCCAATAAAACCCGCTGAGTGGCATTCATCCACCATCACTAGCGCGTCATATTTATCGGCCAGGTCACAAATTCCTTTCATGTTGGCTACGACACCATCCATACTAAAGACTCCATCGGTAACGATCATTTTGAATCGCGCACCGCTCTCGTTGGCAGCCTTGAGCTGATCTTCCAAATCAGCCATATCGTTGTTTTGGTAACGGTAACGCGCCGCCTTGCACAAGCGCACTCCATCTATAATGGATGCATGATTGAGGCTGTCGCTAATAATGGCGTCTTCCTTTGTAAGGAGCGGTTCGAAAATTCCAGCATTGGCATCAAAGCAAGCGGCATACAATATGGTATCCTCCATTTGATGGAAATCGGAAATTTTCTGCTCCAGTTCTTTATGGATGTCTTGCGTACCGCATATAAATCGTACGGAAGACATTCCAAAACCGCGATTGTCTAAAGCTTCTTTAGAGGCCTGCACGACGTCGGGGTGTGACGAAAGTCCGAGGTAATTGTTCGAACAAAAGTTCAAAACGCTTTCACCTGTGCTTAAGGTGATCTCAGCGCCTTGCTCGGAAGTGATAATGCGTTCCTTTTTGAGAAGGCCAGCTTCTTGGGTTTCTTTGAGTTCTTTCTGGAGATGGTCTTTTATTTTGCCGTACATTTTGATGGATTTTTTACAAAGGTAATAGAGATCGTGGTATTGATATTGGGGATTGGTTTTGGGTAAAATGTTAAAAACAGAATAGCACATTTAATGAGAGTGAGCTTTTTCCATGAATGACTATATTCATGTCTTGAAACACGAAAACCCCATCTCCATGAAAAATTTTGGACTCCTTTCAGTTTTAATTCTCGGAACCTTTTTAATCAGCGCAGGCTTTGGCAATAAGCCTAAGGACAAGGTGAAGATGAGCAAATCCTTTACCTCAAAATATGCTTACGTTCCCAGTGGCTTTGTATCGATTGAAGGCGCGAAGAGCGATGCAGGTGCTTTCTATATGTTCAAAACTGAAGTGAGCAATTTTGAATACACTAAATTTTTAAATGATCTGAAAGATGAAACACTAAAGAAGCGATATTCTGTGAAATCGGAAAACTGGCAAAAGAATCTAGAGCATGCGAAACCTTATGCAGAGCACTACCACACACACCCTGCATACCAAAGCTATCCAGTAGTTAACATTACTTCAGAATCTGCCAAAGCTTATTGCGAATGGCTGACTGAAAAGTACGCGTCTTTGGACATCGGTCTTCCCGATGACATGAGAATTGTTTTTAGGCTTCCTACCAGAACCGAATGGGTCAACGCAGCAAACGGAGGACTAGCAGGGCCCTATGCTTGGGGTGGGCCTTTTGTGAGAAATACGGAAGGAACTTTCCTGGCAAATTTCGTGAGTTATGGTGCAAAAAATATTCATAGAAATGAAGAAACTGGAGCACTAGAGGTGGTTCAAACCAAGATTCCGATGAGTGTAGCAGGAAGTGTAAATGAAGTAGCTGATGTTACCGCACCGGTCAAATCTTACGCCCCAAATGGATTTGGCTTACACCAAATGAATGGAAATGTAGCTGAAATGCTTGCCGACTCGGATCAAGCTGCTGGCGGCTCCTGGCAAAGCACAGGCTACGACATCAGAAATGAAAGCCTGATCACTTTTAATGACGCATCTCCCATGGTTGGCTTTCGCCCAATTGCCACTTTGAGCAAGAAATAAACCCCACTGTGAAAATTTAACATTCGTTCACACCGCTTGTAATTTTCTAAGATCGTTCATCCTAATTTGCTGTAAACCTCCAATGTTACAGCCGTATGTTTGTGTCGGTTAAAACAATAAACAAACTAAACACAAACTATTATGAAAGCTCTCATTGCGGCCTTTACATTGGCTCTAATGCTCGGAGGGCAAAGCTTTGCCTCCGGAATTTCTTCAGAAGAAGGAAAAACCAAAAAGAAAAGCACTGAAAATCGAGAATTGCTTAGTCCTGAACTGGCCAAGCTATTCAAAGAAGGAAAGTTGGCAGAGACCATCGTGAAACCCATGTACACTTCGACCGATCAATTGGTAAACACAGAAATGATCAAAAAAGCAAAACAGAAATAAGAACTGATTTTTCGCAACAATCGGTTTACGAAAAAGCCCCGCTCAAATTTGAGCGGGGCTTTTTATTGCTTCGTTTTTTTTTCAATTAATTCAATGTCTCTGTGGATGAATAAGTGATGTGGAAATGGGGAAAGTCGGCTAACCAAAGAATGATTCAATGAGAGAAATGCATACATCAGAGATGGTATTGTGTCATTTCTTAAACGACTTTATGTTTTTGTCTAAATAGTCGGAGTCAGAAAAAGAGATGTCACAAGAATGCACTATAAATACTCTTGCTCCTACTGCGCTCCTCTAACTAAAAATCTTCTCCGCTAGTTTAACGCTGGTATGACGCAAATCTTGAACATATGAGAAACAAAAAAAGCCCCACCAATTTGGCGGGGCTTCGTTGTCCCACTAGGGCTCGAACCTAGACTCTTCTGTACCAAAAACAGACGTGTTGCCAGTTACACCATGGGACAATTTCCTGTAAAGGAGTGCAAATGTAAACATTCTCTTAATTATCGCCAGCCATTCTACAAAAAAACACAAAAATGGCCCAGACTTCTTAATGGTTCCAAAGTGCGGGAACTAGGCAGGGTTATTTTCTTATTTTCGCAGCCATAATTGACCATCCATATGGACTTTAGAAAACTGAATCTGATTACGGGCTGGGGAGTTTTTCTCGTAGCAACCATCGTTTATATATTGACTATCGAACCCACCACCAGTTTCTGGGATACGGGTGAGTTCATAACAACCGCATATAAGCTTGAGATCGGACACCCTCCAGGAGCGCCGCTTTTCATGCTCTTGGCGCGACTGTTCTCCATGTTCGTTTCGGTAGAATTTGTTCCTATGGCTGTCAATGTTCTGTCGGCGGTCAGCAGCAGCTTGACTATCCTTTTCTTGTTTTGGACCATCACCCATTTTGGGAGAAAAATGGCGCTAAAAGGAGAAGACGCTGCCAATAACTCGGGTAAAATCATCGCCACCATGGCGGCAGGTGTAGTCGGAGCATTGACTTATACTTTTTCAGATTCGTTCTGGTTTTCAGCAGTAGAGGGTGAGGTCTACGCCATGTCATCGCTTTTTACAGCAGCAGTATTTTGGTCTATTCTTCGTTGGGAGAGTCTTTCCAACGGAAAGAACGAAATGCGCTGGATCATTGTCATTGCTTACCTCATGGGCCTCTCTATCGGAGTTCACTTGCTTAACCTTCTTGCTATTCCTGCGATATGCTTTGTAGTCTACTTCAAACGAAACAAGCCCACGACTAAAGGAATAGTCTTTACTGGATTAGTGTCATTGGTCATCCTGGGAATTATTCAAGCGGGTATCATTCCAGGTGTTGTTTCCCTTGCGGGCGACTTTGAGCTGTTCTTCGTGAATACGCTTGGCATGCCCTTCAATACGGGAACAATCGTTTATGCCTTGATTAGCATCGCGATTTTAACTTTTGGATTGTATTACACCCACAAGAACAACAAGCCCATTTGGAACACGGTGGTTCTATCCGTTGTAGTTATCATTCTAGGATACTCCACTTTTGCGACGATTGTGATTCGTTCATCGGCCAATCCTCCATTAGATGAGAACAACCCTGAAAACGTTTTCACTCTACTCTCCTACCTCAACCGCGAGCAATACGGAGACCGACCTCTTCTCTACGGACATTATTTCAATTCGCCGACGGATGCACAGAATCCGAGAAGCGACGGAAAGCCTCTTCATGCAAAAGCGTGGACAGTGCAGGCTAAGACAGGAAGAATTGTCGAATGGTTCTCTGAAAGATTTGATGCTGAGAAATACATCGCCAATTCGGATCAGCCTTATGATCTCTCGCATGAGTATGTGGTGTCTGACGACAGGAAATCTTCAGTGGTCAACTATGACCCGCAATTTGAGTCTGTTTTCCCAAGGATGTACAGTTCGCAGGCAAACCACGTTCAATCATACAAAAGCTGGTCAGATTTTAAAGGGAAGCCCATTCGAACCATCGGACAAGATGGCCAACCTACCATCGTAAACAAGCCTACTTTCACTGAGAATATGCGGTTCTTCTTCCGCTACCAGTTCAATTTTATGTACTGGCGCTACTTTATGTGGAATTTCGCTGGAAAGCAAAACGATGTACAAGGACACGGAGATTTATTGAGTGGAAACTGGATTAGCGGAGTAGACTTCGTAGACCAAGAGCGTCTGGGCACTCAAGAGAATTTACCGAGCAGTATTACAGAAAACTTCGCTTACAATAGGTTCTACCTTTTGCCTCTTATTTTGGGGTTGGTCGGTCTACTTTACCAACTCTATCGACGTCCCGATGATTGGTTTGTAACGCTGCTGCTATTCCTACTTACAGGATTAGCCATTGTGGTGTACCTGAACCAAACGCCTTTTCAACCGCGTGAGCGAGATTACGCTTATGCGGGTTCATTCTATGCCTTTGCCATTTGGATAGGTTTAGGTGTATATGCCCTTTTCGATGCAGCGTATAACATTAAGAAAAAGCAACTAATCAATACTGCAGGTGCAGTTCTAGGAGCAGGTGGTGTCATCTATGTTCTCGAAAATCTTCAAGATAATAGCCACTTCTTCTCTTACTCAATTTTATATATGGGAGTCATTGGAGTTGGCGCGATTGCGCTGTTTTACTTTTTAGGAAAGTCAGTAAAGTCCGCAGTACCCATTGCAGTTATTGCAGCAATGCTTACGCTGCCCGTACCCATGCTGATGGCAGCTGATGGTTGGAATGATCACGATAGGTCAGACCGCTACACCGCACGCGACTTCGCCGCCAATTACCTTTATTCTACTGAAAAAAATGCCATTCTATTTACCAATGGTGACAACGATACATTCCCTCTTTGGTACGCCCAAGAAGTGGAAGGAATTCGAACAGATGTAAGGGTGGTAAACTTGAGCCTTTTGAACACAGACTGGTACATCAACCAGATGAAACGAAAGGCTTATGAGTCTGAACCCGTGCCTTTCTCGCTCACAGAAACCAAATACCGACAGGGAACCCGTGATGTAGTTTTGATGGATGAATCTTCGAATCCAAACAGTGTGCCTGTTGACGTAGATAATGCCATCGCTTTCATCGCGAAGGATGAGAACTTGAAAAGCATGGGTGGAGGTGCTAAGCTAGCGGTGATTCCTACCAAAAGCTTTTACATCGAGGTAGACAAAGAGGATTTGTTGAGAAGAGGGGTGATCAGTGTGGAAGACACCGCCTTCGTTTCTGATCGTGTAGAGTGGAGAATAAACAGAAGCTATCTATTGAAAAACAACATGATGCAGCTCGATCTGCTTGCGACCAATAACTGGGAAAGACCTATTTATTTTGCAGTTACAACGGGACCTGATAGCTACATCAATTTGGAGAGTTACTTCAAACTAGAAGGATTGGCCTACCGACTTACTCCTGTGAAAAGCCCCGAAAATCGAAATCCCAATCTCTACGGAAAAGTAGATACCGAAAAGATGTACGAAAATGTGATGGAGAAATTCAAGTGGGGAGGAATGGATAGTGAGAATCAGATCTATATGGACGAGAACAACCTCCGTATGACGAACAACCTGAGACTGCAGTTCTCGAATTTAGCCGAGCAACTTATCGTGGAGCAAAAAGAGGGGAAAGCGCTCAAAGTTTTGGATAGAAGCATGGAGGTCATGCCTCACCACAATGTCCCATTCGATAAGTTGATGGTTCCAATTGCCGAGAATTATTACGCACTGGGTGAAAACGAAAAGGCGAACGAAATCACAAAAATAGTTTTCGACCGATACGCTGAAGACTTTGAGTACTACATGGCGCTTGAACCGAAATTTGCTATCCAGCTCCAACAGGATATTCAGATAGCTTACTCAGTCATGCGACGACTCAGAGACGACGTGAAGCAACGCTATCCTCAAGAAGGTTTTGGAAATGAACTGGATGAACGATTCCTAGAACTTGACAAGGCCTTTGATATAAAAATCAAAGATCTAGAATCTTATCGAACTCAGCCCACTATGAGATTCTAAAAAATGTGTGTCCGTAGACGCTGAACTAAGTGAACATATTCTGATAAAAATTGTCCCTCTAGTCAAGCGTCTGAGCTAGAAAGTTCGATAGCAACGCACACGTAGTTTTGTAGATCAAGGAGTTGACATTGGTCAATGACTGTTTATAAAACTAGTGGAAGGAAGATAGCGGACTTTATAGACAGACTCTAATAGTGTATTTGGTAAAAACACCCGAAATTTTAAAACCCCTAGCGGGCGACTTACTCTGGAATGAGAGTAGAGACGAACGGGTGGTTTACCTCACTTTTGATGATGGGCCGACCGAATCAATCACATTAGAGATTATCGATATTCTGAAGGAGTACGGAGCTCTGGCAACTTTCTTTTGCATTGGAGGTAACGTGATTCGTTTCCCGAAAGCCTACCAAGCTCTTCTCGATGCGGGTCACAAAACGGCCAACCATACGTGGAATCATATGAATGGCTGGGAGTTCTCCGATTACTCCTATTTCAAAAATGTGTTGGAATGCGGATCTGTTGTAGATTCAAATCTCTTTCGCCCGCCTTATGGCCGTATTACAAGAAATCAAGTCAAGAGCTTAAAATCACGGTTCAAGATTGTAATGTGGGATGTGCTATCCGTCGATTGGCGAAGTGATGTGTCTCCTGAAAAATGCTTGTCGAATGTGGTTGATAATGCGAATCCAGGTAGCATTGTCGTTTTTCACGATAGTGATAAAGCCTACAAAAATATGATCTACGCACTTCCTCGAAGTCTAAAACGGTTGAAGGAAGAAGGTTATACCTTTTCGGCTTTAGCCTAAGCTAATAATTGCTCTCTAGAGCTTTTAGTAGCTCACTCTTGGGCATCGCACCAGACTGTCGCCAAACAGGTTTTCCATTTTTGAATATCACAAAAGTCGGGACTCCTCGAACCTGAAAAGCTTGAGCTGCCTGCGGGTTTTTATCGATGTCGACTTTGAGAATTGTCGCCTTCCCTTTTATGTCGGTCGATAAGTCTTTCAATACGGGAGCCATGGTTTGACAAGGTCCGCACCATTCAGCAAAAAAATCTACTAAAACAGGTTTATCTCCGTTGATTATTTCCTTAAAACTTGCCATATCACTCTTTTATTAAAGGTTCCCCTGCATCGTTCCAAGCGAGAATTCCACCCTTGATATCATAAACCTGGGTGAACCCACTCTCCACCAAGTAAACGGCCGCTTTGTGAGATCTTCCGCCAACTCTGCAGTACACCATTACAGGTTCGGTCTTATCCAACTTGTCTACCCCAGCCTTGAACTCTTCCCAAGTGGAAATATTAATATTCTGTGCGCCCTCTATATAACCTTGGCTCACCTCACCCGGCGTTCTTACATCTAGAAGCAACAGGTCGCCTTGAGCAATCAATTCTGACGCTTCGCTGACTTCTAACTCAATAGGAAACGATTGAACTTCTTTTTCCTGAGCAGGAGAAGCGCAGGATTGAAAAAGAAACAGAAAAAAGATTAGGTAAAACTTAGGAAGCATTTGCATAGATCGAAACGTTGCGTTATACAACAAAGGTAAGTGATGAATCACGACTGATTCGGTAAGATAGGTCACAAAAAAAGCCCCGATATAAACTGAGGCTTGAATAATTTGATTCGAAGTATCCCTAAAAATACCTGGGACTTCTTGTCTTGACATCATCTTTGAAGAAGTCATAAGTGAGCATGATCTCGTGAGATCCGTTGTGGTAAGTGTTCAAATCACTTGTGCCAAAATCATAAGAATATCCAGCTTGTATGTGATCTGTAAAATTAAATGAAACGATAGCCGCTATAGCATCCTGATATCTATAAGAAGCTCCTACCCAAAGCTTCTGCTTGAGTAGAAAATTTGCAGATATATCAAAACTAATAGGAGCACCGTTCACCGCGCGGATAACCGTAGATGGTCTAAACATAACCGAACCACTATCTGCACTGATATTGAATATATAACCAGCCAATAGGTAGAAGTGACGGTTATTTAAATCTTCAAAATCATTACCAGGCGTATTATTACCACTGTTCAATTCATTCTCGAGCGTACTTGGAGATGACAGTCCCACATACCCTCGATCGGTATAGTAGTATGCACCAAATCCAAAATTAGGCTGGGCACTATTGTTAACGTTTAGGTTAAAGGCAGGGTCATTTGCTTCACCAGTTTGCAAATTTCTAAGGTCTGCTTGATAAATACTAAAGCCAGCCCTCAAGGCCAATGAAAGTCGAGCCTTTTCTGTCACTTTCATGCGGTAGGCGAAGTCCCCCCAGATACCTGTATTGTTCACCGGGCCAACGTTGTCATTTTGCACTGTAAACCCAAGACCAATCTTGTCATTAGACAAAGGACTGTGAATGCTCAATACTTGAGTGGAAGGTGCACCTTCGAGGCCGACCCATTGCTCCCTCAAAACACCAGAAACAGTCAAGGCCTCACGGCTACCTGCGTACGCCGGGTTTATGACCAGTTGGTTCCACATATACATCGTATACAATGGAGTTTGCTGGGCAAAAGCGTCTGCGGTCATAAAGACTACTGCAAATCCCAGCACTGTTTTTTTCAAAGTCGAATAGCTCATAGCCATTTATTTTAAAGTTCTAATTATCGATTTAAGTAGACAAAATCCATAATAGGATCAGCTCCATTCCCCAGATCAAGGATGTACCAGTAGGTTCCTACAGGAAGTTGTTCTCCCGCGTTCAAGCCTGTTTCAGCTTTTCCATTCCAATCATTGTTGTAAGGAGATGCTGCCAGAACTTCTGCTCCCCATCGATTGAAAATTTGAAGCGAATTATTAGGATACAATTCGTTCAATCCCTGAATTTCAAACTCGTCGTTCATTCCATCACCATTGGGGGAAAACCCTTCTGGAATGTCCAATTCAACGAGCACTTCACAGTTTCCCTCCGAAACGTTAATGATAATCGTTGCCGAAACATCGCCGCATTCCATACTGCTGACCGTGTATGTGAACTCATAATCGCCTTCAACTGAAGGGACAAAGCTGTTGGTGACTACAATTCCATCACCATCTGTCCACACACCATCTAAGTCAGATCCAACTAAATAGTTGAATAGGTTGACATTGGATTCATCATCTGAGCAAAGATTATTTTGTCCGTCGGTTGGAACTCCAGGAGTTGTCCCTTCAACCACTTCGAACGTTACTTCTTCTGAAACTTCAGGGCATGGGACACGATTAATCGTGTAAGTGTATACTTGACTTCCCAAAACGGAAAGGTCAATAACATCCGCAGATTCTACCCCTTCAGGATCAAACCACTGCCCATCATCGTCTGCCGCGATAAGCAAATCATTCAAATTCACTTCTTCACCCTCACAGAAAGTCTCAAGACCCACATCTTCTCCAGCATCTGGCACTGGTATTACGGATACCACAACATCAGTCGAGCGATCTCCACATATGGCATTTGTTGTAGTGTACGTCAAAGTAAAATCGCCAGACCCTTCGAAGATGTATGAATCTTCAATGACAATACCATTAGCATCAGTCCAAACTCCGTCAGCATCTGCGGCCACAATCAATTCATCAAGCGATACCTGAGATTGATCAAAACAGAATGCTGTATTCTCAGCAGGAACACCAGAAACTGGCGCAGTGATCACATTAACGGTGACATCTGCTGATTCAGCTGGACAAGGTTCGTTGATAACCGTGTATGTAAATACATTGGAACCTGGAGACACTGGGTCAAAAGTGTTCCCAACCTCAGTACCTTCAGAATCAGTCCATATTCCGTCAAGGTCTTCGCCTTGCAGAACATCATTTAAGTCAACCAATTCTGATTGCTCACAAACTTCCAACGTACTTCCTACGCCTGGAACAGGAATCGGAATGATCGTTACTTCAGTCGTAGTAGTGCTCGGACATCTTCCCGCAACAGTGAAGGTTACGATATAGGTTCCGGCGTCACTATCCTGTGGAGTAATAACCCCGGTTTCAGCATCAATCGCTAAACCATCGATAGCAGTCGTAAATAATCCGCTACTCACACCATCGAGTTCAATGGCCTGAATATCATCACTTATACAAAAACTTTCTGCTAAGTATTCAAATGTATTTGGAAAGAAGCAGGTAAGTGTTCGCTCATTCTCACCCTCTTCGTTTGGCTCACCGTTTCCGTTGGGATCTGGATTTGTTCCAACGTGTGAGAAGTCTTGACCATTGAATGGACCTGTTACTCCGTCATTGATTCCTTCGTCGATACTGGAAACCGTAACTTGATTAAAGAATCCATCCTGTTCGGCAGCATTCATATCCACTCGAATGGTAATTCCAATGGCGTCTGCATTATTACCTGCACCAGCTCCTGGCAGATTCCCATTACCTGGAAGCAATCTACGGTTCGTCACTCCATCGAAAGATGCATTGAGTCCTCCCGTAAGATTCCCAAATGACAAGTTCGGTGTTCCAATAAGCTCAGCTGTAGCTCCTGCGGGCAGACCTCCTTGAATATTCTCAATAACCTGTATATTCTGACTCACATTCCCCGCTAGGTTTTCGATAAAGATTTGGTAAGTCAGATCAAATATTCGCGATCCAGGTGCCGTCTCTTGAACGACTTGAGCCTCTTTAGCAGCTCCTAATGTCGATGGACAGTAGGGAATGACAAAAGGATTTGACGGGAATCTGAATCCACAAGCAATATCGATTCCTTCTACGCTATACTGCCCCGCAAATTCAGGTGTAAGCGTATTTCCAGTTGCACCTTCAATTTCTTCCCCTTCGAAAAACCATTGATAGGTATCAAAACCAAATACTTGGAGTACTGCGTTACCAGGAATACAGGGTGTAGTTCCGCTGATTCCAGCACTGAGTCCTACGACTGGCTCCAAAGTAAATCCTGAGAAATACCCGGCAGAACCAACATTGTTGTCCCTTGTCAATAAAGCAACATTCATTACTGAGTCACTCACAATGTTCACATTCACTGTAGGCGCGTCAAAAGCATAAGATACCCATTCACTATTTCCAGTGACAGTCGACGCTCCCGTGAGAGGTGTAACGCTTTCATTTACAAAGACAGCTGTCCCAAGTTTTGTGATGATATTTATTCGACCTCCTAGTGTACCATCACCCCCACTTGCAAGGCTGTTTACAAATGGAAGATTCACCTCTTTGGCTCCGACACAATTCAATGGAGGAATGAAATTCAAACCTACCGTTGGACCTATGCTTTCATTGGAACCTGATATTGTTTGGAACACAAAAACTTTCTCCGTGGCCAATATGTAAAGATTACCGTTGTCAGTAAACTTTTCAGTATCGATGAAATGAAACTCACCTTCATCAAGTATGGCTATTGGGATAGTCTCATCATTGAGGAATACCTCTGTACCATCTTCAATTGCCACGACCATTGGTCTTTCAGTGGTCTCATCACCTAAACCACGGACCAAGATGTATTCTTGACCGGTCACATCAGCCGTAACCAATTGATCGGCACCGATACACTGCCCAGCCTGATTTCCGGATAACCAAGAGCCTGAATTACAAACTATAGGTTTGTCAGAAGTGATACGCGTGCCGTTGACTTTATTGATGTCTTCATTTGACAAATTATTGTGATCAACTCCTACAACATAAGATTCAAAGGCATCTAACGTAACAGTAATGGGTTCTCCCTGTGTCGTCTGACCAATAAAAAGAATAGGGTCTTTGATCATATCAATAGTCACTTCAGTATTGTCCTCGGTGGCCATTACTGAAATAAAATGAGATCGTCTTTCATTGTTCCACTCATCAGCATTACCCGTCGCATTTCGGGTGGTATAAATATGTCCCGAGAAAAATTTTGTCCCCAGTCCCACTTGGCCCTTTGAAGTCAACGAAAATCCCTGAGAAACTGATTTATGCCTCATATTGACAAAGAATGGCTGGAAGCTTTCAAAATAAAGCCCTTGTGATCGGATTGGGATATTCAAACTATCTCTTGGAATTACATTAAGCGGATAGATTGAAAGGGTATCTACACCTGATGTGTCAGGCCCAGCGGCAAATCCTTCTGGCCCAAAGATATATTCCGCAGGCATTGCCTTGGATATAAATACAGTATCGATCAGAGCACCAAATCCATCTCGAATAATAACGGGAATAGTATCCTCTGCGGGAGTCGAAAGACTTACAAAATGCTTCTTAATGTCGGAAATTCCCGAATTACTTTCAACCTTCGCAAAAAATGGAGGAATCCAGTGTTTGGTATCCAGCTGAGCTGCTACATCAATGCTGAAGAGCAGCAACAGCAGAGGAAGTGTTAAAATTTTAGTTTTCATGAGGGGAGGGGAGAATTATAGTTCTGATTCAATCAATTTTTCTTTTCCAAATCGAATGCCCAAGAAGATTTCATGGGTTCCATTCGAGTAATTTCTCAAATTAGACGTTGTAAAGTCCATAGAGTATCCTAAAGTGAGGTAGTCCATCATCTGGTATCCCGCAAATATTGCCGCAGCATCTCCGGTTCGATACGATCCGCCAAGCCAAAGATTACTTTTGTAGAGCACTCTGGCGCTTACATCTATTTGAGGGTCAAGGGGCGACACATACTTTATTAATGCAAATGGCTCAACATCAAACACTTCATTAATATTAAATTTATATCCTCCTGTCAGGAAGTAGTGCACGGCCATTCGGCCTTCGGTATCTCCTGGAAAAAGATCAAGTTTATTATTAAAAAGTTGTGTTGCAGAAACTCCCAAATGGAATTTCTCTCCATACCATAAAGCTCCAAAAGAAGCATCGGGTTTAAGTTCTGCTTGCATGGAATTGGTAAGAGCTTGATCATTGTTATCTCTCAGTGTGATCTGGGTTCCATCAATAGAAAACTGAGTCATCCCAAAAGAAACACCTAAAGAAACTTTAGAGTTCTCGGTGACTTTTAACTGATAAGAGTATGTCCCTTGAATTCCCGTTCTACGAGTCGGTCCTGCCACATCTGTGAAGAGAGAACCTCCAAAACCCATTTTTCCCGAAGCGCTCGGCGCATGCAATCCCAAGAAATAAGTTCTGGGGGCATCGGTAATTCCAGTCCATTGGGTTCGGTGCGTGGCCAAAGCGTTGAAGTTTTCTTCTGTTCCCGCAAAAGCTGGATTGAAGGCAAAACCTGATAAAAAGTACTGCGAAAACTGCTGTACTTGCTGCGCGCTCAAACTCTGAAGGCACAAGAGAAAAACCGATATGATGAAAAGTCTTTTCATTATCTGTGCAGGGTTAATGGCCCCGTAATCGGGTCGGGGAAACGTGCATCATTTAGCTCAATAGTGAAATAATATGTTCCACTAGGTAAAAAAGAACCTTCGTAAGTTCCATCCCATGCTATATTAGCGTTGTATCCTTGCGATTCAAATACTTCCACACCCCAACGATTGAAAACGTGTACGACCATCGATGGGAAAAGTTCAATATTGTCTATTATCCAACTATCGTTTACTCCATCTCCATTGGGAGTAAAACCAGAAGTGATGTCCAGGTCTGGCAGCACTTCTACAAATACCGTATCGGTAGATTGACATCCATTGACATCAGTAACGGTCACTACAAAATCCTCGCTTTCTAAAAGGAAACCAGCTGGGTTTGATGAAGTACTGTCAAATACTGACATTGGATTAGGAATCCATAAATAGGTCACCTCATCGGGAGAGGTCGGGTCTCCGCCAATGGAGAAGACTTCTTCAATAAATACGCGAAGGTCCTCACCTGCATCAACTTCAGGACTCTCGAGAATTTCAACAGTCATTGTATCCGTTTCCGAACAGGTACCATTTGAACCTATGAGAATGAGTTCTGTAATTCCTTCAAATGTTTCGTCGATTATTACCTGACCATCTGAAGAAACAGTGTCTCCATTCAGCGTCCAGTAAAATTCATCTCCGCCTGCTAATTCTCCATTTAAAGTGACAGGCAGATTTGAAGGGCAAATGGCTGTATCCAGTCCCGCATTTACATTAAGCGTGAAAAGGACGTCTACATTAGTCGTATCCGAAAATTCGCAATCATTGCCATCTGTCACTGTCACTATAAACTCTCCTTGCGATAAGGAAGAGATGTTCGCTTGATCTGATTCAAATCCGTCGGGGCCAGTCCAAAGGAAAGTATATTCAACCGTGCCACCTGTTACTATGGCCTCAATTGACCCATCAGCAACATTGACGCAAGTCGCAGCCGCACTGTTCAACTCAAGGGAAATGGAATCAGGTTGAGTTAGGGTAATGATTTCTCGTAGCTCACATCCCGCCTGATCGATCACTGTTAGGCTATACTCTCCTGCCACCAAGTTTTCTATGGTGTCCGTTATCGCTTCAAAACCGTTTGGTCCTGTCCATATTATTTGATAAGGAGTGAGTCCCCCACCAATCAGAGTCTCAATAGTACCTGTGGCAAATCCGAAGCAAGCTGGATTTATACTATCTACATCAAGTGATAAAGGTTCCACTTCAACAATCTCGATTGAATTGCTAATCACGCAGCCCCCTTGATCAGTAACGGTATAAACATAGGTTCCGATTGAAAGATTTACAATATCAAAAAGACTTGAGGTAAATCCGTTTGGCCCTGTCCATTCAACGATGTATCCTGGTTGTCCTCCTTCCGGGAAAAGGGAAATGGATCCTGAATTTGGTTCGTCTGAACATCCTGAAGCAATAATTTCTTCGACTACTACCAGTTCATCAGGTTGCGAAATAACAACCGTGTCTTGAACAGAACAGCCATTCAAATCTGTAATGGTAAGCGTGTATTCTCCCATGGCCAATAGAGTAATATCTTCGTCGGAAGAGATGAATCCGTCGGGGCCTAGCCATTCAATGGTAAAGGGAGAAAGTCCGCTGGTAAGCGTGAGGTCAATCGACCCGTTTGTTTCACCAAAACAAGCAATGTTTTGCGCAGTAATTTCAGCTATAATTTCAGGACTTTCAGAAATGGTATAAACATCAGTAAAGTCACATCCACCGTCATCAATGATCTGGAGATCATAATCCCCAGGTACCAACTCAGAAATAACCAATTCGTTTGAGGTAAATGAATTCGGCCCAGTCCAATTGATGGTGTATGGCTCCACTCCTCCTGAAATCTCGATTTCAATCTGCCCACTGTTTTCACCAAAGCAAGTACTCGTGATAATAGCTACTACTTCAAGCGATTCAGGTGAGGTTACTTCGAGCGATTCTGTAATAACACATCCATCAGCTCCCGATACGGTGTAGGAATAACTACCTCCTGCCAAATTCATAATGTCTTCGTCGTTGGATACAAATCCATCTGGACCTGTCCAGGAAACGGTAAAGGGCTCTGCAACGTTGGCAATTTCTAAATCAATGGCTCCGTCAAGTCCCCCACCGCAAGTCACAGGAGAAATCGCAGCAGTGATATCACCTCCTGGATTGCTTAGTGTGATCTCTTCTTGATAGGTACAGCCATTGTCGTCAGTAACGGTCAACGTGTAATTTCCTGGAGATAAATTTTCCGCAAGAGTTGAATTTGATATCAGATTGCCCAAATCGTCTTCCCAGATAATCACATAAGTTCCAGAAATAGTACCACCAGTAATGAATGCTTCTAGAGATCCATTGGCCTGAATACAATCGGGCTCAGAAATAGCAATATCCACCAAAATAGAGTCAGGCTCTGTTACGATATACGTCATGGTTTCCAAGCAAGTGGACTGATCTGTTACCGTCAATGAGTACTCTCCTGGAGATAAATTTGAGATGTCCTCGCTTGATGAACTAAATCCATCAAGGCTAGTCCAAGAAAATTGTAAGGGCGGGGTTCCCCCTGAAACTTCCAAACTTATAGCACCATCCATATCTCCAGCACAAGTGATATTGGTTACCGTCTCTACAACAGTAATTGAAGGCGCCGATGTTATCGAAACGATTCCAGCAGCGCTGCATCCCAATGCATCTGTAAGAATGTAGTCGTAATCTCCGGGCTCTAGATCGGCAAGAGATGCTCCTGTTGCGATAAAACCATTAGGGCCTGCCCAATTAATGTCAATTGGCTCGGTGGCATTCTGAATCGAAAGATTTATAGAGCCGTCTGATCCAATACAGCTCACTTCAGTTGAGGTCGCATCAACTAAAATTGCCGCTGCATCCACAACTTCGAAAGTTTCTGAAAAAACGCAATTATTGTCATCGGTAATCAACAGGATATAAGTGCCTGCAGATAAGTCGGTAATATCTTCTTGGTCGGAGGTAAATCCATTTCCATCCGTCCATTCATAAACAAAGGGTGCTGTTCCATCAATCAGTTCTGCATCGATGGCTCCGTCATTTCCACCTGAACAAGTCGGGTTCGTTACAGTTCCCGTCAAAGTTCCATTGTTATCGGAAATCACGGCCGTTGCTTGAACCGAACAACCGAGTTCATCGGTCACGATCACTTCATAAGTGCCCCCTTGAACATCAATCAAACTATCGTTTTGAGCTATTTCGACTCCACTTTCATTTTCCCAAACATAGGATAGTACGCCTGTTCCTCCGACGGCAGTGGCAACAGCCAAGCCATCGAATTGCTGACAATTGGAATCGAATGTTTCAATAGACAGTGTCAATTCAGAATTCTCTGATAAGGTGACCATATCTGTAACGGAACATCCATTAGCATCCTCTACGGTGACTTCATAATCTCCAGGCTCTAATCCCGACAAGTTCTGATTGGCCGAGGTAAACCCATTCGGGCCGACCCACGAAAAATCCAATGATCCCGTTCCTCCTGTGGTCGATACCGTGATCGCTCCATCAGCATCGCCGAAGCAATCGATATTCGTCACAGTAATATCCAATACAATCTCTGAAGGTTCAAAAATTTCAACTTGTGCAGTTTCTTCGCAACCGTTGTCGTCTGTTACCAACACGGTATAAATGCCTGCTTCCAGATCGGCTAAATCTTCGTCGGTAGAGGTAAATCCATCTGGTCCCGTCCAGTCAAAAGTAAAAGGCAGCTGCCCCCCTGAAGGACTCAAATCTATAGCTCCATCGCTCACACCAAAACAAGAAATATCGGTTGGAACGGGAGATAGTTCTACATCAAAAAGCTCTTGAACCGTAAATGTAGCCGATGCAATGCAGCCTTCGCTATCCGTAATGTTAACGGTGTACGACCCCGCTTCTAAGCCATTGATATCTTCGGTGATGGCTGTGAAACCATTTGGACCTGTCCAAGAGCGAATAAAGCCAGGACTTCCGCCTGAAATGGTAATGTTGATCGCACCCGTAAAGTCGCCCACACAAACCACGTCAGTTATGGCTGCATCTATTGCAATTTGATCTGGCTCATTTACAGTGTACGTACGACTGAATTCGCAGTTGCTGTTATCTGTAATCAGAACTGTATAAACTCCTGCCGCCAGCCCTGAAATATTTTGGCTAGAAGCCGAAAAACCTCCTGGTCCCGACCAAGCGAATGAATAGGGAGAAGAGGCTCCTGATGGTGTTATAAC
The DNA here is from genome assembly GCA_047633195.1 of Cryomorphaceae bacterium. Classification (GTDB taxonomy): domain Bacteria; phylum Bacteroidota; class Bacteroidia; order Flavobacteriales_D; family Cryomorphaceae; genus JAKVAV01. The sequence goes on along the minus strand of JBLIEU010000027.1, from coordinate 12,199 downwards.
AATGCCCCCATCTGATCCACCAAAACAAGAAATGTCTGTAATGGTGTTTGAGACTGAAATATTACTCGGCTGGAAAATAATTACTGAGAAAAACGCGTTGCACCCACTATCATCGCTTAGAAGCAGCGAATATTCGCCTGCAACTAAACCATTGAGATTTTGATCGGTCGAGATAAATCCCGACGGACCCAACCAGAAAAAAGTGTAAGGCGGTGTGCCCCCAGATGGGGTAGTAATTACAGCACCGTTAGTGCCGCCAAAACAAGACACGGGAGTGAGCGCAAATACCGCATTCTGTCCAGAAGGTGCTAATATGGTATATGTTTCAGTAATGGAACAGCCTCCTGAATCGTCTACAATCACCGTATAATCTCCTGCAGAAAGACCAGCAATGTCCTCATCGGTTGATGAAAACCCGTTGGGCCCTGACCACAATACATTGTATAGAGGGGTGCCATTGACAATAGTCAAATCAATTGCTCCAGTACTTTCTGCTGCGCAATCCGGATTCGAAATAGCGGCCGACAGATCAATTGGCAATGGCTCTATCAAATCATAACTATCAGTTATTACACAGTTAGTGAAGTCTGTTACCTCAATAACGTAAGTACCTGTTGAGAGTCCCGAAATATCTTCATCTGCTGAAGTGAATCCATTTGGGCCAGTCCAAGAAAATGCAAAAGGAGCAGTTCCTCCCGAAACGGTTAAGTCAATTTCACCATCTGAATCTCCGTTACAGGAAATTGGTGTTTCTAGAAAATCGAGAGTAAGCTCGTCGGGCTCAACTAAGTCTACATCCACTGTAAATACACAGTTGTTATTATCCGTTAGGGTGAGACTATATGTTCCAGCAGGAAGTCCAATTATGTTAGGGCCCAATCCAAAAAACCCGTTTGGGCCTGCCCAAGAATAATTGTATCCCGGAGTTCCTCCCTGTGCGAGTGCGGATAATTCACCCGAGTTGTTTTCAAAACATAGGAGGTTTGAAGGGGTAATGACTGCTGTCAAAGGAGCTGGCTCATCGACCGTTTCCTGGATAACAACTACACAATTAGCCGCGTCAGTGACAGTCACTTCATACGTGCCTGCAATAAGATCGGCAAGGTCTTGATCAATTGATACAAACCCTGCTGGCCCAGTCCACGAAACAACGTAGGGAGACAAACCTCCAGCAATCGTCAAGTCGATCGATCCTGTATTGTCTCCATTGCATAAATTATCGATAGAGTTCGCAGAAACAAGCAATACTGGGTTCTCAACAATTGTGTAGGTCTCATCGACAGTACAACCGTTGTCATCCGTTACTTCTACGGTATAGTCTCCAGGTTCAAGGTTAGAAATGTCTTCGGAAATTGAATTGAATCCATTTGGACCAGTCCAACTGAATCCTATATTTCCCGTTCCTCCTGAAGCTGTAACATCTATAGAACCATCATCTGCACCATTGCAGGAGACATCGGTCACTACCTCATCTATTGCAATTGCGTCGGGAATATTATTAAAAGTTAGGGTTGTATCAGAAACACAGCCCTCTATATCTTCAATATTTAAAGAGAAAGTCGCACAAAGTGCAGAAGGAGAAAATCCCGATTCACCACTTGACCATGTGAGGGTATAACCACCGTTTCCTCCGATGACGATTGGAGCGGCTTGACCATCGCACAAGTCTGCGCAAGTAGGTGGGGTTTGGCTCAATGAGAACAGGGTTAATGGCCCTGGCTCATTCACAAATACGTCAATGTTGCAGGGTATTCCTCCTTGGCCTTGATCAAAAACTAAAACGGTGTATGTTCCTGCTCCAACATTTGCCCACTCTCTTGTCGTCGGGCCGCCAATCCATTGATACGTATATGGCCCAATACCTGTGGTGGGTTCCTGCACAGCGGCGATTCCATCATTGAACCCATTGCAAGTGGGTGGAGTCGGATCTGCTATTAAATCGAAAAATGGACAAGACCCTAGTGGCCCTGCAGAGCTGGAAATTCTCTGGTAATGATCAGGAAGAGCACTTAGATGATTCTCGAGATTCGAAGGAATAGAAAGAGTTGGATTTGAGTATCCTTGACCCGTAAGTTGAATTTCAATATTCGAACCCAAAGAAATTTCCTCCCCTAGATTCAAGCTTCCGCTAATGATTAGTGTGGCAGGCTGATTCGACTCCAATGTCAAGTGCGCCGAATTCAACCCTGTTAAGGAAGCTATTTCAATTTCCTGATTTTGAAGATTGATTGTTCCTGTGATTTCTGCAGGAAAGAATACATGAGTTTGTGCATTGGGAAGATGCTTTGTTGTTACACCATTTGCATCGCTCCAATTTTTCAGGTCGTTCCAGTTCTCGGATTGTCCCTGCCAATAAAGAGGCTGGGCCAAACTAAAGAAGGGAAGCATCGCTGAAAAGACGAGAATCAGCAATATCCGGATTTTAGGGACACTTTTCATTTCAAATACTAGTCGTATGCATTACACGGCACAAAGCCTGCTTTTTGATTTCGCGGACAAGCACTTATTCCTAAAATAATCTCGTGGCTGTTCGATGAGCCTAGACGGATTTTAGAGTAAGTCACGTCGTATGCGTATGCTACGGTGAAGTAATCGAGAAAGCTGAATTTCAACATTCCTGCTACCGCGTCTTCTGATCGAAACGCTACACCGAGAGCTACCACATCGTCGTAGTCTGCCCAGAAGTTTACGTCGAATGAAGGTGTAGAGTTACCTGTCATTTTTAGTTGGGCTGCTGGGATGTATTTCATCTTGTCTCCACTAGGGAAAACTCGACCAGCTGTCAAATTGAAATTTGCCTGAACTTGGAGGTCCTGTCCAATGTCATTAAAAGTCGGAGCCGTCAAGTTGTGGCCACTAAAACCCACAAACCAATATTTGCTGTAAAGCCAAATACTAGCCTTAACATCTGGAAAAGCAAACTCGGCTTGTGACGCACCGAGTATCGGGTCAGGGCCATTATTTGGGCCTAGCACTCTAACTTGCGAAGCGTCAAAACGATACTGCAGCGCCCCTAAACCAAACCCAAACGAAATACGTGTCTTACGCGTAATTGGTATGTGAACAGCGTACACGGCGTGGAGAGATGTCCTTCCAGTAAATCCAGTATTATCGCCTTCGATGATAATTCCAGCTCCATGAATGACTCCTTTGTCTTTACTGATCTTCTCAATTCGTTGGTGCGCAGAGATGAAAAGCGTTTGTGGATTGTTTTCAAAACCCACCCATTGATTTCGGTAACCCACTCTGGCATCCAGGCATTTTTGCATTCCCGCTGTTGCAGGATGAAGTGCAAATGAATTGAAGAGAAAATTCGTGAACTGTGCATTTTGTTGAGCTTTTGCCATTGAGCAATAAGTCAACACGAGTAACATTATGAACAGCTTCCTCATCATCTCATTATAGTTACGGAACCAGCGATAGGCTCGGCGTCAAAATCAACCGGATTGAGTTCGATTATGTAGTAGTATGTCGCAGCAGGTAAGTCATCTCCGCCCCAATTATTTTCGTAATTCGTTGCCTGGAATACTCTATTGCCCCATCTCGAGTACACAAATATTTGGGCATTGGGCCATGCGTCAATTCCTTCGATAAACCATACATCGTTAAAGCCATCCGAATTTGGGGTAAAAGCATTGGAAGCAACAATGGGAGGTAGAATAAATACGATTACCTCATCGGTAAAGAGACAGCCTTCAATCTCTGCTTCGACGGTGTAGGAGACAGAAACATCCACACCTTCTGGATCTGCCGTGACCTCAGCGCCTACTGTTTGATTCAGCGCATCACCAAACCAGGTCAATTGACCAAAAGCCCCTTCGGCAGACAAAATAACCGTCTCCCCTTCAAAAATATCGGTATTTGAAGTAGCGTTGTCCGGGCTTCCTCCTTCCTGATAACCGATTGCCTCTAGATCATACTCCAATGCAGGCCCAGAAACACCGAGATTGAAAAAACACTCTGAATCGGGACCACCCATTCCATCGTTCAACCCGCTAACCATGATGTAATAGGTGGTTGCTGGTTCGAGTGCCGTTAAAAATATCTGCCCGCCACCCATGCTATCGATCGCACAAAAAAGAGGTGCCGAATAGGTCCCCGAATCGCAAATATCAATCGCTTCAAATACAGAAATGCCAAGTGAAGTGTCGGCTAGGCAAGAATCAACACTGAATTGAATTGTGGCAGTGCTGTCTGAATAGTCAATGAATGGAAACTGATCTGTATCCTGTGTTTCGAAAAAATAGAATACCGCATTGGGGGCATCGGCAAAACAAGATAATGGGGGTACTCCCGAGGGTGCACCATCTAAATATGAGTAGTCAGGAGAGCCCCCACCAGAGCAAAGAGCTTCAGGATTGGTGCAATCTTGAGCTACTAGAAATGATCCTAGGAAAAGCAAGGGCAATAAAAGAACCGCCTCCGTAATTTGGAAGTTTCGAGTCATCAAGGGGGATTGATAAATTATCGTTTTAAAGTTACGCATCAGAGTGAGTGTAATGTCTCGACTATTCATAGTTTTTCACACTAAAGTGTTGGAAATCTTGAAGCTCATGGGATGCTTAAAGCAAGCTTGCCAGCAAAAGACCAAACAGACAAGAAATAAGGGAGGCGAAAAGGTTTGTTGTGCTATTGCTTACCCAATAAAATCCGCGCAAAGGTTTTTCATTTTTCTCAATTGCGACCTCGCGCGTAGTGCCATCGAAATTCATGTATTTTGCTTGGATGAGATCTCCGATCAGGCTATCGGCCAAATTCCCTAAAACCCCTGCTGCAGCAATAATCAAACACTGCGTCAAACTGAAATCGAATACTGGCAATAGAGCCAATGCCGCAAGGACGAAGGCGAAAATAACTCCCGCCAAAGAACCAGGCAGCGTAATCGCTCCGCTGGCACCTGTAGTCGTTTTTTTCCAGTTCAATATTTTATGATGGTCCCCTCCCATTCGCACACCGATTTCAGAAGCAGAGGTATCGCTCAAGGCAAAAGCAAATCCCGAAATACCCGCGACTAAGAAAACGGAATCAGCCCAAATGAAGTATGCCATGAAGAATATGGCGGGAACTACTCCATTGGCAAAAACTTGGTTGGCATCGCGAACGGAGCCGTCATCTTTGTGTCCGGGAAGTTTGGAAAAAAGGCTACCGATCAAGAAAAACGCGGTCGGAAAAATGATAATCTCGGGGCTTGGATTGACGAGAAATATCCATCCCAAGATAGCTGCCGCGAATGCCCCTCCAGAGGTCAACCATTTTCGCCGAAAGGCTAGAAATGCCAAAGCAGGAATGAGGACCCCATAAATTAATATGCTATCTATCTCGGGAACTAAAAGCCAATAAGTCACTGCGGCAGGCACCCATAGGTTGTCGAAGCTTCTGACCGATAGCAGCTCCAGAATAGCCAAGAAGACAGCCATGAACAAAGCCAGCTCCAAGTTGATTTGGGGAATAGTCTCGGGCATTAGCTTAGCGCTGAATGCCAATACCAAAAAGGTTATTGTAGCGAAAGTTAAGCCGCCTTCCATTGTTTTGCCTTCCGGTGAAAAATCAAACTTGCGCTTGCCAATGCCATAACCAACTACGGTGGCTAAACCATCTGACCAAGCCAAAACCATAAGCGGGTAAAAAACGAGGTGAGGACGTTCGTAACCAAAGAAGTAGGTGAGAACGAAAAATGAAATGGCGAAATAGAGGATGCCGAAGCTCTTTCTGCCGCTATCTTCATCTTTGAAAAAGCCCAGAAAAACAGCAGCTGCCAAAAGAGGAATGGCTATGCCTATGATTACGAGAAGCTGATCGATCTCGAGAAAATAAACCGAAAAAGCCGAGACTGATATTGCCCCGATGTGGAGTATCTTTCTCGCGAAAACAGGGTTGACCAATTCCTTGCGGTGCAGAATTTCGGCCAGCAATACGAAGAACAATACCAAACCAGCGAGGAGAAAATCCAATCTTAGTCTATTGAGGAGCGGCAAAAATAAGAGAAAGAAGTGGCGGCCAGCCGAATTGGAAGACCAGACTTGGTTTCCAAATTGGTTGAGAGCGTATCAAATGGCATTCTTGTCAACATTAGATCGAATTACGCAATTGTACCTTCCTGTAAATAAGCTGCTGGAAAACATTGACTCAGAGAGGATTGTCGACCTGGCATCTGGCTCGGGAGAATCGGCCATGAACGCGACAGCCGAATTGAGAAGATCTGGAACTAAAGTTTTACTGACCGATAAATTTCCATCAGAACACAGAGCCAAAGGAGAATCCCATCTCATCGAAAAAGTAGATGTTCTAGAATCGGAATTGCCAGACGCTGACCTTTACATCATGATCAACGCCTTCCACCATTTTGACAGCGAGGAACGGGAGTTGATTGCAAAAAAAGCCAGCCACAACAAAAGTCAATTCCTGATCATTGAACCACTTCGACCTCGAGTAGATGTGTTTTTCAAAGTCTTTCTTGCAACTTTTATCGGGCCTTTTCTATTGGCACCTTTCATGCGACCCTTTTCATTTAAGTGGCTTTTATTGACCTATGCTATTCCCTTGGGAGTTTTGGCTACCTGTTGGGATGGATTGGCATCGGTGGTGAAATCGCTGAGTCAAGAAGAATGGGATGACTTGGAAACAGAATTAACCGTCAGTGGTCGAAAGGTGGAGCAAGGTCTGCTAACTTCGCGAATGGCAAAATTGAAATACTTTCTAGTGAAATGAGAGCGCTAAAGACACTTTGGGAATTCACCCGTCCGCACACCATAATCGGCTCGGCGGTAAGCGTCACAGCCCTTTACCTAATGGCCATTCGAGAATGGGAATTCAGCTTTCTGTTTATCCTGAGTTTGGTGGCTGCGCTGCTTTGCAATGTTTTCATCACGGGCTACAACCAACTCGTCGATATCGATCTAGATCGCATCAACAAACCCGAGCTTCCGCTGCCTGCGGGAAACCTTAGTGTTACATCAGCCCGTATTATCGTTTTTGGATCGCTGATCTCATCATTGTTGATCTCTGCCTATGCCTCCTTTTTCCTCTTGGGCCTATTGGCGACAATAGCTGCTCTTGGGTTTATCTACTCTTGGAAAAGAGTCTATCTGAAACGACGGCATCAAACGGCGGCTTTTGCGATTGTCATCGTTCGTGGCGTTTTGATCAACCTCGGATTCTACGCACTCTTCTCAGGGGGCTATGATTTCCCCGTTGAGATATGGACGCTCACTGTTTTCGTGATTCTCTTCAGCGCGGGCATCGCTTGGTTCAAGGACATTCCCGACATCGAGGGAGATGCGCAAGTCGCCATCGGAAGTCTCGCGATTGAAAAAGGTGCCGGCAAAGCTTTTTCAGCTGGAGTTTGGCTTTTGGGATTGGCCTATTCTTCGGCGGCTTTAGCCCCATTGTTTTTTGATTTCCAGATGGGATCAGGTTCGATCATCACGATCGGTCACGCCATTCTGGGAATCGCCTTTTTGAGCTTGGCCTCGAAAACAAATCCACTGGAAAAAAAACAGATGAAGCGGTTTTACCTCAGCTTTTGGGTGTTGTTTTTCTTGGAATATGTGCTTTGGGTCGCTTCGGTTTTCGCCACAGTCTGAACAGCAAAAATTTTCTAATTTTGAATTATTCTTGGCCCCGTAGTTCAATGGATAGAATAGAAGTTTCCTAAACTTTTGATCCAGGTTCGATTCCCGGCGGGGCTATTTTTTTACTACCTCACCACACTCCCGTTTGGCCACTCCTCTCCGGGGCTCACAAAGGTCAATTTCCCTGCTTCGTCTTCGGCCATTAAGATCATGCCTTGAGATTCGACACCACGAATTTTGCGAGGCTCGAGATTGACCAATACGCTTACTTTCTTTCCAGCCAATTCTTCGGGTTTGAAAAACTCAGCAATTCCAGAAACCACCGTGCGCTTATCGACTCCCGTGTCCAAAGAAATCTTTAGCAGCTTGTCCGTTTTTGGGACGCGCTCCGCTTCCAGAATGGTGGCGGTGCGAATGTCCATTTTCACAAAATCGTCAAAAGCAACATTTGACTTTTGAGGCAACAGGGTTGATTTTGGTTCTTCCTCTTTTTTGAGCTTGTCGAGCTGAGTCTGGATTTCTTCTTCCTCGATTTTCTGGAAGAGCAATTCGGCCTTTCCGATTTGGTGACCAGCTTTCAGAATGGAAGTTCTGCCCGCACTTGCCCAATCACCAACTGTGAAGTTGAGCATCTCGGCCATCTTCGCAGACGTGTTTGGCAAAAAGGGTGCACAAATCACCGCAAGATTCGCCGCAAGCTGAAGGCATTTTTCGATGACCTCCGCAGCTTTGCCAGGATCGGTCTTGTTCAACTTCCAAGGCTCCGTTTCGGTAAGAAACTTATTTCCCGCTCGGGCCAAATTCATCATCTCGTTCTGGGCATCGCGCATTCGATATGCTTCGATGGCATCGGCTATTTTGCCAGGAGTCGAAGCAATCGCCTCGTCTACCAGAGTCGTGTCGACGTTATCTCCCACTTCGGGAACCAGACCATCGTAATACTTCTGAGTCAAGACCAAAGTGCGGTTCACGAAGTTTCCGAAAACGGCTACCAACTCATTATTGATTCGGGCGCGGTAATCTTCCCACGTGAATTCACTATCGCGAAACTCAGGTGAAATGGCATTCAAAACATAACGCAGCTCATCTACCTTCCCTGGGAAATCAGCGAGGTATTCGTGCAACCAAACCGCCCAATCGCGCGAGGTGGATATTTTTTTCCCTTCCAGATTGAGGAATTCGTTGGCAGGCACATTGTCTGGCAAAATGAAATCTCCGTGTTCCTTGAGCAAAATCGGGAAGATAATGCAGTGGAAAACGATGTTGTCTTTGGCAAGAAAATGCACCAATTTGGTGTCCTCACTTTGCCAATAAGGCTTCCAATCTTTTCCTTCGGCGTCGGCCCAAGCTTTGGTGGCTGAGATATAACCGATTGGTGCGTCGAGCCAAACGTAAAGCACTTTTCCATCGGCTCCTTCGAGCGGAACTTTCACGCCCCAATCTAGGTCGCGAGTCATGGCTCGAGGCTGCAAGCCACCATCAATCCACGACTTGCATTGACCGATCACTTGCTTCTTCCATTCGGAAGGATCATGCAGTTTCTTACCCTCAAGCTCTCCCTTCTCAATCCAGTCTTTCAACCAAACTTCGTGGTTTTCCATCGGCAAGAACCAATGGGACGTCTCTCGCAAAACGGGCTTTGAACCACTAAGTGTTGATTTAGGATCGATTAAATCGCGTGGATTCAACGTCGAACCGCAGTTCTCGCATTGATCACCGTAGGCATTTTCAAATCCGCACTTAGGGCAAGTTCCCGTGATATAACGGTCGGCCAAAAACTGCTGGGCCTCTTCGTCAAAATACTGTTCGGTGGTTTTCTGTGTAAACGAATCTTTGGAGTTCAGTTTCAAAAAGAACTCTTGAGCCGTCTTGTGGTGCAGTGGATCAGAAGTGCGGTGATAAATATTGAAATCGATTCCGAAATCGGCAAAGGACCGTTTGTTAATCGCATGAAATTCATCTACAATTTCCTGCGGAGTCTTTCCTTCTTTTTTCGCTTTAAGCGTAATGGCAGCGCCATGTTCATCGCTTCCGCAAACGAAGACCACATCCTTTCCAGCCATTCGCAAGTAGCGTACATAAATATCAGCAGGAACGTAAACCCCAGCTATGTGACCAATGTGTAAAGGACCATTTGCATAAGGCAAAGCGGCAGTAACTGTATATCGTTTTGGGTTATTCAATGGGAAAATGCTTGATTTGTGTGCGCAAAGATAATGACTTAAACATGCAGGCACATACCCCAAGCTATCTTCTACCAGGTGATGAAATTCGAATAATCTCGACTGCCCGAGCGGTTGACAAAGAATTTATTGACCTCGCGGTCACTGAAATTGAAAAAAGAGGATTCTCGGTTTCTTTGGGCGAGAATCTCTTCAAAAGAGAAAATCAATTTGCTGGAAGTGATGAAGAACGTTTATCCGATCTGAACGAAGCTGTACGAGACAAAAAGGTGCGCGCCATTTTTGCCGCCCGCGGCGGATATGGAACAACGCGCCTTCTAAAAGGATTTGACGGAAAGGCATTTAACAACGACCCCAAATGGATTTGCGGCTACAGCGATATCACGGCCTTGCATAGTTACGTCCTCAATTCTTGCCAGACGCTAAGCTTGCATTCCACTATGCCCGTGGACTTTCAAAGAAATACGACAGAGTCTATTGATAGTCTGTTTCAGCTCATTCGGGGAGAATCGCTGATATACCAGGCAAAACCACATGATCTCAATCGAGATGGAAACGGAGAGGGAGCAATGATTGGAGGAAACCTCAGTATGATCCACAGCTTGCTGGGATCTCCCGCTCAACCCTTGACGGATGGAAAAATTCTATTCTTAGAAGATTTAGATGAGTACCTCTACCACATTGACCGAATGATGTTGGCACTGGACAGGGCTGGTATGCTTGAAAATCTTTCGGGGCTCGTGGTAGGCGGAATGACCGATATGAACGACAACAAAGTTCCATTCGGTAAAACGACAGAAGAAATTATTGTCGAAAGGGCAGCTAAATATAAATATCCCGTAGCCTTCAATTTTCCATCAGGTCATATTGATGACAATCGCGCTTGGATACACGGTAAAAAAAGAAGGCTGACCGTTAGAAACGGTCAGCCTTCATTGCTACAGTAGTGGCTAGTAGTTTATTCTCTTTCGAACTTCGTGTAGGCAGCTGGAATATTAAACAATGAGTCATCCAAATCACCTTTTTCCACTTCGTTCACCTGAAGGTTGGTAAGTTCCACACCATCAGTTTTCTTTTCTACACCTTTCATCGGGAACATTCCTGCAATGTCGGGCACATTCATAAAGTAAACGGCGAGTTTATCTTTTCGATTCAATGTCTCTAACATTGGAACCAAGAAGTCAAAGTCATCATCTGCAACCCAGAAGGTTACTTCACGACCGTCGTCCTTACCAGTTACTTTCACCTGAGTGCAGTTATAACCGTTAATTTCTTGTGTCTTGTTTGTCTTTTGAACGTAGACGTCCGTTTCACGAGCTGGTCGCTTATTCGGTACATCGATGTACATTTGACGTTCGGGACTCAGGGCTTTAACAGTGTTGGCCTTAGTATCAACAATCATGATACCTTGGATTTCTCCGTTTTCACTAAGTTCTTCTACACGAACTAAATCACCTTTGACATAGTAAACGTAGTTAGCCGTTACCGGTCCAATCGTTTTGGTAAATTTAATAGTACCTTGGAAAGGTCCCGAGGCGAAGCCTGCGAATCCCATCATAACCCCCAGCGTGATAGCTGCAATCTTTTTTGTAAATATTTTCATAACGAACAGTTTAAGGAACCTTTTAAGTTCACAAGTTTATTGTTAGTATGTCATCGACCAACTTAATCGGCAAACTGGGCGAATCTCTAGCTTCTACGCATTTGGTAGGTCGAGGTTTCAAAATTCTCGAACAGAATTGGCGTTTTAGCAAAAAAGAAATCGACATAATCGCTGAAATAGAGGATTTTATCGTCTTTGTAGAAGTTAAAACTAGAGAAGATCCTTTTCCTGGAAGGCTGGAAGAATACATCAATAGAAAGAAGCAAAGGCACATCATATCTGCTGCTAACGAGTATATCCGACTAAAGGATATCGATAGAGAAGCTCGTTTTGATGTGATTGCAATTGTACTAAACCGAGGAAATCACGAATTAGAGCACATAGAAGAAGCATTTTACCCAACTTTGTAGGCTGAAATAAAGTCATGAGTACAGATAGAGATAATAATCGCGGCAGCCGTCGAGCTGGTACTGGCAAATCATCGCCAAGAAAGAAGGATGGCCCTGGAAGAGGCAGAGTAAGAAGTTCTCAAGAACCTTCTGGCAACAGACCGTTTGATAAACGGCCAGGACGAAAGAGAACCGACAGCGAAGGCGATGATAATCGAGAAAGGCGAAGCGACGGAGACCGACCGAGAGCAAGGAAGCCCTTTGACAAAAGAGAGAGACCATCTCATTACAATTCTGACTCAGACCGAAGAGACGATAAAAGAGAAAGAAGAGGAGACGAGGATCGTCCAAGAGAAAGAAAGCCTTTTGACAAAAGAGAGCGACCTTCTCAATACAACTCTGACTCTGATCGAAGAGACGATAGCAAGGAAAGAAGAGGTGATAGCGATAGAT
>JBLIEU010000026.1:0-31081 GCA_047633195.1 Cryomorphaceae bacterium | reverse complement strand
CGGTGAAATAGACATCTTGGAGAGCGTTGGTTATAAAACGGACAACGAAACAGGAAATGGAATCGCCCATGCCTCTGCACATTGCGGTGCCTATTATTTTAAGCTAGGAAATCAGCCCACAGCTAGCGCCGAAGTTTCAAACATGCACGATGAGTTTCACACATACGCAGTGGTATGGACACCAGATTTCATCAGTGGTTACGTGGATGACAAAAAATATTTCACTTACGATGATAATTCAACAGAATTGTCGTGGCCCTTTGATAAATCTCAAAACATCATCCTCAACCTCACCATGGGTGGCGGATGGGGTGGCGCCGAAGGAATGGATGAAAGCGTTGAAACACAACAGATGGTCATTGACTACGTGAGGGTTTACGAAAAAACGAATTGAAAAAGAGCACTTACATAGCGCTGATTTTATTGCCTTGGCTCTTTAGTTGTGGAGCCAAAACTCCCACTTCATTAACAGAGGAGGATAAATCTTTTCAATTCGCAGATTCACTTTTAGCCTTGATGACCTTGGAAGAAAAGGTGGGTCAAATGACAAACCTCAGCTTGATGGCTTTGGCCAAGGGAGAATTTTGGGATAAACGGGATACAGTAATCCTCGATACGGCCAAAATGAGGCTCTACCTAGACAAGCACAAGGTAGGGTCTATTCAGAATTTAGGCACCTATCCTTTCCCACCTAAAGAATGGAGGCAGAACATTGAACTTATTCAAGAATACGTAGCCAACAATACCGAGCATGCCATTCCTGTCCTCTACGGAATAGATGCCGTGCATGGGGCCAACTATTCGGCGGGATCAACACTTTTCCCTCACCAAATCGGACTGGCCGCAAGCAGGAACAAAGATCTTGCAGTTGAAATCGCCAGAGCGACGTCGTACGAAATGAGAGCTTCGGGGATTCCTTGGAATTACGCTCCAGTATTGGATGTCACGAAAAAACCGCTGTGGGGACGAACCTTCGAAACTTTTGGAGAAGACACTTACATCGCCAACGAATTGGGTGCCGCCATGATCAAGGGCGGTGGATCTGACAGTTTGAGATCACCTTACTCTAGTCTGGCTTGTATAAAGCATTTCATAGCGTATGGCGCTCCTCACAATGGAAAAGACAGATCGGCAGTTTATTTACCCGAGCGTATCATGCGCCAAGACTATTTACCCCCATTCCAAAAAGCCATTGAAGCTGGAGCCTTAACCGTGATGGTGAGCTCTAATTCAATGAATGGAGTGGCTTCACACGCAGACAAAGCAATACTGACAGACCTGCTCAAAGGTGAGCTCGGTTTTAAAGGATTTTTAATCTCCGACTGGAATGACGTCGATAATTTGGTGGCTACTCACCAGGTTGCTACTGACGAACGAGAAGCGGTGAAACTTGCAGTAAACGCAGGGCTCGACATGTGCATGGAGCCATACGACGCTAGTTTCTCAGAACATCTAATTGACTTAGTCAATGCGGGTGAAGTATCTCTAGAAAGAATTGATGATGCCGCGAGAAGAATACTTTTCGTAAAGCACCGAATCGGATTGTTCAATCAACTTCAAAGCGACCCCACCGTTTATCCTCTATATGGTTCAGAAGCTTTCGCAGAATTAGGCCGCGAAGCAGCGGTGGAGTCAATGACGCTTCTAAAAAATGAGAACAACCATCTGCCCCTATCAAAAGATGAAAAGCTTTTGTTGACTGGAGTGGGAAGCCATTCTATCAATTACCTCAATGGAGCATGGTCGAGAACATGGAGCGGACAGGACACAACTTTCAATGACCGAGAAAAACTTACACTGAAAGAGGCCATTGAAGATGAGATCGGGAAGGAACGTGTTTTGTGGGCGGAGGGAACAGCCTACGACCAAGATGTGAACACAAAGAGAGCACTGGAATTAGCGAAGCAAGCAACACACATCATAATTGCACTTGCAGAACTTCCCGCTACTGAGAAACCCAGTGACATAGACGAGCTTGATTTTCCTGAGGCGCAGGTGAATCTAGTAAAAGAATTAGCCAAAACAGGAAAACCAATAACATTGGTTTTACTCGAAGGTCGACCAAGACTAATCCGTGAACTCGAGCCTTTGGTAGAATCGATTCTCCTGGCCTACCTACCCGGCAATGAAGGAGGCCTAGCCATTGCCGATGTCCTTTTTGGAGATGATAATCCCAGCGGAAAACTGCCTTTTACCTACCCGAAATATTCGGGAGCAATTTGGTCTTATGATCATGTAAAAGCTGATGCGCGCGACAAAGGGTTTGGCTTTGATGCATATGATCCACAGTACTCTTTCGGGCATGGGTTAAGCTATACAGATTTTGCATATTCATCATTGACATTAAGTTCAGATACCCTATGGATGAACGACACGCTTCTTCTTTCTGTCACTGTAACGAATATTGGAAATAGAGCAGGAAAAGAAACGGTTGAGCTATACACCTCAGACATTGCCGCTTCTCTTGTACCGAAGGTGAAGCAGCTCAAAGGATTTGAAAAAATAAGACTTGACAAAGGGCAATTAAAAGTTGTAACTTTTCAATTAAATAAGAAAGATCTAGGTTTCGTCGACGGCAAAAACGAATGGGTGACGGAGTCAGGATTATTCAAGATAACTGTAAACGAATTAGAGAAGACTTTTTTCTTAAAAAACTATAGAAAAGAAACATAAAATACCGAACAGAGCTTTCCCCAGAAACTATGTTCAAATCAAACCGCCAATGAATTAGAGAGTTTTTTTACCAATCAATTTTAACAAAAATAAAAATCAATTATTATGAAAATTAGATCATTTTTCACAGCAGTGCTACTTCTTGTGGCATCATTTAGCTGGGCCCAAAACGACAATTGCGACGGTACTCTTACCGACAATTTAGCAGGTCCTGCTGGTGGAGTACCATTTGTAAATGGTTACACTTACAACTTCTTTACCATTGGAGATGAGGTAACAGCAACAATCGAATATCTAGACGGGCCTGTAGACGGTTTAGTAGGATTCTTTCAGTTGGCTCCTGGTCTTCCAGAAACATTTGTTCTTCCAGTAGGGACTACTTTTTCAGCAACTTTCGGTGGTTACACCGCGGGAGAAGACTTTGATTTCAGAGTTAGATTTGCATACGCAGGAGGTTCATCAACGGGTGAAGAACTCGTCTATATCGTTGGAGACAACTGTGGTTTTACACCGCCTGAGCCTTTGGCACTGCCTATTGATTTTGAATCAGCAGCAGTAGACTACGCTTTCGAAAACTTCGCAGGTGGAGTATCGACAGCGATACCAAACCCGGATGCTTCTGGCATCAATACCAGTGCTACTGTAGCTCAGATGGTTAAGAATGCAGACCAAGTATTTGGTGGAAGCATTCTTATTCTTGATGACCCGATTGATTTCTCAACCAACAAACTCTTCCAGATGAAAGTACGTTCTCCTCGAGTAGGTGCACGTGTTCTTCTTAAAGTAGAAAACGCAGGAAACCCAGGAGTCTTCTTCGAAAAAGAAGACACTTCTACTGTTGCAAATGAGTGGGAAACACTTTCATTTGATTACAACGGAATCAGCGATATAAACGAATACACTAGAATCGTTTTAATTTGGGATCTTGGAGTAGTTGGTGATGGAACTTCAAACTTCACTTTTGAATATGACGACATCGAGCTTGTAATGGGTGGAATGGTAGCTGCACAAATTGCTCTTCCGATCACTTTTGAAGATGGTACGTTGGACTATGGTCTAACTGATTTTGGAGGAAACGTTTCTTCAATCGTAGCTGATCCAGAAGATGCTGGAAACACAGTTGTTCAATCAATCAGAACAGCAGGTTCTCAAGTATTTGCAGGAACTACAGTTGGACAGCCTTTAGGTCTTGAAAATCCAATTCCGTTTGACTTTGACAATACAGGAATGTCTGCAAGAGTATGGTCACCTGTTGTGGGTGTCATAGTAAAACTCAAAATAGAGCAAGTTGGGAACGGTGGAATTTTCGTGGAACAAGATGTGCTTACAACAGTAGCTGGTGCATGGGAAACGCTAGAATTTGATTTTTCTACACCCGTTGCAGGAGGATTGAACTTGAATGAGGATTACAATTTACCAACGATCTTCTTCAATTTCCTTGCCGATCCTGGAACTACTCCAGAGCAGATTTATTTCTGGGATGATATCGACTTCGCACCTGGAGTAGGTGGATATATTGCCATTGAGCTTCCTTTGACATTTGACGATCCTGCAGTGACCCTCGGTCTTGGAGATTTTGGAGGAAACTCCTCTAGCATTATTCCTGACCCAGAAGACGCTGGAAACAATGTGGTTCAATCTATTCGAACACTCGGCGCTGATTTCTTTGCAGGGACTACTGTTCCAGTAGGTGGATTAACCGACCGCATTCCATTTGAAGCAGGTAGCACTACCATGAGTTTGAGAGTTTGGTCTCCTGAAGTTGGAGTGCCTGTGCGCATGAAACTTGAAGCTTCAGGAGTTCCAGGAGTAGTGGCGGAGAAAGAAGTATTGACCACAACATCAGGACAATGGGAAACCATCGCTTTTGATTTCAGCGTTGATGCTCTTGTACCAGTTAATGTAAATACTGATTACAACATCATCAGTCTTTTCTTCAACTTCGATGTAGCCCAGGTAAACCCTGCTCCCGAGCAAATTTATCTTTGGGATGATGTAGCTTTTGGAGTCCCTGTAGCACCTTGTTCAGACCCTTACCCGCAAGTAGATGCAGCAAGTCTTAATGCAGTTATACTTCCTAACGGATCGCTTCGATTTGAATGGGAGCCAATCGTTGGACAAATTGGTTGTCAGATTAACATTGTTATTGGTGCAGGACCAGCACAAGCTAGCAGAATTGTAGGTGGGCCGACAGCAAGCTCGTTTACAGCTCCAGCAAGTCAACTTGTTCCTTTTACCACTTACAATTTTAGAGTGAGATGTGGTTGTTCGCAGAGCCCGCTTATCGCAGGTGCTTACACTGATTTTGCAGCAGCATTCTACCTTCCACCAACTATTACTGGTGCAATGGGTGAAGCTTATTCTGAGACCCCACTTTCTCAAGTAGATGGTGACGTGCAATGGAATAATACAGGTCTTAATTCAAATGTTGTTGGTGACCTTTTCGCCATGGCAACTTCTGAATCATGGGTACGTGTAGCTCCAAACCCTGCACAGGACAATGTAAACTTGTCTTACAACACAGTTGAAGCAGGACAAGGGTTCATCAGAGTATTCGATGCTCAAGGAAAACTAGCTTTTGAAAGAGTAATGACTTTCAACAAAGGCCTTAACAACGTTAACTTGAACATGAATGAATTGGAAAACGGCATCTACATAGTAGAAGTACTTAAAGGTGAAAGCCGTGAGTCAGTTAGACTTTTAATGCAGTAGTAGTGAATGAGAAGATTGGTGCCAGTCACTAGTCATTCTTTTGGTTTGAATAAGAGCGACGCGGGTTTTCCTGCGTCGCTTTTTTTGACTCCAGAATTGGCTAGGTCAGTTTTTACTTTGCCTCAGATAAACCCTCAACCTCAATACGTATTGATCGGTCGTGAACTCACCACCAAAAACGTCGCCTTGACGTTGCCAAATAAAAATGACCTCGTAACTCCAGCCATTTTTCAGCAATTGGCTGTAACCGCCGCTGACACGGCTATCGTTAAATCTGCCTGAATCATCACTAGTTCGCAAGGTTTCAAAGTACTCGATTCGAGTCAACAGTCTAACATTTCCAATTTTCGAGCTGATATTGAAGTAGTTTGTCTCCAATCCCAATCGATAGCGGATTCTATTCTCAAAACTCGAATCATCCGAAGGCATTTCCTCAGTCTTATCCTCAAAATAGAATCGTTCTTCATTTCGCAATCGGTGCGTAAAATTTACCCGGTTTAATCGCGGCCAAGTCGCTTGTACTTCTTGGGCAAGCCTGAGTTCAAAGAGATCATGATCATCCTTGCGGAAAGTTTGAAATCCTGCTACAGCAGCTCCCACTCTGACGTTTTTATTCACCTTATAATTTGCCGTAGGTCGTAGATAAATGGTAGTGACTTCGTCTGAACTTATGATACCGCGAGTGCCACCATCACCGCCAAAAGTCCACTTGGGTGAATTGATGTAGGAATAATTAAAATCGAGCCACGTCTGAACATCTTGGTCTTCTTGAGCACTCGATTTTTGATTTGAGAAAAAGAAAATCCCCGAAAGAAGCAGGGTATAACGAACCGTTCGGCAAAACAAATCAGTCATCGGAGTAATTGAGTGCTTTTCTCAAAAGGTTTAGGGTAGTAAATTAGATGTGTGAACTAAAACCTTGCGGACAAAAACAAATTACCTCCGCTAAAATCGAATAAGATGCGTCCATCGAAGTCATCACTAAGCGGAAAGTCCTCTACTCTATACTCTGTGGTAGAATAAGCCGCTCCAATTCCAACATTTTCGAAAATAAAATACTCCAAAGAGGCCCTTGATTCGAGAACGTTTATTCTGAGTTCATCAATGCTCAGTCCAAAATATTCTATGCTATATCTGGCCAATAGTCGATCGGTAAGGTATCCTGAGCCGTGAAGACCGAAGAGCGCTGCAGGAGCTGTAACACTATATGATTCACCATACCCCGACCCATTGAATCTTGCATCTGCTTTTACCCTGAATTGAACTGCACGAAGTCCTAACGAGAGTCCTGCATTCCAATTGGCATTATTGAAAAATGAATACCTCCAAGTGAGGGCATAGTAGTTGACATCAAACCTCATATCTAAACTAGCCCCAATATCGAAGGCGGTATCGCCAATTTCTATTCTCTCATCTAATTCGAAATTACTGGTCCGATTCATATTGGTGAAAGCGATTACGAATTGAGAGCGATTCTTTACCCTGACAATCGCTTGGGCATTGAACACTGCTATTACCTCTTCAAAACTAAAATCATCCTCGAGGCCCAACTCGGTGCCAAAGCCATTCTTCGAATCCACTCTCAATGAAGTGGTCATATTCGGATAAAAAAGGCCCACAGAGAAGTACACCCTCGGATGTATGGAATCTCCTGATTGGCTGATATAGCTCTGACTGTTCATTTGCAGTGTGCAAATCATAACAATCAAAAATAATGTTACTCTCATGGCCACAAGATAGGCTCTTTTACTTTTTTATTGTCTAATAATCACAAACCTTGCTATGAGCATATAGGGATTGAATTGAGCGAAATTTCTTTAGTGCCAATCACAATCTGCACAAAAAACATTTTATTCTCACTCATCGCAACCAAAGAATTCCTTTGATTCCAATGCTCGCCATCTATCAGGGCCCCATTTTCTCAATAAATTTGAATCAGGATTATAGCTCCATGCCATTTAAATCCCAAAAATCTTAGCTTACGTTGAAATTATGAGGGCAAAGTCTATCCTTCTTTTTCTCGTCGCAACCTGCTCGATATCCCTTTTTGCGCTAGCTGAAGGCCCCGAGGTCAATTCAGGACACCACGATCCTTTCGCTCGGGTTTTTGAATTCTTCTTCCTCATTTTGTTTCTCGTGTTGATTGGTCGCTTTATCACCAAAAAGCTAAACCAACCAGCCGCACTTAGTGAGCTCTTAATTGGTATGGTAGCTAGAGTCATCTTGTATCCTTTAGACACTCCTGTGCTCACGGTGTTCCGAAATTTTGAATTGATCGAGGAAGTGGGCCGAATGGTGACTCAAGAAAATGTCAACTACACTTCTGCCATTGATTTCATTTTGGCTGATGCGGATCTTTAACCTGAAGCCGCCAAAAAATTAAGAAACCTTTTTGTCAAACCCGAATTGAGGGAATACCTCATCATTGCCAATTCCATTCGATTTATCTCAAGCCTTGGAATTATTCTCCTGCTATTTATGGTAGGCTTAGAGATCAGCATTGGCAATATGAAAAAGAGCGGACGCGAATCTGTCATTGAAGCACTATTGGGAGTCCTGTCTCCATTTATTTTCGGCTATTTTGCCAGCATGTGGCTATTGCCCGACTTTTATTCTGGAGCGCACATTTTCGTCGGGATCACCCTATGCGCCACCAGCATTGGTATAACTGCTCGAGCATTTAAAGACTTAAAAAAACTTCATATTCCCGAAGCTAAAATCGTCTTAGGCGAAGCCGTACTCGACGACATACTTGGCCTGATTATTCCATCTGTTGTTACTGGTGTTGTCACTACTGGTGCTATCAGTGCTCCCGAAGTAATCATCATTTTCTTCAAAGCCATTGTGTTTTTTGCTGCTGTTCTATGGTTTTGCTCGGCCTTGCTCAAAAGAACCGTAGTTCTTTTCGCCCGTTTTGATCGCGCACAGGTAAAATTGCTTTACCCGTTTGCCCTCTTGATGATCTGTACCTATCTGGCCGATTTGGTTGGCGCTTTTGCCGCTGGATTATTCATACGCGAAGAGGCCTTTCAACTTAGCGATCCCATCGGCATCAGCCAAAAGGATTCTCTAGAAGCCCTTCTAGGCCCTTTGGAGGGAATATTTACTCCTATAATCTTTGTGGTAATGGGACTGCATGTTGATACTACCTTACTTTTCTCATGGGATGTATTGAAAGTAGGCGGGCTACTCACCGTTGTCGCCATATTGGGAAAATGGTTGGCAGGTCTGCCTTTCAAAAAAGGGCTAAATAAAAATATTATCGACTCTGGAATGGTTCCTAGAGGAGCAGTAGGTTTGATATTCGCAGGAATTGGAAAGAGCATTGGAGTCTTGGACAACAAGCTCTTTGCTGCCGTAATACTCATGGTGCTCCTAACTACAGTCATTACGCCGCCTATACTGGTGAAACTGCTGAAAAAAATAAGATCAAGACATATTCTTCAGTAACGATTGGTAGATAAGAATCAATTTCAAGAGTCCACGGTATCTTCAGGCTGGTGACTCTGATTGACAAATTTTCCAACAATCGTGGAAGTGATAATCACCAAGTAGAATTGCCCGACCAGACCAATAAGCATTGATCCTTTCTGAGCCAAAGCGCTTACCGGCACTATATCTCCATAGCCAATTGTCATAATTGTGATGTAGCTGTAGTACTTAAGACGATCCACCATAAGTTCGGGATTACCGGTGGGATCTAAGAGACCTTTGAAAGAGCCGGGATCGATCATTTCAATGGTTAAGCAAATAAAGAATCCAATGAACGCAAGGGACATATACCCACCTATCAATCCCATTATCACATTCTTGCTCACATTTTTAGCGGTCCAAACTTGATAGATAATTTCGACTGTAATGATGCCGTAAAAAATGAAAAGGGCCCCTACATTCATGAATTTATACACCTGTTTAATTTCAGGATTTATGCCCTTTGCTATGATCAACACCAAAGAGGTCATGAGGAGAACTAAGCAGGGCGCGAAGTAATATTTATTCCTGGATACCAGAAGCACACCCGCAAATAAATTCATTAGCGAAAACAACGGTGACATATAGACCTCGAAAATTCCAGATGAAAAAACCAGAGCGCCGTAATCAATTGCGACCATACTAAGCAAAAATAGCTCGAATCGATACTTGTAAAGTGTCTTGATTCTTTCCATGGCCGAGTTTAATACTTCTACAATGTGGGATATTAACTTAATGAAATCCGAAAGTAGTCAATGCAACCAGATTAGAACGCCTGACAAATTCGCTGCCTATTGGTTCGATTAACTTTATTCTCAAAAGATTAACGATAGAGGCCTAAAGGACAATAAAGAATATCTTTACATCTTTTTGATTTAATGAGCGTTGTTTTATGATTACCAAAAAATTCTTCTTCATCCCCCTAATTCTCATTATTTGCAGCTGCACAGTGCTGGATAATAAAGCCGAAGAAAAAGTCGAACCCCAAGCCGATCAGACTGAAACGACTCCCATTCTCCCCTCTTGGAATGAAACCGACACGAGAGATCGGCTCATCACTTTCGTGGAAAACAGCACGGATTCTACCGATGCTTCTTTTCTAAAAATAGAAGATCGAATAGCTGTTTTTGACAACGACGGAACCCTTTGGGCCGAGCAGCCTTATTATTTCCAATTGGCCTACGCCATAGATCAAGCCAAAAAAATGTTACCCGATCATCCCGAATGGAATGATGATAACACCATGAAAGTCGCAGCAGAAGGGGATGTAGCAGGGCTTTTAGCAGAAGGAGAACGAGGACTCATAAAAGTGGTGATGTCTACACACGCTGGGATGAGTGAAACAGAGTTTGCCAATTCCGTGACAGCTTGGGCAGATACCGCTACCCACCCAGTTACGGGAAAGAAATATGTCGAAATGATCTACCAGCCCATGCTGGAGCTTCTCGAATACCTGAGGGAAAGCGACTACAAAACATACATCGTTAGTGGTGGCGGAGTTGCATTTATGCGAGCGGCTTTGAACGACACTTATGGAATTCCTGCGGAACAAATAATTGGTTCCACAATCCAAAGAGAGTTTGTCGATGGCGAAATAGTGCGCCTGCCTGAAATAGAATTCATTGACGACAAAGAAGGCAAGCCAATTAATATCCAAAGAATCATTGGCAAGAAGCCCGCGATTGCTTTTGGAAATAGCGACGGAGACCTAGCCATGCTTCAATACACAGCTAGTAGCACTGGTAGTAAGTTGATGGGATACGTTCATCATACCGACAGTATTCGCGAATATGCCTACGACCGAGACGCACACATCGGAAAGCTCGACAAAGGGCTCGATGAAGCGATTGAAAAAAACTGGATAGTTGTCGATATGGCCAAAGACTGGAAAACCATTTATCCAAATGAATAATTTTCGTGTAAAGAACATCCTTGGTTCTCTTCTAATCCTCAGCGCAGTTTCTTGTTCAGAGCCTCAGATAGAAAAATCAACTCGTGCCATCACTACCGGTGTTGAACAGCCAAAGAAAGCGGTCAGTACAGACGGAATGGTATGGATAGAAGGTGGAGTCTACACAATGGGTAGCGAAGGCGAGTACGCTGAAAATCACGAAGGCCCTGAAGTAAAGGTCGAAATTTCGGGATTTCACATCGACATCACTGAAGTGACAAACGCTCGGTACCGCAAATTCGTAGAGGAAACAGATTACATGACCCTCGCTGAGAAAGACGTGGATTGGGATCAGCTTTCAAAGGAATTGCCTGCTGGAACGCCTAGGCCAGTAGACAGCCTGCTCGCAGCTGGATCTCTAGTTTTCACCCCTCCGCCAGGCTCCGTTCCTTTTGATGATATCAGGCGCTGGTGGAGATGGCAACAAGGTGCCAACTGGCGTCACCCTTTTGGCCCTGAGTCAGACCTGAAAGGAAAGGATGACCACCCCGTGGTGCATATTGCCTACGAAGATGCGCTGGCTTATTGCCAATGGGCTGGAAAAAGACTTCCCACCGAGGCGGAATGGGAATTTGCCGCGAGAGGAAAGTCAGGAGATTCTCAATTTCAGTGGGGAAACGAGCTTACGCCAAACGGTACTTATCTCGCCAATTTCTTCCAGGGTGAATTCCCCTATGATTTGAAAGCTGAAGATGGATATGCTTACTCCGCTCCTGTGGGTACCTTCCCCCCGAATTCTTATGGGCTTTACGATATGATTGGCAACGTTTGGGAATGGACTTCTGACTATTACCGCCCCGATATCAAAAAGCAATATGTAGCTATGAATGTGCAGGCTTGTCGAGATCCTCGCGGACCTTCTTCCAGCTACGATCCCAGTGATCCTTACGCGACCGAAAAACGCGTCATTAAAGGTGGTTCATATTTGTGCAGTGAGCAATATTGCTCAAATTACCGTCCAACTTCGCGAATGGCAACCAGCTTTGATTCAGGTCAAAATCACTTGGGATTTCGGTGTGTACTAAATAAAGAATGAAGGTGAATCAATTTATTACAATGCTCTTTTTGGGTGTGCTCGCTTCGGGCTTATACGGTCAAGAAGCCGAATTGGAGGAGGAAGAAGGCAAGCATAGAATCACGATTATGCCCAGTCATACGTATGTTAAAGTTAATGACGGCGATTCACAGAGTTGGGCGACTCTTGCATCATTTGGCCTTAACTATGACTACTGGATTAAAGAAAACATGGCCATCGGTCTGCATTCAGATTTTATCGCTGAGTCGTTTATCGTGACTCGTTTCGATAAGGAAGAGAGTCTTGAACGAAATAAGCCGCTGTCACTAATCGGTGTTTTCCTGTACAAACTTGAAAATGGTCTTACCCCTTTGGTAGGATTAGGAGTGGAGCTAGATGAGAAAGAACAATTCGCATTGCTCCATCTCGGTTTAGAATACGGCGTTGAATTCGCTAAGGGCTGGGAGTTTGGCGCCAACGCCACCTTTGATGTCAAAATAGAAGTCTATGATTCCTTTGCATTCGGGCTATCTCTTTCGAAAAGGCTTTAACAACGGGCAGTTCTAGTCCTTAGCCCTCATTCCAAGTCGCCATAAGGCATTTGGATATTCCATCGTCCAAACGTCAGGACATAGTGCCTGAAAAACCCGTCTGATCTTTGTATTTTTGCAGCTCGAACCGCTTCTGTAGTAAGAACCACCAACACGAAGATTATGGAAATCATTGCTCCTTATAAGCCAAAGAATAAGGTCAGGATTGTAACGGCCGCATCACTTTTTGATGGCCACGATGCCGCTATCAATATTATGCGCCGCATTATTCAATCGACGGGATGCGAAGTCATTCACCTCGGTCACGACCGCAGTGTGGAAGAAGTCGTAAACACGGCCATTCAAGAAGATGCGCAAGCCATTGCCATGACCTCCTACCAAGGCGGCCACATGGAGTATTTCAAATATATGCATGACCTCTTGAAGGAAAATGGAGCAGGCCACATCAAGATCTTTGCTGGTGGCGGAGGAACGATTCTTCCCGAAGAGATTGCCGAACTTCAAGCCTACGGAATATCCAGGGTTTACCATCCCGATGACGGACGTAAAATGGGCCTCCAGGGTATGATCAACGACATGGTGTCGAAGGCTGACTTCCCCACTGGTCAAAATCTCAACGGAGAGGTGAAAGCCTTTAAAAGCAAAGACAAGCTTAGCATCGCCAGAATGATATCGGCGGCAGAGAATTACCCTGAATCATTCAAAGAAGAACTTCAGCGGATCAAGAATATCGCGAAGGATGTAAACACTCCGATTCTCGGAATTACAGGAACGGGAGGATCGGGAAAGTCCTCTTTGGTGGATGAGCTTATTCGAAGATTTTTAGTTGATTTTGAAGACAAAACACTGGCCATTGTCTCTGTTGACCCATCCAAGAGAAAGACAGGAGGAGCACTATTGGGTGATAGAATTCGAATGAATTCTGTGAACAACGATCGGATTTATATGCGATCGCTAGCTACACGCCAAAGCAATTTGGCCTTGAGCAAACACGTAGCCGATGCTCTTTCTATCTTGAAAGCAGCTGAGTTTGACCTCATCATTTTGGAGACTTCAGGAATCGGTCAAAGTGACACGGAAATACTCGATCACAGCGATGTATCACTTTACGTGATGACTCCAGAATATGGAGCGGCGACGCAATTGGAAAAGATCGATATGCTCGACTTTGCCGACTTAATTGCCCTGAATAAATTCGACAAACGGGGCGCCCTGGACGCTCTTCGCGATGTGAAAAAGCAGTACAAGCGCAACCATCAACTTTGGGAAGCCAAAGACGATGAACTGCCCGTTCACGGAACCATCGCTTCTCAGTTTAATGATCCGGGAATGAATGGGCTTTACCGCTCGGTGATGATGAAAATCACCGAAGAGACCAAGGCGGATTTACATACCACATTTGGCATTTCCAGCGAGATGTCGGAAAAGATTTACATCATTCCGCCAAACCGTACGCGCTACCTCTCGGAAATTTCGGAGAGCAATCGCGCCTACGATAGCCGCGCAGATCAGCAAGCCGAAACGGCCGATAAGCTTTACAGTTTAGCCCAATCACTCCTTTTGATGGGTGGAGCAGATAAGCTCACGGGTGAAGCCTTAGCTGATGATGCAAATGAGCTAGTGAAGCAACTGGATGAGCGATTCGAAGCCATTAAAAAAGATTTAGACCCGCACAACTGGGACACCATAGTTGGCTGGAAAACCCTAAAAGAAAGCTACAAAGCCGACGAGTTTATATTCAAAGTACGGGACAAGGAAATCAAGATTCCAACGCACACCGAATCGCTTTCGCATTCAAAAATACCCAAGATCGTTACTCCCAAATACCGAAGTTGGGGAGACATTCTTCGTTGGACACTTCAGGAGAATGTTCCCGGATCATTCCCTTATACTGCGGGTATTTATCCATTCAAACGAGTGGGCGAAGACCCAACTAGAATGTTTGCAGGTGAAGGTGGGCCCGAAAGAACCAACCGTCGTTTTCACTATGTGAGTGTAGGGATGCCCGCCGCTCGATTGAGTACGGCCTTCGACTCTGTTACTCTCTACGGAAACGATCCCGATCATCGACCTGATATTTATGGTAAAATCGGAAACTCGGGGGTCAGCATTTGCTGCCTAGACGACGCCAAGAAGCTCTATTCTGGATTCAATCTTTGCGACCCGACTACCTCTGTAAGTATGACCATCAACGGTCCTGCGCCAATGCTGTTGGGCTTCTTTATGAATGCCGCTATCGACCAGCAATGCGAGATACATATCAAAGAGAATGGACTCGAAAAAGAAGTAGAGAATAAGATTGCAGCGAAATACAAGAAGTTAGGCGGTTCTCGACCCAAGTACCACGGCGAGTTGCCCGAAACCAATGACGGACTCGGGCTTATGCTCCTAGGAATAACCGGTGACGAGGTATTGCCTGCAGATGTCTATCAAGACATCAAAGCCAGAACGCTCAACGTCGTTCGCGGGACAGTTCAAGCCGATATTCTCAAAGAAGATCAAGCACAGAATACGTGTATTTTCTCCACCGAATTTGCCTTAAGGCTAATGGGAGATGTGCAGCAGTATTTCATCGATCAGCAGATCAGAAACTTCTACAGCGTTTCCATCTCGGGATACCACATTGCCGAGGCGGGAGCCAACCCGATTACGCAGCTGGCATTTACTTTGGCCAATGGTTTCACTTACGTGGAATACTACCTAAGCCGAGGAATGGACATCAATAAGTTTGGGCCAAACCTGTCTTTCTTTTTCTCGAATGGAATAGACCCAGAATACGCCGTGATAGGTCGTGTAGCTCGAAAAATTTGGGCGAAAGCCATGAAGGAAAAGTACGGAGCCAATGCCCGCGCTCAGATGTTGAAGTACCACATCCAAACTTCGGGAAGATCTCTTCACGCTCAGGAAATAGACTTTAACGACATTCGGACTACGCTTCAAGCGCTGTATGCCATTTACGATAACTGCAACTCGCTTCATACGAATGCTTACGACGAAGCCATCACAACACCGACAGAAGAATCGGTGCGCCGAGCCATTGCCATTCAGCTCATCATCAACAAGGAATTGGGATTGACCAAAAACGAAAACCCGATCCAAGGTTCATTCATTATCGAAGAATTAACTGATTTGGTTGAAGATGCTGTACTGACCGAATTTGATCGAATCACCGAACGAGGCGGAGTGCTCGGTGCGATGGAGACCATGTACCAGCGCAGCCAAATACAGGAGGAGAGCATGTATTACGAGACCTTAAAACACAATGGCGAATTGCCCTTGATAGGTGTAAACACATTCTTGAGTAAAAAAGGATCTCCTACCCTTACTCCGGGCGAGGTAATCCGCGCCACGGAAGAAGAAAAAAGAGCCCAGATTGAAACGCGCGACATGCTTCAGAAACGAACAGCCAAGAATGGGCCGATAATCTTAAAAACGATTCAAGACGCTGCCTTGAAAAATGAAAATCTCTTTGAAACTTTGATGGAAGCTACCAAGATTTGTACGTTGGGGCAGATTACCAACGCCTTGTTTGAAGTGGGTGGTCAGTACCGAAGGAATATGTAGGTGTGGTATTGAGTATTGAGATGATAGCCAGATCAGAGCCGCTTGTTTGCGTTGAGATTTCTCTTTAAAACATCTTTAAGATAGGCTTTCGGCTGCCAGCTGTCGGCTGGGTTCGGGTATGCCGAATAAATTTCTTCGAAGGATGGATTGTGCTGATAAACAGAGCAATGTTGGTTGCAGGATTAGCTGGTAGCTGGTGGCCAAAATAAAACTCAGTCCTGCATTTTCCAGAGGTAGAGTGAAGCGACACTTCGGTAAGGCGCCCAGATTTCAGCACGCTCAATTAGAACGGAATGCCCTTGTTTCTCCCCTTCATAAAAGAGCTTTTCTACACCTCGGCGAATGCCCAGATCACCAACGGGGAAAACATCTTCTCGCAGAAGTGTAAACATGAGAAACATCTGAGCCGTCCAGACGCCAATTCCTTTTATCGAGGTCAGTGCTCTAATCACTTCTTCGTCCGATAGATCGTGAAGGTTTTGGTACTCCTTTGAATTCTTAATAAAAGCTTCTGCCAATGCAAAGAGATAGGAAGTCTTTTGTCCTGAAAGACCTGCACTTCGAAGTTGTTCAGTTGATGTAGCCAGAACTTTGGGCGGCGTAATCTCATTCTCCAAAACCAAGCATACGCGCTGAAAAATAGTCGCAGCGGCCTTTACAGAAAGCTGTTGTGAGACGATGCTATTGACCAGTGATTCAAAATTTTCGCGTGGTGGAGGTAGATTAATGAGTCCGACTTTATCAAGGACTTTTGCCAACTCAGGATCTGCTTTGGCGAGGTTAGGAATGGCTTTGGAGAAATTCATGCTTCGAATTATTCGTAGCGCAGTGCATCAATTGGATCCAGCGCAGCCGCTTTCTTGGCAGGATAATAACCACTCGCCAAGCCAACGAAAAAGCACAAAACAACCCCACCAATAATCCATACCCAAGGGATAATGAAACTGCTCCCAATGAAATAGGAAATTATATTCCCTACGGAAATACCCAAGATTATTCCAAGAATTCCACCGATTTGGCCAATGACTATAGCTTCTACCAAGAACTGATTTCGGATGGTACTAGACGCTGCTCCAATAGCTTTGCGAACACCGATTTCCTTGGTACGTTCCGTTACGGAAACCAGCATAATATTCATTAAGCCGATAGCAGCTCCTAGTAGGGTGATTCCACCTATCAAAGTTGCAATCAAAGCTATAATCCCTATCTGATCGAGAACTAGATTCGCCAAACTATCACTCTGGGTAGTGCCAAATGTGTCGTCTTCTCCAGGGCGGTCGCCTCTGATATTTCGCATCAATCCCATAGCTACCATTTTGGCTGTCTGAAGCTCTTCAGTCCTACCAGTCTGCACATTGATAACGTAGTTGGTATTCGATCCACTAAAATTCAGCTTGGCGTTATTGAGTGGGATGAGCACTTGATTGTCTCCACTAAATCCTATGCTATTTCCTTTGCTCTCCAAAACTCCGATAACCGTGAATCTTTTGGAGCCGACGAAGATGCTTTGATCCAGAGGGTAAACCAACCCGTCATTGAACAGCTTCGTTTCAACGTCTTTCCCAATGATGGCCACATTTGCTCCCTCCAAAGATTCCGTCCCAGTAAAATTCCGACCTCTTTCCAATTGATATCCAGCAGTGGCTAGATAAGCCTCTGTGGCCGCAATGACCTGTACATTAGGATTGGTCTCTTCGGATCGGTGCTTAATGGTCGCCATAAAACTGACCATTGATGAAACTGAGACCGCAGCAGGAAAATCATATCGATCCATGAAACCCATCGCCTGGTCGTAGGTAATAATCTCATTTTGGATTTTCCGTTTTCCTCTGCTCCTTCCAGAAATGTTTCCAGCGTTCGAGCGAATATTGAATGTATTGGCTCCCATACTGGAGAAATCGCTCTCAATTTTTGCCTGCAAAGCATCGATGGCAGTGAGTATACCCACCAAGGCCATGATGCCTACCGCAATGATTAGCGCAGTTAGCGTAGTGCGAAGTGCCTGCCCCCGGATGGAGCGAAGCGCCACTTTTATGTTCTCAAAATGAAAATCTTTCACCTTTTGTGGAGTCGATCTAAATAGATGGGATAAAAGTACAAATCAAGCTACCAAAGCTTCAACCGCTCATCATAATTTAATATTTTCGCAGCACTTCATAAGAACAACTCAAAAATACCCACCTATGGTCTTTGATTTAGATATGATTAAAGCGGTTTACCAGAAGTATCCGGAGCGCGTAGAAGCTGCTCGAAAGGTACTGAACAAGCCGCTCACATTAAGTGAAAAAATTCTTTACACTCATCTCTCTGAAGGCGATGCAACAACTTCCTTTGAAAGAGGAGGCTCATATGTAGATTTCGCACCAGACAGAGTAGCCATGCAAGATGCAACTGCTCAAATGGCCCTTTTGCAATTTATGCAAGCCGGCAAGAAGCAAACTGCTGTTCCATCAACGGTTCACTGCGACCACCTTATTCAAGCGAAAGTAGGCGCAACCGTCGATCTTCAAAACGCTATCAACAACAGTTCTGAAGTGTTTAATTTTCTCGATTCAGTTTCCAGCAAATATGGAATTGGGTTTTGGAAACCGGGTGCTGGTATCATTCACCAAGTCGTTCTCGAGAACTATGCCTTTCCAGGCGGAATGATGATCGGAACTGACTCACATACCGTAAATGCCGGAGGTCTCGGAATGGTAGCCGTCGGTGTAGGTGGAGCTGATGCCGTAGATGTAATGGCAGGAATGCCATGGGAGCTTAAATTCCCGAAATTGATCGGTGTAAAGCTGACTGGAAAACTAAACGGCTGGACTGCGCCAAAAGACGTTATCCTTAAGGTAGCTGGCATTCTAACTGTTAAAGGTGGAACTGGATGCATCGTGGAATACTTTGGCGAAGGCGCCAATAATCTATCGTGCACAGGTAAAGGAACCATCTGTAATATGGGTGCCGAAATAGGCGCAACTACTTCCACTTTTGGTTACGACGACTCAATGGAGCGCTACCTCAGAGCTACAGGAAGAGCTGAAGTAGCCGAGGCGGCAAATGGAATTCGCGAGCACCTCACAGGTGATGATGCAGTTTACGCCAATCCCGAGCAGTACTTTGATCAAGTAATTGAGATCAACCTTTCTGAGCTTACACCGCACATTAACGGACCTTTTACGCCTGACTTGGCAACTCCCGTTTCTGAAATGAAGGCAAAGGCGGCAACGACTGATTGGCCTACAAAAATTGAGTGGGGGTTGATCGGTTCTTGCACCAACTCTTCCTACGAAGATATTTCTCGTGCGTGCTCTATTGCAGAAGACGCATTGGCCAAAGGCTTAAGGCCTAAGGCAGAATTTGGAATCAACCCTGGATCAGAGCAAGTAAGATTTACTGTTGAAAGAGATGGTTTCATCGATACGTTTGAAAGATTAGGTGCGAACATTTTCACCAATGCCTGCGGACCATGCATCGGCCAATGGGCCAGAACAGGAGCAGAAAAAGGTGAAAAGAACTCCATCATCCACTCCTTCAATAGAAACTTCTCGAAAAGAGCAGATGGAAATCCAAATACACACGCTTTTGTAGCCTCTCCAGAAATGGTTGCAGCTATTGCTATTGCAGGAGACCTCACGTTTAACCCAATGACCGATACCTTGATCAATGATAAAGGTGAAGAAGTTAGGCTCGCCGAGCCAACTGGTCACGAACTACCCCCAAAAGGTTTTGACGTCAAGGATGCAGGATTTAAGGCTCCCGCTAAAGATGGAAGCGAAGTTGACATCGTTGTTTCGGAAGAGTCGAAAAGACTCCAATTGCTTTCGCCATTCGCCGCTTGGGATGGGAAAAACATCGAAGGGATGAAGCTTTTGATCAAGGCTTTTGGAAAATGTACGACGGACCACATTTCTATGGCTGGTCCATGGTTGAGATACCGTGGTCACTTGGACAACATTTCTAACAATACCTTAACGGGAGCAGAAAACGCTTACAACAAAGAAACAGATAAGGTTAAGAATCAGCTTACGGGCGAGTATGGTACCGTGCCTGATACTGCTCGCGCTTACAAAGCTGAAGGAATTTCTTCCATCGTTGTGGGTGACCACAACTACGGTGAAGGATCTTCACGAGAGCATGCGGCCATGCAGCCCCGTCACCTTGGAGTAATGATCGTTTTGGTGAAGTCTTTTGCGAGAATTCACGAAACAAACCTCAAGAAGCAAGGGATGCTCGGTCTTACATTTACCAATGAGGAAGACTACGACAAAATCTTAGAAGATGATGCCATTGATACGGTTGATTTGGATCAGTTTTCTCCCGATAAGCCGCTTACTTTAAAGCTAAGACATGCGGATGGTTCTGAAGAAAGCATTGTGGTCAACCATACTTACAATAAGAACCAAATAGAGTGGTTTAAAGCTGGGTCTGCGTTGAACTTGATTAAGTTGCAAGAATCGATTGGCTAGTCTTAGCTAGACTGAGATTGAAAGGCCATTCTTCAAAAAGGATGGCCTTTTTTTCTGAAAGAAATAGGCCTTAATTCTAAAAAATCTCTTGATATGTATAAAATTGTAGATGTTTTTTGACTTGTTAAATCATATCCGTTTTATATTCTTTGCTTGTCGATCTAGATTTAAAATTCTAAACTGATTGATGAAATTCCTCTTAATTCTTCTTTTTGCATTAACAGTATTGAGCTTAAGTGCGCAAGACTCAGAATTTGAGGAAAGGAAATACACCCAAGAAAGTAAGTACGAAAAAGTCTTTACGGTAGAGTTCAATATGGCCTTTGGCATATTGGATGTAGAGAGTGTGACCATGGCTGGCCTCCAAACATCCTACGGAATAGAATTAGGAGACCACTTTACTGCTAGCGTAGGGACGGGTCTGCATCTCTACGAATCAGAAAGATTTCTCCCATTATTTGGCGAGTTCAGATACTTGCCAGGAAAAGGATCGACCCGAATCATGCTGGGGAGTTCAATAGGAGCTTACTACGGAGGTGATGAAAATAGTTGGGATCGATATATAAATCCGTTTATGGGATTTTCTAACCAAGCCTTTGACAATATTCATTTTACCGTCTCTCTTGGACTGACCTACAAAGAATACCTAGTTCCTAATGAGCCCGTGAGGCTTCCTGGAGGCGGATTCTCCAATATTTCGGGAACCCGAGAAGTGATCGGAAGATTCTTTTCCGTTCGGTTTGGTTGTCGGTTTTAAGCCTTGTCTGTGGAAATCGTTTATTTTTGGCCCTTCAAACAATGACGACACTAAAAAACGATTTACTACTTAGAGCTGCTCGCGGCGAAAAAACGGAAAGAACACCCGTCTGGCTAATGAGACAGGCAGGAAGAATCCTACCCGAATACCGCGCCGTAAGATCCTCCCTTTCAGGATTTAAAGAATTGGTTGAGACACCTGAGCGGGCGGCCGAAGTGACCATCCAGCCCGTTGATATTCTCGATGTGGATGCCGCCATCATTTTCTCCGACATTCTGGTCATACCCGAAGCCATGGGTCTACCCTACGAAATGGTAGAGAAAAAGGGACCCATTTTCAGGAATACAATTGCCTCCAGAACGGATCTAGATAAAATCAAGGTTTCCGATCCTTCTGAGCTCTCTTACGTTTACGATGCCATCAAGCTCGCCGTAAAAGAATTGGACGGCAGAGTTCCACTCATCGGATTCGCAGGAGCACCATTTACCATTTTCTGCTACATGGTCGAAGGCAGTGGGTCAAAGACTTTCTCCAAAGCAAGAGCCATGCTCTACGCTGATCCTGAGCTTGCTAATAAATTGATGCAAATGATCACCGACTCTACCATAGCCTATTTGAAAGGTCAAATGGAAGCAGGTGCCGATCTTTTGCAAATATTCGATTCCTGGGCAAGCGTGCTTAGTCCAGAGCTTTACAAAAGTTTTGCCTTGCCATACCTAAAGCAGATAACTGATGCTTTGACGGGCCTCGTTCCTGTCACCCTATTTGCCAAAGGGGCAAACTTCAGCATCTCTGATTTAGCCCAACTCGAATGCAATGCCATAGGCTTGGATTGGAACGTTCCTATTGAATTTGCCAAAGAACAGTCTGGAGGCAAAACGCTTCAAGGAAACCTCGACCCTGCGGTACTCTATTCTTCTGGCAAGGATATTGTAAATCACACGAAAAAAATGATGGCCTCTTTCGGCAGTCATCCCCACATTGCCAATCTCGGTCATGGAGTTTACCCCGACATGAAACCAGAGGCAGTTCGAACCTTTATAAATACAGTTAAAGAATACCGACATGAATAAATTCAACATCAGTTTGCTTTTTGCTTTTATGGCTGTGGCCAGCATAGGATGGGCTCAAGAAGAAATAGAACAGGAAGAAGAAGACAAAGACAATCTCGTGCCCAACTGGAGTTTTGAATCCATGGTTGAAGATGAAGACCTTCGCCGATACGACGAGTTTAAACTCGCTGAAGGATGGTACGATCCGACTTCAGCATTGTCAGAATTATTTTCTAGCCAAACTAGGAGTCGCTATGTACAAGTCCCTGACAACATGTATGGCACAGAAATACCTTTCGATGGCGAAAACTATGCAGGAATCCATGCATACAGTCCTCGAAGCCGCGAGCCACGAACCTACATTGGAGTGCAACTAAAAGAAAAGATGGATGAGAACGCACTTTATTGCATCAAATTCAGAGCTTCATTGGCTGAAAGAAGTCTTTATGCTGCGAACAACTTAGGCGTAGTGATCTCGAGCAAACAAGTATCAAAAAAAGGAGAAACGTCGATCACTCGAGATGATGCGGTTCTCACCGACAAGAATGAAGTTGTAACAATCTCCGAAGGATGGTGGGAATACTGTAAACGCTACAATGCGAAAGGTGGCGAGCGCTACTTAGCCATTGGGAATTTTTCTGATGACGAAAAAACAGCTTACGAAACAATGGAGGTTTCTTCAGAATACGAAGATGGAGGTGAGCCAGCGGCTTACTACTACATTGATGCCATTGAGATAAGGAAAGTAGAAGCCTCCGAAAATTGCGGATGCAGCAATACAAAGATTCCTGAGAGTAAGATCATATTCTCAGCCAGCGTCCAAATTCCAGACGACATGCCGATAGGTGAAAAGGTCGAAGCAATTGATGCTTACTTCTATCAGTACAAAGACGAAATGGTATCTTCTACGAAACGGACGACTGACCAAATCATCGAAATGATGAAGGCCAACCCCGCAATGCGTGTTGAAATAATTGGTCACACAGACAAAGAAGAAGTCGAGCTATCAAAAAGCGAAATGAGCCTTAAGAACCTCGCTGACAACAGAGCCCAGAATACACGAGAATACATGGCTGATAAAGGTGTCGAACGAGGACGTATGTTGACAAAATCTATGGATGACAAACAACCTGTTTCCACTATGACAACTCCACTTTCACTCGCTAAAAACAGAAGAGTAGAATTTAGAATAGTACTATAATTGCTCCGTTAATATGAAAGAAAAGCGCTCCTTGAAGCGCTTTTCTTTTGCCTTATATTCACCTTATGAAGTGGCGGTCAGCTTTCTGTTTAGTCTTTATTTCCTTTTTGGCAAATGGCCAAAACATTATTCCTAACCCGAGTTTTGAGGAGGTATTCACCGAACTCGAATACCAATGGGTACAACCTCAAGGACCTTTTTACCACCTCGAAAAGACCGATTCCACTAGTCTGCACCAAGCGCACACAGGTGATTACGTGAATGGGCTATGTATGTACAATAATCGTGAAAATGAATTTCTACATATCAGACTTCTTGAACCACTTGAAGCAGGTGTCGCTTATCAATTAAAGATTCAGGCTCAGCTGATGAGCGCGAAATGCTTCAATGACCACATTCAGAAATTGATAGGGGTCCATTTCGGAAAAGAAAGCCTTGACACGCATATACCTGGAGATCTTTATTTAAAACCACAGGTCAACCTTCAGCTACCCGATAGCAACCGTTTTGATTGGTTTGAGCTCACAGATACCTACACTGCGCAAGGCGGAGAGGAATACCTAACTATAGGTTATTTTGCCGCCACCCAAACTGAGGAAATCAGACGATCTGAAAAGTTTGTGGCGGCTCCTGAAGCCGAGGACAGTTCGGATAAGCTTGAGGTGGATAACAGTTGGCTCTATCTTCCACCTGACGAGCAAAATAAGTACATAAAGGCCCAGAAGAAAAAATTCAAAAAGAGAAAAAAAGGAGCGTTGAATTCGGAAGCCATACCTGACTTCTCCAAACCCGAATCAACTTGGGAAAACTCTCGTGAAACGGGGAAAGATCCGAATTCTCTGTACTTTATGGTTCGATATTACTTCGATGATTTCTGTTTGGCGCCCATATTCGAAGATCACGAAATTGATTGTGCACCTTCCACACCTCCTATCATTCTGGAAAAAGGCAGAAGCATAGCTCTGCGAAATGTGTTCTTTGAAACGGATGAGGCTGAGCTTTTAGATGAATCCATTGTTCAATTAAATGGACTAAATAGAATTCTTCTTGACTATCCCGATATGAAAATAGAGCTTCGGGGATATACTGACGACCGCGGGAAGTCAGCGTACAATTTGAGCTTAAGTCAAAAGAGGGCGACTGCCGTAAAAGCATGGCTCATAGAACAAGGGCTTACAGAAACAAGGGTAGGTGCAAAAGGATTTGGAGAGAAAGACCCCATCGAGAGCAACTCTACTGAGGCGGGAAGAGCTCGAAATAGAAGAGTTGAGTTCTTCATTGTGAAAATGTGATACGTCGGTCTTAGAAGCCGTTCAATTGATTTTTTATACTTTTCAAGAATGCAAATTACCGAAGGGGCGCTGAAAAGCGCAATAACAAAAGATGACGAAAAAACCATAAACGGATGGGCCATGTACGACTGGGCCAATTCGGTGTATTCTCTTGTCATTACCTCTTCCATTTTCCCCATTTTTTTTGAGAACAATACCACCCCAGAAGTCGAACTGTTTGGACGCACTTTTAAGAACACGGCACTTTATTCTTACACCCTTTCCGCATCCTTTTTAATAGTTGCTATTATTTCGCCATTGCTTTCTGGTATTGCCGATTATTCTGGACAGAAAAAGCGTTTCATGCAGTTCTTCTGCTACTTAGGTGGAATAGCATGTGTTGGCCTTTTCTTTTTCGATGCTAATTTCTTGGGCTTTGGTTTACTCATGACTATGATGGCAGGAATAGGCTATTCAGGCAGTCAAGTTTTTTACAATGCGTACCTACCCGAGATAGCGTCAATCGAAAGACAAGACAACGTGAGCGCAAAAGGATTTTCATTGGGCTATATCGGGAGCATTATTCTTCTCATCGTCAATTTATTTATGATAATGAATCCCGAGGTTTTCGGGTTTACTGACGGAGATATGCCTGCTCGGGTTTCTTTCGCGATGGTTGGTATTTGGTGGATCGGGTTTGCGCAGATCACCTTCAGTCGATTGCCAGGGAATGTTTACGGCAAGAAAGTGAAGGGAGAGTATCTCTATCGCGGCTATGCGGAATTGAGAAAGGTTTGGAAGGAGCTCAAAAAAACTACCAGACTGAAGCGATACCTTATTTCATTTTTCGTCTTCAACATGGGTGTTCAGACAGTGATGTACATGGCGATCGGATTCGCTAAAAATGAAATTGCAGGAATGCCTGACGAGGGACTGATCATTAGCATTCTCATCATCCAATTTATAGCTGTAATAGGGGCCTATTTTTACTCTTGGTTGAGTTCCAAATACGGCAATTTAAAAGCGCTGTTGGCGGCTGTCACTATATGGATTGGAGTATGTGTAATGGCCTTCAAAATCACTGCCCCCTCTGAATTCTATGTTCTTGCGGGAATAGTAGGATTTGTAATGGGAGGCATTCAAGCCTTAAGCCGCAGTACTTATTCGAAATTTTTACCCCAAACAACCCTAGACCACACTTCTTACTTTAGCTTCTACGATGTCTCTGACAAAATAGGAACTGTTGTGGGCACATTGGCTTTCGGGTTAATATTTGAATTGACTGGAAATCTCCGACATTCCGTTTTAGCCATTGGAATAATCTTCGTGATCGGAATTATTCTACTCCTCAGAGTACCTAGGGCAGAATCTAGTCAATCATAATTTTCTTCACTTCTGAAGACTCTCCACCAACGGCCCTGATGAGATATATTCCTGCAGCCAGTTGACGTGTATTCCAACTTAAGCGAAGCTCTTGTTTCGCATACATAGGTCCTGAATAAAGATTCATCAATACGCGTCCGTTCAAATCCATGAGTTGCACTTGATAGTCACCTTGTACTTCAGGAGTGAAAAGAGCCGAAGCATTGGCGCCTGAAGCATACTGAGTGATGGCTGACGTACAATTTTGAACAGTAATGGTGAGCGTATTGGAAACATCCAGACAACCTTGAATATTCTGAGGATCAATCAGCCCGAGATTTACACCGTTGGCATAGGATACGTGAACCACACGGAATATTCCTGATCCAAAATCGTCAAAGTTGAAATTAGGCGCATTCGCTGATGACAGCACCTCGGTGAAATTGGCGTTGAGAACAGCCCACCTTGAATTTGTTCCTTCTTCACCGCTCAGATCAAAATTGATAGTGGAGGGCTGGCCGTCATCACCACATACTTGAGTCGATTCACTTGTGAAAATTACACCCCCTTCTACCCTATCCACAGTAAAGAAAATGGTATTTGATAAAGCGTAACAGCCCTCAAGCTCGGAAGCATTAGAGACATTAGGATTCACCCCTTGAGCGTAAGTCAAGTGTTTAATACGGTAGGTTCCTGATGGGAGATTACTCACATTAAAAGAGCCCGTCGGGGAGGATCCCATGACATTGTTTGATTGATCTACAATACCAAATACACCTGCAAAACCACTATTTCCTTGAACTTCAACCTCGATTAAATCAGGTGCATTATCGCCTGCGCATAGATCTAAAAGTGGGCTTGTAGTCGATATGGTTCCTGCTGTAACATCACAAATGTTATCTGATGTAAGAGCGACATTCAATAACGAGGATTCATCATTCAAGATGCCTACCGCGATGGTTTGGGATAAGTATCCTTCGGCAGAGAAGGTGACGTCATATGACCCTGCATGCAAATAGCGGTGATAATTACCATTTGGTAATCTTGAAAAAACATCAGAATTGTCCATGTCGTGATTGAAAATGGAAACATTGGCCACAATCGGCTCACCAGTGCTAGCATCGGTTATAAGACCTCTTAATCCGAATAGTGATTGCTCCATATAGTTGTAAAGAGCACTCCTATTGTAGTTCCAATGGTTGTCAAATTGAGAAGTAGAAAGAAACTTCTGATTACTCAATTCCAAGGTCATTTCGCGTCCTCGATGAAAATAGGTCATAAAATCTTGACGACCTCCTGCTACTGGATACCAATCGTATCCATTTGTTATACCATTATCTAGGAAATTGAAATACCCCGATGGAGAATTGGCCTGAGCAGTATCAGCATATTGCCGACACACATGTACCCACCAGTCATCATCTGCGTGCAGAAATGACCAAGTATCCCATGGGTAGTTTGCCACTTCGACTCCGCCGTGCATATTGCTACTCATATCGAAATGAAAGTCTTCAGCAAATTGCATAAAGGCAATTGTCTCGGCTTGATATGCATTCCCGTCAGGGTTGGGCCCATTGTCAGGATCAAGGTAATTTCGGTTGAGATCAACAAAATTGGCGTTGGTTCTTCTAGCACCATTTAGCGTATTGTCACCGAAGGCGTATGTCCCGTCAGGATTGGCCAGAGGATTTATCCATAGCTCAATATTATCAACCAAATTCGCTATTTCGGAATCGGATGAGTAATTGCAAAGAATGTCTTGAATCATTCGCATCATCAGCATATAACCCGCGATTTCGTCGCCATGCATGCTCGATGTGTAGAGAAATCTAGGCTCGTTCTCTTCATCATTCACATTGTCAGAAATAACAACAGCCATTAACTTCCTTCCGCTTGGCAGCGTTCCGATTTCCTCGTAACGGCATATCTCTGGATAGTCAGCCGCAAAATCGAGCATCATTTGCTCGTATAAACCATAAGTGGGGTATCCCGCCAAAAATGACCCGCAGTCAGTACTCTTTGCTTGATTGTTGTACGTTTTGAGATCAATCACTTGCGTGTCTATACTTTTATTGGGATGCTGCAATAATGTATACTCAACGTTTAAGTCTATGAAATCTTGAAGTTTTGGAAGTGTTACAATTGCTTGAAAAGTCTCTTCATTGTGAAAGTGCTCGTCAATGTATACGACCTTCTCAAGCTTCTCTAAATCTGATATCTCTGATTTTAGAATTGAAATATGCGCTTCACCATTGAAAAGTACAGCGTCATTTATTGTCTCCTGAGAAAAGATGGACGCAGGCAGTAAAGTCAGGATTAGAAGCAGTCTTGTAAGCATAGATTGAGATTAAGATTCAAAAGTAGAGCTAATTTTGACACTAGTCCAATAAAAAACCCCGTCCCAAAATCAATTGAGACGGGGTTTTTAGGATTAACTAATCAGCTTAATCTACGATCATCAGCTTTTTGGTCACTTGGTGTGAGCCGTTTGTGATGCGATAGATGTAGACACCATTTTCGAATGCTCTTGTGTTCACATTCACCCGGTATTCCAATCCTGATTTTACTTCAGCATTAAACAATGATTCAATTGGTCTACCTGACATGTCAAATAGATCAACCTGAGTCCGAACATTTTCAACTGGCGTAAAAGTGATCATTGCGTTATCAACAGAAGGGTTAGGGTATACCTGAGATGGGAATGATAAAAACTCATCAGTAACCGCCACTGAGGCAACATCATCATTTCCTGTGCAGCCACCTGCTAGATCTCCATTAAACAATGCGAGATCAATATCATAAGTAGCTACCACCTCAAGAGTAGACAAACTCACCTCTTTAAGAAGGCTATTGCCATCACCATCTGCGAGCAGCACATTTCCATTTTCAAGTACCGCGGCACCATTAATTTCAGAAACATCTACACTGAATGAGCCGTTTCCAGGATCAAGAACTCTTCTGAACGTTGCATTATTACGAGTAATAATCCAAAGCTCTTCTGCTGCTCCATCTCCTGTTGGCGCCCAAATAAGGTCTCCGCCATTCACGCTTATGTTGGACGCAATGTTTGTGGCCTCTCCTGTTTCAGGATCGCATTCCCAAACATTGTTTCCTGCACCTGCGATGTATAGCTTATCATCAGGACCTACCACAGCAGCTGGAAAGCCCGATAATACGTTATCGTTGACTGCGTCGTAGACATTCACATCATTAGTGATTGTTCCAGAACCGACATTGTAAGTGCGGACGTTATTTCCCCCTACCATATAGATTTCAGTACCATCATTCGATAAACCGATATGAGCACTTCCTATGTCATCTAGTAATGTGGTGTACGTTGCATTTCCTAAAGCATCTAGCTCAACCTGCAGCAGGCCGTAATCACCGCTTCCTGCAGGATTGTGAGTGTAGTACAAACGGTAGCTACAAGGCGCTATACCGAAGTTGTTCGCACAACCGGCAGCCATATCTCCTCCATTGGCCAACCCGAAGATCTCTCCGTCAAGCATCGCCATATATACATTCTCAGTAGAGGCATCAGCAGCATTCACTTTCGTAAAATTCGTTGTACCTGCATTTGAAAGAATGAGATCTGTTTGGTTATTTGCTTGAGCCATACCGCTTATTTCAGGACTTCCTGCAGCGCCAATCAATGTGGCTTCAGAAACTCCATCAGAAACTCCGTCATCATCAGCTACTACAGAATAGAGATTCGTGTTTCCACGATTCACTAAGTACAAAGTACCATCTTGTATCGCGAGATCACCACCTTCTACAGGAGCGTTGGCAAAGAAATTTATACTACCCGATCCGAGCGGATCAATAGTGAAAATTTCATTATCGTTGGCATCTCCCAAATAAATCAAATTGTCCATCGGGTTATAAACCACGGCAAATAGCTGATTTATATTTCCATCTATGGAGAGATTAAACAGCTCAGTATCCGTAGAAGGATCATAAGCCAAAATCGAAGATCCATTAGAATTAACCAAATAAACGACGCTGTTAATAGCATCAAAGGCAATGTGCGCCCCGAAGTCGACCTCAGTTTCGTATGTCAACAATGCTTCTGATGGAGTAAACACAACACTGTAAAGTGTGGTCTCATTGCCATCGATATCAGCATAGAAGGTACTAAACGAATTGCAGTCGTCATCTAGATTGCATGTAGGATCATCATTCGCAATAGTGAAGGTTCTTTCACAAGTTGCTGTTCTTCCGCAGTCGTCGGTGACCGAGTAAGTATAGATATAATCTACACCAGCACAACCGTTATCAACTACTGCTGGCTCGGAAACAACCGTTACTTCGCATTCAGTTCCACAAGCGGTTTCGTATTCCACATCCTCAATCGATACTACGATATCTTCAATAGAATCGACCATTTCACTCTCTCCACAAGTCATAATGGTTGGCCCTTCATTGTCAATGACAAATATCTGCTCAACCACAACCTCATCACCACAGTTATTGGTGATCGTGTAAATCACTGAGTATTCTGCACCAGGACAATCTTCCGTGCAGCAAAGCTGAGTAGGAGGAGTAACCTGGATAAACACGTCAGAGCTACATGGAGAGAAGTACTCGATTCCCCATGGATCAGGAACAATATCCTCATAACAAGTCACGGTCATGTCTTCAGGCTCTACCGAAACGGCGAGTCCACCATTCACTGATGTCAGAATTTGAATATCAGATGCTGTCCTTCCACAATCGTCCGTAACAGTATAAGTAATCTCATAAACAGACATGTTGCAACTTGCCTGACCATCTAGCAATACTGGTTCAGAATAGGAAAACGTAAAGCCTAATTCACAAGAAGTCGTAATTATAGCATCCTCGGGATTTGGAATGTAAAAATCAATACACATCGATTCAACGTCATCTGGTGCTACTATGGTTGGACCATCATTTTCGATAGTTACCATTTGTGAATCTGAAGCAGTTCTACCGCACGCATCGGTTACTGTGTAAACAAACTCCCAAATAGATCCATCGCAGGCTCCATCGCCTTCTAGAAGGATAGGACCTTCTACAGTGACGTCTC
>JBLIEU010000025.1:0-31218 GCA_047633195.1 Cryomorphaceae bacterium | reverse complement strand
ATCAAAATGCTGCCCTGTGTGGACGAGAACTTCTTCGACTTCGGGATCATTGGCTACCTGTCGACTGATGGTAGCGGCTTTCACAAATTGAGGCCTTGCCCCGACTATGGTTAAGATTTTCATCATGATCAACGAGATAGATTCGTTTGGTTGGCA
This sequence comes from Cryomorphaceae bacterium, assembly GCA_047633195.1. GTDB lineage: Bacteria > Bacteroidota > Bacteroidia > Flavobacteriales_D > Cryomorphaceae > JAKVAV01. The sequence goes on along the minus strand of JBLIEU010000025.1, from coordinate 31,062 downwards.
CGGACTTTATTTTTCAAGAGGACAAATTTGAATATCCCTTTTAAATAGCCCCTGCCATAAGAGAAATGAATAAGGAAGAATGCCAAAAAAAGATAGGGCGCAAGACCCCTTCTTTTTTCGCGCCAGGCAACTTTTAAAGAGATAAAGGCACTCATCAAAAAATAGATGACATAAATCGCAGACCAAATCATAAACAACCATTCCGACAAGAGGGCAATGGGTAAAAACAATAGACCCAACACGAAAATGGGAGGAGCAAATTGTCGCAGCGTTGCGGGATGTCCTAACTTAATATTAACCAATGGCTTGAAGAGTCCATATTGGTAAAACATTTTCATCATGGTTCCTAAAGTAGCCCTAGCGTAATATTCTATTTCCACATCTGGCACTAAAAAAATCTTACCCCCATTCTTTATTATTCGCCCATTAAATTCATCGTCTTGATTTCTAATCAAGTCAGTGTCGAAAAAGCCGATTTTATCAAAAATGCTTCTTTTAAAACAGCCAAATGGCACCGTGTCTGCTTCCTTAATCACAGGGTTATCCAAGCGATAACTTGCATTCCCAATGCCTAAGGGGTGAGATGTAGCTAAGGCAATGGCCGTTGCGACCGTGCCAGAGTTTGCAGGAGTTGTTACCCAAACCCCACCTACATTTTCTGCATCCAGTCTGAATAATTCAGTCACCAATCTTGAAATGTAATTGGATGGGTAATTTGAATGGGCATCGAGTCGAACAATGACCTCTCCTTTCGATGCTTCAATAGCCAAATTGAGCGCATTTGGCGTCACTCTTTGAGGATTATCAATCACCTTTAAGTTGAGATGAGAACTCGATAATTCTTCCAGTTTTTCTCTGGTTCCGTCATCGCTCATTCCATCGGCCACGATGATTTCCAAAGAATCTTTCGGATAGTCTTGAGCGGAGATGGAATTCAATACGCCTTCGATAAAATCTACCTCGTTGCGGCAGGGTATAATGACAGAAACGAATCTCATGCCCATTTCATAGATTTTGGTGAGAAGAAAAAGAAGGCATTAAAAAAGGCAAAGAAGATGATACCACTTTGTTTTTCGAGCATAGACTCAACCGAGAATTGAATAAAAATACTCAACAGAAATATCCCATAGATCCAGTCTTTTTCTCGAAAGATTTTGCCGAAAGGATAAACCAATGAAAAGAGAAAGAGCAAAGCGGCAGGAATTCCAATGGCAACCGCAATTTGAAGAAACTCATTGTGAGGATTGAGGCTTTTTGCAGCGAGATCATCTAATCCTTGCTTATTGTAAGCAGAGACCATTGCATCGTTGATGTCGCCAGTACCCACTCCTATCGGATTTTCTTTAATGAGCGTCAAGGCTGTACTCCAGGAGTACAATCGAGCTGTATTGCTTTCTACCTGAGACTCCTTATTCAGTTGATCCATTTGTGAAGATATCTCCATGGCTTTTTCCACGCGATTACTGGCAACGGGATCGAACTTTAGAAAAAGAATGAATAACAGACCAGCACCTAGTAGTAAAACTGCCGCCTTTCTGTGATAGGGTTTTAATATCAGCCACTTCAGGAGGAAGACAAAGAAGACCATTGCCCAATTAATGAACCCCATCTTACTGGCTGGAAATATTAATGAAAGGCTAAGAAATAAAACAGCGATCCAAAGCAGAAGGGCCCTTTTAGAATTCGTGGATTTCTCGATTCTCAAGAGCAGCATTGCCAAGGCGATCACCACATAAAAACTAATGTAGGAAGGATGATGGGATGGCGAGAAATCAGACATGTAAAAGACAGAGATCGATCCTGTAGAACTGTACTCTATTGCAGACGAAATAAATCCAAAAATTACGGCAGTCACCGTTCCCAAAACAAAGAACTTCATCGCCATTTCGCGCACCACTTTGGTCAACTTGGGGCCTGTACCGATGATGACTGGGAAAATGAGGAGCGAGAGCTTTTGGACAAGATCTTTTGAGCCTCTATCGACATTCTCGGTATAGAGCATGGCAATAAGATGGAAGATGTAAATAGCCGCAAAAAGTAAGATTGGAATAAGCACTTTTCTATCCACCTGCTTTTTGGCGAAAAGCCAAGCAATGACTAGAGAGATAATAGGAATTTGAATACCGTATTTGAGAACGGGGATGGAGAATGCCAGAAGGCAAATAGCACCTTCGTACAGAGAAAAGCCTTGCATGAGATTTCGCCGTGCTCCACTCATTTCCCTAGCGTTCTTTTGGCAGACCGTAGAAAATCAAAAACTATATTGTCAGCAATAATGCGGAAGTATGGTGTGAGCTCTCCACCGAAACCACGAAAAAATTTCTCGATTGCAGGATTTGATGAACCTAAGAAATCAAAGTGTTTTACACTGTGTTTTTGTGCTTCTAAAATAGCCCTCCAAAGAACCAAGGCTCCTGCTTCAGCAGTTTCTTTTTTTGTTCCTCCAGCAAGGTAATATGCCTTTGATTTATCCAAAGCAATTACAGCTGCCGATTGCAATTCGTCTTTACGAAATACTGCCACTGTGAAGACTTTATCCTTACCTTCTCTGATAAAGTGAGTTAACTGCTCAGATTTTGACTTCAGCCCTTTTGATTCAAGCGTCTCTTGAACTAAAGTGACAATAGCTTCAGAACCAGAATTCACTCTAACCTCGTAGTCCTTCTTCTCGGCATCTCGAATGTTCTTTCGTCGCTCAGAACTCATTTCTGAAAGTAGGTCCTGTTCTGTTTTCTCTCCAATTTCCAATAAATAGGTATAAGAGATATCCGATTTAAACTCGACCTGTTTAAATGGTTGAATATCCTTAATCTCAGGAGGAAGGGCCAAATCGATATGAGCTGATGGATACTTCTCGGCAACGTATTCAGCGATCGCCCTTAGTGCTCTTTTTTCATCGCTGTAACGACTCAACTTTTTTTCGGTGCGGTGGTAAAAGTGAAGACCACAGTGTGGAGCCATTGGCGGAGTAATAACAGCATCGACACCCATGCGGCGATAAGCGTAATACGTCAAGTTTGCGATCGGCTGCGTGTCTTTTTCAGACTTAAAAACGCTAATCTTATTCAACTCGGTTCCTAAAGAATCACACACCAATTTTGACAAAAAGAACGGGCTCTCCTGGTCTAAATCAAAGCTATCTACTCGTCGGATGATCATGCCTTTTTCATATTACTCATTCCACAAAAGTGACCTAGAGAAATCGAATTATCGCCTATTTCACCAGCGAAAGATAGGCTTCTTTGAGTTTCCTTCCGTCGACCTCCCAGTTGTATTCATCCTTTACCAAATGGTATCCGCTGAGGCCATATTTCGCTCTCTTCGCTGGCGAACTTCCCAAGTCTTGTACCGCCTTTTTTATTTGATTGACATCGTGCGGATCGACAAACTCAGCACACGATGAATAAAGCTCTTTCCAATAGGGGAAAGATGACATCACAATTGGAACGCCTTCCTTCATGTATTCAAATGCCTTAACCGGGTAGCTCATCAAATAATTTTTGACAGGATAAAGAATAGCCAATCCAATATCTGATTGACGAATTTGATTTGAAACCTCCGCTGGCGTTACCAGCCCAAGGTATCTAACGTTATCAGTCGCTTTGCTCAAGCATTCATCTCGGAATGAATCAGTCTCCCAAGGCCCGAGAAGCCGCAGTTCATAATCAGAACCGAGTTCAGCGAAGGCTTCAATTATTTCAGCGATTCCTCGAATCTTCGTTAAGCCACCCGCATAAATGGATATTATCTTTTCCGTTTTGGTATGCTCAACGGGAGGCAGACTTCCTTCGAACGGAGGGAAATTCCGTATCATCAATTGTTTTCTCTCGGGAAAACGACCTACAATTTCTGGTGTTACCGAGATGACTTTATTGGCAAAAAGAGAAAAAAAGTGCTCGTATACTGACACGAGAAATGCAATGAGGTTTCGAAACCAATTGGGCTTGATCCAAGGCTTACTCGTGATTTGTTTAGGAACATGCTCGTGAGAATCGTAGATAAAACGTATTCCGAAAAGTCGGAAAAGCCATGACGTCCATAGCAATTCTGGATCATGGATGTGAGCAATTCGAGGCTTTAGCTTTATAGCCTTTATGGCAATCCTCAATACACCCAGCGTAGCTCTAGTGATTCGACTTTTATAAGTCGGAAAGGCCAAAACTTGAACACCAAATTTGATATAGTCCTTGTCTGCCCTAGCGATGAGGAATGTATCAAAACCAGCTTCCGCAAGTGTTTTGCACTCTTTATCCAATAGACGGTGATCTGCCGAGGGATGAACCGTGGAGATGTGGCAAACCCGAATTCGGCTTAGGTCGATCTGATTTTGTTGAGTCTCTTTCAAAGTTTATTCAAATTTTTGAATCATGGTTCTGTGAATAGTTGAAAAACACTTAGTAGCTACTTCCACGCTCCCTCGCGAGTCAATTAGCTCCCTGTTCTTTCGAGCAATATTCTCGTCAATATCGTTTAAATCATTCCCCAGAAAATCCGCATTAACGTCTGTTACCAAATTTCCATTCACCCCATCTTCAATCCACTCCCTTATCGAGGGTAAGCTGATGACGACGGGATAACAGCCGTGATACATCGCCTCGAGCAAAGAGATGGGTGTCGCATCTGATTGGGGCACTGACACCCACACTTTTGATTTGGCATAATTTTCAGCGTTTTGATCTTTCTCAACCCAGCCTTGAAACTCTATGTTTTCTCCGAGCTTTAAATCCGTTGCTAAAGATTCCAATTTCTCCGTTTCACTTCCGCTTCCCGCGACTATCAACTTCCAGTTTTTGCCGTTTTCAGAATTCACGAACTGACTAAAGGCTCGGATTATCTTGTCAATGCGGTAAAGAGGATTGTGCAGGCGATTGCTATAAATAATGTTCTCCTTCGGCCTGGTAAAGGCTGGCTTCTCAGCCCCAAAATTGCAGATGGAAATAAGTAGATCCTTTCCAGCAATTTCGTGCATGCGATCAGCTACTTCTTGAGAATCGGCCGTAAAGGCATCCGCACTTCTAAGAATTCGCCGAAGTATTCGACTCAGGAAACCACCGCGATTTGAGTTGACCAAAACATCTGATCCCCATGCAGTGGCGACAAAAGGAATTTTTGTTCCTCGCATGGCGTTCATGGTAAAAAAGCTAACTGAATTGAGTTGTTGCGAATGGACGATATCTGGCTTAAATTCCTTGAAAACCTCACGAATTTGATTCGGAGTATTCAAAAAATTCATTGGCTTTCGGTAAGAAAAATCCACTATGGTTTCTGGATATGCAGACACTCCTTCCTTTGAAGTGATGACATGGATGGCACTGGTTTCTGACTCAATCCTGTTCAGAAAATTTTTCAAGTGGATCCCGTAAGGAGCCACAACCAAAAGTCGATATGGTTTTCTTTCAGACATTTTTTAACATGAGGCGAAAATAGAAGAAGAACTAGTTGATCCCATGTTTGCGAATCAAGTTTTCAATCTCCACTAATTCATTTTCATCTAAAGAGTGAAATGCATTGACCGGAAGGTTGAGCATCCGATCTGATACCCATTCTCCAACTTTGCATGTTCCTTCATTGTACATATGTCGATATGAGCCTCTGGGGTGCACCACATCATTGAACCATTCACCAAACCGATAGCCGTGCGAAATCGCTTCATTTCTAAAAGCATTGATTCGATCCAAACTAACGTCTTCATTGAAGAGTAAAGGGTAGCGTATCAATACGGCATTATGAATATCAATGGGCTGAATGGATTTGAACTTTGAAAGAATCACTGAGTATTGCCTAATGATCTCAGTCTTTTTATTGTTAATGGACCCGATGTTTTTCAATTGCTCAACTAAGAGGCAAGAAAGTAAAGGATGGATTCTTGTGGGGTAATTGTCGGGCTTGATCCCTTCAACTTCTTTTTTGGAAGTGGCATACCCAAGTTTGCTGCGGCGCAAAAACCGCATGCTATTGGTCTGAAAAAATGATGTGTTCCTAGAACGAGTCAGCACCTTGGCGCACAGAGTCAATAAAATACGAAGTGCGCTTGAACGCTTCGCTATTTCGACTGTCTCAAAATCCGATTGAAATGAAGAAAGAAGCTTTTGGTTATTTATTATCATGACACCTCCCATGCCTGCCGAAATCGGTTTGGAATATTCCAGACTAAAAAAAGAAGCGTCTCCAAGCGTTCCGCAAAGCTTTCCATTCTGGTCTTTAGACCCGAAACTATGAGCCACATCTTCGATGATGATAAGATCGGGGTGATCCTCCTTTAACTTCCCGATATCCTGATAGGGAATGCCAAAATTATGTGGCAAAATCAAAACCTTAGTTCTGTCCGAAATAAGCTCTAGGAGCGATTCAGTATTTGCATTGAAGTTTTCGGAATTGATATCCACATACTTCAGCGGTTGGCCTGCAAATTTCACAGCATTGGTAAGAACCACGCATGTGTAACCCGCCACTATTACTTCGTCTTGGGGATCAAGCTTTAGGGATTTAAGCAAAGTATAAACCGACATTCTGCCTGCAGAAAACAAGAATACCTGCTCGGAATTAACTTCAAAATAATCGGCTAAACTTTTTCTAGATTCTTCCAAGCACTTTTTTGATCGACTCTTAATCATTGAGCCAAGTGCCGAGAATAAGTAGCTCTTAGAAAGAGAATTGCCCGTAAAATCGAATCTTTCCTTAGGCATTATTCAGAAATAGGTTTGATCGATTTCGCAGGTGTCCCACCATAAACGAAGCCGCTTTTTAGCTTGCCACGAACCACTGAATTAGAGGCGATAACAACGTTATCAGGAATTTGCGTCCCTGGTAAGATAGTGCATTGAGCACCAATGAAAACGTTGTTTCCAATTTCAATGTCGCCGTCTAAATAGTTCTCGGTAAAGAATTCACTTTCTCCTTTGATGCTATTTGAATGACAAATGAACGTGCAGAAAGGACCTATCGCTACTTTATTCCCAATCGTACATTTATTGTTGTCAATGAGTAAATATCCAAATGGTGCTATGTGCGATTCATCTCCTAGGAAAAAAGACCCTTTTTTGCCACAATAGACTGAAACGTTTTTCCCCAAAAGGCTACATCGCCCAATTGATACGACTTTAGGGTTCCAAATTTCCACTCGTTTATTAATGGATGAGCTAGCACCAATATTGATTCCTCGCGTAGACCAATAAAGGGTATTAAGTCTTCTTTTTATTCGATCAAAAAGCGTCATAGACAATACTAAATTCTTCTTTTTACAAATTCACACTCCTGCTCCGTCTACCGACGGAGGCTACTCGAATCAACCAGAAAAGTACGAATAACAAAATGACCACATTCAAGCCTGTCAATGTCCACAATACTTGGATGAAATCATACCCATACTCGCTCATCACCGCGAGGGCTGACAAATTTAGCACTCCCGAAACAACTGAAATCTTGAAGAAGTCTGATTGCCTCCGCACCAAAATGGGTATAGAGCTAATGGGACTAGTCATGAAATTGATTAATAACCAAGGCGCAAGTATTTCAGCATAGACTCCAGCCTCAGTCCAATCTGCACCAAAAACAAAAGTGAATATCGGCTCACCGTAGAAAAACAGGACCGTAAACGGAATTAAGGCCGCAGCTCCCAACAACAACACAATTTTTACTAGAGAGTTTTTGATGGGGCGATTCTCATTGAGATCTCTGGACCATTGTTCATTGAGCACTTGTCCAATTGACGTTCCAAAAACGGTGAGGGGTACGCGTAAATAGCGGAATGCAAATCCAAAGAGTCCCAAAGCATATTCTCCGTAGTAAGCAGAAATCAAAAACAACAAGACCGTATGCTGGCCCTCGTGAAAAAAAGCATGAAATGTGTTTATGAGTGGAAAGTCTCTGTACTTTTTGAAAAGTGACTTGACTGATATCGGCAATCGGAATACTTCCGCAAGCATTGCCCTTATGCTCTTCAATCTCAATACGGCAAAAAGCGATAGTACAGGCCCAATAATTTGACCAATAACTAAACTGAAAGCATTTGGTAAACTCAGCCCCAACAAAAATTTGCTGAGATTATTGGAAGAGGAAGAAACGACTTTTTCAATGGCTGCCTCTTTGAACGACTGAGACTTTATCAGGTACTGATTCATGATATTAAATGCACCCAAAGAGAATACACCAATTGGCAAAAGCCAGAGTAAATCAGGCAATTCGCTGTTGTTTAAGAGTCCTCCTATTTGATTTCGAAATGGAAGAATAAGGGCACTTGAGACGATGGTTACAATCACTAAAATCCTCAAACATAACTTCACGAGAGCCAATACCTCAGTGCGGTCTTTTGGAAGTAGAATAGCCAACTCAAATCTCAGGGAACCAACAATTGCTACCAGTCCCATTATCCTGACAAAAAGCTCAAAAGCGCCAAAATCTGAGGGGGTGAAAATTCGAGAAATGAAAGGAGCCATGATAAATGGAATGATCAGAGCCAGGCCATTCCCCGAAAACATCACGGCGACATTTCTCACAAAAGGATTACTTGAATATTTGCTCAGCCAAGCCATCAAGTCTATAGAAATGGATTTATTTCAACGAATCCCGATACCACTCAATGGCTTCAGCAATTCCTTCTTTCAGTGTGTGGGTGGGCTTGTAGCCCAATAAAGCTTCTGCCTTGGAAATATCAGCCAAAGAATCGCGTACGTCGCCCGCTCTTTCTAGGCCATGCTTTACCTCTATACCAGCTATGACAGAGTCGTACTTGGCTAGTTCATCCTGAATACCTTTGATTACATCTATCAGCGAAGTGCGTTGACCGCAGGCTACGTTGTAAACTTGATTCAAGGCATCTGGATTCTCAGTAGCACCCGCAAGATGATTCATCTGAATCACATTGTCGATGTAGGTAAAATCTCGCGTCTGCTCTCCGTCTCCATGAACCATGGGAGATTCGTGATTTAAGAAGGCGCTAACGAACTTTGGAATAGCGGCCGCATAGGCGCCGTCGGGTGATTGGTTTCTACCAAATACATTGAAATAGCGTAGACCAATGATCTCCATTGAGTAAAGGTTGCCATACACGTGCGCGTAAAGCTCGTTCACGTATTTGGTAACGGCATAAGGAGATAGAGGCATTCCGATGATGTCTTCAACTTTTGGAAGATTAAGACTGTCGCCGTAAGTACTTGAACTGGCTGCATAGACGAAGCGCGGAACTTGCTTTTCCTTTGCTGCATTCAGCATATTCAAAAACCCATCAATATTGACAGAGTTTGTCGTGATTGGATCTTTGATACTTCTTGGAACACTCCCCAATGCGGCTTGATGCAAAATCACATCCATGCCTTCTGCGGTTCTCAAACAAGTATCATAATCGCGGATATCACCTTCGATAAACGCAAAATTGGAATTGGATAAAAATCCTTGGATATTGCTGCGGTTTCCAGTGGCTAGGTTGTCCAAACAAAAAACCCTGTTTCCTTCAAAAAGCAGAGATTCGCAAAGGTTGGAGCCGATAAAACCAGCCCCACCCGTCACCAATACTTTTTTGTCTTTGAGCCTTTTCGTCATTTGATTATTTGGCGTAATTTATGGCTCTTCGCTCCCGAATTACAGTGACCTTCACCTGTCCAGGATAGATCATTTCATTCTGGATTTTCTGAGAAAGGTCAAAACTCAATGTGTCTGCTTCATCGTCGCTCACTTTGTCGCTTTCTACCAAGACTCTGAGCTCTCGGCCTGCTTGGATTGCGTATGACTTTGTAACACCAGGGTAGCTCAAGGCCATATTCTCAAGATCTTTCAATCGCTTGATGTAAGACTCTACCACCTCTCTACGAGCACCAGGGCGCGCACCTGATATGGCATCACAAACTTGAACAAGGGGAGAGATAAGACCCGTCATTTCAACCTCATCGTGGTGAGCTCCAATAGCGTTACACACTTCGGGTTTTTCGCCGTATTTCTCGGCTAGTTTCATTCCCAAAATTGCGTGTGGCATTTCTGGCTCATCATCTGGCACTTTTCCAATATCGTGCAGAAGGCCCGCTCTTTTTGCCAATTTAGTGTTTAGACCTAGCTCTGCTGCCATCGTGGCCGTAAGGTTGGCCACCTCGCGGCTGTGCTGAAGTAAGTTCTGTCCGTATGAAGAGCGGTATTTCATCCTTCCCACCATTCGCACGAGTTGAGGATGCAATCCGTGAATCCCTAGATCGATGCAAGTGCGTTTGCCTGTTTCCGCTATTTCATCTTCGATTTGCTTGGATACTTTTTTTACGACCTCTTCGATTCTAGCGGGGTGAATTCGACCGTCGCTCACCAATTGGTGAAGAGCCAATCGAGAAATCTCTCTTCTTACTGGATCGAAGCAACTTAATATGATTGCCTCGGGTGTATCGTCTACAATAATTTCAACGCCTGTAGCAGCTTCTAGTGCGCGTATGTTCCTCCCTTCGCGGCCAATAATTCGTCCTTTGATTTCATCGTTTTCGATATTAAAAACAGAAACCGAATTTTCAACGGCTTGCTCTGAAGCAATACGCTGAATCGTTTGAATCACCACTTTCTTGGCATCTGCATTTGCGGTCAACTTTGCCTCATCCACAATCGTCTTGATGTGGGTCATTGCTTCGGTGCGCGCCTCATCCTTGAGGGCTTTCATCAACTCCTCTTTCGCATCATTTGCAGAGTAATTGGCTGTTTTCTCCAGTTGAGCCACATTTTGAGCGTGCGCCTTCTCGAGATCTTTCTTTCGAATTTCTACTATCTCCAAATGCTTCTCGAGGTTGGCCTTAATAGCTTCGGCCTCTTGCTCTGCCTTCTTGCTTTGCTCAGCTCTCTTGCTCAAATTGGCCTCGCGAGCCTTCATTCTGTCCTCACCACTTTGAACTTTCCGATTGCGGTCTTTGATGACCTTTTCGTGCTCCTCTTTGAGCTGATAAAACTTCTCCTTGGCTTGGAGCATTTTATCCTTTTTAATGACTTCGCCTTCCTTTTCAGCCTCGGTGAGGATGGAGTTTTTCTTCTTGGTCAAGGCGGCATTCACAGCCGCCCAAGCAATACCTCCGCCGACTACAACGCCCGCCAGAAGGCCCATGAGTAAATTTGTAATATTTATATCCATATCATATTTTTTTAGCCTCCTTAGGGGGAGGCGTGATACGGAAGATAGCTAGAGCAAATTGTCGATGAGTTGTTCAATTTCGCTGATTTCACGATCGTCAACTGCCAACCCTTTTGGAGCTGACGTGTCCACTTCTGCCAATTTGGTAGCTAACTGCAATGCAGTCATCGCAAGTAAGTCTTGCTTGTCTTTGACAGCGTAATTCTCTAGAAGAAGTTTTACGCTATCGTCTACGTTTTTGGCGGCAGCCCGAACCATTTCTTCCTCTTCCGGCTTTACCGAAATTGGATATATTCGTCCTGCTATGGTCACCTTTATTGATTTCTCGCTCATAGCGAATCATCTATCTATTTAAAAGCGCAATGCACTTATCTATCTCTCGTACCAATTCGTTAACTCTGAATTTCATTTCGGCTTTATCTCCCGTACTACTTACGAGAGTTTTGGCCAGTTTTACGCGGTCGTAATTCTTTTCAAGGTTTTGGCTTTTAGCTTTAGCCTCCTTCAATTCTAACTCCAGCTGAATAGCCCTCTCTTTCAATTGGGCATTATCAGCTTCCAATAGATCCTGCTTGACCTTGACCTTAAGCAGCTTATCCTTAATGGAGCCTAATTTCAGGGAAACTTCACCCTCTTCCATGAACCTTAAATAACTTAAACGTTGTACAAAAGTAAATTGGTGTACAAGATTAACGAAAAGCATTGGTTTTAAAGGGGTCAAATGTTTTCACTTTGCATTGTTTACATTTCTTAGTGGCGTGGCTCGGTAATTGTCGATGGCTGTGCTTATCCTTAGGGACGCAACTCCATTCATGAGAAACACTTTCATTTTCTTTTTTACTGTTCTTTTTTTCAATGCTTTTGGACAAGATGAATTGGCTCATTTTGCCGCTCCTCTTGAGATTCCTCTTTTCCTTTCGGGAAATTTCGCCGAGCTACGCAGCAATCATTTTCACACGGGAATCGATATCAAAACTCAGGGTGTGGAAGGGCAAAAAGTATTGGCCGCCGATAAAGGTAAAGTGTCTCGAATCAGCGTATCCCCTTATGGATACGGCTTAGCGCTTTATATTGAGCATCCAAATGGCTATACTACAGTTTATGGCCACCTGCAAAAATTCAATAGTGATATTGCTCGCGCCGTTCGGAAAAAGCAATACGAGGAAGAATCATTTCGCGTAGATTTCGCTCCAAACGAAGAATTGCTTGTTGAGAAAGGAGAGCTCATTGCCCTAAGTGGAAATACGGGCGGCTCCGGAGGTCCTCACCTCCATTTTGAAATCAGAAGAACGGCAGACAGCCATCCCCTGAATCCATTGAAATTTGGTTTTGACATAAAAGATGACATCCCACCAAGAATCAGAGGGGTGCGTTTTCACCCGATGAGTGACACAACCTTGATCAACGGAAAGCACGAAGCCAAAAGCCTCGTGGTGCAGGGATCAGGGGGGAAGTACCATTTGAAAGCAGGTAGTCAAATTGAAGTCTACGGTGCCTTCGGAATATCTATACACTCGCTTGATTACTTGAATGGGTACCCCAATAAATGTGGGCTCTATGAAGTGCACCTTTCGGTAGATGCTGAAACGGTTTGCCGTCAACAGTTCGATGAGCTGGATTTTGCTACCACTCGACACATCAATGCCTACAAGGCCTACGACGTTTACCGAACAAATAGTTGGCATTACCATAAGTCATTCATTGAGCCTGGAAATGAATTGAAGATTTACCTGCCAGAAACAAAGAAAATGGGTGTGATTCACTATCCAGAAGCGGGATTACACCAAGCTAGCTACATAGTGAAAGATGCTTATGAGAATATCTCAACTTTGAATTTCCCATTCGAGGTGCTCGATAAGCCAAATGGGGCTCTTCCTGAAGCAAAGCCATACGACGCCTATTTCAATTATGATCAGGAAAACACCTTCACGTATCCAGAAGAATTTGAAGTCACCATTCCAAAAGGTGCACTCTACAAAGATCTAAAGCTCAACTTCGGGAGAGAAATGCAAACGACTGACATCCTCTCAGCGCGTTACACCTTACACAATGATATGGTGCCTTTGGACGATTACATACAAATTGCCATAAGGGCAGTTGATGTGCCCGAGCAAATCCGTTATAAGGTTTTGGCAGCTCAGTATTCTACTGCGGGAGGTGCGTCATACATCACGGGAAAATGGGAGAAAGGTCGTTTTATTTTCAGATCGAAGAGTTTCGGGAAGTTTGCGCTGGTGGCGGATAGTGCGGCACCTGAAGTAACTCCTTTGAGTCGCACTTCGGGGAGTATCACCGAAGGCACTGTTCTCAGTTTTCGAATCAAAGACGACCGATCGGGAATAGGAAATTACAATGCTTACCTGAACGGGGAATGGGTGCTGACGGCTTTTGAACCCAAGTCAAAAACGATTTCAGTCATCTTTGAAGGAACAAGCCCACATGCATCGGGAAACGAACTTCGAATTGAAGTCACCGATGCGGTCGGGAATAAGACGGAACGGGTTTATAAACTCTAGTGCTCCTTGTGGTATTCGAGCAGTCCTTCGATGGGTGCTTTCAATACTCGATCAATGTTGACATCGTAACGCTCAGCCCTTGACCTAAGTTGCTTTTCGAAGTGATGCCCCACTGATCCGAGAACTCTTAAATTGTATTTCTTGTAGCCTGGATACTGGATAATGTATCGCTCAAAGAATTTCATAAAGGCATCGTCCACCATCTCGGCGATGTATGGATGATCAATGTTTTCTGATGCGAATCGACTAAAAGAAGCCAAGAATCTATTCGGATAGGCGTCTTTGTATACCGCGTAAATAATCTGGTCTTTCGTGACCCGATACTTATTCGAAAAAATCTCCTGCATATCATTGGGCATGAGATCATTCATATATTCTCGCACTACTTTTCTACCGATGTGCATGCCGCTCCCTTCATCTCCTAAAATGTAACCGAAGCCGCCCAAATTCATTTTTATTTTTCCATCATCGTAGAGACAGGAGTTCGAGCCAGTGCCTAGAATAGCTACCAATCCCGAGCTGGTCTGATAGAGAGCCCTTGCTGCTCCCAGGAGGTCATGCTTGATATAAACTTTCGCAGATGTGAATATTCGGCGAAAGCCAGTATTCATAATTTCAATACTCTTTTCGGTATTTGAACCAGCACTGTAAAAGTAGACCTCATCGATATCGGCGTGAGAATAAGGAGCAAATGAGATTCTGCGAAGGGTTTCCGAGACGCTTTCGTCATTGTGAAAATACGGGTTGATACCCTCACTTTTGTATTCAAAAACTTCTCCCGAAGGAGTTATGAGTCTCCAATCCGTCTTGGTAGAGCCGCTGTCTGCTATTAATTTCATAAGGCGGCAAAACTATGGATTTTAGGCCAACACTATTTACTGTCTGTCCATCTTAGTGGATATTCTGAACTATAGATTTCTTTATCAGGACTGTGCACCAATCCGAAGGTAGGTTATTAGACCAAGCCACAGGCATAGTGAAACGCTGATAAAGGGTTCTATAGAGACGCTATTTGGAGAAAAGAAACTTATTGACATTAACCAAATTCGACTTCACTGCATACATCACTATGGAGGCCGTGTTTTTCACGCCCAACTTCTGCATGATGTTCTTGCGGTGGGTGTTCACGGTGTGCGGACTCAAAAATAGCTTTTCCGCAATGGTCGTGTTGGTATACCCTTCGGCGATGAGGGTGATGATTTCCTGCTCGCGCTCTGAAAGCTTTACAGGCTCGCAATTAAAACTTTCGAATTCTTCCGAGTCAGGATCAATATCTACTTGATGAATGGTGTTCAGAATCTGACCGCAGAAAAATTTGTTGCCATTTGCTGTATCGCGAACAGAAGAAACGATTTCATTCATGTCACAATCCTTTTTAACATAGCTCTTCACACCAGCCTTCAACGCATTAACAATGGTCTGCCCCTCTTGGTCAGGAGTAATGGCGACAACTTGAATATTTGGGTGTTCACTAAGAATCGCAGGAATGGTCTCTATACTGAATTGCGGCGCAGTAAAATCGATAAGAAGAATATCTGCATCTACTTCATTCAGTAGCTTTTTGAGTGCTTCCTCACTTTCTGCTTCACCCGCAATATGAATATCTTTCTCTTTTGACAAGACGACACCCAAACCTATGCGAATCAATAGATTGCTATCTGCAACAACTACACGAATGCTCGGAGAATTCAAAGTTATTTAGAGTTTGTCAATAGATTTTGGAGTCTGATCTAGAAAGTTCGATAGTAAGGCTTTCGTAGCTCTAAAAATCAAAGTTTTGACTGTAGTCAATGACTGTTTTTAGATCAAGAGGAACGCCGCTTGCAGACTTTGTAGACAGACTCTATCTAGAATATGTCTGACTAACAAAGATAATGGCTATGAGTTCAGCTTCGGAATTTCTTTTCCACATCTTTTACCGGAATCACCATGCCTTCATCAGCGAGCTCCACATTGGAGAAAATCTCAATAGCCTCTTCCAGAAATGGTTCCATATTTCTGTAGCGCGCAGAATAGTGTCCAAGAATTAATTTCTTCGCATTGGCTTCTTTTGCAACTCTCGCTGCTTGAGAGGCTGTACTGTGGAAAGTAGACTCCGCTCGTTCAGCATCTGCTTCTAAGAAAGTGCTTTCATGATAGATCAGATCTACCCCTTGAACAAACTCTGCCGTTTGCTTTTGATACGCCGTATCAGAACAAAAGGCATAACTCAACGGATGTGTAGGCTCATGAGTCAATTGATCATTCGAAATGACGGTGCCATCTTCTAAGACATAATCGCTTCCCGCCTTTATCTGCCTGATCCGTGCCACAGGAATATTGTACTTGGCGATACACGAGGGTTTGATGTTTCGTGCAGGTAGCTTTTCAGCAAAAAGAAACCCGCAACAAGGCACGCGGTGATTTAGTGGAAAAGAAAAAACTTCCAGTTTCTTGTTTTCAAAAATCAAGGTCTTCTTTTCGGGGTTGAGAATATGCCAGTTGATTTCAAACCTCAGTCGCGCGTGAGAAATCTTGAGCTGGAATTCCACCGCTTCCTTAAGGCCTTCTTGGCAATACACCGCTAGTGGCTTGCTCCTCCCTAAGAGGTGCAGGGTAGACATCAGTCCAGGCAAGCCAAGGCAGTGATCGCCATGGTTATGGGAAATGAAAATGTGATTAATCTTTAGGAATCTAGCTTTATAACGTCTGAGCTGCAGCTGAGTGCCTTCTCCGCAATCTATCAGAAAATAATGGCTACTGTGCTCTAGAAATTGAGAAGTAGGCCCATGCTTCAAGGTAGGTGCAGCTGAACCACAACCGAGAATGGTGACTTCAAATTTCATGGTAACAAAAAGCCGAAAGAGTCCATTTGTTCGAAAACAGAAACCGACTCTTTAGGATTTATCGTCTGCGTTAGCTCTCAACTCGCGCTCAATTTCTTCCATTAGCACCACGTCTATCGCTTCGTCTTTCGTAGGTACGATGTCAAAAACAGAAGTCAGTTGGGAAATTGCAACTAACTTCTCTACGCCTGGCTGAAGAGTAGATAGAACGAAGGTTCCTTCTGCTTCTTTGCTCAAACGATTTCCCGTTAGAAGAGCGCTGAGGCCGCTAGAATCGCAGTAGCGCGTATCGGCCATATCGACAATGATATTCTTGAAACCGCCTTTGATCAACATAACCAATTCCGACTTCAAAAGAGGGGCATTGATTGACTGAATTTTTTCAGCCTCAGTATATAAAATGGCGTATTTATCTTCTTTCTGAATTTTGAAACTCATGGTGTCTGTCCGTAATTGCTTTAGCCAAATATAATAACCTGATTGAGATTATTCGGGAATTCAGGTCAATACTTAACTCTGCCCTTTAATTTTTCCTGCCAAAAGGTAGAGAACTGCCATTCTAATGGCGACTCCATTTTCTACTTGTTGGAGGATTATGCTGTTTGCGCTATCAGCCAAATCACTGCTAATCTCCACACCCCTATTGATTGGACCAGGGTGCATGAGCACAATGTCTTTATTGATAGAATTGAAAAGATCGCGGTCCAGCCCGTATTGCATCGTGTACTCTCGCAACGAAGGGAAATAAGCCATGTCTTGACGCTCCAATTGGATGCGCAGCATATTTGCCACATCACACCATTCGAGAGCTTTCTTTAGGTTGAATTCAACTTTTACCCCTAGCGATTCTGCGTACTTGGGCATGAGGGTGCGTGGGCCACAAACCATCACTTCGGCTCCCAGCTTCTTCAAGCAGTGAATATTGGAAAGTGCCACACGTGAATGAAGGATATCTCCCACAATCACGACTTTTTTACCTTTTACTTGTCCCAGCTTTTCGCGAATGGAAAAGGCATCTAGCAGAGCTTGAGTTGGGTGTTCGTGGGTTCCGTCTCCCGCATTGACCACCTTGGCGTCAATGTGCTTTGATAGAAAATGTGGTGCTCCCGGGTTGGGGTGACGCATCACCACCATATCGACCTTCATGGCCAGGATATTATTGACTGTGTCGATGAGGGTCTCTCCTTTCTTGACCGACGAAGAGGAGGAGGAGAAGTTGACCACATCGGCCGAAAGACGCTTCTCGGCCAACTCGAAACTGAGTTTGGTTCGAGTAGAATTCTCAAAAAATACGTTGGCAATGGTAATGTCGCGAAGTGAAGGGACTTTTTTGATTGGACGGTTGATTACGTCCTTAAAGTTATCGGCGGTAGAAAATATCAATTCGATATCGGCGAGCGTGAGCCCTTTGATTCCCAACAGATTATCTACGCTTAGGCTACTCACTTTTGGTCGATAAGAGGGTTACACGATCGGTCCCTTCGGTTTCTACCCATTCCACTTCTACGCGCTCACTGGCCATACTGTCCACCGTTCGACCGGTATAGTTTGGCTTTACGGGCAGGTGTCGGCTAAATCGGCGATCGATCAACACCATTAATTCTACGGTGCTCGGTCGGCCAAATGCCAAGAGAGCGTCTAGTCCAGCTCTGATCGTCCTTCCCGTAAAAAGCACATCATCGACCAAAACCACTTTTAGATCTTCTACCGTGAAATCCATTCGGGTATCGCTGGGGGTGGGCGGAATGCTTTTTCGACGGAAGTCGTCGCGGTGAAAAGTGATGTCCATATCACCGTGGCGAATATTTTCGACTCCCGTGATCTCTGCCAATCGCTTTACAATTCGGTTTGCCAAATAAATACCTCTAGGTTGAAGACCGACAATGGCCGATTGACTGAAATCACCATGCTCCTCTACCAATTCGTGGCAAAGTCGTGTGATGGTAATCGAAAGCTGATCGCTATTTAGAAGCTCAACGGGGTTCACTGAGGGCAAAGATAAATTTTCGAAGCTGAATTGACCACTATTTATTTTCCTTTGTAGAAATGGAACGTTCGTTTCAAATTCAAAGGAATCAAAACACGTTGTTAATCTTCAACACACTTCCCCCAGCTCAAAACTAGCGACTAAAATCAGCAATAATCAAATCAGCAAGCTCCTCACCTATTCGATCTTGAGCTTCTACCGTTGCCGCTCCAATGTGCGGGGTCAAAGCAATCTTATCAGCTTTCATGAGATCTTCTCTTGGTGTAGGCTCATTCTCAAATACGTCTAATGCAGCGCCTGCTATATGACCGCTTTCGAGTGCCTTAAGGAGTGCGTCTTCATCAATTACACCTCCGCGGGCAGCATTAACGAGAACGGCACCACGTGAAATCATTGATAATTCCTTGCGACCAAAAACTGGAGATCCATCAGCTTGTTTTGGAACGTGAAGTGAGATGGCTTGGCTCGATCTGAGCAAAGTTTCCATATCCACCTTCTCTACATTTACCTCTACATCTCCGTGGCCTTCGATGTGCACATGTACTTTGGTGTCTACATCAAATACATCCGTGCAAATTACTTTCATCCCAGCACCTAAGGCATAACTGGCCAAAGACTTTCCGATACGGCCAAAACCAACGATACCCAAAGTCTTTCCGCGAAGCTCAAAACCTTTTGCGTATTTCTTTTTCAATGTCTTAAACTCAGTAGCTCCGTGCCTGGGCATCTCCCTATTGGCATCGTAAGTGGAACGAGCCAAGCTGAATAGCTGCCCCATCACCAACTCAGCCACCGACTGTGAACTGCTGGCAGGAGTGTTGGAAACCGTCTTGCCTTTTTCACGGGCATAGGCTACATCGATATTGTCCATTCCTACTCCACCGCGACCGATAAATTTTAGTCCAGCACAACCATCTATGATGTCTTCCCGAACAGTAGTGGCGCTTCTCACTAAGAGCGCCTTTACATCATTTGAATTGATGTAATCCACAAGCTTGTCTTGATCTACTGTGTCGGTAATTACTTTAAATCCTGCTGCTTCTAGCTTGGTTTTTCCCGATGGAGAAATTCCGTCATTCGCGAGTACGTTCATCTGTTTTGGTTTAAGCGGTTCGTTCTAATTCTTTCATTACATCTACCAGTACTTGCACACTCTCAATTTCAAGGGCATTGTACATAGAAGCTCGGTAGCCACCAACTGAACGGTGACCTTTAAGACCATTGATTTGTGCATCCTTCCACATTTTATCAAAGCGCTCGGCATGACTTGCCTCATCCTTGAGAACGAAAGTAGGGTTCATGCAGCTTCTGTCTTCTTTAGCCGTAGTTCCTTCAAATAATGGATTGCTGTCAATTTCACCGTAAAGCAAATCGGATTTGGCATCATTGCGACGTTCCATTTCAGCTACTCCACCTTCTTTTTTCATCCATTCCATGGTGAGCATTGATCCGTATACGGCGAAAACAGGTGGCGTATTAAACATTGAGTCTTTGCTGTCATGAACCTGAAGATCGAGCATCGAAGGAATTTGCCTTCCCGTTTTACCTAGCGCATCTTTCTTCACGATGTAAACGGTTGTCCCTGCAGGGCCCATATTTTTCTGTGATCCTGCATAGATCAAATCGAATTTCGATACATCAACGGCCTTACTAAAAATGTCGCTAGACATATCACAGAGAACGGGGGCGGTGCTTTCCGGAAAAGACTTGAATTGAGTTCCAAAAATAGTATTGTTTGATGTGAGGTGGAGGTAATCCACATCGCTTGGCACAGTATATCCTTTGGGAATGTGCGTGAAGTTTTCTTCTTTGCTAGAAGCTAAAACCCTCACGTCTCCGAGAAGCTTTGCCTCTTTGATGGCTTTGGTAGACCATGCACCAGTATCTAAGTAAGCTCCTACTCCACCATCATTTTTCATGAAGTTGATGGCGCTCATGTAGAAACCCAAACTTGCACCTCCTTGAAGAAAAAGTACGGTGTATCCATCGGGTACATTCAAGAGCTCGGTAACAAGACTGCGCGCATTTTCCATTACCTCAATAAATTCCTTGCTACGGTGAGACATCTCAATGATCGAGAGACCTGTACCCTTGTATTCTAAGATACTTTCTGAAGCTTTTTGAAACACTTCCTTTGGAAGTACGCAGGGGCCTGCGCTGAAATTATGCACCATGTTTTTTCCTTTACGTTATGCACCGCCTTTGATAACGGAAGTGCAAAGCTATAGGTAATTTTTGTAACGGCAATGCGGGCTGGCATTACTTGAACATTAATATTTAATCGCCAATTAAAGGATTGGTTTCTTTCCTTTTTCTATTGAGGTCAGGGCGATCGGGGAAGTTGAATTGAGCTCCTGATTTTGAATCCTTAGGTCGCGACATGTCTACGAACTCATTTAACTTCCAATAATCACCTTCCCATTCATACCCGTTGAAGGCGGTGCTTGGACCATAGAAAGCATAATTTCCTGCCAAGTTTTGAGTCTTTGGCTCCAGCCGATCGAATATGATCATCTTTTTTGGCTCCAGCCATTTGAGGTTCACAGTCACGTCTTTGGCATATTCAAAAACCCGACGGTGCATTAAATCTCCATCCTTTTCGAAAATCGGAAAACCAAGACTCGCCTTGTTCTTCCTCTCCAACACCAATACATCCAATACTTTTATGGTGGTGAGTTCATCGTTGCCATCCCAACCGATAAGGGTATAGTAAGTGTTGCGTTTCACTTTTACGAGGCGGAGCTCGTAATAGAGGGCTCCATACCAATTTTCAGGCTTGATGGATGTGGATTCATCCTCATGTCCCAGAGACTTTGTGTCATCAAAGCGTTGGTATTTCCCATTGGGAAAAAGCACGTACATCCGAAAACTGTGCTGACCATCTTCCAATGGAATATTCCAGTTGAAAACTCGGAAAGCTCCGTCTTCGGGCATGTGTTTAGCCACGTTAGGAATCGAGAAAAAAGTATACTCGAAGGTTCCTTCAATGCCGAAAGCCTGAACTAGTAGCTTTTCAAAATTGGCGGAAGCCTCCAGGCGCTCATCGGAAGTAAGGCCATTGCCCACCTTATCTTGAAATATGGCCATCTCCGTCTCCAACTCTTGCAAGCTTTGGCCTTGAGCCAAAAAGACAGCAATCAGAAGTACTAATGTTGTAGCTATTTTCATAGAGTTGAAATAACGAGATCTAAGATAGCTTATTACCAAGTGTGCAATAGCGTGCACAAAGTCGAGAGTCTGAACTAGAAAGTTCGATAGCGACGCACACGAAGTTTTATAATTAAGGAGTTGACTGTTGTCACAACAAATGGAGGGGAGATAACGAACTTTATAGACCAGCTCTTATAGGTGCATGAACTCCTTCTTCGCGACAAGTTGGTCTTCGGGTTCGCGGAAATCAGGATCATCTACACAGCAATCTACTGGACATACGGCAGCGCACTGAGGCTCATCGTGAAAACCTACACACTCGGTACATTTATCGGTTACGATGTAGTAAACATCCATATCTACTGGCTCTTGCTCAGCATCTGCCTCGTAGGCATTTCCCATTGGGGTGGTTAGATCTCCTTTTAAGTCGGTTCCATCGCTCATGCGCCACTCCACTCCGCCTTCGTATATGGCATTATTGGGACATTCGGGCTCGCAAGCTCCGCAGTTGATGCACTCGTCTGTTATTATTATGGCCATCGCAGTCTTTCTTTTTTCTGTTGGAATATGATCAATACTTTTGCAAATATAAAGTTGAACGTGTCACTAACGAATTCCAAAGGCAATTAATGTCATCAAATACATCTGAGCTCGAAACAAAGCTCAATCATTTACACCTCATCTTTCATGAACTCGCTTCAAAGGAAGCTCGCGAGCAAATTATTAACGATGAGAGCGTTGAAAGGTTCAATACCACTGTCATTCATTCGAAAAACCTCAACCCTTGGTTCACGGAAGAGAACATCCAGAAGTCTTTGGATGGATTTGCCTTTATGCTCAGACCTGAAGCAGTGAGCCAATGGCTTCGTTCTT
The DNA here is from genome assembly GCA_047633195.1 of Cryomorphaceae bacterium. GTDB lineage: Bacteria > Bacteroidota > Bacteroidia > Flavobacteriales_D > Cryomorphaceae > JAKVAV01. The sequence goes on along the minus strand of JBLIEU010000025.1, from coordinate 8,622 downwards.
ATGATCTTGCCCCAAAGGAGTCTAAACGAATCGGATTGGTGCTTGCGGGGAATTTACCTTTGGTAGGCTTTCACGATATTTTGGCCGTATTGGTGAGCGGGCACCATCCCGTGGTGAAACTTTCGAGCCAAGACCGCCTTTTGCTACCGGCGATTTTTACTCTTTTTAATGAGACTTCAACAAACGGTGCCTTTGATATCACTTGGGTGGAAGATCGAAAGTTGGATGGCATCGATGCGATTATCGCTACGGGCTCAAACAATAGTTCGCGCTACTTCGAATATTATTTTGGGAAGTATCCGAACATCATTCGCAAGAACAGGAATTCAGTAGCCGTGATTTCGGGAACGGAAAGCGACGAAGAACTGAAACTCCTGGGTGAGGATATCTTCAGCTATTTCGGGCTGGGTTGCAGAAATGTAGCCAAGCTCTTCGTTAAAGATGATTTCAATCTGGATCGTTTTTTCGAGTCTATTTACGATCACAATCAAGTTGTCAATCACAATAAATACGCGAACAATTACGACTACTACAAGGCCCTTTGGATGATGAATCAAGAGGATTTATTGGACAATGGTTTTCTTCTATTGCGCCAAAGCGAAACGATGAGTAGCCCCGTTGGAACCCTCTTCTACGAGCGTTTTTCCGATCACGACCAATTGCTCGACAAACTTTCTGAAAGAAGTGAAGAGATTCAATGCATCGTGTCTAAGAATGATGTGCCTTTCGGCAAGAGCCAGAAACCTGAGCTTTGGGACTATGCAGATGGAGTAGATACCTTGGAGTTTTTGGGGAGTATTGAGTAGATGGTATTGGGTATTGAGATAGGGCGACAAAGAGACTTTTGGCCTTTACCATGTGACATTTATACACGAAGAGCGATGGGTGGACGACATCTATTAGGGCGATAATCGGGTCGGATGCAAATGGCCCATTGAAATCCTTTCTACCATAGTAGGATAGGGATTGCATAGGAGTTGCTCGGGAGTTGGGTATAGAGCAGCTCTAGGGTTGATTGGGAGTATTACAGGAATAGCTCGGGGGAAAATTGCAAACCATTAAGAGAAAAAGGGTTTGTGCCCCGTTTCATGCCTACCCTCCAGTGTTGCACTAGTCCACACAAGAGGGGGACAAAATCGAGTCAAACAAATTGATAAATTCTAAGGTGATCTCCGATTAAGAACCAATTGGCAAAATCCTTTTCAAATCTGCTAGCATATCACCTACTTTTCTGACCTCTGAAATTATTCCGGCAAATACTCAAAACAACCAAGCGGTCGTGGATTATTGTAAGGTGTTCCTACAATATCGAAATTGGGGAGACCTCCTTGGCTAGTGCCTTTTGAACGCACAAAGGCGTCCTCTCTCAATCTGAAATCACCACCCGAGAAGTTGACAAACCCAGGATCAAAGCCTACGAATATATCTTCTTCAAAATAGGACTGATCGAGCTCAAGAAAATCATCCTCTTGCATTCTAATCAAGGTGTGGTCGATGCTCAGATCAATATTTGCAGAACTGGTCTCGAAATCGAGTCCAAACTCATTCAATCCATTTCCATAAACAATGCAATTGCGGAAGCGGCTTTCTAAAATGTTTCCAACCCCCAATGTCTGGGAATCGACTTGATAGAGATTCGTTAGGAAAACGGCGGGAGTTTGACGCGTGGAAGCAGACCAGTTATTGGCAAAGGTGCAATGATCAAAACGGTACTGTCCTGCCCCAGTTGCTGCCAGACAATTCTGACCGCTCGAACTAACCAGAAGGTTTTCCGCTTGGATGCGGTAGTTTCTACTGAAGATTCCCGCAATGGAATTGTTGCGTATCGCGACGTTATTCAAAATAAGACGGTTCTGGACTAACGAATTAGATATGAGAGGATCAAACGGCGATGGCTCCACCTGTATACCGATAAAGTTATTCTTGATAATGGTATTCTCGAAAGAGTTATTCTCCGTTCCTCCAAGAATCCAAATGCGGTCCCACTGACCCGGTTCTTCGTCAAAAAATTCTTCTAAGCGATCTCCTTGAAAAACGACGGCCTCACCAGTAGTGCTTCCTGCCTGGATAGAGCCACCTTCGAATATCCACAAACCTGCGCCTTGATGAAAGTAAACTTGAGTTCCTGGCTCGACAATAAGTCTCTGACCCTCGTCGACCACAGCATATCCATAAACTACAATTGGCTTATCGGAAGTCCATGTGATGGTAGCTCCAAGAGTGGTGTCTATAAGTGTATAAGCAGGTAACCCGTTGTCAGGGAAAACAGTGGGTGTGTAGAAAATGGCATCCAATCCGTATGCAAATAGCGTAACGTATTGCTGGTTTCCATTTACCGAAAACTCAACAACTCCTAGCTCCAAAGCCGAGCAAATCTGTTCCGGATCAATAGTCACTTCTACGAAAATGAAAATACTGTCGTTGGGTCCTATTTCGATATCACGAACTGTAGAACCAGAAATTCCATCGACGTTAACTCTAAATGGATCGTACCTATCACACGAATCAATCACCGAAATTCGATCGATGACGACGAACTCATCTGTGCGATTGTACACTTTGAGTAACCTGGTAGCGGAACCAATACTTTGAAAGACCGTATCAAAACTTACCGTGTCGGTAGAGAACGCCAATCTGAAGTCAGGAGAGGTATTGAATTCTTCTTTTTTACATCCGGTAGCAAGTACCCCAATGAGAAGAACAATCAAAATAGCTGGGTAATAAAAACGTTGAACTCGGATTTCCACTAAGATATAACTCCTTTTCTGCCGACAATATTACAATTTTGCTCTGAGTATTTTTAGAATTAAAAGGTTTCCGTACATTTGCAACCCGAATAACAATACAGTCATGAGAAAAGGAATTCATCCTGAAGAATATAGAAAAGTGGTATTTAAGGACATCGCAGCAGATTTCGCCTTTTTATCACGTTCAACCGTAGAATCGAAAGAGACCATTAAATGGGAAGACGGTAACGAATACCCATTAGTGAAGTTGGAGATTTCAAGCGAATCTCATCCCTACTTCACAGGAAAAATGCAACTTGTTGATACCGCTGGTCGGGTTGATAAGTTCCGTAAGCGATACGCGAAGTTCGAAAACAAATAATTTCGAAATAACTGTTTTTTTAAAAGCCTTCTCTTCATCGGGAAGGCTTTTTTGTTATCTTTTGGTTCCATGAAGACATTTCTTATTGATGTAGACCGAAGAAGATTACTGCCTCTCACCTTTTCAAGGCCCGCCTGCGATCTATTGGTAGGCATAGACTCGATAAGCGAAAAATGGGGAAGTGCACTCCAAACAGAGCTATGTAGCTTAACGGCGTCTTATCTCGGCTTGAACGAAGATCCAGAAGAAGTGAACCTTCTCATTCATGGAACGTCCATTCCGAATGCAGCCTTGGTTGAAGCGATAGCCGAATTAAGTGAAGATCAAATTCTGACCCATCGAGGAAGATTCATTGCCGTGAAGGCTGGCAAAGCTGAGATTAGCGAAGTCCAAAAGAAAATTGATGACGGTGAAGCAATCTCCTTTACCTTTTTTGATCGCGAGGAAGTTCACTTCAACTCCAACCTTACGGTAATCGAAAAACCGTCTGATATTTTTACTCATAATGGAGAGGTACTTCGAGAAGACTTCAAGCGACTTTCTAAAAATTACCACAGCACAAACTTCAGTAGTGATGTCTCTACAAAAGGAGACGAAATCTTTGTAGAAGAAGGTGCAAAGTTGAGTCATTGCGTGCTCAACGCAAGTGAAGGCCCCATCTATATTGGTCGTGACGCGGAAGTAATGGAGGGCAGCTTGATTCGCGGGCCGTTTTCATTGGGCGCGAACTCCACCCTGAAAATGGGCGCTAAAATTTATAGCGACACGTCCATTGGGAAGCACTGCAAAGTAGGCGGAGAAGTCGGCAATTCTATCATTAACGATTATTCCAATAAAGGTCACGACGGGTACCTCGGGAACTCTGTGATCGGATCATGGTGCAATCTTGGCGCAGACACCAACACCTCGAACCTAATGAATACCTACGGTGAGGTAAAAGTCTGGGACTACTCTCGAGAAGCGATTGTGCCTACTGGCCGCCAATTTCATGGACTCATCATGGGCGATCATGCGAAAACTGGAATCAATACCATGTTCAATACCGGAACCGTCGTAGGAATGTGTGCCAACATCTTTGGGGGTGGATTCCCCGATAAATTCATCCCTTCCTTTTCATGGGGTTCAGCTGAGAAAGGCTTTTCAGAATTCAGAATGGACAAAGCGGAAGAAGCAGCCAATGCTATGATGTCTCGCAGAGGAATAAAACTCTCCAAACGTGACAAAGATGTATTCGTTCATGTCGCAGAACACGACAGAAAGTACCGAAAATAGTTTACACCCCACTTTGGCACGACGCTTGACTTTTGTGGCAGTGTTATAAATTGAGCGCCAGTTCTGACAGATTGGCGCACTTTGGAAAAGAACAATTATGATCGAAAATAAACTTTGGGATCCACAAGACATGCAAAATATGGCTGAGAATGAGACGGAATTCATCCCATTAATCACAAACGAAGACGAAGCGGAAATGAACAGCGAGGAGACTCCTGTAGAACTGCCAATACTTCCGATTCGAAATACAGTACTTTTCCCTGGGGTGGTTATCCCCATCACTGTAGGAAGAGATAAAAGTATTAAGCTAATTCAAGAGGCATACAAGAGCAAAAGCTTGGTAGGTGTGGCTAGTCAAAAAGAGCAATCGATTGAAGACCCTCAGTTCGATGATTTAAACAAGATCGGAACCATCGCTAAGATCATGCGTTTGCTCAAAATGCCCGATGGTAGCACGACGGTTATCATTCAAGGTAAAAAGCGTTTCGAACTAATCGAACCAGTATCAGAAGAGCCCTACCTCAAAGCCAGAGTGAAAGAGTTTGCTGAGATAAAACCTGAGACTGGAAAAAGAAAATTCCAGGCATTGGTTGATTCGCTTAAGGACTTGGCCCTTCACATCATTAAGCTTTCGCCAAATATCCCTTCGGAAGCACAATTTGCCATAAAGAACATTGAGAGCCACAGTTTCTTGGTCAACTTCATTTCGAGCAATATGAACGCGGAAGTGAAGGACAAACAGAAGCTTTTGGAAATTGCTGATTTGCGCAAACGCGCTGAATTGGTGCTGGAATACCTCAGCAAAGAGTTGCAAATGCTCGAGCTGAAGAATGACATCCAGTCAAAGGTCAAAGTCGATATCGACCAGCAGCAACGCGAATACCTCCTCCATCAGCAGATGAAGACCATCCAAGAAGAATTGGGTGGTAATCCTCAAGAGGAGCTCGTCGCGGAAATGTTGAAGCGAGCAGAGACAAAAAAGTGGAACGAGAAAACGGGTAAGGCTTTTCACAAAGAGCTGGATCGTTTGAGAAGAATGAATCCACAGGGGGCAGATTACTCGGTTCAGCTGAACTATCTGGAAACCCTTTTGGAACTTCCTTGGCAGGATTACTCCAAGGATAAATTTGACTTAAAAAGAGCTCAAAGAATTTTAGACCGCGATCATTACGGACTCGAAAAAGTAAAGGAGCGAATCATTGAACACTTGGCTGTGCTAAAGCTCAAAGGTGATATGAAATCGCCTATTCTTTGTCTTTACGGACCTCCAGGTGTGGGTAAAACCAGTTTAGGAAAATCCGTTGCCGAAGCATTGGGAAGAAAATACGCACGTATGTCTTTGGGCGGTTTGCGCGACGAAGCAGAAATTCGAGGTCACCGAAAAACGTATATCGGTGCATTGCCAGGAAGAATTATTCAGAACATCAAAAAAGCGGGCACTTCTAATCCCGTTTTCATTTTAGATGAATTGGATAAGCTCGGCAGAGATTCACACGGTGATCCATCATCGGCTATGCTAGAAGTGCTCGACCCCGAGCAAAACTCGACTTTTTACGACAACTATGTTGAGCTCGACTACGACCTTTCTAAGGTCATGTTCATTGCCACGGCAAATAGCCTGAACACCATCCATGCAGCCCTTCGCGACCGCATGGAAATCATAGAGGTAAATGGCTACACTGTAGAAGAGAAAGTAGAGATCGCCAAAAAGCACCTTTTACCAAAGCAGATCAAAGAAAATGGGCTCGGCAAGGAAATGATCAAAGTCGGCAAGCCTGTTTTTGAAAAAATCGTGGAGGAATACACGAACGAATCAGGAGTGCGAGGACTCGAAAAGAAAATTTCTAAGTTGGTTCGAAACAGAGCCAAGGAAATTGCGATGGAGGAAGAATTCGTTCCAACGATCACCGTTGATCAGCTGGAAGATATATTGGGTCCATCGCACGCAAAAGACAAATACCAGGACAATGACGTAGCTGGAGTTGTAACAGGGTTGGCTTGGACACCGACAGGCGGAGATATTTTATTTATTGAAAGCTCCCTCACCAAAGGAAAAGGGAAGCTTACCCTGACAGGAAACTTAGGTGACGTGATGAAGGAGTCAGCAATGATTGCTTTGGAATACTTGAAGTCTCACAGCGATGCGCTCGGACTAGACCAAGAAATTTTTGACAATTGGAATGTGCATATCCACGTACCCGCGGGTGCCACACCAAAAGATGGCCCTTCTGCTGGAATCACATTGCTTACTGCGCTGGCATCTATTTTCACCCAGAGAAAAGTGAAAAAGTATTTGGCAATGACGGGAGAAATCACACTACGCGGAAAAGTACTTCCTGTAGGTGGAGTGAAAGAAAAAATCCTAGCCGCCAAGCGTGCCAACATCAAGGAAATCATCATGTCTTCAAAAAATGAGAAAGACTTGAAAGAGATCAATCCAAAGTATATCGATGGATTGACTTTCCATTTTGTAGATGACATGATGGAAGTAGTTGAGAAAGCCCTGTTGACTCAAAAAGTGGCAGAGCCCCTCAAAGTCGCTTAAGTCTGGCAAGTTTTTAAACCCTCAGCAATAGACTAGAATATTTTGCGTTTTTTGCACCGAGATGTATAAACGGTTACTAGCGATAGTCCTAGCACTATCTGGTTTTTCTCAAGTTTTTTCACAAGAAAATGGGCAAGCCAACTTTCAAATTCTTCAACTCATTTCCCCAGCCAGAATAGCTGCCTTGGGGGGAAATGCCATTGCCGTAAAAGATGGCGATTTGAACCTAGGTTTGTATGTCCCATCTCTTCTCGACTCGCTGAGTTCTGACCAAATAGTTTTCGGTTACACTCCCTTTTTTGGCGAAGCAAGTATCATTCATGCAGGATATGCCAAGCACATCGACAGTGTGGGAACATTCTCTCTCGGGATCACGAGTTTGGGCTATGGTGACTTCTCTATGACCACAGAGACAGGAGAAGTAATTGGTTCTTTCAATGCAGGCGAATATCTTTTTCAGGGAGGCTATGGACGCCAAATCAATGAGCGATTTTCGGTGGGTGGAAATCTGAAATTTATTTTGAGCGAACTAGCCGAATACAAATCGACAGCCTTGGCCGCTGACTTTAGTGGTACCTTCTACAATGCTGAAAAGCTTTTCACGGCTACCGTGTTAATCATGAATTTAGGAACCTCACTAAGCAGCTACCGCGATGGCGAGAATGAAACCTTGCCGTTTGAGATTCAGGCTGCTTTTTCTAAAAGGCTGGCCAAGGCGCCCATTCGATTTTCAGTTGTCGGAGAAAACCTTCAACGCTGGGATCTCACTCCTGAGCGAACTATCACAGAAATTGATCCGATAACGGGTGAAGAGGTGGTAACAAACCCTGGAGGTTTTGGTGAAAACCTGATAAGGCATTTGGTATTCAATGCCGAGATTCTGCTCACAGAGAATTTCAATTTGAGACTGGGATACAATTACAACCGACGGCAGCAATTGAAGATTGATGACAATCCTGGAGGGGCAGGAATTACTTATGGCCTTGGCTTTCGTGTGGCAAAAATCCATATCAGCTATGCTCGAGCGGCGTATAGTGTGGCAGGGGTCAGCAATCATTTCACGCTAGGCTTCAAATTCGACGATTTCAAAAAGTCATAACCGCATTCCAGTCAGGTATTCCTATCTTCGCCAGCCGTGGAAAGAAAGATAAACATAGCCATAGATGGCTATTCATCCTGTGGGAAAAGCACCTTGGCAAAAGGGCTCGCAAAAGCACTGAACTACTCCTACATTGACTCAGGCGCAATGTATAGAGCTGTCACGCTTTTCGCTATCCGAAATAACTTAACGAATAAGGGGAAAGTTAACGATCAAGGATTGATCGACAATCTAATTTCCATTGATGTTGATTTCATTAATAAAAACGGAATCAATACCACACGCTTGAATGAAGAAGAAGTGGAAGAAGAGATTCGTTCGCTCAACGTTTCTTCTCTGGTGAGTCAGGTAAGTCTCATACCTGAAGTAAGGGGAAAGCTACGAGTGATGCAGCAGAAGGCAGCTCGGAATGGCGGCGTGGTGATGGATGGCAGAGACATTGGTAGCGCTGTGCTTCCAGATGCGGAACTTAAAATTTTCATGACTGCCGACCCCGAGGTGCGTGTAGAAAGAAGATTTGCCGAGCTGGCAACGAAAGAAGAACAACTGACCCGTGATCAAGTCAGGCGAAATATAACTCACCGGGATAAGATGGATA
>JBLIEU010000024.1:0-32101 GCA_047633195.1 Cryomorphaceae bacterium | reverse complement strand
TTCCCGAGCTACCGAAAGCGAGCCACGAAGGCAAAATGACTTCGGCTTTTTCGTGAAGATGCATTTGGGAAAGGGCGATTTCCAATCCCTTCAAAACCTGATCTTCATTTCCGTAAACGAAACGCAAAGGAGCAGCCATTCTTCTTGAATCATCAAACACTTTTCCATCGAGCGTTCGGCCTTGATAGTGAATGACGATCTCTTTCCCGCGCAACACTCTCGCTGTATCTCGCATGAAGATTGTTCTGAAATAAGCACCCTCTATTTCGCGGAAAGCGGAAGCAACAGAATCAACACGCATGAGCGAATCGAGTTTGGACAACTCTTGCAGGCGGTTGTCTTCAAGCTTCCTTTTTGTGCGCATCCTATCAATTCTTAGGTGATAAACCAAGGTATCACCAAATGGAAGATCCGCATTTAAGGTATCTCGAAGCGACGTGACTATTTCTAGATTGTCGCCTACTGATCGACTTTGAAGGAAAGTCCGCAAGGGATCATTTCCTCTCTTCAATAATTGATTATAGGCATAAGCCAAGGTGTCCGAACTGTTAAGTGGAGAAGCCAAAAACTCCACAAAGTAGTGTTCTGCTGAATCTAAATATTGCTTGTTATCGTTGAAAGACAGCAGTTTCCACTGCAAGCCTTGAGCAGTGGTGTTGTACTTTGGCGTCGTTTCGCAAGAAACAAATAGAAGAAGGAGGCTAGTCCGAACTAACCAATGACAAATCGTAGAAAAGCGCTGCATTGGAAGGTATATTGTTTTGATCGCCAGTAAGTCCGTAAGCCAAATAGGAAGGTAAAATAAGTCTCGCGCTATCACCAACGGACAAAAGCGTAACGGCTTCATGAAGTCCTGAAACCACATCTCCCTGCCCAACCTTAAAAATGACAGGCCCACTCGATTTAGTGTCACTTACCCTAGATCCATCCAGCAGGTGCAAACTATAAACCACCGACACGACATCTCCTGTTTTGGCATTCACACCATCTTCTTGGTGGTAGATGTCGTAACGAATTCCCGTATTTGTTTCTTTCATTTCCCAACCTGATTGGGAAATGAATTGATTGATGAGGTCAGCTTCTTTGTTCACTTTACGCTTATTTGCCTCGATCAATTCATCCTGAGTTGGCATCATTTTTTGAGACCCTTGATTCGAATCACTGCAAGAAGCTGCAAATAGAAGTGCCCATAAAAAGAGGATGGTCGCTATTTTCATTGTTCAGCAGTTTCTAGTTGAAATCCTGCCTTAGCAACTGCTTCGAATTTAGCGATGGTATCGACTAGGCTGAGATCACTTCGTCCGCCAGCAGCCATTTTGTGGCCACCACCTTGGAAAAGAGCACCCGCAATTTTGTTCACTTCGACCTGTCCCTTGCTTCTCAAAGAGAGCTTAACGTATCCGTCTCTTTCGTAAAAGAAACCTGCTACGTGGATTCCTTCAATTGATAAGGCATAATTTACAAGTCCCTCGGTATCGCCGCTGTGGTAATTTAAGCGCTCCAATTCTTCTTCATTGAGGGAAATATAAGCAGCACCAGTGTCTCCAATTACCACGGTCTTTTCACTCAAGGCGTATCCCCTCAGCTTCAATCGATCCAAAGAGGAACTATCATAGATTTCATTGTAGACCTTCACGTGGTCTATCCCTGTCGACATTAGACTGGCCGCAATACGCATCACTTCGGGAGTAACGGAAGAAAAACGAAATGACCCAGTATCCGTCACCAATCCAGTGTACAAACAAATTGCAGCATCTGCATTGATCAGATCATCTTCATGCATTTCAGCTGCCAATCTATAGATCATTTCCGCGGTCGAACTCGCATTGCTATCCACATAATAATGATCGGCAAAGCCATCGGGATCTTGATGGTGATCAATGACATATTTTGTCTTTTCTGATTTCATGACCATATCCTGAAAAGCACCCAAACGCGATGGATGGTTGAAGTCAAGACAAAAGATCAGGTCGCAGTCTTTGATTGCCTTTTCAGCCTTATGAGGATATCGCTCGCTGTCAATTATTTTATTGCAACCGGGTAGCCATTTCAAAAACTTTGGATAGTTATCTGGGGCAACCACCACTGCATCAACCCCTTTCTGTTTTAGAAAGTGATAAAACCCAAGTGATGAGCCAACGGCATCGCCATCAGGGCCTTTGTGCATGGTGATCAAAACTTTTGGCTTTTGCTCTAAAAGGCTCTTTAACTCTGCGGGATCGACATTATTCAACATGGCCATAAAGGTAATGACCTTGTTCTTAAACGTACTCTTTTACCCAAGGGAAAAGTCGATCGATCCATTGATCAGAGTTTTCTTCAAGGAAACTCAGAAAAGCTTGGGTTGCGGGAGTATGCTTTTTTCCTTTCAGCCACACCAGACTCCATTCGCCTTTTAGGGGAAGTTTAGGAGAAGGAATAATTTGAAGTTCCTGGTGCTGAAGCTCAAGTCTCATGCTGTAGATGGACAGAAAGGAAATACCAAAACCAGCCAGAATAAGCTGCTTCACCGCTTCGTTGGTTACCAACTCCATGCTGATATCAGGATCAACACCAAGTTGATTCAGAAACTCATCCATCCTTCTTCTTGTCCCTGATCCACGTTCCCTATAGATAAGAGGGAGTTTCTTCAATTGCGCTGTCGTCAATTTTCCCTTTGGCAACTCAAAGTCCACTGGGACTGCGGGTCCAGTAAGCACAAGTGGATTTGGAAGAAAATTTATTTTACTGTAAGAATCAAGCGAACTGCTTGAAGTGGCAATCATAAAGTCAGCTTCGTAGTTTAATAATGCCGCTTCGCTTTCGCCTCTTTTTGAAACATCTAGCGTTATTTTGACTTCGGGGTAGGCCTTCTTGAACTCAGCCAAGATGGCTGGAACAAAATACTTGCCAGTGCTTACTACAGACAGTTTTAACTTTCCGCTTACTTTGCCTTTTTTGGATGTCATGCGCTCATCGAGCTCCTCTGTCTTCTGTATGATTTCCTTGGCCAGTTCCGCAAATTCTCTACCCGTATCGGTAATGTGAATTTTTCGACCAATCACCTCAGTGAGAGGCAAGCCAACTTGATTTTGAAGAAGTTTTAATTGGGAGGATACCGCGGGTTGAGTAAGATTGAGGTCTCCTGCCGCTTCAGTTACACTGTCGCGTTCGGCTACTTTCAGAAATACCTTCAGTTGGTGAAGAGTGAAATTCATAAGTTTCTCTAATAGGTGTCATAAATATATTGAATATATTCGAGCAATTAAATAACTTATCTTTGATATGTAGAAAAATGGTAGGGTTGTGGTTACTGAATAGACTACACTCATATACCATCCTATTTTACAGTCGGGTGATTAGTGAGCTGCGCTTATTTAGAATAAGCGCAGCTTTTTTTTAAGTCTATCTTATTGAATCTGCTATCTTTCTTCTACTAATTCGAAACCTACGTGCTCCACTGCCCTTGTCTATGGCTTGATCTAGGAACTTAATCTTAGGCTTAGCCTAACGAACTTTCTAGTTCAGATCCTGGATTAAAACCTTCCCAAATCTACGTCGCTGTGATTGGCGTCAATCTTAATTTTCCCACTGGTTGTCTCACTGTCGTTGATTTGGTATTCCACTGAATTAATTTCATCGGATTCGTAAACTATCCAACTTTTTATCAAAGAGGGAAAAGAAAAATCAGTAAAGCTACCCTCGAACTCCATGTAAAAAACGCTCCACAGACCTGATTCTATTTCTATATCCGAAAACTGTGCGTCAATATCGAGCTTGGAGAGTTCTATTCCAACAAGTTCAATCGAGAGGTCGGAGTGCTGCATATCGATGACCACGTCTCCTTCAACCCGCTCAATTTCTGCATCGGAAAACTGCACCTCGAGTTCCACATCTTTAATCCTGTAAGCATGAAAATCTCCGTGCTCAATTTCGAGTTCAGCATCCTCTATTGACTCCAGTCGAAGCTCTCCAAATTGCACTTTGATCGAATTGCTTTTGCCTCCTATGTCTCCGCAAAAGAAATCGCCGTGTTGCACGCGAGCATAGACATTTGACTCAGTGCCTTCTATCCATACATCACCAAATTGATTGTGAATTTTTAGCGAGGTGTTTTCAGGTATGTAAATCGTGTAGTCTATTTCCAATTGCTCCGTGGAAATCCCATCCAGTTCATTAATGGTAGTCAACTCTAAACGATCCCCCGCCTCGTTGATATCAACCCGAACTTTTCCTTTCACTTTTTCGTAGTCTTTGCTTTTTTGTGGCACTACATTGATCTCTACCAGAACATCGATAAATTTCTTTTTATGTTTTTTTATCGAGATGTCGCCGAAGGAGTTTTTTATGCTCAACTCAGGAGAGTTAGCCGTTTCGAATGATCGCTTAACCTTCTCGTCTATTTGCGCATTCGCGCCAAGAACGAGGAGGAAAAGCAGGCTGAAGGAGAGTATTTTTTTCATAATCATTGGCTTAATTGTTCTTAATTAATCTTCTCTAACTTTTCTACTATTTTTAGTCTGAGCCTAAAGTTTTCAATCATGGCTAAGATGACTCTATCGTTTGTACCACTTCTGTAGAGTTCTCTTTCAAGGTTTTCGTATTCGTCGTTTAGTGATGCCAATTCATTAAAGAGACTTTTCACGTTCAAATCTGTCTCAGATAATTCTTGAAGGCCTGCGTACTTTTCTTCCAATTGAGATGTGTAATACAATTCGATATCAGCCATATCAGATGAGACATCGCTCAGCGCCATCGAGCCGTACTGCACATCAGCTGGACTATTAAACCGCGGAAGCAATAAACTCCCTCCCGCTACCAGCAATACAATGATCGAAGCGGCCACACGCCAGAATCTTATGCGGTTCTCGTTGTCATGTTTTCTCTTTTCGAGTTTCATCAAAAAGCGGCCCTCATGACCCAAGGGCATTGTTTCCTCATCAAAGGAATCGTGTTCGTTCTTTATGAAATTTTCCAGATTAGACATACGTTTCGTTTACCAATTCAATAATTTTATTCTTAGCTCTTGCATACTGAGCGCGAGATGAAGCCTCTTTTATTCCCAGTTGTTTTGAGATGGACTTGTGATCCATTTCCTCAAAAAGATGAAGTGAGAAGATTACCCTGCATCCTTCCGGCAAATCTTTCATGGCTCTTTTTATTCGCTCAACGTCGTAGTTTCCTTCTCCATTAGAATCATGGAATACCTGTCCATTGTCAATTTCAGCATCCATGTCAAGGGGTACTTTTCGTTTCTTCAAATGATCCAAGCACTTGTTGATACCAATCCGACATATCCAACTGGCCAATTGGGAATCCCCACGGAAAGAATCAATTCGATCAAAAGCTTGTATAAAAGCCTCCTGCATAAAATCCTCGGCTTCATGTGGATCGTTCAAGATTCTGAGGCACGAGGCATAAACTCTGCGGCAGCAAGAATTGTATACTTCAGTCTGAACCCTGCGGTCACTTTTTAATTGTTTTTTTATCAGGCTGATTTCCATCTGTTGGTAAAGGCTTCATCGGTTTGACGACCAAACATTAAGTTTTGCTACAACAAGGTGAGTTTTTTCTGACGAGCGAAAGGGATCTGGCTGGGCTTTACTCGGTGAGGTGCGTGATATCTCAAAAATGTTTGGCTTGGTAAAGCTTAGAATAGCACCGGGGACACCGAGATTTTTTGACTTGTAAAGCTCAAAAACATGAGCCCACAGAGGATTTGTACGCATGCGCCAAAGTGCTTGTTGTACAGCTGCGATTAGCAGTCGCGATCGATGAGATATAAAATACTGTAATCTCGGCTAGCTCATCAGCTTGCCTGCACGAATCTGTGCCCTCACCAAAAAAGGCTTTGCCTGGGAATTTTCTCTGTGCATTATGCGCAAAGCCTTCAAGGATTTTGAATTGGAATTGACTAATCTCACTCTATTCCCAACTGGCTATTGACCACTTCGTAAATGAGAATTTGACGCTCCAATAACTCCGCGTACTTCAATGTTCTTTTGGTAGGATTAATCAATTTAGCGCGATTGATCCATTCGACTGCTATGCGAGGCTGCCCTATTATCTCAGAAGCCAGCGCCATATTGAAACATGCCTTATGGCTAACTTTAGAATCCTTTGAATCAGTGAGTTTTTTCCAGGATTTTGCCGCTTCCTCCCAATCTGCCGTCATGTCGAGTTTTGAAGCTACTTCAACCAATTCAGGCGAACCCAAATTAAAATATTGGCGGTAGTCTGGCTCCCAATGGGGTGAGATACGCTCAAAGTAATCGTATGCCGCCATTCCAGACACATCCATCAATCCCATGTCCTCATCCTTAAATTCTTGAATTTCTTCCTCAGAATAAGACACTCGACCAAAAACTCTCTCGTAGTTCTCCTGGTATTCATCGATCATTTGACCTGTCGACGAGTCATAGAGACGCCAAAGAAGGGACATACTCACTTCACTCTCCTTCGAAAACTCTGGCACCTGACTGGGCATGCCGCTTCCGTCGGTTACAGAAACAACACTGATAGAGCCAGAAGTGCGGATAATCATAGTGTGTCCGTCTAGAGAAATGATACCATCCAGATCGTATTCTTTTGAAATACTCTCAATCTCCTCCTGAGTAAAAGGTCTATTTGCAAACTCTTTTTCGTTCACCGTCGAATCGGCAATTTCAATTTCGACAAATTCAAACCTGCCGATATCTGCACAAAGCTTCTTTAAATTCTCAATGGCCAGCTTCGCAGATTTATTCGGAATCTTCTCCAGTTCACCGTAAGGAATTCCATTGGTATAAACCGAACAGATCGATTTCGGAGTTGTACTTCTTTGGGCTATTCCCACAACATACATCGTTGATGGAACGTATCGATTGGAAGGTTTGATAAACTCTGTGTAGTGATAGGTGGTCTTGCAACCGGTAAGCACGATTAAGAGGGAAATGACGTTAGTCAAAAGGATTCTCTGCATGGGTGCAAAAATAAGAATTGCAGGGATTCAAAGTTTGTTTTGTTTATTTTTGACGCGAATGAAAAATTTCTCTTCTCTTAGTGTCCTTTTACTGGCATTTGCCGTTTTTAGTGCTTGTAGCAAAAAGTGCGATGAACCAGACATTCAAGCCATCAACGCCCTCTACTTTGAGTTGGATCAGGGTTCTGATGGTTTTACTCCAGAAGCATTGGATGAAATCTTCATCGTTCGTTTCGTTCCTTTTAGTGAGCCTCTCTTGGCTGACACGGTATATTTGGATGGCATTTACCCATCGGGAAGTGGCCGATTTTACATCAACGATGAATTTCCTTTCATCAACAGTCAGTCTCCCTACTACACGATTTACGGATACATTATAGTAGATCCTACAACTAGCTACGGCGGTGTGGTAGAAAACATAGCCTTGGAAGGGGAATACGATGGAGACTGTGGTTACGACAATATCGCCAAGCGGTTTACCTTCAACACAGACACAGTAAATATGGGAGGAACACAAGATTTTTACCTCATTACTCCTTAAGCACTTAGCCTTACGCACCTCCTCTACGACCAATTTTCGACAGTTTTAATCCGTACATTTGCGGCCTTAAAACCACTGAAAATTAATACCAATGAAAGAAGTTTATATCGTGTCTGCCGTGCGGACTCCTATAGGAAGTTTTAACGGAAGTCTGTCGTCAGTAAGCGCGACACAACTGGGAGCAACCGCGATCAAAGGAGCCCTCTCAAAAATCAATCTATCCCCTTCTGAAGTCGATGAAGTGTTGATGGGTTCTGTTCTGCAAGCAGGCTTAGGTCAAGCACCTGCGCGCCAAGCCTCGAAGTTTGCCGGAATAGGTGATCATGTGCCTTGCACAACCATAAATAAAGTTTGTGCATCGGGCATGAAAGCCATCTCTCAAGGCGCTCAAGCCATTATGCTCGGCGATGCCGATGTGGTAGTAGCCGGTGGTATGGAAAACATGAGCAGCGTACCGCATTACTTGCCTGGTTCGAGAAATGGCACGAAACTCGGAAACATTACCATGCTGGATGGAATGGTGCACGACGGACTCACTGACGTTTACGATCAAAAGCACATGGGAACCTGTGCCGATCTTTGCGCCAAGGAGCACGGCATCAGCCGTGAAGATCAAGACAATTTCGCTATTCAATCATACGAACGTTCAGCCAAAGCTTGGAAGGAAGGAAAATTTACCGAGGAGGTAGTACCTGTTTCTGTCCCACAAAGAAAAGGCGACCCGATCATAGTATCTGAAGATGAAGAATACAAGAGCGTGAGGATGGATAAGATTTCTGCTTTACGTCCAGTATTTACCAAAGACGGAACAGTAACCGCGGCAAATGCGTCCACCTTGAACGACGGAGCTGCTGCAGTGATCTTGATGAGCAAAGAAAAAGCCGAAGCTTTGGGTATAAAGCCCATTGCTAAAATCGTAAGCTATGCTGATGCAGCTCGCGAACCACAGTGGTTTACCATGGCCCCTTCCAAGGCTATTCCAAAGGCATTGAAAAAAGCAGGATTGGGAAATTCTGACATCGATTTTTGGGAATTGAACGAAGCATTCTCCGTAGTGGCTTTGGCCAATATGAAAGAACTGGGACTCGACCCAGAGAAGGTAGATGTAAATGGTGGAGCTGTTTCTCTAGGGCATCCTTTGGGATGCTCGGGAGCGAGAATCATCGTAACGCTGCTTAATGTATTGAAGCAAAACAATGCAAAACGTGGATGCGCAGGTATCTGCAATGGCGGCGGCGGTGCATCAGCTGTGGTTATAGAATTGGTGTAATACTCCGAAAATACTGAGCATAAAAAAGGGCGGCCAAATGGCCGCCCTTTTTATTTTGAGAACTAAAATCGCTATTGCTTAATCAGCTTTTCTGTGAAAGTGGTTGTGCCATTTGACACTTGGAAGAGATAAACTCCAGACTCCAAATCGCTAATGTCAAAACGCAGATTCTGATTTGATTCTACGTTTACCATTTCCTCTTTTACCATTCTACCTTGAAGATCAAAGAATGCAACGGTGTACATCCCTCCTTCATCAAGAGTCAAACCCACGTTGAGTTCAGTATTAGCCGGATTAGGATACAGGGATAAACCTGCAGCATCTTCGTTTAAGCTCTTTGTAGGAATGTTCCAACCGAATAAATCAAAATCTGACCATGCACCTATAATCGAAGTTGTGCATCCACAACGAACTCTCCACCGGTAAGTCTGTCCATTTTGAAGTTGACTTTGTGGTGCCAAAAACGAGCTAGCATTGGGCTGCAAAGTTGTAAAAGAAGCCAAGCCCGAAGTTGAGGCTACACCCCCTTGAATCTGACAACCAATAGACCCTGGAATTGGATCCCACTGCAACAGTACTCCATTTAATTGAGCCGTTGTTGTAAGGTTCTGAACTACTGGATACGGATCAGCAC
The DNA here is from genome assembly GCA_047633195.1 of Cryomorphaceae bacterium. Taxonomy (GTDB): domain Bacteria; phylum Bacteroidota; class Bacteroidia; order Flavobacteriales_D; family Cryomorphaceae; genus JAKVAV01. Next base: position 22,716 of record JBLIEU010000024.1, on the reverse strand, counting down.
AAGGCGTTGTACTTCCATCGATGCAAAAAGTGTGTGTGGCAAAATCGCCGTATGCAGCATTCGGTGCAGTCATCTCTACTAGTAAAGTACCGTCGTCACCCACGATTTGGTAGTTTCCATCAATTGTGCAACCCCCAAAAGATGAACCGTTCATACCGTCTCCAAAAGAATCAAATATGGTGAAAGTGTAACAACCTTCAGCCAAACAGAATATTTCAGAAACAGTAGTGCCATCGGCATCTCCAGGATATCCATCACCAGTTGCCAGAATGTTGCCTGTGGCATCGCTTACCAATTCCCAGCTCACCTCATTTGCCCAGCAGTCGAAAGTTATGTCAAGCTGAGCCGAACTTGCATTAATGGCAGCCTCAAGACTCGCAGCACCTGAATTGTTAGCAGCATTCTCATCTGTTCCTCCATTGGGATTAGAAACAGAAACTTCATAACTATACAACCCAGACTGGCTAATATTCAAAACAGGAAGACTCACTGACTCAATTGCACCAGTTGCTAGACTACCCGTCCATTGAAATGATCCAAGTGATGCACCATCAAGTGAATAAGCAATTGTAAGGGAATTAAGGGTGTTGATACCCGCATTTCTTATTTGAACTGAAGGTGAAAAAACTGTTTGATTACAGAAGAATCCAGAGACTCCGTCTATTGCCTGAACAGCTGCATCTACAGCTACACTTGGCTGATTGGGGTTGTAACCATCGATAGCCGTTGGATTGGTGCCCAGCGGGTCGAGCCAATCAATTAGGCGAGAAGATGCGCTTGAACTATTGTCCCAAGAAACATCGAAACGGCCGTAAAAATCATAAGTACCGTTGTTAACTGTACCAGAGCATGCAGCTGCACCTCCGTAAAGCTGACCAACGATTCTTTTGTTCTGATCAAAAATGGGGGATCCTGAAGAACCAGGCTCGGTTACTCCCCACTCCCATTCGTTGATCCACCATACTTGAGCACCACCCGTCACATCATAGTAAGGAGAATCTTCCTCGCGGCAGATCTTCTTCACATCTCCACTTGGATGATGAATACCTGTGATTTGGGTCGGTGGAACGCCACTATTGTCCCAACCAGCGTAGAATACGTTGTAAGAAGAAGGAATGGCACTGTTCAGTTCCCAAAGGGCTACATCTGATGCTGAATTACTCGCACGTAAAGTTGCTCCATTTATTTGAGCCGTAGTAGGGCCGTTACTGCTACTTGCAGTAGTTGCACAGCTAGTCGTTGCCGACTCATAACCAAATAGGAATGATCTTCCTCCGCCACCGCTAGTTCCGCAGTGGTTGGCAGACAGAAAGTAAGGAGTACCGTCATTGGCTGTATTGTTTACCAATGCTCCACTGCATATTCCAGAACCATTAATAAGTATGATTGCAACTGAAGCGATAGGGTCATTCCACTCTCCTGGTGTCCCGAAAGGATTTCCAGGAAGCTCAGAACATCCTGTATCGTAGTTACAGGCTCCACTGTCGTTCAATCCTTTTGCAGTATGCAAAGCATCAACAAAATGTTGGGCAACTAGACGATATCCCTGAACTACATGTCCAATGGTCAGTTTTGAGTCGTAGTTAGAATCTGTTGGCTTGAAATACTCCACCACAATTTTTGTTGCCGGAATCGGCAAGGTCGATAGCAATCGATCAGGTTGATTGTTAGCGGCAGTGTATGCACCGTCATAAAATTTTCCTTCGCTATCGTAAACGTGCACGTACTCTCCTGGCCCAAGATCAAATTCTTGGAAGAATACATTCATTGTTAGCGCATCTTTTGAGATGAACTCTACTTGATATACTTCACCTTCTGCAGTAGATGTGACGGTAGAAGATCCAAGAACATCCAAATTAACAACGTGTTCGTGACCGAATCGAAACGGCCCGACTTTGTTGGCCATGTTGATATCATCCTCTGACTTTAGAGCATCGATATCCACTTTTGCCAAAGACACTTTTTCTATTTCCAATGGTGCTTTGGATTGCCATCCAAAGGGTTCACCTAAATCTGCAGTTTGTCCGAAAGAAACTCCTGACGATGAAACTGATGCGAAAATCAGCAGTACGATTCCCGTTTTATTTAAGAACTTAAATTTCATAATTATTGATTATTGAATGACTAGTTTAGATTGAACCGCTTCATTTCCCCATTGAGTGTTCAATAAGTAGAGACCGGCTTCGTGGTCTGTTAAATCAAGCTGGATGGTATTCGCTCCTTTTGTAAGTACAATGTTTTGCTGAAGAACCAACTTACCCGAAATATCAAAGAGTGCAATTACACCAATAGAAGTCTCGTTGGAATTCAGGAATAGTTGGGTAAAACCGTTGGCTGGGTTTGGTGCGATTTTGAAGTCATCTTTGGCACTGGTCGCTGTAGATCGATCCTTCGCCGCGCCTGAAGAAAATTGGTCATATGGACTCCAAGGGCCAGCTATTAAAGGATTAGCAGAACAACCACATCTCACTCTCCATTGATAATTCTGACCTGCCTGTAAACTGTTGTTTCCAACAAAGAGCTGCGAAGCTTCTGGTTGGCTCACGGTTACCGAGGCATTTCCACCTCCTATTACTCCTCCTTGAACTTGGCAGCCGATAGATCCTACAATTGGGTTCCACTGCAGCAATACTCCTGCACTTTGAACTGTAGCGTTAAGACCCGTAACCTCCGGATAAGGTTGCGCGCATGGCGGCGGCCCAACTCCACTTACGCAGAAAGTATGCGTAGACTGAGAGCCATAATCTGCAAGTCCCATTTCAAATAGAACTTCGCCATCGGGGCCTGCCATATCGTAATCACCATCTACACCGCAAGAGGAGTATGAAGCACCGCTCATTCCATCACCGAAAGAATCGAAAATGTTAAACGTATAGCAGCCTGCTTCTAAGCATTGAGACCAGGTGTAAAGTGTCTCATTGCCGTAAGTGCCGTTTGACAAGGATGCTACAATGTTTCCTTGATCATCTACTACTTCCCAGCTCACCTCATTTCCCCAGCAATCAGTAAGGATTGATAGAGTGACATTTGAGCAAGGAAACTGACAAGATCCATCATCGACAACTGCATTGGCATTGTAATTTAGTGCCGAAGGATCAGTGCAACCTGCAACGAGCTCAGAGCAACCTGCTGTAGCAATGGACTGAGTCGCGGATGTTCCGTCTGCTGCTGTGTAATACACACTGTAGCTCATATTGGAGCTGAGACCAGAAATTTCGAAACTGGAAGAATTGGATAAAGCACCCGACACCAAGTTGACGCATGTCAACGTTCCGCCTTGAGATTGATAGCACACCGTTTCTGCATTGCAAAAATCTGAATCGAAAGAAGCACCCACAGTAATTGTGGCCTCAACTAAACCACTTGTTTCATTGAGCACACATGATTCTGAAAGACTGATGTTAAGTGGGGCACAAACGGGAGGTGGTCCACATGAAGCGAGTGCAAGATCTATCGCATTCTTTACGTTAAGCCTTCCACCTGTTACGGTTTCGCTAGCAAGAGATGCTACAGGGTCTACCCCATCGTAGATATAACCAAGAACCAAATCAGCGCCCAATTGTGGGTTTGAAGTGGCAATTGAAGCAAGGGTGGCACAAGGTGCTGAATAGACCAATGCGATTGCTCCTGCTACGCATGGACTTGCGAATGAAGTTCCACTTGTATTGCTGTAATTTGAAGACCCAGATGGAAGAAAGACTGATTCACCAGGAGCGGCCAAATCGATGGTCGTTGCTCCATATCCCGAAAAAGTTCTTTGATCACTGCTGTTGGATGCCGTTACCGCCACCATATAATCACTTCCACAGGCTGTGGGCATATCACCCACGACGTCTATGTTGACATTATTATTGGCAGTGGCTCCACAATTGAGAATTCCGACTGATCCCAAGTCGTCATAATAAGCGCACCAAACCGGGTAATTTACGGGATTGGCATTATCAATTCCCCACGAAGCGTTAGTAGCTACTACGAATGCTCCTCTATCGCCACCTGTGGTGTTGTAAAGGTTTCTCATCGTTTGAGGATAAGAATAGGAAGAGATAACATTTGATTCAGTAAGGCTACCGACTTCGACTTGCATGATTTTCACATCCCAGTTTACTCCAGCACCGCCAGTGCCATTGTTTCCCTTTGCACCGATCATACCTGAAACTGCAGTTCCATGACCACCGGCAGAAATGTTGTCGGAATTGGACTGTGGATCCCATCCATTGTAGTCATCGATGTACCCGTTCAGATCATCGTCCACTCCATTGTTGGGGATTTCACCCATATTTACCCAATGGTTTGCTACCAAATCATTGTGGCTGTAGTTAGCTCCTCCTGGTTCGATTACGCAAACGACGATCTCATCACCATTTGCTGTGGTTCCACCCGTGGTAATATCCCAAGCCAAATCACTATCAATGTCATTGTCTGATCCATCAACGTGGTGCCACTGAGAGCCTAGTTGCGGGTCATTCGGAACTGCACGCTCTTTCACAAAGTGATTAAATTGAGCGGCACGCACAAAAGATGAGCCCTGTAGGATTCGCAATAAGTCGTCCTCATTCATATCTGCTTCGTCAAAGGCGAACAAATGAATATTAGAAAGCTCAGAGAGTCCTTTAAGGTACTTTAAATTGGATTCCAAACCCGTTTCTCGCAGAAGAGCTTTGGTCAAACTTTGATGATCAACTTCTGGTAGAAGCATCACTATTACTTCACCAGATACATGATCTGAGCTTTGGGAATAAGAGAAAAAATTAGAGAATAAAAAAGCGGCAATTAGGAAAAACTTGCCTGAAGTTAACATCTTGGTCATATGGTTTTCTTAGTAAGTGAGACTGATTCGTAAATATAATGCCTTTAATTCCAGGAATCAAGGCAGTATTTAACAAATGCACCGTAAAATAGGAGACTTACTTGGATTTGATGACCTTCTTAAAATAGCTAATAGGCTTGCCTATGTCATCTTTGGAAAAATCAGGCTCTGAAAACCAGTAAGTCCGATCGTATGACTTGCCATTACTAAAAATAAGTGTTTGATTAAAGTTGACCCACTGAAATCCGCCGCTATACTGAGGGTAGATCTTTTCAAGTGTGACCTTCTTATTGGGAGTGTCAGTACTTCCTGAACCTGTCGGTTCAGGCTTTGATGGTGGTTCAGGATCAGAACTTGAGCCAGGAGCATCCGTATCTTCCACTTCGCCATTCGAATCCCTTTTTTTCAACCAACTATCTATCATCTCACCGACAGGAGTGATTCCATTAGGATCGTACATAGACAATGGATTCTGGTTATTCGTAGGGATATACAGGGTATGAACACCAATCAATCCTTTACTTCCTAACTTCTGGTATTGTTTTGTGTAGAATTTTTTTGCCTGCTCGAGTTCAGATGCGGAAAAATCACGGACGTAATACCCAGATTCAGTCACTACCCATCTGCTTCCCTCGGGCTTCTCGTTCAGAAACGACCAATCCACCTTTTCAGGAGTTAACACGTTCTCTTCGTCATTGTTATACGAATCAGGTTTTGCACCCGCGTAGATGTGGTATGAAAAGTTGATCTTCCCAAAGAGTTCTGGTTTTCCTTTGACGTAATTAAATACCTTTCGATTGAACTCTCGCCTGTAGTTCATCATTTTATTATTCTCTTTACTTGCGGAAGCAGTAATAAGAATGTGCTCGTATTCATTGGCAGGAAACTCTTCCATAAAAGGAGGTAGCCACATATCTAGAAGATTCAAATAATCTCTATTCTCACCATCCATCCGAATTCTCTCAACAACGCCTTTCGACGAGAGGTTGCCAAGTGCATACTTCTTTAAATAAAATTCTCCACCGTATTCAAACGCAACTATATTAAGCCCTTGTTCGATGAGGCTTTTTACATATGAAAGCTCTTTATCTAAGGTGAAACTGGTCACATTAAGAGTCCAGACAACTTTTAAATTTTTCAGCTTGCAAAATGAGACAAGGTCATCAACTTTTTCTTCATTGACGTATTTATAGAGGCCTTCCGAATCCTTTCCAGCTCTAAAGTCTACTCCAAAAACACGAAGATGAGTTATCCCTTCTATCCATGGATTCAAAACAGAGGAGTCAAAATCAAATAGTCTGGTATTCACCAAAAAGGGCTTCCCATTATTTTGCTCTGAGTCATACTCTGCAAATGCTGGAAGACCTTGTGAAGAATCGTGAAGAATTTGAGCACTAGGCTCAATGGAAAAAAAGCAAAGCAGAAAGAATGAAAGGATGATTCTAGGAGTCATAGGATTATCGTTGAATAGACGCAAAAATATAAAAAAAAAGGGCGCAATTGCTGCGCCCCTTTTCATTATGATGTGAAGTGAATTACTTCATAACAACTTTTGAAGTAGAAGACATTTGACCTTCTAGCACTTCAATTACGTAGATACCTTTATCTAAAGAAGAAAGGTCTAGGTTAAGGAAGTTTGAACCTTCGCTTACTGCCATGTTGAAATCAGCAACTGCCTTTCCAACCATGTCAAATACACGAACGTTTACAAGTCCTTCTGATACTGCTGCGTATTTCAAGTTAACCGCACCCGAAGATGGGTTAGGGAATACGTCGAATGAAGTCCGTGTTTTAGTCGCAGCTTTAGAGATCGTTCCTTGAACGCCTGCCTCAGTATTAACATAATTCGGGAATCCATTCACCAATTCAGATGACGAAGCAATTTGCAAACCACCAGTCTGACCGATGAAATTCTTTCGGTCGGCAGAAAACTCAGGAGTCATCGCGATAATAGGATTAGCGCTAAGACCAATGACAGTGGTCAATTGGGAAGAAAATGGACCTGCAATTGTAGGGCCTTGCTGACATCCACAACGAACTCTAAAGCTGATCGGACTAAACTGATAAGGAGCCAAGGCACCTGCATTAGCTGTGAATGAGCTTGCACCTGCACCACCAACAATGAAACTCACGTTTGGAGTTCCTGTTACAGGATCACCGATACGTGCATTCACTTGGCATCCGATTTGACCTAAAACTGGAGCCCAAGAGAAAGTAATGGATCCACTTGGATTGTTAACCAAAGACAAACTTGATTCATCTACAGCTGGGAATGGATTCTCACAAGGAGCTGGGCCACCACATGGAAATTCAGCTGCAGTTTTGAAGTTAATCACAACTGCTGGCACACTATCGCAAGCACTAATACCACCTGCAAAAACAGCACCACGAACGCTCCAATCACCTGTCATGGCTGGTTGAACAACACCGGTTGAATTCAATAACTCATTGTCCAAAACAATCGTAAAATCTCCATTTTCTGTTCCCGCAGGAGCACCTATGGTTAATACAAACGAAGGATCAGGATTCACACCGAATGGTCCACCTGCACCAGAACCTGGAACCGGCGTAAACTCTAGTATGTATTCCCCTGCGACAGGTGAGTTTGGCAAAGTGAAACCAGTGACAATGTAATCAGTCGTTTCTTGAGGACAAAGCTCGCCATCAATCGCCGCTTGATCCAAAATACCTGCTTCACAAGTAGTAACAGGAACACAACCTGCATCAGCAGAAGTTAAGAAAGTAACAGTTGCAACTGCGTCTGTACTATCGCAACGCGTAAGCGGATCAAAATATGAACCAGTAACACTTGTCACAAATCCTTTGATAGTCCACTCTCCTTCCATTACAGGAAATAAATTGGAAGAAAGAACTCCATTGAGATCATTATCAAAACCATATCCTGCTAAATCAACAGCTGAGAAACCAGTCAAAACAAACGGACCACCAAGACCAGAAACATTTAAAGGATCTGTTGGCGTAAATTCAATAAATGCATCTCCAGCTGTAGGAGAATTAGGAACAATCATTCCAGAGATAGCTAGAACAGTTAGTTCTGCTGGGCAAATTACAGGGACAGAAACTCCATTGTTAACTCCCGCTTCACAAGTAGTAACGGGAGGAAGACAAGAACCACCGCTAAAATAGGTTACACGTGGCGAACCATTGTCAACTCCTTGGGAAACACCAGGACATTCACCAACTTCGTTAACAAACATCTGGTAAGTACCCGATTCAGTAGCTGTAAATGAAAGCTCGCAAGGAGAACCTGCATCCGTTCCAAAAGCATCAATAGCACCCGATGGGGCTACTGCACTAAGAGAAGCAGTCCAAGCAAGACCTCCTGTACCTTGACAAATATCAATGGAGTAGCTAGCTCCAGCCTGAACATCCGTGATTTCATAAATATCACCACGCCAAACTTCAAACCCAGCAATATCAGCAGAGACAGGCCCTACTTCAACACAAGGAGCGGGAGCGGACCCGTAATTGGTTCCACCTGTGTTACATTGAGAAAATGCTGTAGAAGCAGATAGAACTGCCGCAGCACTTAAAAAGAGAAACTTCTTCATTGTAAAAGATTTAGTTAAAATAAAAGGTTAAATAAAAAAGGTTGAATAAAATAACCATCGTTTTTCAGGTTACTTCGGGGAAAGATAAATACAAAGTGTGGTAATGTCAACTTAAAGTTTTGGAAATATTTTCTCCAATGCTGTTTTCCTATGCTGGAAGATCTCTTTGGTTTGTTTAGCTACTGTAAACGAATGAGCGAGACTCCCTAGAATTCCAAAAGGCATGCTGTAGTAGAGTATATCCCTCGCCAAAGTTCCTCCATCCACTGCCTCAAACTCGTGGATGTGGTGCCACATTCCGAAGGGGCCTTGTAGTTGATCGTCTACAAATCTCTTCTTTGGTTCGACATGGGTGATCTCTGTTATCCAAGTAATTGGAATCCCCAGCAATGGAGAGATCTTATACACCAATAACATGCCTGGATAAACCTTTTCTGCATCGGGTTCATATACGTTGCTAAAGGCCATTTCCTCAGGAGTAATCTTTTTGAGATTTCTTGGATTGGTAAAGAAATCCCAAACCTCATCCAAGGGGGCGTTTATGAGAATCTCATCTTGCAGACGATATACAGGCATAGGGTATGGAGTATAATTTAATCCTATAAAGAGTAGAAGGAGTTCAATTGTTTATTGCTCTCCCAGCTCGGCAATGTGTCGGTAGAGTTTCTGGCAATGGCCTTTCGAAACTGGATACAGCGGAAGACGCATATGGTGTTCGCAGATGCCCAGATGTTGAAGCGTTTCCTTCACCCCGCCTGGATTTCCCTCAGCGAAGAGATCATTGATCAGAGGAATCATTTGAGAAAGAAGCTTTCCTGCTTTGTCGCAATCGTTCACAACGCAAGCCTCGAAAATCTCCCTGAATCTCTTTGGATACGCGTTGGCAACCACAGAAATGATTCCGTGACCTCCACAAGCCATGTGCTTAACCAATAAAGGGTCATCACCCGAAAGGAGTAGAAAATCTTCTGGCAAACCTGCTGCCAGTTCCATGACTTGCTCGATACTGCCAGCTGCCTCTTTGATTCCAATAATTTTTTTCGTCTCCGCTGCTATTCGAAAAACCGTTTCAGGGAGAACATTGCTCCCTGTGCGACTTGGTACATTATATAATATGATTGGCAGTGGTGAGACTTCACTTAAGTGTTTATAGTGCCTGAATATACCCTCTTGGGTGGGCATATTGTAAGCAGGACTTGCCGTCAAGAAAGCTGCAATGCCTTCTTTGCTGAAGTTCTGCATTCGCTCCCCTACGCCTCTCGTATCGCTCCCACCTAAACCGAAAACCACTGGAAGTTTGCTTGCATTGATTTCCAAAATAAAATCAAGTATCGCCATTTGCTCTTCTTCCGCAAGAGTTACAGATTCACCAGTCGTGCCCATTACCACTAAGAAGTGAACACCAGCACTTACATGGCGAATCAATTTTTCAAGTCCGGCAAAATCTACTTTGCCATTTTCCTGAAAAGGTGTAATCAATGCTACACCAACGCCTTTAAGCTCTTTCATAATTGATTCGAGTTAAATAGTGATTGACTTGCTTGACATACTCATCGAAAGTGGCTTTTTCGGGTAAGTTCAACATCAAATCAAAATGCTCTTCATGATCAGCGCGGTAATAACCCACCTTGAGTCGAGCATTGCTTTTTACTTGGATAAATTCCAAAGGTAAAGCCGGAACCCGTTCGAGATTTATGAGAATATCGTATTCCTCAGCCACAAATTTTTTCACTTGATCGCACTGGGGCTCATACCACCAGTTGAGTTCACTCTTTAAGAAATAGTCGAATTTCAATCTGTGGGTATGGTAATGTGGCACCTCTTTCTTGTCAGCTATATAGCAAAGGGCCATTACCTCTCTCACACCATATTCCGCTTTGAGGTACTTGACGTATTGCTTTACCAAAATGAAGTAGCTCTCACCTTTCTCTTCATAGAGAATAGCCACGCTGCCTGCATTGTGAAAATTGGACACCGCCGTTTCTCGTTTCTGATTTATCTTGGATGGAAGTTTCCTTCGGCCCCAAGCTTTCTTTATGTTTTCAAGCCACTCCACTTTAGTTGATCATATTCATTAAGTCAGCTTCTGAGATAATAGGCACTTCGAGCTTTTCTGCCTTTGTTCTTTTTGATGGGCCCATGCTTTCGCCAGCCACCAAGTAATCAGTTTTTGCGGAAACTCCGCTCAATATCTTCCCTCCGTTTCTTTCGATGAGTTCTTTCAACTCTTTTCTATCCATGGCAAATACACCCGATACGACGAAAGATTTATCGGCAAGACTTTCAGAGTCATTTTCAACCAACTCCATGCTAAACTGAAGTCCCGCCACTTTCAGTCGGTATACCAAATTCAAATTGGCTTCATCGGTGAAAAAATCTACTACGGAGTCTGCAATTCGATCACCTATTTCATTCACTGCTATGAGCGTTTCTCTGTCGGCTTCCGCCAATGCTTCTATTGACTTAAATTCTCGAGCCAAGTTCTTCGCTACAGTTTCTCCTACAAATCTAATTCCGAGACCAAAGAGCACCCTTTCGAAAGGAATAGACTTCGAGGCCTCGACACCTCTTACCAGATTCTCAGCAGATCTCTCAGCCATTCTATCGAGCTTGATCACGGCTTCTATCGTCAGATCGTAAAGATCAGCACTATTCTCGATTAAGCCTGCATCGCAAAGTTCGCCCACCGTTTCCGTTCCGATTCCATCGATGTTCATTGCCTTCCGGGAAATGAAGTGTTCGATCCTGCCCTTTATTTGAGTCGGACAGCCAATCAAATTCGGACAGTAGTGCTGCGCCTCACCATCGTTTCGCACCAACTCGGTGCTGCACTCAGGACAATGGGTAATGTATTGATGTTTCACCAAATGGGCAGGTCTTTTTGTGAAATCGACCGCTATAATCTTGGGAATAATCTCTCCTCCTTTTTCCACGAAGACCGTATCGCCCTCGCGCACGTCGAGCTTCTCGATTTGATCGGCATTGTGCAGTGAAGCTCTCTTCACCGTTGTTCCCGCGATTAATACAGACTCTAAATTGGCTACTGGAGTTATGGCACCTGTCCTTCCTACTTGGTAAGTTATTTTTTCAAGTTTTGTGGCAACTCGCTCGGATTTGAATTTATAAGCCACAGCCCATCTGGGAGATTTAGCAGTATAGCCCAATTCTTCTTGAGACAAATACGAGTTCACCTTGATGACCACTCCGTCTATTTCAAAAGGAAGATTGGATCTTTCTTCATCCCAATAATTGATGAATGCCTCAATCTCCTCGATACTCTTGCAGAGGGCAATTCGATTCTTGCTTTCATCTGGCACTTTGAAACCGAGCTTTGCCGCAAACTGTAAATTCTCCAAATGACCTTTGGCTTGAAGCCTCTCGCCGTAAACCGCATAAAGAAAGCAATCCAAATTACGCGTGGCGACAACACCTGAGTCTTGTAATTTGAGGGTGCCTGAAGCGGAGTTTCGAGGGTTCATGAATGCCTCTTCTCCCGCCTCAACGCGTTTGGCATTCATGTCGGCAAAGACTTGTAGAGGAAGAAAAATCTCTCCTCGAATTTCGAACTCATCGGGATATTCATTTCCGCTCAAGCGCAATGGAATAGTAGAAATGGTTCGAACGTTTGTCGTCACATCTTCTCCCGTTTGTCCATCGCCGCGCGTTACTGCTCTTGTCAACACCCCGTTCTCGTATGTGATGCCGATGGCAACACCATCGTACTTTAGCTCGCAGACGTATTCAATCTCATCGTCGGTATTCTTTTTAATTCGATTCTCCCAATCTCTTATTTCGTCAATATTGTAGGTATTGCTCAATGAGAGCATCGGATACTTGTGCTTCACCTTTTGAAACTTATCGGTGATATCGCCTCCCACCCTTTTTGTAGGTGAATTGGAATCGGCTAAGTCAGGAAAATCTTCTTCTAGCTTTTGAAGTTCCTTCAGCTTAATGTCAAAATCGTAATCCGAAATAATAGGATTATTGAGCACATAATATCGGTGATTGTGCTGATGGAGCTCATTGCTGAGCTCCTCAATTCGTTCGCGGGCTTGATCAGAATTCATCTTTAACGGACTCGTCGAAATAACTTCTTGCGAGTTTAAACAAATTCAGGCGCAAGTTGATGACAAAAATAGCACTACTAAAATCACTGCCCAAGTCATATTCCAAACCAAATACTTGGCGATAACCTAGCCCTGCCGAAAGTCCGAGCCAATACAAAACGTTGTACTCTCCGTAGGCCACAAATTCAGCTACACTAAAGTTGAGCACGGGGCCTGTGTTTCGCTCATTTGGGTTGAGCTCATTTTCATAGAAGGTATTTATTTTACCTCCTCCCAAATGAAGCGTGCCGCCAAATTCCCATTTCTTGTCGAAGTAGAGAACCCGGTCGTAATACAAAGTGGAGTAATTAAAGTCGTACTCAATCTTGTTTGCTTCTAGAATGAATTCCACATCCTCGTCAAAGATTCGTGTGTTTAAGAAATAGAACCCCACTCCGATGCGGTGAATCCTTTTGTATTCGACTCCAATCTTCAAACCACCGACTAAAACCCACCGATTTTGAAAGAGGGTTCTCCTTGCGTCAAAGCTAAAATCTAGCTTGAGTATATTTTGATAAGGAAGCAATTTACGTTCTCCTCCAATGAGCCAAACCTTGTTGGATTGATCAAACTGCGCCGCAGATGCGAAACAGGAGAAAAGGAAAACAGCAAATAGGAGTCTTTTCAATTTTTAATGCCTTTGGCCATTCTGAATCTACCATTCAGATCTTTTCGGATTTCTACAGAAGTGAATCCTCGATCCATTAACAAAGAACGGATCTCAACGGCAAAACTTTCGTTGATTTCAAAGTATATTTTTCCGCCCTTGTTGAGATGCCCGTCTGCCAAATCTACAATCCTTCGATAGAATATCAGTGGATCATCTTCGGGAACGAAAAGAGCGAGATGCGGCTCGAAGTCTACCACGTTTCTTGCCATCTTTTCCTTGTCTTCGAGCGTGACATATGGCGGATTACTTACCATAAGGTCAAAACTCATAAATGCCAGACCCTCTTGTTTTAAGATATCAAAGGCAAAGAACTCAACTCCGACATCATTCAATTCGGCATTTTTTTTAGCCAAATTAAGTGCTCTAATGCTCTTATCAACTGCATAGACATTGGCGTGAGGAATCTCTTTTTTCAAACTAACAGCAATGCAACCTGAACCCGTACCCAGATCGAGAATGCTTTGATAAGGTTCTTTGGAATCTTCGGTTATCCAGCGAATCAACTCTTCTGTTTCGGGCCTTGGGATGAGCACATGGGGATTGACTTTAAACTTTAACCCATAAAATTCGGTATATCCGAGCGAATATTGAATCGGTTCATTTAAGCGAAGTCTATTTAAGACTTCTGCGATCTTTTCCAGCTCAGCTTCTTGAATGATTTCATTCACGTTAATATGAATCTCCGCTTTAGAATAACCCAAAAATTCCTCCACCGTCATAGTAAAGAATTGATCAATTTCTCTTGGTGGATATTGACCGCCTAGCACTTCTCTGAATCTCAACTTGAGATCCACAATTGTTGACATAGTTTCTTGATTATAAACAGGCCAAGTTAGACTAGTTCTAATGTCAAGTAAAGTCGTTCTTGAGTATTTTTTCAACCATCCAGAGAAATAGTCCTGCAAGCTTGTTTTCTTTGCCCAGTGAAGAATCACGAACATTACATGCAGCGCTGTCTCGATCTAGCCAAAAATGGCCTTGGTCGAGTCGCACCCAATCCTATGGTGGGATGCATCATTGTGAAAAATGATACCATTATCGGCGAGGGATTTCATCAATCTTACGGAGAAGCTCATGCGGAGGTCAATGCCATCAAATCGGTTAAAAACTATCACGACTTAAAAGATGCCACTCTTTATGTCAGCTTAGAACCTTGCTCTCACCACGGAAAGACACCGCCTTGCGCAGACTTGATTATTGAGTCGGGAATCCCAAAAGTGGTCATCGCACAAACAGACCCCAACCCAAAAGTAGCGGGAAAAGGAATGGAGAAACTGCGGGAAGCTGGGGTAGAAGTCACCCTAGGAATATTGGAGGAAAAAGCCAAAGAATTCAATAGAAGATTCAGGACTTTTCACGAAGAAAAACGACCTTATGTAATATTGAAATGGGCCATGTCAGCTGATGGTTATATGGATTCGGTGCGCCCCGAGGATAAAAAAGGAATCCTCTGGATTTCGTCGCCCGAAACAAAAAAGCTTGTCCATAAGTGGAGAGCGGAAGAAAGAGCCATTCTCATTGGGAAAAGGACACTAGAAGTTGATGATCCATCGCTGGATACGAGGGATTACTTTGGAAAAGACCCTTTGAGAGTAGTGCTTGTTGGCAATAAAGAGCTCTCGCTAGGCCGAAGGCTATTGACGGACGGAAAGCCCACCTTAATCATCGGGAAGCAACAAAGAGGCTTCGGAAATGAAGCGGTAGAATTTGCCGAGCCACAGGGAGATGACCTGGCAGAAGCGGCCTTATCGGCTTTGTATGAGCGAAACATAAACAGTGTAATTATCGAAGGAGGTGCCTACACACTCCAGCACTTTCTAGAAACACGAATTTGGGATGAAGCGCGGATAATTCAATCGACCCGCACATTGGGCGGCGGACTTGAGGCTCCGCAAATTCCTCAAGAACATTCAGAATTTTATTCTTACGGACACGATAAAGTATTTCTCTACCGCAATAAATGATCTACCTCTTACTCAGCATAATTTGCTCTACAGCCATCTACGCTATTTTTAGCCTTTTTGGGAAATACAAGATTGATACATTCCAAGCCATTGTTGTCAATTACTTCGTTGCTTCAGGATTTGGTTTTTGGTATACCGATTCCAACGGAGGAGGAAATTATACCCTAACAGAACCTTGGTTAGTGAACGCGGGAATTGTTGGGATGCTATTCATCTCGCTTTTCTACGTCATGGCAATCACCAGTCAAAGACACGGACTCACCGTAACAGGAATCGCCACGAAGATGTCGATGGTCATTCCCGTTTTTTTCTTTCTCATCGCCGACGAAGACGAAACTTGGCATTGGGCAAAACTCGCAGGTATCGCACTTGGAATCGTCGCCGTGCTGCTAACCACCCTTTCGGGAAAGAAGAAAAGCAGCCTCAGCTTGGCAGCATTAACTCCAGTAATACTTTTCGTCGGGAGTGGTTTACTCGATCTGTTCTTGGCCTTAACGGAAAAGAATTACCTGACCACAGACATTGCCTATACCGATTTTGTACCCGTGCCCTTTGGAATCGCTGCGACAATTGGAACTATCATTTTGATCTACCGCGGATTGGTATGCAAGAGTCGACTCCAGCTTAAAAATTTAGTGGCTGGATTGATCCTTGGACTGGTCAACTATGGCTCCATCTACTTCCTACTGAAAATATTGGGAAGCGGACTGATTGATCGATCAGCTGCTATTCCAGCCAACAACATGGGTGTGGTTGCCCTTTCGGCAATAGTGGGGGTGGCATTATTCAGGGAGAAACTCAGTTCAAGAAAGCTTTGGGGAATCTTATTGGCCCTAGTGGCTATTGCGATGCTTACACTTTTGAGCCCTTGAATTTCAATTACCAGACCATATCGACCAGAGGCTCCGGAATGTACAAGGTGAAAGGAAGCAAGCACTTCGGCTATGCCTATCACGTAAAAAATGAAACCGATATCGAGGATGCTCTAAACCAGGTGAAGCAAGAACACCACTCTGCTCGCCACGTGGCGTATGCTTGGCGCTTGGGTGCCGATATGGATCGGTACCGTGCCAATGATGACGGTGAACCCTCCAACTCTGCTGGGAAACCTATTTTGGGACAAATTGAAAAGTATGAACTAACCAATGTCTTGATTGCCGTGGTTCGGTATTTTGGAGGAACGAAACTGGGTGTCGGTGGACTAATCGATGCCTACCGCACCGCCGCCGAAATAGCCATAGAAGACAGCACAGTCATTGAACGTCAGCTTATGGCAAACTTCCGCTTGCACTTCGGTTACGAGAGAATGAGCGAAGTCATGCTTGCCCTTCGCACGAACGATTGGCAAGAGTCAAATCAAGATTTTAAAACAAGCTGCACCATTGATGTAGCATTGCTCCCCGAAAAGAAAGAAGAACTGGCCCATTCTTTTCAGGCCTTTAGCGATATTCGCATCGAAAATTTAGGAATCCACTAGACCATGAATACCGAGCTACTCAAAACACTATGTGCCATCCCGTCTACCGCGGGTGACGAAGGAAAGATGAGAGATTTTCTTCTCGACTATTTCTCAAAGAATTCACAGAATTTCAAAGTTATACCCAAAGTATACTCAGGTGCGGGATTTCAGGATATGGTTATCGCTATTTTCGGGGAACCGAGAACGGCTGTTTTAGCGCACACCGACACCGTGGGGTTCACTGTAGCCTACAAACACGAGCTATACAAAATTGGAGGCCCAAAAGCCAAAGAAGGCACTTTATTGGTTGGAGAAGATTCGAGGGGGAAAATTGAGTGTACCCTCAAAATTGAAAAAAAGAAGACCAAGAAAATAAAGGAAGAAGTCCTCAAGTATGAAGCTTCCAGAACTATTGACCCAGGAACCAACCTTACCTATGCTCCCGATTGGAGTGAGACCAAGCAATTCGTTAAGAGCGCTTACCTCGACAATAGATTGGGAGTTTGGAATGCACTTGAGTTGGCCAATACTATTACAGATGGAGCGCTCGTGTTCACCACTTACGAAGAGCACGGTGGCGGCGGAGCGCAGTTTGCAGGAAAATTTCTCCAAGCTAATTTTGGAGTTCAACAAGCCTTGATCTCTGATGTCACATTGGTTTCCGATTCGATCAAGCACAAGAAAGGCGTGGCGATTTCTATGAGAGATCGCGGGATACCACGCCGAAGTTTCTTGAACCGAGTGATAGAAATTGCGAAAGAAAATGAAGTACAGTATCAGCTCGAAGTTGAGAAGGCTGGTGGAAGCGATGGGAATTCACTTCAAGACAGTTCATTTGCTTGGGACTGGTGCTTTATAGGCCCACCTGAGGACAACTACCACCAGCCTGGCGAAAAGGTGCACAAAGACGATATAGCCGAGATGCAGAAGCTCTACAGAGCTTTGCTCACAAGCCTTTAGTAATCCAAAGCATTTACCAATTTTTCTGGCGCTCGTGTTGGTCTCCCAGAGATTTTGTCGCAGAAGACAAGGACAATCGTCGAAGTGCAAAGTTTGTCTCCATCAGCATCTTCTAGGACAAAATCAAAAGTGATTTTAGCACCAGACAAGTCGGTAAGGGTTGTTTTTAAATAAACTTCATCGTCATACTTCACAGGCTTGAAATAACGGACAGTGAAATCCCTTACGGGCAGGATTACACCCTCGTCTTCCATTTTTCTATATGCAAGCCCAAGAGAACGCAATAATTCTACCCTACCTACTTCAAACCAAGCTGCATAATTTCCATAGTACATATACCCCATTCTATCGGTCTCAGAATAGCGTACTCTAAATGTGGTTGAATGTATCATATCTCAACTCGTGATTTCAAAGTCATTGTTAATAAAGAAGAGTTTTTTCCGCATTGCCACAAATATCTATTACCTTGTGAAACTGCCTTTTCTCCTTATAGGAATTTGATGCTCGACTTAGGTTTTACATATAGCTCAATGTAGCCTAGCCCTTTATATCATTTCCAAGCGGCGGGAATGTAAAGTAAAAAAGCTTCGAAACTCAATAAAATAAGGCCTTGTGAAAAAAAACATCAACTGTAAATCTTTTTTATTTCACAACCCCCTAGCGGTTTTTTTTTTCACTTTTTTCTCTGAATATTTGTCTCACTTTTGGCAGTCATTGTTTAAAACTTTGCCACACCTGTAAAATGCACTATTAACCATTTTCTATACGTACTAACTAATGAGTAACAAACACGAGGAAGTGTGGGGAAACTGTCTTGACCTAATCAAGGACAATGTTAGCCTCCAAGGATACAAAACATGGTTTGAACCGATCAAGCCCGTCAAACTGGATAAACAGGTTTTGACAATCCAAGTTCCTTCCCAGTTTTTTTACGAATGGTTGGAAGAGCACTACATTCATCTTCTGAAGAAAATTATCCGCAAGGAACTCGGTGATGATGGCCGCTTGGAATACAGCATCATCATGGAGAACAATTACAACGGTTCTAGTCCATACACAGTGAAAGTTCCGACCTCCAACAGGCGGGCGATTAAAAACAACCCTGTGACAGCACCGATGGATATCGGTAGCAAACAGATCAAGAACCCGTTTGTAATTCCAGGACTCAGGAAGATCAATGTAGATTCAAACCTCAAGCCCAACTATTCTTTTGAAAACCTTGTAGAAGGAGATTGCAACAGACTGGCTCGCTCAGCAGGATATGCAGTAGCAAAAAATCCTGGCGGAACAGCATTTAACCCCTTACTCATATACGGTGGTGTAGGTTTAGGCAAAACCCATTTGGCCCAAGCTATTGGTATTGAAATCAAAAACAGATTTTCTGAAAAAACGGTTCTCTATGTAGAGTCTGAGAAGTTTATTCACCAATTTATTGACGCAGTCAAAAACAACAATGTAAATGACTTCAGTCATTTTTATCAAATGATCGATGTCCTCATCATTGATGACGTTCAGTTCTTTGCTGGAAAGGAAAAGACTCAAGATATGTTCTTTCATATCTTCAATCACCTTCACCAGACGGGCAAACAAATAGTACTAACTAGCGATAAAGCACCTGTTGAAATGCAAGGTTTGGAGCAACGACTCTTGTCTCGTTTCAAATGGGGACTTTCAGCAGATCTTCAGATCCCTGGCCTTGAAACCAGAATCGCCATTCTCGAAAAGAAAATGTATGCCGATGGAATTGACCTTCCAAGGGATGTAGTAGAATACTTGGCTTACAGCATTACTACCAACATTAGAGAATTGGAAGGTGCGCTGATCTCACTTATCGCTCACTCATCACTTAACAAGAAAGCGATCACGCTCGAATTGGCTAAGCAGATGATCGACAAATTTGTGAAGAATACAGCACGTGAAGTGAGCATCGACTACATCCAAAAAGTGGTTTGCGACTATTTTGATTTGCCAATCGAATTATTGAAATCAAAAACCAGAAAAAGAGAAGTCGTTCAAGCAAGGCAGATTGCCATGTACTTTGCCAAGAAAATGACGAAAAGCAGTTTGGCCAATATCGGAATGCACTGCGGTGGAAAAGACCACGCGACCGTACTTCACGCCTGCCGAACAGTCAACAATTTGCAGGAAACGGATAAACAATTCCGAAAATATCTGGAAGACTTGGAGAAGAAATTAAGCATTCAATAGTATCCACCCCGACATTCGTCGGGGTTTTTTTTATAGTCTAAGAATCCAAAGCAAGATTAAGTTTGAGGATGAATTTCTCAGAAGATGGCTCTACCTTTCGCGCAAGTATGCTCAAAGCAATACCATACCTTTGCATCTTAACACTAATGGCTTGCGGCGTAAGCTCGACACCTATGAGGACGACTCCTCCCGCGAATAGTCAAGTCATATTTATCGATCCCTCCGTAAACCACTTGGTAGGTGTAGACCCTGTCAATGTAAAAGATGCCCAACAGATAGGGGATTTCATAGTATTAGATGTATCCTATTCAGGCGGTTGCGAAGAGCACGAATTTCAACTTGAAACCAGAGGTGATTTTACTTCTACTTATCCACCTGAAGTAGATGTAACACTTAAGCACAATAGCAATGGCGACCGGTGCCGAGGTATAACGGATACCAAGCTTTGGTTTGATTTGACACCCATAAAATATGATGGGACCAATCGAGTCATTCTTGTTTTGACAAATACAGACACCACATTAGATTACAATTATTAAAGCCCATGAAATACACAGCCATCATTCTACTCTTTATTTCTCTCTCTTTCAGCTCTTTTAGTCAAATCAGCCATGGTGGCGAACCCTATCGCTGGGATTCAAAAGAGGCATTGACATATCAGAGCATTGAGTTGCCTCCTGTTGATTTAAAAAAACTGCAATCAGAGGATGCGATTAACGATAAGTCGAAAAATCAACCATATAGATTTGGAGAAAATATAGAAGTCGATATAGACATCAACAACAGCGGAATCTGGACAGAGCTTGAGAATGGCGATGGCATTTGGAGATTGGCGCTTAGTTCTGAAGGAGCAACGAGCCTAAACTTTGTCTTTGACTCTTATATAGTTCCCGAAGGAGCTCAAGTGTTCGTATACACTGAAGACAAGTCACAACTCATTGGAAGCTTCACGAATGAAAACGCAAGTAAATCCAACTCACTCGGGGTGGGACTTATCTTTTCAGATAAAGCCATAATCGAATACCACGAGCCAGCCAACGTGAAAGGAGAAGGGTACTTGCACATTGATAATGTGACGCATGGTTATCGGGATATTCTAGTTGAGGTAGAGAACGAAGCCAAGGGTGCTTTTGGTAACGCCGCTGCGTGCAACATCAATGTAAATTGCCCCGAAGGAATCCCATTTGATTTTCAGAAAAAATCAGTTGCCATCATCGTTGTAAATAACAATGGAGTGTGCTCGGGCGCAATGGTAAACAACGCACTGCAAGACGGCACACCATTTTTTCTAACCGCAAATCACTGTTTGCCTAATAACACAAACAACACCCAGAATTGGATCTTTTATTTCAATCACGAGACTCCTGGATGTTCGGGAAACAATGGTCCAACCAACCAGAGCATTTCAGGTGGAGCGCTTCTGTCCAGCAACGCCGAAAGTGATTTCGCTCTTTTGGAGTTAAACAACACACCACCTGAATCTTATGACGTATGCTACTCAGGCTGGGACGCTACTGATAACACGAATACGGTCACTTCTTCCTTCGGCATCCATCATCCACGAGGAGACGTGAAGAAGATATGTTTCGATGAAGACGCTCCTTACCACGATAATATAGGAGCTTTCGTGAATCAAGTCTGGTTCATCGATCAATGGGAGGAAGGAGTTACTGAAGGTGGGTCATCTGGTTCTCCTTTGTTTAATCAAAATGGACTTCTCATTGGACAACTCGCAGGAGGACAGGCTGCCTGCGTAGGCGACGCAAACAATGGATCTTTTGATTACTACGGAAGAATGGGTGTATCGTGGACTTTCGGAAGCACGCCTTCAACATCTTTACGGTTTGCATTAGACATTACAAACACTGGAACTTTGATTGTTCCCAATTCATGCAACACCAATTTGCCAGATTTGAATGCTAGTTTGGGAGCAATTACGGGAATTGAAGATACTTCCTGTGAGCTTGAGTCGTTTACGTCAAGCGTCAATGTGGTAAACGTCGGAATAGAAACCATCGAAGATGTGGCGCTTGAGCTAACGATTAATGGAAATACAGAAATAGTTGAATGGTCAGGAAGCATTGAAACTCAAGAAAATACTTTTGTCCCGCTCGGTGAATTCACACCAGCTGGGGGAATCAATAATTTGAGTATTGAGATTGTCACCTTAAATGGTGAAGAGGATACAGACGAATTAGGAAATGTAGCGAATAGGACTTTCGAAGCATTTGATCAGGCCTTAGAAATCAGCGTAAATATCGACTTGGACGATTATCCAGGTGAAACAACATGGACCATTTCGAATGAATTTAACGAGGTGGTTGCATCAGGAGGATCCTATGGTGCTGGTGATGATCCCGTGAGTGAAACACGATGCCTGGTAGACGGATGTTACGACTTTACCATTTTCGATGCTGCGGATGATGGACTCTGCTGTGGATTCGGTATAGGGTCGTATTCAGTAGTGGATCAATTCGGAACAGTGTTGGCTGAGGGTGCAGAATTTGAATCTTCGGAAACGACTGAAATATGTGCGGTTCTCGACACTCAAAACACAGCCAAGAGCGAATTTACTTTATACCCAAATCCTGCAACGGATATTCTTAAAATCGATGCAGGAAATAACGTAATTGATCGAGTGAGCATTTATGATATCAGCGGTAAACTAATTTCTGAGAAGAAAGGTGTGAATTCATCCCGAACTTTTTTCAATACCAATGCCCTTCCTTCTGGACTTTATGTAATTGAGGTGGTTGGAAATGATGGTGTCACTTATAGAGACAAGGTAATCGTAGCTAGAGAAGAATAATGTAGGTTCTCTATTTTCCTAAAGTGAATCGATCAATACCGTCCGAGATACTTTCTGATAAACCATTCGGCAGATAAAAGGATCAGCAGGATGAAGAATATCCAGCGGAAGTTCAGAATAGAGCTGAATATTTCGTTGCTATAACTGACTGGTTTGAGTTC
>JBLIEU010000023.1:0-33489 GCA_047633195.1 Cryomorphaceae bacterium | reverse complement strand
GAAAAGGCTTCTTCGCCGATTTTGGCATAAAGCTGAAGAATGACCTCGGTATCGGTGCCAGTTGTGGCGGACAGCTTGTACTGTTCTCGTAACTCCTGAAAATTGTAAATCTCCCCATTGAAGGTGAGGTAGATTTCACGGTCTTGGTGCCGCATTGGCTGATGACCGTTAGGCGATAGATCGAGAATGGAAAGTCTTCTGTGCAAAAGAGCATTCGTAGCTTCTAGGGTTTCGGGAAGTTGTTCCAAATCTTTCGCGGCAGTGTCGTCTCCCGAATAGGGAATGGCTTGACCTCGATTGACCAAGAGGAAGCCTTCGTCATCGGGGCCGCGGTGGCGGAGCATAGCAGAAGCATTGTGCAAAGCATGCCCATTTACTCCTCTATAATTCCATACACCGAAAATGCCGCACATGGTGCAAGTATAAATGAAAAAGCAAGGTGGTTAGGACTTAGAGGTATGTCACTTATTTACAATCTATCCTCAATCCTGACCTGGCAACGAGTGATATGCCTCTTTCAACTTATTTGCAAAAGTAGATGTGCCGAAATTCTCCTTGATACTCGACCTAACTTCTTCGGGATAGAAGTCTTCAATCCTGTCGATCATTTCGCGCAATCCCTTTTCAATTTGATCTGGCTCGATTTGAACTGAATTAATTGAGGCACTGTAATCAAGTGGGCCAGTTTTATTTGTTATCAATGCAGGCAGACCCGTCGCCATAGCCTCAGCAGCAACCAGTCCAAAGCTTTCAAACTCACTCGGAAAAACGAGAAAGGTGGACTCGTGAAAGAGCGTTAGCATGTCATCGCGGGTCAACTGCTTTCGCAGAAATTCGACTCGATCGTCTAGTTGGTCTTCTTCGATAAATGCTTCAATCGCATCTCCTTCTACTCCATCTCCCGCTATGGTGAGTCTGTAATTGGGGTAATCGATTTTGATTTGATTAAAGGCCTTCAAGGTTCGCAGTCCTCCTTTGAATGGATCGAGTCTACCGACGAAGAGAATTCGCTTGGTATTAGTCAAGGGCTCTTTACGAAGGGCAAAAAAATCTGAGTCGACAGGATTTCCCAATACTGCAATTCGCTTAGGCGTGATTCCACTTTCAAGAATTTCTTTTTCCAAATGGTGACTTACGGGCATCACCAAATCGGCCTTCTCCATGATTGTCTTTACCCGTTTGAGAATGGCGGGCCGCGAAGAAATGGCCGACCACGGTCCCGTATGCTCGGTGATCACAAATGGCACCTTCCAATAATCAGCCAGCTCAGCTACCCACTTTCCTCGCTGCGCCGTTCCATGGAGATGAATGATGTCGGGCTTGGGCAATTTTTTTGCAAAATTCAGACTCTGTCTTTCCCAATAAGTGTATGCCGCTATGTTGAAAGGGAACTTCCATTTTTTCGCAAATAGATGAAGATCAAAGCAACGAGCACCTTCCACTTCTTCGTATTGGCCGCGATACCAAGGATTGGTATTGAAAACCGTGACCTCCGCAAAACCTTGCATGGCTTTGATGTAATCCTTCATAAAAATCCCCGCTACGGGATTCTCGTCGGTCGGAAAGTTTTCGGGGATGAGGAGGATATTCATTTAATACTTTAGGATATCGCCAAGAGTACTATGAACTTTCTCTACTTCAATCACAGGAATGGTTCCAATCTTCTCAGTTAGTCGAGACTTTGCTACCGTTCTTATTTGCCAGGTCAAAACTTCCGACGTTTCACTCAAACCATTCTCTTTTGACGTTTCTAAAATCAAGTTTCCGTGATAGCGCTTTAGTTTTGTGGTTAAAGGGCACACGATTACTATATCAGTATTCTCGTTTAGTAAGTTTCCGCTAATGATGAGCACGGGACGCCTTCCCGCTTGCTCGCTTCCTTTCACAGGATTGAGTTCTGCCCACCAAAGCTCACCCTTCTTCACTTTCGAGCTTTTTATAATAATCTTCGAGACCTTCTTCTGCCATCGCTATGACATCTGCGTCGTCTTTCATACGCCTGAACGATTTAAGGTAGGCCGCCTTATCCAGATGCTCCATATAAACCCGCACAGCTCTTTCTATTAGCTGATTTTTTGGTATCCCATATTCTGCCGCTTTATCGGCAAGAGCATTGAAAAGATCATCGGGCAGTGAACTGGTGTAAGTTTTCATATTTATGAATCGTATTTACGATATAAAAATATGAAATGGATTTATGAATTCCTAATTCTTCCGAAACAAATAAGTCACATCGCTTCCAGATTTCTGGTTGCGAGGAAGTGCCGCATTGCCAAAATAGTCGTTGGTGAGTTTGTATTTTAGATCATTGCTAAAAAGCCTGGAAAGGCCTAGAAATGACTGATTGTAGCGAAAGCTCTGCTGCAAGTGGAGACCATTTCCAGTCACTTTTTTTAAGAGATCCTTTTCGGAAACCTTGTTGAGTTTATACTTGTCTTTCCCTACCATTCGGCGTAAGCCGAGATACGAATGGATGAGTTTAGCAAACCAATGATCGCTATCGGTATTTTGGAGAATTAGGGACCCTCCTGGTTTGACCAATTTCATGGACTCCTCCAAAAAGCGCATCGGATCGGCAATGTGCGCCAGGATACCGATGTTCATGACAAGGTCGAATTGCTGACTCCCGAAGTCGTGGGCATAAAAATCGCCGTTAATGAAAGTCGCCTTTTCCTTTTTATCCTCGGGAATTCGTGACTTGGATGTGGCGATCATGTTTTCGGAAAAATCCATCATGGTGATGTGTCCGAAATTCTCGAGAAAAGGCGCAGAGATATCACCCGTTCCGCAAGGCATGTCCAATACCTTTTGAAAATGCTCATCACCTATAAAATACGCCATCGTCTCTGCACGAATCCGCAGGTTGTAGTTGTAAGTGAGATACACGTCGGTGCGCTCAAAAAAGGCCTTTACTTCATCGGTTTTCATCGGCGGTCGCGAATATGATTCAGCGGCGAACCCGCAAAAATACCATAAGGATGGAGTTTATCGCTTTTGCGAACCAAAGATTGCGAACCAATCACGGTGCCATCTGGAATAGATGCTCCCATGAGGACAATCGTCTGAGCACCAAGAAGGACGTCATCGCCAATAGATATCGGTGCACCCTCATCTCCTTGATCAATGGTGTTTTGATCGCGAGCCGTTTTGTGAAAGCTTCCGCGAATGCTGACATGCTCAGCAATAGCGACGGCTTTGCCAATAAAAATCTTATAGATGGACGAATAACGGCTGAAGTCTCCTAGGGTGCAGCGATCACCAATTTCGAGTGACCCGTTTCGGGTAATTTCAAAAACCACTCCCCGGCCAATGGACACCTTGCTGCCAATTTGAATATTTCCTTTCGGAATATCTTTAAAGGTTGGCAATCTGAGACACTTCAGACCGGAGCCTACTTTACAGCCCAATAGGCTGAGGTAGAGCTTCACGATCAAGCCATTCAGTCGGTATCTGAAAGCTAGGATGTATTCAAAGAGTCGAGTCAATTCCAGCGTTTCTTTATCTTATGGCGGTAAATATCGCGAAGGATTGGCCACTCAGCCAATTTTGAAACCACAATGTTTCTTTTTCTCTTTTTTAGGCAAAGCTCATGGAGTTTCTCCATTTCCGCATCGTGACCAGTGGCGAGCTCCTTTTGGATGATCGCAGCCTCGCGGTATGTCTCGCAAGAAAAATTGCTTACTCCACCAGTACTGAATCGCGCCAAGGGTTTATCAAGGTATTGAAAATCTGTTTTTTCCATATAGGCCCGCAAGAGCCAATGGTAATCAGCCGCCTGTTTGAAGCGGAGATCGTAAGTGCCAAACTTTTCGAAGAGCTCTCTTTTGACGAAAGTCGCTGGATGAAATACCCCCATGGTTTTTGGCATTAATTCCAAGTCGGGTCTTTCGACACGGGTCAAAACTTCCTCTCCCAAAGTTCTTTCCTTTTGGAGATCCCCATAGATAATCGAAGCATCAACCTTATTGGCCAAAGCCCGCACAGACCTGATCGTTTCAGGAAAATAGGCATCGTCACTATTGAGAAATGCGATGTACTTCCCCGTAGATTTGTCGATACCCTTGTTCATGGCGTCGTAAATCCCCGAGTCCTTCTCAGAAACGAAAATCGAAACCAAATCACCGAAAGACCGAATGATGTCTTGTGTTCCATCTGTGCTTTCTCCGTCAATAACAACCGATTCAAAATCAGTTGAAGATTGACTTTTTAGTGAGTCGAGCGTGCGACCAATAGTTTTCGCTGAATTAAAACTCACGGTGATGACAGACAGAAAGGGGCGCTCAGTCATGGTCAAGTTTAGCGATTAATTTCTCGGTGAGCTTGCTCCAAGAAAAGGACTTTCGACCGTGCTCACTTGCTTTTTTGGCAAAATCAGTGTTTGAAGAATGCTGCGCAGCCGCTTCGATTGCTTCCGCGAACGAGGAGGGATCATTGTCTTCAAAATAAGATCCGAATTCGCCATTAGCGGAAATGTCGTCGTAGGCGTACATTCCTTTGTGGCCAACCAAAAAAGCACCAAAGTAAAGGGCTTCCACAAAAGAAATCCCGAACGACTCAAACCGCGATGGGAGGAAAAAAACCGAAGCCTTAGAATAAAGGTCGTAGAGTTTCTTGCGATCGGAAATACCTCCAGTAAAAGTTATGCGACCACGCCACTGAGGATGCAACGTGAAAAATTCATCAATCTTGAATTGAAAGTCTGGGCTAATTGGGCCGACAATTGCGAATTTCCATTCAGGCAGATTAATCAGTGGTAAAGCTGCAAGGAATAATTCATAGTTTTTGTCAGAGCTTCCCAAACGGCCAACTGAGAGAACTATTTTTTCTTTGGCTGGCTTCTCGATGAAGTGTTTATCTAGATAAATGTCGTTGCAGCCATTTGGCAAATATTCCAGCTTTTGCAAAAGCTCAGGATATGTTTTTGTCGCCAATTCAAATCCTTTTCGATTCTCTATCGTCGCTAAGTCGAGGTGACGCAAAAAGTCTTTTTCCGTTCGCTTCAGCAGCGCATTCTTGATTGGGTTTTTGGCGTATTGTTTTCGCGAAAGCAAATGATCATTGTAGGCATCCATTTTTAAATAGAGCTTGCCTTTTGGATTCAACCGTTTGTAATAGGCGCCATAAAAAATGCTGTCGCGACTCAGGTGGAAAAGATGAAGAACATCAGTTTCAGTAGCATTGGCCTTGAGCCAATCCAAAAAAGCACGATCCAAAAAAAAGAGCTTTCCTTTTTCTTCGAGCAATTCCAGCTGCAGACTTCCTACCTCTTCTGGAGATTCTAGAGGCTGATCTGCATGACCAAGAAGAGTCGCATCGTAGCCGCTTAGACTCGCATAAAAAGGAATTAGACCCACATCTTTCGTAAGATGAATCCGTTCGAATTCGGGAAAATATGTGGCCCAACGCATCAATACTCGATGAGGAATTTATTGATGCCGAGCGAACGGTTGATCGCGCGTTCGACGGAGCGCAACTTCATTTTGTACGGGTTGCGCGCCATGCTATTTCCGTGACTCCCTGACACTCCTTCATATTGGGCATTTTCGGGGAGGAGCTTTACAGAATTAGACAAGTCACTTTTGTGAATCGTATCGTAAATGACATGCTCTATAAAACGTCCTTCAACGTCATTGGCTTCAGCATATTTACCGAAAAGGTGATCTCGGTAAAACTGAGTTTCAACGCCAAAAAATCCCGTAATGGCCACTTTCATTTTTTGGTGAAGATCCACATGAAAGGGAACTTTCATTTTCGCGATAAGCGGAGCAACATTTCTAACCAAGTATCGACCCGTGACCTTCACGAAGTAGTCGCCACAGAGACCGTTCTTAACTAAATAGTCAAGCGTATAAAATTCTTGATATCCCTTTCCTTTGGAAAGATCAGAATGGGGCTCGATCGATACCCAACTGAAGCGGTCATTATCCAGCAATGGACGGAAAGTCAGTGAATCCTTCGGATTGAAGCCTGAATTCTCAGCAAAGACGATGGGATATTTGGTGTTTTCCAAATAAAACGCAATGCATTTACGGTAGTCTTCGATGCGCTGATCGACATCGGCACGAGCCACGAAATCAACATTTGGCTCGATCGTTCCCGTAAGAATAATGGTCACATCCCGCATGGCCCAAAGATACATTTCTAACCAAGGGAAATGCTTAGTTTTGAGTGTGAATCGAAGACTCTTGCATATTGGTATGCCGCGGACGGCAAGTACGTTTTTTCAGAATGAAGTTTTTCCCAATTTGAAAGATTTCAAACACCTCGGGGTAGACGAAACCCATCACAGTGAACCATTTCAGCGATTGATGTATCAAGATGAGAGTCGTTATAACGCAAGCTCTATTGGCGAAAGCCTAAACACATCCATCAAAGAAAATCTGATTATCTCCAACGAACTTTTCGTGGGTCAATCACTTTTTATGGTCTCGACCAATCGAACTAGGAATGCACAGAGATTGAAGCAGATTTACCCCAATGCAGAAGTCATTTTATTTCTCAGAAATCAGGCTGATCTGCTGGAATCGCTGTACTCTATCGGAGTGTATTCTGGTCATAATGCAAAACCAGAAGAATACATTCGTTTTGATAATGAACCATTGGAAACGACTGACCCATTGTATCCGACCTTTACTTCAGTCGAGCAAACGGAATCCTACTTTTATTCATCTCTTTTGAAGATTTATCAAGATCTATTCGAAAAGGTACATGTCTTTCTTTATGAGGATTTCACAGCGAATCCGGTAGCATTTATTGAGCAATTTTGTGAGAAGCTGAATGTAACCTTGACCGTCAATATTGATTTTGACAAACGCACCAATAGCAGTCTCAGCGCCCGTCAGCTAGAGTATCTAAGAAAGACCAATAGCCTAAAAGAGATTTTCGAAAGGTCTGGTGCAGGCAAACGGATTTTCAGGAAAAACATTCAAGCAATTGAGCACCGACTGGGAGGCAAATCCAAGTTTCAGTTTGCTCCTGCTCTTCGCAAAAAGATCAAAGATCATTTCCGAGAGGACAACACCTCACTAATAGATGCTATTCCGCAGGTGTGCGATTCTGAGAATTTCAAGAAATATTACACCAATCAGATTTAGCGGTTCCAGATTCCCTTTGCCCGTTTTTGCAGTATGAGAAGCGTTTGATAGGGTTGGAAAAACAATCTGAATGACGCGCCAATTGCGCTAGCTAAAATGACTCCTGCACTCCCGAGCATTGAATATTGCGCCAGCCAAATGGAGAGCGGAATATTTATAATTATCACGAAACCGGCATGAAATAGGGAAACCCTCAGCTTCCCGACTCCGCTCAAGAAAGTGCCGAAAATGCTGAGAAGAGCTGAAAGTATAACCCATGCGCCCATGGCCCAATTGAGGGCAGAAGGAATTTTAATGGTATCTCCAATCCAAAAATGGTAGACGTAAGGGGCCATAAAAATCAATAACACCACTCCTATCGCCATCGCCATCCAGAGGAGGAACAACCTTTTTAGCATTTTTTTGATCCAGTGAAAATCTTCTTTGACAAACGCATCGGTAAAGGCTGACCAGAATGGAGTCGTCACCAAGCTAAAAAAGACCATAGCGAGATTAAAATACCGATAAGAAATATTGTAGGCGGGC
Source organism: Cryomorphaceae bacterium (assembly GCA_047633195.1). Classification (GTDB taxonomy): domain Bacteria; phylum Bacteroidota; class Bacteroidia; order Flavobacteriales_D; family Cryomorphaceae; genus JAKVAV01. Next base: position 25,870 of record JBLIEU010000023.1, on the reverse strand, counting down.
ACCTCTTCTGGGCCCAGCACTTTTGTGATGATCAAATTGTCGGTCATGAAAACAACAAGCGCGGCACCTTGAAGAAGAAAGAAAGTAGCACCCAGACCCAAAAGTGAGTTGGAGTATTTCAAGTCAACATGCGAAAAGGAAGGGCGTAGCTCTCTGTAACGGTCAGAAAAAAGGTAAACAGACGCCACTATCGGAATAAACAGATTGATTCCCGCAATAGCCCAAGCCAAATTTTCAAGCGAACCCCTTCCATATTGGCTCAGTAAAAATACGGCTGTCAACTGAAGCACATTGACCATTGTGTTCATCAAGTTGGACAAGGCTGGTCGCTGGTCGGCGGTTACGACCATTTTTATTAGTTGCGCTACAAATTGGGGAATGAAAAGACAAAAAAGGATAATGACCATTCCATTCACATCACTCGCCAAATCGGCAGGAGCCTCGAAGACATTGGCCCAAGTAAAAAAGGAATTGGCTCCAAAAAACAGGATGAACATACCTACGGCAATAACCGAAACCAATGCATAGGTGGTACTGACGTATGTCCTTCCAAGCTGATAATCTTTTTGGGCGAGGGCTTCTGCCAGTTTGTTTCTCAAACCGTTTCCGATACCCAAATCGAAGAAATTGAACCATTGGAGCACAGCGCTTACCGTGAGCCAAATACCAAAGGTGAGTTCGGTAAGTAAACTAAGGTAGAGAGGAACGATAATAAAGCTGATCAGAGCATTCACCCCTTTGAGTCCGACCGACCAAAGAATATTTTTGAGGATTTTCTTACCTCTCTGATCCGAGGTAGACTTTATTCGAGCAATAAGCCCTTTAAGCATTGCGACGGAATGGATTCCATTTTGACTTCTCGCCTTTCTCTTCTTTCTCGTCGAAGTAATTTCCGTAATCGGTTTGGTAGCCGTAACCGTAGCCATAACCGTATGCACCTCCGTAAGCGTAAGATTTATTCTTGCGTTGAACAGCATTGAATACTATGGCGGGATGCTTTAATCTGCCTTTCTCAAACATTTCATTGGCTTGAGCCAAATGTGCTTTTCGCGTTACCCCTTCGCGCACGACAAACACTGTGGCATGGGCATATTCGCTGATTTGCAATCCGTCTGAAACAAGTCCGACAGGAGGAGTGTCAATTACGATTTTGTCGAATCGCTCACTCAGCTCTTTGATCAGTTGAGGCATGCGATCAGAAATAATAAGCTCCGATGGATTAGGCGGTGGCGGGCCAGATGGAGCGATAAACAGATGTTCAGAATAACCCGACGGAACCAAAATTTCGTCAATAGACGCATTCCCACTCAAATAATTGCTGCAGCCAATTTCGTTTTCTATCCCAAAATCTTCTACGATTCGAGGCTTTCGAAGGTCAAGCCCGATGAGAACTACCTTGGAACCAGTAGCGGCCATTATGGAAGAAAGGTTCATTGCCGTAAAAGTTTTTCCTTCTGTACCTATGGAAGAAGTAACCATAATCACATCCGCGCCTTGCTCTGAGTGGAAGAAATTAAGATTGGTTCGAATACTTCTGTACTCTTCGGATATGCTTGATCGCGGTTTTTCCAGCGCTACCAGCGCCGATTTATGTCGGTTAAAACGCACCACTCCAATTATCGGGATGGATGTCAATCGCTTTAAGCCAGAGAGATCGGTGACTTTGTCATTCAGGTTTTCGACCAATAATATAATGACAACAGGAATCATGATGCCCAATAGAATGGCAATGGAATAAGCCCGTTGAGGAACTGGCGAGATTGGCCCCGGAATCACCCGAGCGGCATCAACTAGCCGAGTATCGCTATCAGCCGCTGCGAGCGAGATGGATAGTTCTGCTCTTTTTTGTAAAAGAAAAAGGTAGAGACTTTCTTGAATTCTAAATCGGCGTTCGATCTCCAAGAGCTCTCTCTCGGTAGTTGGAATTCGTTGAATCCGCTTCGAAAAAGTCTTTAGCGATGCTTCAATCTCATCTTGCTGACGCTCCAAGCCTTTTTCAATGTTTCGAATATTCTCCAACAAGGATGAACGGGTCAGTTCAATCTCGGCATTGATTGGAAGTAAGTTGGGATCATTTACCGTACTTCGATTAATGACAATCTCTCGCTGACTTTGAAGTTCACTCAGTTTATTGATGAGCTTCACGAGCAATGGATCATTGATATCCAGTGCAGAGGGGGCCAAATCTCTTACATCCACATTCTCTGTAATGTATCGTCGCAATTGCTGAATCAACCCGATTTTGGTCGTATTGATCGCACTTTTTGCATCTAAATCTTTGATGCTCCCCAGAACTATTTGAGACTCGGATTCTAAATCAATAATTCCCTTCGAAGCTTTGTAGTTCTCTCGATTGATCTCGATACTCTCTAAATCTTCGGTAATATCTTCCAATTGCAGATCGAGAAAATCGGCAGTTTTTGAAGCGGCTTTGTTCTTTAAGTCAACGTCATTTTGCAGGTAAACTCTGATCAGAGAATTCAAAAAATCCAATCCCTTCTGCGGCACCTCATCTTCGAGATAAAGTTGGAGTATGGTGCTTTGAGAGCGCACCAAAGCTACCGATAGCTTGGACAAATATTTGTTTTGGTTGGCTGTAATTGTGTTAAACCGAATTCGATAAAGGCGCTTATCAAATTCGGGATTTTCGAGATCTTGAGTCGGGAAATTCTCTCTTTTGAAAAGTGTTATAGTTCCCAGACCAAAATCGAATGACTCGCCAAATTTCCCTTCGATTACTACCTCATCATCAGCCTGAGCATATGAAAAAAGAAAATCTGAATCACTAGATATCTCGACTTGAAAGGATCCTCCATAGGCAGAGTATTCCAGCCCAGTAATATCTACTCTGAATGGACTGTCCTTGTAGGCTTCTGAGACTTTTACATCACCTACCAAATAATAAGATACGTCAAACTCAAGCTCATTGAGGGTCTTCGCCAAAAGGCTATGAGAACGAAGTATTTCAATCTCATTTTCAATATTCTTGGCGGGTGTTTCCACGTCAAGTTGACGAAGGAATTGATCCTTGCCTACGTTCTCGTCCTTGACCATCAACTTGGCGGTAACGGCATAGACGGGATTCTTGTACCAATTGTAGTAGCGAGCAATGACAAAGGCCAGAACCAAACACAAGGGAAACCAAAACCAATACTTGAGATACCTAAAGAAGAAAGACTTTAAATCGAAATCATTCTCTACTCTTTCGGGCTTGTTCAAATTATCTACCGCCATACTTATGGGTTCAAGCTAATAATGACCACTATAAATGTGAGAGAACTAATTACCAGTGGCAAAATCCGGTAAATGTTGTCATCTTTTGAAGTGAGACCTTTCGTGGGTTGCACGTAAATAACATCGTTATTCTGAAGGTAGAAGTGCTCACTTGTCAATACACTCGAATCGTTTAGATTCAATCGATGAAAACTCTTCTCTACACCGTTGTCACGAATGAGAAGTACATTCTGCCTTACACCAAAAACGGTTAAGTCGCCTGCATAACCCAGCGCTTCCAACACTGAAGCCTCTCCTGTCGGAATCTTATAAACCCCAGGGGTGTTGACTTCGCCCAGCACAGTGATTTTAAAGTCAGCTATACGGAGATTGACACTTGGCTTTTGGACATATTCCAATAAAGCCGTTTCAATAGTCGATCGTGCTTCCTCTTTCGATAAGCCAGCTATCTCTACCTTTCCCAACAAGGGAAGATGGATAAAACCAGTCTCGTCGATTTGATAAAGGTTTCCTCCAAATCCATCGTCAGATGAGCTTTGATCTGTTTGAAAATAGGCGTTTGTTTCTAAACTAATGCTTGAGATCTGCACTTCCACCAAATCACCATTTTTAAGAATGGCTGAAGGTGCATTGGGAATATTTAGCTTACCCGTCTCCAATTCTTGTAAATCGTTGAAATAAGTGACCTGCTTGTGAGAAACACAGGAGGCAAAAAGCAAGATCGATAGTAGGTAAAATAGGTTTTTCATTGCTTAGTCACTACGGCTTCTACCCGCATGTTTTTCTCAAACTCATCAAAAGTATTCGCATCTGGGACACGTTTTTGCTTATCCCCATACCCCTCTGCAATCAACCTTTTCTTAGAAATACCTTTCCCGATCAGATATTCCATTACGGCTTCTGCTCTTCGCTCGCTGAGCTTCAATGCCGTGCCCTTGAAATTCCACTCCTTGCCTTGTCCTTTAAAATTTGGGTCAGGCCGAATATCATCGGTGTTGTTTGCTGTGTGTCCTTGAATTTCAACTTCGACAGTAGAGTTCATATTTAGGAATTCTACCAATTGATCAAGCTCCTCAGTAGCGCCAGGTTTGAATGCGAAGGTGTTGTTGTAGAAAAATACTTGATTTAAGATCAAACGGTCTCCCACGGAAATGAACTCGTCGTCTTCACTTTCCACCTCAATTGTTTCGAGGGCAGAAAAGCCAACTTCGGGTTCGGGTGGAAGTTCGGGCACTGAGTCAGGCTCAACTGTCGCTTCATTCCCTAGACTCAGCAGCAAGTCAACATTGTCTTGTTCTTGCTTTTTAGCTGAGAAATCAGGCTGTTGAAGTTGTGAGAAATCATAACAAGGTTGGTGAATGGCATGAAATGAAAAATGGTCTCCACCTGACTCCATGTAGAGATAATGACCACAATCTTCAGCATTTAGACTTAATACGGAAACATAAAAGGTATCACCCTTGGCTGCCTCGATGGTGTTCTTGTAGAGAATATCACTCTCCTCAGAAAATATAGGGAAGCGTTCTACCCTTCGGGATTGAAGGTTTTCATTTACGAGCTTATCGCAAAAGTCCTTTCCTCCATACTTAAAAAGAATTGCTCTATATCGATCCTTTTCATTGCTGGGGCTCACGGAAAAGTCAATCGTGAGGTCTTGAGTAGCTATAAATTTATACCAAAATGTATAGCGATCTTCATAGAGATAGTAAAGGGCATTAACGGTAGATTCATTCATGAGAATCTCGCTTTTCGTAAAATCATTCTGCTCAAGTGGGAAGAAAACCTCTTGAGCATTCATGCAAGACATCGGCTGAGCATCCTCTTCCTGCGAATAAAGATATGAGGAGCTAAGTGCTAGCATAAACAAGATGAATAGTCTTTTTCGAAGCATATAAGAGGAGAAGCGAAACAGAAACAAAGATAGATGACCACCATAGGTAGAGTACCTTTTACCTTATGTCATTTTCCACATTGGATTGAAGAAAGATAATTTACGTAAACCCTCAGGACATCAAGGATCACGGTACATTTACCCATTGATCTCATTTAACCCTTGTGGAAAACTTATGTCTTTATACAAAACGATTCTCTCGATACTCCTTCTCACAGTAGGTATCATAAATGTCTCCCAAGCCCAGCTTGTAAAAGACCTTTTGCAAAGTGATGAAGGGTATTACAATTATATCTCGAACCCAGGATTTGAAGAAACCAAAAGAGAATACTGCAGATGGAATCAGAACGGCAGAGACTATATGGAAAGCATTAATGCATGGGACTCTCCCACTGAAACCACGCCTGACCTTTTCAGTTTACGGGTAAAAAGCACTTGCTGGGCAAATCCAAGAAAGCATAGCAAAGGAAAGCAAGGCCCACGCAACGGCGACAACATGACTGGTCTTAAGACTTATGGAAAAGGTGCTACCGAAACGTTCTGGCATGAGTACCTCAGTGTAAAACTGGACTCCACATTGGTACCTGGCGTGCGCTATTACGCAGAATTCTATACCAGCAAGGCTGCGAATTCAAAGCTGGCTTCAAACAACCTGGGCATCTATTTCAGCGATACCGCTGTAGTAACGAGAGACAGAATGCCATTGTTTTTCACTCCTCAGATCAATTCTGATAAAGTGATAAAATCCCGGTGGAATGCATGGCAAAAAGTCTCAGGTGTCTTTGAGGTAGATGAAGAAAAGCATTACCTCATAGTCGGCAACTTTTACCACGACAATCGGACGGAAATCCAAGAATTTGAAGAAGGCGAGGGTGGGGCCTACTACTACATTGACGATGTGAAAGTGAGGCGGGCGCTACCTGGTGAAGAGCTAAGTCAAAAACCTAAGAGAAGTATTCCGCCTCAACCGAAATTGGTATTGCGAAAAGCTGAATTCGTTTCTACGAAGGATATCAAGTTAGACAGTATTGCCTACAAAGTTGGCGATAGAATTACTCTGGAAAATATATTCTTCGAATTCGACAAGGCGGATATCCTTCCAGAATCAAAGGCAGAACTGGACAAACTCGTAGATATTTTCACCGACTATCCTTTTCTCAAGATAGAAATAGGCGGACATACTGATAATGTGGGAAGCCTGGATTACAACAAAACACTTAGCGAACAGAGAGCAAAAAGTGTAGTGGACTATCTGATCGGTGAAGACGTAAATGAAGTGAAGGTTTCTTACAATGGCTATGGATCAGAGAATCCAATTACTTCAAACGCCACTGACGAGGGGCGCGCGAGGAATCGAAGGGTAGAATTTGTGATTATCGGTAACTAAAGGAATACAGGTAATTCGTCTCCGACCACTTGCGCTTGGTAAGTATTCGCTCGTATTGAATTTTTTCAAAATCTGCAATTTCCAAAATACGGTGAATATCAGAGCTTTTAGCCAGAGCCATGGTTAAGAGACCATTTGGTAAAAGGTGATTTTTCAGCTTACCGAAAAGAGAAATATAGTATTCATATTCTTCTCCACAACAAAACGCGAAATCGCCTTCACTTTCGGGATAAAACGGATTAAAAGGAGGATTCACGAAAATGTGATCAAATTGATAATCATCTCCCATCTGATCAAATATGTCGCTCTGTATTACAGTAACTTCGAGATCATTTCTGGACGCGTTTTTTTCTGCATTATGGCAGGCAATCTGTGTGATATCACTGGCAAAACTGTTCGCACCCAATTGAGAAGCTCTGCATGCCAATGCACCTGCTCCACAGCCCATTTCTAAGATTCGACTACCTGATAAGTCAAGGCTTTCCACTTGTTCCAGAAGCATTACAGAAGTCACAAACCACCCTGGATGAAATACCGCAGGCATTACCTGCAGGGTCATTCCGTAGTAATCCCAGGACCTCGTAGAACTCGAGTAGAGTTTATAGACTGGGTGAGTCAGGGATTCTAAAACAACTCTTATTGGCTTTTTATTCGACATCTTCGCTCCTTCTTTTGCTTTGCAGTTGCTTTAAATAAAGTTACCGAAAGCCCTTTTTGTTTATCCCTGTCTAAAATTAATAAGGTTTCTACCCCTTATAAATTCCGTAATTTCGCCACTCAATGGGAATGATTTCTGAAGACTCTTTAACAATTGCAGTAGACTTCGACGGGACAGTCGTTGAGCACAAGTATCCCGAAATCGGAGAAGAAATGCTTTTTGCGTTTGACACCATAAGAGCATTGCAAAAAAAAGGGCACCGGTTGATCCTGTGGACTTTTAGAGGAGGAAAATACTTGGACGAGGCAGTTCAATATTGCCAAAACAATGGTATAACTTTCTATGCTGTTAATAGGAGTTACCCTGAGGAAACCTTGGAGGAAGGTATAAGCCGAAAGATAAACGCAGATATCTTTATTGATGACCGAAACATTGGAGGTTTTCCAGGCTGGGGAGATATCTATCAAATGCTACATCCCAATGATGGAGCGGTTGATCATCAATTAAAAAACCCCGAGGCTCACCACAATTTTAAACAAAACAAAAGCGGTTTTAAATCCTTATTCAGATCATGGTTCACTTAAAAAATGCCGAAGAAATTGAATTGATGCGATCAAGTGCTCTAATCGTATCGCGCACGCTGGGACTTATGGCTGAAAAAATAGGTCCTGGAGTTACGCCACTTGAATTAGACAAAATCGCCTATGAATACATTGCTGACCAAGGAGCGGTCCCTGGGTTTTTAGGATTTGGCGGCTTTCCAAATACACTTTGCATCTCAGTTAATGAAGCTGTAGTGCACGGGATTCCCAACGAACGAGCATTTGAAGAAGGAGATATTGTTTCGATTGATTGCGGAGCGATTAAAAATACTTTTTACGGAGATCACGCTTACACGTTTGCCATAGGGGAAGTGAGTCAGGAAATCGAGCAATTATTGCGAGTAACAAAAGAATCTCTCTACCTCGGAATTGATCAAATGCGGACTGGTAAACGAATTGGAGATGTAGGATTTGCCATCCAAAATCATGCAGAACAAAATGGCTACGGTGTGGTCAGAGAGCTAGTAGGGCACGGTTTAGGAAAGACGATGCACGAAGACCCTCAAGTGCCTAACTATGGCAGACGAGGCAAGGGAAAACGTATCGTAGACGGAATGGTATTGGCAGTAGAGCCAATGATCAACCTTGGAACAAAAGACGTGATGATGCTGGACGACGATTGGACGATTGTTTCTGCAGATAAGATGTACTCGGCCCATTTCGAACACGATATTGCGGTGGTAAACGGTGCTCCTGATATTCTATCCACATTCGATTTCGTAGAAGAGGCTCTCGAAAAGCGCGGCTTGAATGCAATGAAAATGAACCTGGATACCGTTACAGCTCTAGTGTAATCTCTTCGGTCTTAATTCGAACCAAATCGAAATGCTTGACTTCTTTCTTCACATTTGATGCAAAGACTTGACTTACTGAAACGGTGCAAACCATATTGCGGCGATTCATAACCATGTCATTCTCGGTGTCGCCATCACCTCCATTTAAGTGAAAACCCCAGATCTCATTGCGATCAGGAGAACTGGCATTGAATAAGTCAGCAAACCATTTTTGACGTTTTTCAAGCACTTCAGTGCTATAGAGCTTCGCGCTTGCTACGATTAATGGTTTTGTTGGATCATGGATTCTAAAATGCACAACTGATTCATCCCATCTCAACTCTTCGATATCCTTTCCGAATCGAAGCAGAGTAAAAGGCTCCACACCTTCTAAATCATTCCTTTCTAACTCACTGAGGGAAAATATATTCAAACTATCCAAAACGACAATACCCCTGCTTTTTTTGTACTTCAGTTTTCTTTCGTGAGCAAGAAAAGCTCCATTGAGCAACACTGTGGTAAAATCTTTTCCAATGGCCAGATTTGTTCCTCCAAACAAGGGCTCTTTTGCAATCAAAAATTTACTGCCGACTTTGCTGAAATGGGGTGAGAGCCCATCGGCATTTCGTATAGGAGATTCGTCGCGATTTGCAGTTACAATGCTGCCTCCTACTTTGGGCAAATAAGACACCGTGCACATTGCTAAAATCCCATTTCGTTACGCCGCGTTTCGTATTCTTCATCGGAAATCTCGGCCTTTAAAACAGTCGTGTTCAACTCTGCCAAGGGCTTGTACTGTTCGAAGGTGTCCTTTTCAATCTTGTAAAAATTTTCATTCTCATCAATTAGACCATAATCTGTTTCCGTAGGAATAGTTGGGATAAAAAATGCTCTAAACCAACTACGGCGAATAACGAGCAAAGCCATTTCAGGTTCTAAAGTAGTATTGAAATCAGTTTTGGAGAGAGGCCCTATTTCGCGGAGGGTTTGATGACCCCAATCGAAAACAAAAATCATAGATAAAAGATTAAGCTAAATCTACACAAACGGCGTGAGAAAAGATATTGTACTGGTCATCCAGCGACGCTATCTCGTATGGACTGGGGTTCTTGGATCTCATTATCATGGTAATGATTCCCAGACCAGCCCCTCCTTTGCTGCTTCTAGCTCCGTTCATCATCACTTCCATATACTTTTCCTTAAGGGAAACGGTATCCATTTCATTAATGGAATCAAAGCGCAATTTCAAGTCAGGCACTTTACTCTTTTCAATGATGTTAGAGAAGTGGGCACACAATTTACCTTCTTTTCTGAGCACCGTCACAATACTGTGAACATGCTCATTTTCGTCGATCTCGCTATGAAGACGGATGTTCTGAATTGCTTCAATAAATACGGTGAAAAATCTTTTCCTACCCGTCTTGTTCTCAATTTTTTCATCGAGAAGTTTCTCCATACGAGAAGTCAAGGCATTGGCAAAGCCAAAGTTAAGGTCACCAGAGTAATGCACAATTACCTCGATGCCATTATTTCCGTTTAGGTCTTTATAAAACGATTCCGCCACGGAGTAAAAGTGTTTCAGGGCGTCTTTCGACAAGTTCATGAAAAGGTCTTTTTGGCTGGACAAATGTAAAGATTATAACGATGAATGCCGTTGATTCATAGAAGAATGATCTGCTTCGCTCTAGAACTTAGCACACGGCATAACTCTTCGCTTGTTTTTTTTCTTGCTCTTTTTGCTCGCAAACTCCATTACCACCGAAATCTCGTGAGCCCCTCCAATATTCGCTGTGAGCGATGAAATAGTTAAGTCGTAGCTATAGCCAATCCGCATATTATTCATCTCATATCCCAGCAATACCGCAATTGCATCTTGATTGATCGTGCTATTGGCATTTTTCTTGAGACCTGGCAAACCTCTATACCAAAGACCGATTACTATAGGGTCGTATTCGTAATAGAACCCAATATCCAGTTGGTCAAACTCTCCTTGAAGCTGGTAGTTAAAAGCAGGCACTATAAACTGCCTATTCGAAAAAGCGCCGATCTCAGAAAGCCTAAGTCGGAGTCCCCCATGTGCCGAAACTCGTCGAGGTAAAACGCTCTCTCGTCCTACAAGTGAATGAACGGGCTCATTGATGTGAAAGACCGATGCTCCTATCCAAAACTTTTCGGCATAGACCAAGAATCCAGCGCCAAAATCGGGATAAGCTACTGGCTCTTGCGCAAAACGCGCCCGATCAGGATCGAGCGTGGTCAAACCGTCATCTTGTCTAGCCAATTGATCTCCAAATGTGAGTCTATTAATGTCCAAGTAATTACTTCCATACCCAAAGGTAAGCGCAGGACGTACGCTTATCTTTCGGGTAATATTGAACTCATAGGCGTACTGAAGAGATACGTTGGTGTATGTCAAAGCACCCGTTCCAGCTCGATCGTGAGACACGTTGATTCCTATTCCACTTTTCAACTCAGGAAAAAAGTGATCAAAAGAGAAGCTGTAAGACACAAATGCGTTGGGTAAGGTAGGCCATTGATTGCGGTAATTCATGGCCATCCTACTCTGAATTGAGGTTCCTGCAAATGCCGGATTCAATAACATTGGTGCAGCATAAAACTGCGTGTATTGCTGATCCTGAGCCTTCACAATCAAGTTAAGGGACATAAGAATCCCCAAAAGCGATATGTATGCTATTTGTCTCATTTTGTATTTTTCGAAAGAGTAACTAACTCTTCAACTTCCTTAAGCCCATCCAATTCGGCACCGTAATAAATAGATCGCTCTACCGAGTTGTAACCAGAAGCTTCTATCAACATGGTGTACTTCTTATTGGTATTTAATGCCAAAACGAATTCACTCGATCCGCTGCGGGTTTGAAATAAACCTTCTACATTTCCATTCTCTTCGTTCAGCAATGTGATAAGCGCATTTGATGGGATATCTTCCATCTCTGCAGAAAGTTGACCTTTCAAAATAATCGTATGGTTCTCATCAAAATCTATTTCATAAAGATCCTGCAACCCATAGCCTCCTACTCTTTCAGAAGAGAAGTACGCTTTAGTTCCCGATTCGTTTATTGTAAAGAAGATATCATCACCAGGAGTATTGATAGGGTAGCCCATATTTTGAGGAGCATGGTGTCCATCGGATATATTCTCTGATATAAAGATGTCGTATCCACCCATTGTTGAATGGCCCTGTGATGCGAAATATAAATCGCCGTTAACATCTACAAATGGTGCGTCTTCGTTGTAGGTCGTATTAATTCCTTCACCCAAATTTTCAGGTTTACCCCACTTCCCATCAGGCAACTTCTTAATCACGTAGATGTCCTTTCCGCCAAAACCACCTTCTCGATCGCTCGAGAAATAAAGGACTTGATCGTTAAAACCATCGTATGATGCACTGGCTTCTTGATATTTACTATTTATCGACTGATCCAGTTTTATGGGTTCAGACCACTCGTAATGGTTCATCTTACTTACAAATAAATCACCTGAATAACCATCCTTGCTGGTGCGGTAGATGATCAGTTCTTCACCATTGGGTGTGGTAGCAACTGTAGCATCATTCCGATCCGAATTGAGTGGTGATGGTGCAGCCTTCACCACCTTTGCAGTAGACTCCAAATCGAGAATAAAAATGTTTTCATCAAATTGCTCTGAGATATCTTTCTCGCTGTCCGCATTCAGTTTTCGCCTAGAAGTAAAGTACAGCGTACTCTTTGCGAAATCCCAAACAGGAGCGTAATCATGATGCTTCGAGTTAACCGTTTTACCCAAGTTGTTTACCGTTACCGAAAGTGGAGATTGAACCATTGCAATCGCTCGTTGTGCTGAATTCTTCAAGTGTTCGATCTGGGCTGCTGACCTCATTCTATCCGCATCATTCTCATAATCAAAGATCAAATTCAGCGCATCAAAAAACTTGTACTCGGCGATTCGATCTTTGGCCAAATAATACTTGGCCTCGGTATCGTCATGTTTCACTGCTAGCTCAAGGAATCTTTTTGACTCATCTTTATAAGGAGGCAAATGGAAATAACAAATACCCAATCTACCAAGCACTAAAGGATCCTGAGGAGCGACCTTTGAAATCTCCGAATACAATTCCGAGGCATAGTAATAATCGCCTTGGGTGTAATAGATATCCGCTTCGTAAAGCAAATTCTTATAGTATCGACCCATCTTCTTTTGTGCGACAGCCTCCCCGCCCGCAGAAAGAATAAAGACTATGAGCAAAAGAAATAAGTAAAATTTTCTCATCTTAAAAGTGTTACGTCACCTGAATCAATAAGTTCTCCTCCGTCGGAAAATTTGACTTTGACTCTCCAGACATATACATCTTGCTGACAAATCTCTCCACGGTAATATCCATCCCACCCGCGTCTTACTTCTTCAGACTCGAACAAGAGTTCTCCCCATTTATTGAAAATCTGCATTTCAAACTCTTCAACTCCCTTGTATTGAGGGAAGAAGATGTCGTTATTAAACATATCATCTATGGTCCAGTAGCCACCATTAGGCCCTGATGTACCTGGTGTAAATGCATTTGGGAACTGAATTCTCGTATCGACATTTCCTTTTACCGCTTGATCAACCCTGAAGGTATCTCGGCAGCCAAATTCGTTATCTGCGATTAGTATTACGGGATGCCATCCTGTCGTCTCATAAAAATTATAAGGCGAAAACTCCGTAGATGTATTTCCGTCTCCGAAATCCCAAAAGAAGCTCGTTGCATCTGTTGAGAGGTTCAAGAAATAAACCTGATCTGGAATAGTGATCACAGGTGGGTTCACTGTAAAGAAGGCCTCTGCCCTCGGATGAACCGTCACCAACGCAGGTTTAATTTCAGTATCCTGATCGCCTCCAGGGCCAGTTACGGTGAGGGCGACATTAAAAGTTCCTGACTCGTAGTAAACGTGCACTGGATTCTCTTCTTCACTAACGGTTCCATCACCAAAATCCCAGAGATAACTCACGTCATAGGTGGAAGTATTTGTAAACTCGACCACCAAAGGCAGACAACCTATGCCTTCGCCTTCAAACGAGGCAATGGGAAATGGAGGCTCGATAACCACGAGCTGAGAAGCGGTATCGTTGCAAATACTATTTCCAACACCAAGTGTAATCAGATATTCTCCCCAAGTTTGGTAGATATGATCTTGAGGCATACTTGGATCAGTCGACGATTCTGAGGTGCCATCACCCCAATCCCAACCATAATTTGCGCCCTCATTGGCATTACTGAGATTGACTAAATCAACAGTAGCCTCTGGAAATTGCTGCACTGCGGGCGTAGCAATAAACTGCGCTTCAGGTTGTCCCAACACAGGAAGATCGAACGACAGCGTATCCGCGCAGCCATAAAGCGATTGCGCAATAAACGTTACGGTGTAAACAGAATCTTGTGAATTGAAGTTTTCATAAACGTAAGTGGGATCTTCAGCTTGCGAGAAGTTGCCATCACCAAATTGCCATAAGTAGGTGAATGCTCCTATTGTGTTATTCTCAAACTCCGCTGTATAAGGCGAGCATCCCCCTTCTGGGAAAATGACATCAGCGATGATTTCAGGAATTACCTCCACCTCGATTAACTGCTGGTCTTGGCAGCCGTATTCAGTTGTTGCAATTAGAGTAACCGTGTTCATCTCAAGTTCTGTTCCCGTATTCACAAATGTGTGCGTATGCAATGAATCAGCATTTTGCGAATCATTTCCATCTCCGTAATTCCAGAAGTATTCCGTTGCTCCTTCGGTATAATTGGCAAATTCAAAATCTGCTGGAAAACAACCTTCAACCCCGTTTAGAGCAATGCTCACATCGGGCAAAGGAAAAACCTTGATATTTCCACTAGTGGTATCGGTGCAACCAAAACCTGACTGGGCAACTAGAGTTACATTAAAGTCGCGGACAGTATCCAAGAAGTTCACGAATGTGTTTGAGGGATTTGTAATAAATGCTTCATTTCCATCTCCAAAAGACCAGTTATAGGTAGCTCCTCCAAATGATGTATTGACAAAACTCACACCCAACGGCGAGCAACCTTCGGTCTCTGGTGTAAATTGAGCAATCACAGGAGGGTAGACATTGATCTCAAGCATTGAAGTATCGGCGCAACCAAAGTCGGTTGAAGCAATCAACGAAACTTGGAAATCTTGAGGTGCAGTTGATGTCGAAACAAAGACATGCTGGTGCACTAAATCCAAGGTGTCAGAAGTATTTCCGTCACCATAATTCCATTGGTAATTTGTTGCAATGGAGCTATTGTTTTGAAAATTCACTGGATAAGGTGAACAACCTGCTACTCCACTTGGAATGACAGATGCAGAAGGTTTTGGATGCAAGATGAGTTGACTCCTTGCGGTGTCTTCGCAACCAAACATGGAGGTTGCGACCAATTGAATATCGAAAGTGTCAGGCTCAAAACCAACCGTTTGATAGCCTCCTAGAGGCTCTTCGGCTACACTCACCGTACCATTGCCTAAGTCCCACTGATAAAAGGAAGCATTTACACTCTCATTCTCAAAAATAAATGAAAGAGGTGAGCAGTCCTCAATTGGATGTAAAAATACAGCCTCGACCAGCGGATGAACTTCTATATTTCTTGTAAAAGAATCGCTACAACCTTCGGCTGTATGGGCTATGAGCTCTATTGTATAAGTGATGGTTTGATTTGTAGTATTCTCAAAAGTATACTCCTGTGTGAAAGCCGAAGTATCGGATAGCACTCCATCACCATAACTCCATACAAGAGAATCCGCGAGAATACTCTGATTGGTAATATTGATAGTCAAAGGACCACAGCCCGAAGTTCGATCGACCGAAAACTGAGCGACTGGATCGGGATTTACCGTTACGGAAGCCGTCGATGTATCATTGCATCCGAATGCTGAAGTAGCCACCAACTCGACTTCATAAGATATCGGAGCTAAAGTTGAGTTTCCATAAGTATGCGCTGGGTTTGGAGCGGTACTAATTGTTCCATCTCCAAAAGTCCATTGGTAATTAATGGCTCCTATAACTACAGGAAACTGCACTGTAAACGGATTACAGCCTGTATCTGCAGGTAATGTGAAATCGAAATCAGGCTGGGGAAACACCGAAATTATTGTCGAAGTAGTATCGCCGCAACCATTCGCTGTATAAGCGATCAACTGAACCTCAAACTGTTGGATTGAGGACGTGTTGTTCACAAACTGATGACTCGGATTTTCGTCGGCTGTAGTAGTTCCATCACCAAAATCCCAGGCAACAAAATCCGCATTAATAGATGTGTTGAGGAAGTTTGCCGGATCAGGATCACATCCAGGAATATAGAATGCTTGAAATTGAGCAACCGCATTGGGATTGACCGTAACGCTACTAGTGGCCGTATCGCGGCACCCAAAAGCGTTTTGTGCTATCAAAGTGACTGAGTAAACTGAGTCAGCATCCCCAAAATTGTTAAAAACATGTGTGGGGTTTTCGACGCCGCTGCCACCGCCACCGCCAAAGATCCATGAGTATGAGTCTCCACCAGCAATAGTATTGTTAAAGTCAACTTCGAGTGGCGCACAGCCACCCGTCACGGCATGAGTAAAAGACGCAATGGGGGCGGGCTCAACATTGACTATTTGTGTCGCTGAACTTGCACAGTTTGCCGAGGCAACGGTGAGTTCAACTGTGAAAGTTCCTGTTCCAGAATATGCGTATGTGGGATTTTGATCTTGTGAATCATTTCCATCACCAAAATCCCAATCCCAATAAATGATGGGATCTCCCGCTTGAGAAGTTGACAAATCCACAAAACTTCCTTCGGAACCAATGCACACATTCTGAACCAAAAAGTTTGAGATGGGCGAATCATACACTTCAATTATATGAGTATCGCTATTGGCACACCCATTTGGTGAAGTAACTGTAAGAACCACATTGTATGATCCGGTTGTATTATAATCCTGAACAGGAGGAAATTGTCCCGAAAATGTATTTCCGTTTCCAAAACTCCATTGCCAGTCGTTTATAGTTCCTGTGGATCCGTCGCTGAAATTGACTTGTAGATTACCACATGCTTCGTCATTGTCAAAATCAATTTGGGCTACAGGCGCAGGCGAAACTGTAATCGACACATAGGCCGTATCCCTGCAACCACTTCCAGGCCCTCCCACTACCGCGATGAGTTCTACATCGAATGTTCCCGTAGTATTAAAAACGTGATCAATTGTAGGAGCACCCGAAATTATAGGTGGAGTTCCCTCATCAAAATTCCACTGAAAACCTGTGGCATTTCCTGATGAATTGTTGGAAAAAATTACCACATCTCCTTGGCAAATAGTAGTCGGATTTGCAGAAATGGCGGCCGTGGGTGGAGCTACGATTTCGACTTGAATCGTAACCGCATCAATTCCACACAGATTACTATCCAAAAGGAGAACCTCGTAAGTACCAATGGCAGGATATTCCATCGTTTGAGGAAAAGTTGGAGGCCACGGAGTCCAATCGATGATCGAGTCGTAGCCAAGTCCCCAGTAGTCACCGAAATTCCAATATTCGTAACGCTGGTATATATTTCCTTGAAAAAGGCAATTACGTTCTGTGGTGTTGTTAAATGTGAACTGGTTATCAGGCCAGCACAAAACGGTGGCTGATGGGGTAATTCCAGCATCATCTATATCCCAGATTCGAATAGGATTAAAGGTCGCCGTACTGGGGCCACCTTGAACTGTATTGCAATAGTTTTCTGCGGTCAGTGTAACGACTGTTTCGCAATCTACCGTTCCTGGCAGATAAGTGTGTGAGACCACTTGGCCAAGGTTCGTATAATCGTAGATCTCAATAGGAGAGCCATCTCCAAAATTCCAAGTAAATACAGTTGTTTCAGAAGTATTTGTACTGGAATTGATAAAGTCCATTGTCTGTGGAGCACAGGCTTGAGTCAAACCACCCACGGGAACTTGTATGGAAGCGTTACTGGCCTCTTCAATCACAACTACACCGTTTACAGTGCAACCAGTGGCTGTCTCAATAAAAGTCAATAAGAAAGTATCGACAGTTGCAGCATAAGTGTGTGTGATAAAATCAGGAGGAACGAGACTACCGCCATTTTGGATTGGCGAACCATCACCCCAATTCACTTCCCAAGCACCGATATTATTAGGCGACTGAAGATTCAGGCTGAAGTTGTTTCCATTACAGCTATACCAGTAGGGAGTATCCGTTGGGTTGCCAAAAAAGTCAAACAACTCGCACTGGGCTTTAAGATCAGTGCTTGCCAAGATAAAGAAGGGGAGAATGACTAAAACAATTCTTTTTGCAATCCTCATAACCCGCATTTACGCAGAAACCCTAGAAAGGTTTGCTAGCTGGCATATAAGATGAAGGACTAAAGAAGGGTAGAGTAGAGTAAATTTTAGTGAGGATCCTGAAAATCAGGGTTGTTTATGAAATCCTCATCCGTTAGAGTTTCCAAGAAAGCGACTAAATCATCAACATCCTGATCAGATAATCCAAGGCCCACTCCTTGAAATTTCATCAATGGATCGATGGTTATAGAAGGGTGGCCTCCGGTATTGTAATGTTTTATTACTTCTTCGAGAGTTTCAAAGCGTCCATCGTGCATGTAGGGAGCGCTCAAAGCAATGTTCCTCAGCGTGGGCGTTTTAAATTGACCTTCCGAAAACGGACTTCCATTGACTTCAGCACGACCTAAATCACTAAAGACAGTATCTAGGCCATTGTTGTGAAATTGTTGATCCGTAAACAAAACAAGCGCACCTCCATGGCAGTGAAAACAATCTCCACCGTTTTGGCCTCCAGGAAATACATTGGGGTCACCCCCTTCTGCCAAAAAAAGAAACAATCCAGCCTGCTCATTGACGCTTAAATGCTCAGGCCCATATTGCGCTCGATCGAAATCGCTATTTCCCGACACCATCGTACGAATGAACTGAGCCATGGCATAGGTAATTCTAACAGAATCGACGCAAGGAGTGCCAAATGCAGCTGAAAACATCTCTTGGTAAGTTGAATCACCACCTATTCTTTCTACCGCTTCCTTCCAAGAGAAATCCATTTCGATCGGATTCTCAATGGGTTCCAAAAGCTGTTCTTCAAGGGTTCGCGCCCTTCCATCCCAAAAGAAATTTGTATTCCAAGCCATATTGACCAAAGCCATGCTATTCCTGCGTGTCATGTCGCCGTATAAGCCTAAACTAAAAGGTACATTATCAGAAAAAGAAGCAGAAGGGAAATGGCAAGAACCGCAACTCACTGCATTGTTTCTAGAAAGATCTTTTTCCCAAAAAAGATGGCGACCAAGCTCTATTCCTTCTTCTGTAAAAGGATTATCAGATGGAATAATCGGATCGGGAAAAAAGAAGGGTTTTTCGAATTCATAAGGAGTCCCTACTCCTGATACATTCTCGCATAGGCCGTTATCCTCATCGTATACAGGCTCATCTTTTTTGCAAGAAGCCCACAATACAAGCAGTGTAACCAAGAGAGTCGTGGTAAATAATCTTGAAGAAAACTCGTACGTTCTCAAGACTCTCATCATTTCAAGACAAATGCTTTAGACATGTTGTTGGCAAGCTTAATCCCTGTTTCTATTTGGTTTTCAGAACCATGGAAAGAAGTTACCTCAGCCAAATTGATGGTATCTGCCGCAGTAGCAAAAATGCTGTCAACATCAACCGCAAAAGAAAAAAGTGTGGTTTCCCCAGGCCTAATATTCACGCTTTTTTGGAAGAAACCTACTTCTCTGTAAAGGGTGTCTGTGCCAGTATGAAAGGAGAAAGGCGTTGGAAGAAAATCGTCGGTATTTGGCTCAAGATCGAACCGACCATCGAATGAAAAGAACCGGTAGCCAGAAGCCCATTGCCAGTACATTCCTGCGGATGTCACTTCGCTTAAAGGATGTCCTGAAGGATATTGTGAAATTAAGAAATCAGGGTCATTGGTCCCGTTCATACTCGGAGGAACACCCAAGTCGTAACTCAAGCCTGTGTAATTCCCTGTTGGAACCACAAACTCCAAGCTTCTATGAAGCTCCTGCATTCGGATTAACTCAATGTCTGATATTTCCAGAAAATCTCCTCCTGGCTTGTGCAGCCTAATATTTGAGATATAAAACTTTACGTCCAAAACGTTAAAGGGATAATCGTGAATATTTGTGTAGGTATTCCCTAACTGTAGATCCTCCCCATTGAAGCGAGGATCAAAAGTCATAAACAACTTTGAATCAGGGCTTGACTCATCATCGTCACAAGAAATAGCCATTACAGCAATCAAGGCAATAAAAAATACTCTTTTCATTAAAAAAGGTCTTTTCGTTTTCACACGGTATCTATACAAAAATAGCCTATTTTTCCCTGCCCAAATGCAATCTTAATCACATTGAAAAATACCGACACCAACCGTTTTCACATTTACAAATCCTCAGCCGGATCTGGCAAAACCACAGCACTTATTGGTGTCTTTCTTAGAATATGTCTCTCATCGTCAAGCCCGAATAAGTTTAAAAGCATACTAGCAATAACCTTTACAAATAAAGCCGCTAACGAGCTCAAAGAAAGATTCATCTCGTCTTTGAAAAAATTAAAATCTATACATCCCCAAACGCCCTCGGACTTAGAAGATTTTGAAGTAAAGCAACTTTTAGATGGGACCAAGCTAAGTCCTACTGAGTTAAAAGAACGAGCTGCCAAAGTATTTGAAATTGCCCTCAGAGATTACGATGAGATCGGTATTGGGACCATCGATGGATTCAACCACAAATTGATTCGATCATTTAGCCGTGATCTGAGACTTAAATCGGACTTTGAAGTAGAGCTGGATGAAGCAAATCTATTCGCCGATGCGGTAAATTTGTTGTTGGAAAAAGTGGGCGTTGACAACCACATTACGCATCACCTTCTCAACTATTTGAGGCAATCAATAGACGACGACAAAAAAGCGAATATCACCACTCGGCTAAATGACCTCAGAAATCTAATCTCTTCCGAAGATTCAGAAAAACCCGTGGCGTCACTTTACGAAATTGATCCCCGAAATTTTGAAGAAACCAAGAAGAAGCTTGAGCCCTTGGTATCTTCTTTCGAAAATTTGTGCCACTCTATTGGAAATGATGTGTTTACTATTCTTGAAGAAGAAGGACTAGAAGGAGCAGACCTGAGCTATGGAACTGGCGGTTTTTACGCCTACTTCGAAAAGTTGAAGGACTATACAGGGGGTTATGTAAAGCTTCGCTCGAATCTACTCACTAAGCTGGACAAGCCCTGGTGCAGTGGTTCGGCTTCTGCTGAAGCCAAGGAATCCATTGAAAGACGTCAATCAGATCTACTTGATCACTATCACTCTTCGACGGCGCTTTTTCAAAAACACTACACCGATTATGCCATTGCAAAAGCACTAAAAGCTCAAATCGATCTACTGGCTGTATTGGTTGATCTGTCTCGGGAACTAAAAGCTTTGGCAGAAGAAAGAAATGTAGTTCCAATTTCGACTTTCAATGGTATTATTTCTAAGTCGATGCGTAACGAGCCCGTGGCGTTTATCTACGAGAAATTCGGGAATCGCTACAAGCATATCCTAGTAGATGAATTTCAAGATACCAGTGAACTCCAGTGGAACAACATCACGCCATTCGTAGCAGAATCTTTAGCATCAGGGCAATTCAATATGGTAGTGGGTGATGCCAAACAGAGTATTTACCGGTGGCGAGGTGGAAAAGCAGAGCAACTCATTCGCCTACCCGAATTGAATCCCGACGATCCCAGCATTGTATCGGACACCAGAGTAAGTTTCTCGCAAAACGCTAAGATTATACCCCTCGGTGTCAATTACCGCAGCCTTCCCATAATCGTGGATTTCAACAATTCCTTTATAAAGGAATTGACCCCAATCCTCACAGAGCCTGACACACTTTTTCGCGCCGAATACGAGGGAGAAAGTGCCCATCAGTCTTTTCCCAAGTCCAAAAAAGGCGGCTACGTAGAGTGGCAACAAATCGAGAAAAATCCAGAGCCCGAATTGGTCTCTGCTCAAGTACTGAAGTTTGTGCAAGAGGCTCGAGTAGATGGATATTCTTTTGGAGACATGGCCGTTTTGGTACGGAAAAAAGGGAAGGATGTCAACGATATCATCAGACGGTTCAGCGAAGAAGATATTCCATTTACAACGCGAGACAGTTTCGGGTTGGACATGAATACCACCGTCGGAATGCTGACCGCTTTCTTGCGTTTATCAATGGATGGAAATTTGGCAACAGCACAGATTAAGATCATCCGTGAGGTATGTCGTTTGCATAAAGTCCCATTTGAGCCCCACAAGTTTTGGGAAAGACCCAGCTATCGCGGCTCGATAGATTTCACTGCTTTCGCCAAAGTCTTCTCGTCAGACTTCTCACTGGGTTTCCTTTCGGGAATGAGCGCTTGGGAGATAAGCAAAGAAATCATAAACAGATTCGTGCCAAAAGATAAGCGCAGAGATGTTTTTGTGGAATCTTTCCTGAACTGCATCCTCGAAAAAGGTGGTCGCTCGTTGTCAGCTCAAGAATTCTTGGAGTGGTGGGATAGCTTGGGAAATAAACCCGAAGCGAAAGTGGGTGATTCAGGAAATCAAGTGCAGCTGATGACCATCCACAAGTCCAAAGGACTTCAGTTTCCCGTGGTGATTCTCCCAAATCTCAATTGGAACTTTTCCAATCGCGTTGAAACCAAATGGCTTCGCACGAATGAAAAACTAGACATCCCTTTTGAATATGTTCCTCTTCAACTATCTCAATCGCTGGAGGATATGGGATACAAAGCGGATCTGGAACAATACAATCAAGAAAATAAGTTTGACAACATTAACCTGATTTACGTTGCAGTTACCAGGCCCTCAGAGAGGCTTTACATCAGCCATGCCGAAGGCACCAAGGCCCAGACAGGACCAGCGATAAGCGCTGCTTTCGAAAAGCTAAAAGCCAAGTTTGAAGGCTCTTCGGAAGTCCATGTAGAAATTGATTCTAAAAATTCTGAAGGAATAGAATCAAGCTTAATCATTGGAGAGAAACGAAAAGTTACATCCTCAGAGAAAACAGAAAAATCTGGAGAAATAATGGAACTTGATGATCCTGTTGACATTTCTGTAGAGAAGAGGTTTACGATAAGCAGTGAAGGCATATCTCCCAATCGGGAAGCGGGAATTCTCTTTCACGAACTTGCCGCAAAGAGTCAGAATCTTGAAGAAGCAAAAGCTCAACTTCAAACTTGGAGCAGAAACGGCAGAGTGCCAGCCGATCAAGAAAAAGAACTCTCCATTTGGATTGATAAGCTCTATTCAGATGAGAAATATCAAGAACTGATTGGGACTGGTAAGCGGCTAGCAGAGCGAACGCTCGCAAAAGATGGCCAAGTTTTTCGACCCGATATGGTTTTTAAAGAGCCTTCATCATTTACCGTAATTGACTTCAAAACGGGAGAGGAAAAAGACCAGCACTTATCTCAAGTCCGTGATTACTTGAAAGCGATCAATAGTGCCGAAAATCAGATAGGAAAAGGCTATGTAGTCTATCTTCCTGAAATGAAATGGGTAGAAGTGGAAAGTAAGGGCGCCGAGCAAGGAACGCTCTTCTAATTAGTATCTGTCTATAGAGTCCATTTTCTGCGTTCCACTTGTTTTAAAAACAGTCATTGACAAAAGTCAACTCCTTGGTTTTTAAACCTACGTGCGCCTTGCTAATGAACTCTCTAGCTCAGACATTCGACTAAATCGATAGATTCTCAACTTTATAGGCAGCCACAAATTAGCGCTTGCGACTTCGGGCCTTAGAAAAACCCATCCCTTCTAAAACAAGATTCTGCTCCACCACAAGTTTACTTTCAGAAGCCACACTAGGCCCAGCGGGCTCAATTAAATCTCTGTTGTTGTTTCGCGGATTCTTGATATCCGTGCCTATGGGGTAGGCATTCATAAAGCCTTGATATGGCTCCAGAAGTTTGGTCACATCCATCAAATGCGCATCGGGATTGATCCAATTGGCCTCATCTTTTCTGGAAAGAATAACAGGAGATCGGTGATGAGGCAGCAATTGCAATAGCGGCGTGGGAGTGGTCGTTATGATGGCAAATGACTTGACGATTTCTCCCGTTTTTTGGTCGAGCCATTCATCCCAAATCCCTGCAAAAGCGAAAGGCCTTCTGTCTTTTTCCAAATGAACCAGAAATGGCTTATCCAGCTTTTCTTTGGTCGTTCCCTCGACAAAGCAATCAGCAATTACCAGGCACCTTTTGCTGCGGATCGACTTGCGAAATGCGGGTTTTGAAATGATCCCTTTCGCCCCTCGGTAGTTGGGATTATTTTCTTTGTTCTGGTCTCCTTCGGCTCGTGCATTGAAAAAATACATCTTCTTCTTTGCCCAAAATGGGGTAAAACCAAATTGGAAAAATTGGAGGGATTTGGGCTTATCGTCAGTGATGACAGGCCCTAAACTACCAGGACCAATGTTGTACGATTGCACAAAAGAACCATCAGCCGCTACACCGAATCTTTCTTCGATCTCACTTATCTTTGAAACCACAACGTAACGACCACACATAGTTTGCAACCTTTAGCCGAAAATACGGAGAATGAGCATAGATAAAAAACCCCAAGTCCTTTGGGAAATAAAAGCTTTTGATGAATTGACTCTTCTTGAGCTTCATGACATTTTGAGAATTCGAGTGGATATTTTCGTAGTCGAACAAAACTGCCCCTACTCCGAAATTGACGGGTTGGATCCATTGTGCATTCATACCATTGGAAAAACCGAGGAAGGAGAAATAATTGCCACAACTCGGATAGCACCAGCTGGATCGATCTATCCAGAGCTCAGTATCGGCAGAGTGGTGGTGAAAGAAGCGTTTCGCCAATTCAAACTGGGCAAGGAGTTAATGAATGTTTCCATTGACTATTGTCAAGAAAAAACGGAGGCAAAGACCATCAAAATTGCGGCACAGCTTTACCTAAAGAGATTCTATTCGAGTTTTGGCTTTGAGCAAATCAGCGATGTCTATCCTTGGGATGGAATTGATCACATCGACATGCGACTCACTCTTGCAGAACGGACGTAAAGTAATCATTGGCCAAGCCAAAATCTTCTGGAGAATCACCAACCTCAAGATTCCCAATCGGGATTTCAAATGGCCCCATTTTATGTCGGGTAGAAATCATCGCCCCATCTTTCTCCACCCAATCTTCCCACGTAGCTTCTGCGCCACCAACTGGAATGATCGATACCCACATTTTGTAAGAGGTGGGAATATAATTTTCGTCAAGTTTCCACAGGTAAGCATCTCCGGGAGTTACTCCTCCGGATTCATATTGAATCAAGAGCTGCTCGCTTCCATCATCGTCGGTTACTATTTTTCTGGTTGTTCCTGCATCCTTGACTTTGGCTGGGGCATTTAACCAAAAACTGTCGTTGCACCAGTAAGACCAAGCCGTTTGAACGGCCTCATTCAACTCAGCTTCGTTCAATTCTTCTCCGCCTTTGGTTGCCCTTCCAGTAATGTTGTTCAAATCAATCACAGCCTCGTAGTCTTCCCATTTCACTTGTGAGATGTGGTTTTGCTTATCCCAAACGTAATAGTGCGCATCGCGAAAACTCCAAGCTACAAAAGGTGTTTTCTCCCAGGCTTTATGGCCAATGGCGTTCAACATTTCTTCCGCCAGCGCCTCTGCTTTTGGGCCTGCGTTACCTTCTGGTAATGATTCATCTAGAATTGAATAGAAAATCGTCGCGGCGACGATCATAATCAGAGTGACGACTAAAAATTTCTTCATGTACTTAACGTATCAGACTTACAGAACCGAGATATTCAAAATTTATTTTCCCATAATCCGTAATGATCACTTTGTAATTGTAGGCTTGGTTCTGAAGATAGTAGTCTTCATTGACTCCTTCACCGTTCCAACCAATTGGATCTTCAGTGAAAAATATTTCGCTTCCCCACCGATCGAAAACCCACATTTTAAAATCAACTACCCCGAGCATCTCAGGACGAAAGAAATCATTGATCCCATCGCCATCAGGTGTAAAGGCATTCGGGATATAAATGAGGTGATCGGTAAGAAAAATCTGAGCCTCTTCTGAATCAGAGCACCCAAATTCATTCTCCACAACGAGCCGAATAGTTTGTGGGATCAAATTTTCAAGCGTATAATCGAAGTTGCAAACGTCAAAAATCTGGTCGTCGAAGTAGTAGGTACAAGAAATATTTCCCTCACTTAAATCAATGACCTGCATCTGAGGATCCAAAACTGAAATGGTGGTTGGTTCAATATCGAAGGATGCCCTTGGTGATGGTGTCACCGTGATAA